>JAEXZY010000005.1 GCA_023404955.1 Actinomycetes bacterium
GGGTTCGTTGACCGACACGGAAGAATATTATTCCCGGTGTGCGCCCAGGGCGAGGTGCTACTCGACCATTGCAGGAGAGCACTCCGCCTTGCTTAACGCCCCCCGCAGCTATCTCACATCTAGAGAAACGAGATCGATCAGTTCTTGTCTCGCAGGGACATGCTCGTGGTGGTGTTCACTGCGCCCGCGGTTGCCAGCTTTCCGACCAGTCCCATACGGGTGCGAGGGCGGTGCCGAGCGTGTGCCCGGTGACGGTGAGTTCCCAAGCGCCCGTGTCATTCTTAGTGGTGAGATTGGCGGCGGAGAGCTGTTGAAGTCGCTCGGCGAGCATGCTGGACGAACAGTTTCCCATTCGGCGGCGTAGTTCGAGGAATCCGAGGGGGCCGGGTTCGAGTTCCCACACAATGCGCAAGACCCAGCGCTGCCCCAATAGTTCCATCGCCGCCAGCACGGGAGCGTTTGCAGGGTCGTCGGCCCGCTGGATGAACTCGGGACCACTTGCGCTTCTCATTTAGAAGCAGCATAGTTGCTTCTAAATCAGAAGTAGTCCGAGGAGGCTGCATGCCCTCACTGCGTGAGACAAAACGCCCGGTCGCGCTCGTCACGGGTGCCTCGCGCGGCATCGGCGCCGAAGTTGCAGTTCAGCTCGGAGCGTTGGGCTATCACGTCGTCGTCAACTTCCGGGAGAAAGCCAAACGGGCTGATGCGGTCGTCGAGGCAGTGCGGGCCGCCGGAGGGTCAGCGTCGAGCGTGCGAGCCGACCTCGTCGACGAAGCCGCTGTACGAGCCATGTTCGAGGGAGTTATGGCGCGGTTTGGCCGCTTAGATGCGTTGGTGCTCAACGCATCCGGCGGCTTGGAGTGGGGTGCCGATCCTGGCTATGCACAGCGGCTCAACTGCGACGCCCAGGTACGCCTGGCGCACCTCGCGTTGCCGCTGTTACCGAAACGGGGGCGGCTCGTCTTTATTACCAGTCACCAAGCTCATTTCCACGGCGTGAAGCCCGTGCCCCCCGACTACGTGCCTATCGCGGTGAGTAAGCGCGCCGGAGAAGACGCCCTGCGAAGTATGCGCCCACTCCTCGCTGACCGCGGCATCGAACTCGTCGTGGTCTCTGGAGACATGATCGACGGCACAATCATCGTCCGACTGCTCGAACGCCGTGACCCCACAGCAGTAATCGCGCGTCGGGCGGCAGCGGGCGGGCTACCGACAGTCGCTGAATTCGCACAGGCGGTCACGCGAGCCGTCGACGATCCGTCGCCCGACGAGACCATTTACGTAGGGGGCGACGACTACCTGTCCGCAGCACGCCGCAACTAAGCCGTCTTCTCGGCGAACAGCACCACGACGGCTTCGTCTCAGATCTAGAGAAACGAGACAGGGCTAGCTGCCCTCAACGGGCCTTCGTTACTCCAGGTCGCGCTGTCTCGTTTCTTGTCTCACACCGCGTGTCTCAGATCTCGACTGTCGGCGGCCAATGAGACAGTCGTCGCATGACGGCAATCCTGGGCTACGCCCGAGTCAGCACCACCGGCCAGGACCTCGACGCGCAGCTGGCTGTGCTCGCGGCCGCCGGCGTCGACACGGGCCGAATTTTCACCGACAAGCTCTCGGGGTCGGCCAGAACGGAGCGCCCTGGACTTGCTGCGATGCTCGACTACGCGCGAGCTGGGGACACGGTAGTCGTGGCGGCTGTTGACCGGCTCGGCCGTTCGGTCGCCGAAGTCACTCGCACCATCGCCGACTTCGGTGAACGCCAGATCATGCTGCGTGCGCTCCGGGAAGGGGTCGACACCGCCACTCCTGCAGGCCGCGCCGTGGCGGCCATCATGGCGACCCTCGCTGAACTCGAACTCGAACTGGGCCGGGAACGCCGCGCCGCCTCCCGCCATTCACGCCGTTCACGGCAGCTACCAGCGACAAAGCCAACAAAACTCAGCCCCGATCGACAAGAGCAGCTGCGACGCCTGGCAGCAACGGGAGAACCTGTTACGGAGCTTGCTGCCGCGTTTGGGATCGGCCGGGCCACCGCCTACCGATACCTCGCCAATGACGAAGCGACGCAACCAAATGCCTGAGCCAGCATGGAAGCTCGGGACCTTAACCGCGGTGGCACAAGTGCTGGGCGACACCCAAGACGGCCTCAACGGATATCAGATTGGTCAGCTGCTCGGCCGGCTGAACATGGAAGACCCCGGAGCCCTGAACATGGAAGACCCCGGAGCCGGTCTGACCAAATGGAAACGGCTGGAGGAGGCGTTCGTACGCCGACAGAACACCGATGGCCATCCGCAGCGGATCATCACGTTCATTCAGCACGCTATGGACCCCACCAACTACGTCGGCAGACCTGAGCTGTTCACGCTGCGCCAAGACCAGCTCGATGAGGTCCTGACCTTCGTCGGTCTCCGCGTTGAAGACACCGGCAAGGTACACCGCGGCCCCCGGTCCTCCACCCTGGATGAGGCATCACGCAACGCCACCTCACTGCGGGCAGAGCTACGACGCCGAGACACCCACGACGAAGTGCTGCGCTACTGCACCGTGGAGCTACTCAAGAAGAACAACTTTCACGCCTCCCTGGAGGCGACTAAGAGCGTGTTCGAACGAGTTCGGCAGATGTCGGGCCTCAGCGGCGACGGCGCCCCACTGATAGACGCGGCCCTGTCCCTTGGGAAATCAGGAGCACCAGTCATTGCGATCAACGATCTGGCCTCTCAAACCGATCGTGATGAACAAACAGGCTTCGCCAATCTCATCAAAGGACTGGCTGGCATGTTCAGAAACCCAGTGGCTCACGATCCGCGTGCCCTACGAACGGTCACTGACACCCAGTTGCTTGAACTGGCTACGGCGCTATCGCTGGTACACCGCCGACTCGATGCTGCTACTGCGACCCGCCCATCCACCTAGCCATCCTCCAAATCCCAAAATTGCACTGGGGCAACCGAATATGCTCTGGATCAGATGCCGGGATGTTCCCCCTCATCATCTTCGTGGAACCAGTCGACGTCCTCGCCGAACACCTCGCGGGCGGCCGCCGCAAGCTCGCCGAGCGTGTCATGACGGTCGGTGTTGCTGATCGCGTCATCGCGCATGCGATGGATCCGATCCGGAACATCGGGGTGCGAGACAAAGAGCCCCCACCGCGCGGCGGCGTCGTCGCAGCGCTTGGGGAAAACTTCGGTGAAGTGCTTGACCATCGGCTCAACACTGCTAAAACTGGTTGGACTCATTCAGCGGGAACACGCCAGCAGCCTTCTGCTCAGCCTTCTGCTCCGCCGAGCAGAAGGCTGCCGTCGAGCTGGTCCGACTGGCACAGGAACAGGGCCTGTCGCTGACTGGGCCGCCCCGACGGGCTGCTCAAACAGCTGACCAAGACGGTCCTGGAGACCGCACTCAATGAGGAGATGACCGAGCACCTCGGTTATGAGAAACACGACCCGCCGGAGGCGGGGTCGGGCAACATCCGCAACGGGACCCGCACCAAGACGGTGCTGACCGACACCACCGGCCCGGTCGAACTCGACGTGCCGCGCGATCGGGCATCCACGTTCGAGGCCCAGATCGTCAAGAAACGTCAACGCCGATTGTCCGGGGTCGATGAGGTGGTCTTGTCGTTGTACGCCAAAGGGCTTACCACTGGGGAGATTTCAGCGCATTTCGCTGAGATCTACGGCGCGTCGGTCTCGAAGGAGACGATCAGCCGCATCACCGACAAGGTCATCGAGGAGATGAACGATTGGTCGGTGCGGCCACTCGGTGAAACCTACGCCGCGATCTTCATCGACGCGATCGTGGTGAAGGTCCGCGACGGTCAAGTCGCCAACCGCCCGTTCTACGCCGCGATCGGAGTGACCCTGGCCGGGGAACGCGACATCCTCGGATTGTGGGCCGGCACCGGCGGGGAGGACTGGACCCGACCGGTGCCGGCAGGGCACGATGGACGATGCGGTGGAAACCTGCCCTGAATGCGTTCGCGATCACCTTCGCCGATCGATTCCCGGCAGCCGAAACCTACTGATGAAAACCGCCGGAAACACCGTTAGCGAGATAGTCCCACAGTCCCCCCTCATTGTTCCTTATCGCGGGTTGAGCCTTGGTTGCGTTTCTTGGTGCGGTACATGTTGTGGTCGGCGAGGCGCAGGATGTCGGTGGGGCTGCGTTGTTCATCGGGCCTTATTAGGGTGCTGCCGATGCTGGCGTGGATGTGCAATGTTGTTTCCTGCAGGTTCATCGGTGCCGACAGCGCGTTATGCAGGGCGCGCGTCTGCTGGTCGACGTCGATGTGGGTGTGATCGCCGAAGAGCAGGATGACGAATTCATCGCCGCCCCAGCGCCCGACGGCGTCTTCGGGATCTACGGCATGGCGTAGGCGTTGGGCGGCGATGCGCAGTACGTCGTCGCCGGCGGCGTGGCCCAGGGTGTCGTTGATGATCTTGAGGTTGTCTAGATCGAGGAATAGCACCGCGCCGAGGCGCCGACCGTTGCTGGGATGGGTCAGTGCGGTGATGCAGGACAGAATGTGGGTGCGGTTGGGCAGCCCGGTCAACGCGTCGTGGGTGGCCTGGTAGGTGAGGTGTTGCCGAGCAACGTGTTGGTCGGTGATGTCGTGGATGGTGATGATCACCGAGGAATGGGGGGGATCGGCGGGATCTAAGAGCCGACAACTTCCCGAAAGCCACACCCGGCGCCCGTCGATGCGGTCGAAACCCAGGATGCGCCCGCTGAGCGCGACACCGGTCTTCAGCGTCTGGACGATTGGATGCTCATCACCGCTGAGACGTCGCTCGTCAGGTTCATAGAGGGGGATGTCGTCAACGCGGGCCACGTGGTAGACGTCGAGTAGCTCGTCGACGCTGGCGCCGAGGATGTTTTCGGCAGCGGGGTTGGCCATTTCGGGGCGGCCGTCGGCGCCGAGGATGACGACCCCGGCGTCCATCGACGCCACCACGGTGTGAAAGCGCTGTTCAGCACGGCGCAACGCGGTGAGGTCCGCGCAGACCAGGACGTAGCCGGTGTCCATCGCCGCGACAGACACCCGCACCGTGAGGGCGGTTCCGTCGGCGGCGTGGTGGAGGGTGTGCACCACGCCCCCGGCGGCGATGATCCCCGCCGGGTCCAGCGGCGCGCCGACCGCCCCGCTCACGGGGCGACCCATGACCTCGGCGGCGGTGCGCCCGTAGATGCCCGCGGCCGCGGGATTCCAGCTGGTGACAGCACCGGCCGCGGTGGTGGCAATGAGTGCGTCGCTGACATGGTGGACCAATGCCGCCCGATAGCGCAGGTCCTCGGCGGTCCGCTGAGCAGTCACGTCCTGGAAGACCACTTGGAACGCGGTCCGGTTCTGCCATCGGATCCGCACCGCCACCGCGATCGCCTCGATGGCGGTGCCATCGAGCCGCAGCATCACACCAGCTGAGGGAGCGGAGGCCTCGCCAAGTTTTCGCAATGCAGCGACGCGTGCCCGAATCCCGTCGACCGCGTCGGGGCGAACGAACTCGGCCAGGTCGCGACCCACCAGCTGAGCATCCGACTCCGCTGTCATCCACGCCACGAAGGCTGGATTGACATAGACGAGCACCTCGCCGTCATGCACGCACACCGGGCTAGGGCTGTGTTCAGCCAGCTGCCGACAGCTCCGCTCATAGGCGCGCTCCCGCTGATACCAGCAACCACCCACCCCAGATGTGAGCGCCATCATTTGCCTGCGCACGCAGTCACCCCGTCATGGTGCAGACGGTCATCTCCCGTGCTCAACGCCCCATGTTCCAGTCGATGCTACTACGGCATGTCGCGATTGGGCTGCTCCTGAAGACTCTAGAAAGATAGGTTACGCCTTCTGCAGCAACGTCAATATTTGTTGATGAACAGGGGTCCAGTGTCAGGCGGTAAGCCCGCAAGATTTGCCACTTCGGTAAGAGATCGCACTCATGTGATGCCTGCTGATTCAGGAGTCTCGTTTGATCACGAATTCGGCGTCGATTCGGGAGACACCAACCCCGGGCGTTCTCATGGTGAGCGTGCTGGCAATCGGTCCCAGCTCGATCACGTGGGGGTAAGCGTCAGCGGGCAACGATGCCGGCTGCTGCTGTTGTTCCCACTCCCGGGGAGCGACGTCGATGGGCATCGGCTTGCAGGCGCGTTCAGACGCCGATGATTGGTGGCGGATGTTACGTCCGGCCCTTTCTTTCTTCCTACAAATCTGCTTGCCTCCATTGAAGTGGCAGTCATGAGATAGGGTTCTGCTGTCGGGAAACCACCACCGGGTGACGAATGGCACTTCATCAACGTCGTAGCAAGGCTGCAAATACGACAACCCCGGAAAAGTGACTGATCAGACTGGCCAGCAAAAAGGGAATGTCCGGCGATTTCTCGGTTTACCCTGGCTGCTGTGGGGGCCGACAATGACCGACACCTTGATGGCAGAGGAATTGTGCCCTCGGTTCCGGTGGATTTGATCGAGACCCTCCTGGGTTACTTGCGGCGTCATTTGGGCCTAGATACTGCGTGGCTGAGCGCTTTTCGCGATGGCATGCAGATCTTCGAAGTGCTCGATGGAGATATTGACGCGGTGGGTTTGAGCTGCGGCGATGGATCAAGCCTGGCCAACTCGTACTGCATTCGCGTCCTTGATGGACGACTGCCGTCAATCGTTGCCGACACAGCGGCTAACCAAACCACCGCCGAACTCGCTGTTACCGACGAACTGCATCTCGGCGCCTACGTGGGAGTACCGGTCCACGATGCTGCTGGGATCACTGTGCATTGTCAGCAGCCACAGCAAGCCTGACCTCAACGATGCCGACCTACGGATAGTCAAGCACGTGGCCCGTTTCATCGGATCCTTAATGCAACCGGCCGCTGACGCCGGAGAGACTGCTGCCCAGCGCGCCACCATCCGCCGCGTTGTTGCCGAGCAGGACTTCGAAGTCGTCTTCCAAGCGGTCCACGAATCGACCACTGGCGCTGTGGTCGGCGTCGAGGCGTTGTCCCGGTTCACCTGTAAGCCGTTTCGGCCCGATCTGTTTTTCGAACAAGCTGCCCTGCTGGGACTCGACATCGAGCTGCAGATCGCCGTTGTAGAACGAGTGGTGTCGTTACTGCCGCACCTGCCCGCCGAGGTCTTCGTTGCCGTCAACGTTTCGCCGAAGGCGGCCTTACTCGCGCCGTGGGCAGAGCTGCTGGCAACAGTCGACCCCGCACGGTTGGTACTTGAAATCACCGAGCACGACGCCGTGCATGACTACGCAGAGCTCAGCGGCATTCTGACACCATTGCGGCAACGCGGATTGCGGGTCGCCGTCGATGATGTCGGCGCTGGGTTCGCCTCCTTCGCGCACGTATTCAAACTCGATCCCGACATCGTCAAGATCGACCAGTCCATCACCCGCAACATCGATTGCAATGACAACAACACCCGCCGGCTACTAGTACAGGCGATCGTTGAAATAGCCGAGCACAGCGGTGCGCGAGTGATCGCCGAGGGCGTAGAAACCCAAGGTGAACTGGACTCACTTCGCGCCGCCGGCATCGCCTGGACGCAGGGTTATTACCTGAGCCGGCCAAAACCTCATACGCACGGTTTCCCGCCCGCGGAAACCGACAGCCTGTGACGAGCCTCATCCAGTGCGGGGACAGGGCCGGCCCGAGACGTCTCGAAGTCTACAAACGAGACAGACGCCGAGTCGGCTCATTTGAACCATGCATATACGGGATAGTGCCCAAGCCGCTGCAGCCCGAGGTGGCCGAGCACGTCGCTGCGGTCGTGCTGTTCGGAATGCCTAACGTGCGGGCGATGAACTTCCTCGGTCAACCGCCGGTCGTTATCGGCCCGCCGTATGCGGAAAAGACCATCATGGTCTGCGTTCCCGACGACCCGGTGTGCTCAGACGGGCTGAACTTCTCCGCGCACACGACGAACGCCTACAACGGCAGCATCATCGAGCAAGGGGTAGCTTTCGCCGTCAATCGACTTGGTGACCACGCCTAGCTTATGGCGCGGGTCACCCCCTCGACTTGGCATGACCCCCTCGACTTGGCATGATCAAATCTCCTTGTCAGTTCGGTGATCGAACCAAGCAAGGACGCGGAGATTTGCGGTCCGGCGTCGGGCACAGCGGTCGGGGGGTTAGAGGGGGGTTAGAGGCTGAGGTCATAGCCCTGATCTCTTTCCTGGTTTCGGGATTGGCTTTGGTCGAGGCCTAGAGCACGGTCGAGGGCTCGATCCTGTTGTCTGCGTAGGTTTTTGCGGTGGCTGCTCAGGCGGGCGGTGACGGCGCGGTGGTGTTCGGCGACCAGCGAGGCGACCCGCTCAGGCAGCTCATGCGCGGGGGTGTCGGCGGCGGTTTGGTGCGCGGTGCGGGCTTGATCGTCGCGACCGATGACTTGGCGCAGCGCCCGGGCGGCCTGGGCGGGGGTGCCCCGGTGGGCCAGGTGCACCCCGTCGGGCGCGGACAGACCGCGGTGCTGATGATCACCCTCCCCGATGCTGCGTTGGTAGAGGTAGGCGTGATTCGATGAGCGGCCGCGGGTCAGGGCGACGTAGGCCAGGTTGCGGCGGGCGGTGTCAGCGAGCACGGCATGGGTGGTCTCGGCGGTGACACCTTGAGCGGTGTGCACGGTGACCGCATGCCCGAGCTGCACCTGCTCGCGCAGGTAGTCGCCACTGAACACGGCCCAGGCCTGGTCGCCGTGTCGACGCGCCGCGATACGCGGGGGCTCGGGGCTGTTGTCGACGGCAACGACGTGCCAGCGTTGTCCGTTGCGGACCGGCGCGTCGGTGAGGGTGCGGCTGCGGTCATCGGCTGCGCGCACGGTGAGGGTGGAGTCGTTGAGCCGGGTGACGACCACATCGCCGGTGGTGATGTGGTGCCCGCGCGCCCCGGTCACCGTCGCCACCTGGTGTCCCTGGTCGGTGTGCTCGGCGACGATGAGGTCATGAACACGGCGATTCAGGGCGTCGGTGATCTCGACGGTGTCGGCCAGCAGCAGGCTGTCCTTCCCGGCGGCCAGATCGCGTTGGTGGGCGGCCAGGGCGTCGGCGGCCATGGTGACTTGATCTCCGCAGGCCAGGCGGTAGTGGTCGCGGTACCAGTCGATCGCACGGCGCACCGGGGCCGGCCCGCCGTCGCGCAGCGCCAGCGAGGCGGCACGTTCAGCCGGGTCGTGTTGGCGCCACACCTCGCTGAGGCGTTGGGTCCAGGGCAGCTCGGCACACAGTTGGGCGAACATCCCGCCGCGGGCTTTGACCGGCTGCAGTTGGTGGGCATCACCGACCATCACGGTCTTCGTCCCGGCCGCGGTCGTCGCGGCAAGGAGTTGGCGCCATTGATGGGTGCCGACCATGCCGGCTTCATCGACGACGACGACATCGAACGGCCCCAGCTCCAACTGGCCCTCGGCTAACCGTTTCAGGGCGCTGTGCATGGTGTAGCCCTCCGAGGCCGCCCCTTCGGCGAGGGCGACGTCGACGGCTTTCCCGGTCGGGGCGATCACGATCATCCGCGCCGTACTGCGGTGTTCAGCGATGGTGCGCAACGCCCGCATCGAGGTGGTTTTGCCCGCCCCGGCCGGCGCCGACAGCGGCATCACCAGCTGTGGTGTGGACGCGATCGCCGCGACCACCTGGTGCTGCTGTTCGGAGAGTCCTAGCGCGGTGGCGGTGTGCTCTGGGCGCACCCATGACATCGCCCGCATATTGGTGGCGTCGACGAGGTCGAACACGCGGCGTTCTTCAGCCAGGATCAGGTCGACGGTGAACCGCTCGGTGCCTTCGCGTTGATGCGCGCGCCGCGGCCCTGTGAGCCGCATCCCGACCGTGTCCACGCAGGTTTCGATGACCTGGCGCGGCATCGGCGCCGCGCCGTCTTCGCCGGCAGCAGGGTCGACGATCAGGGGTAGTTGCGCGCCGATGATCTCGACCAGATCCGCCCGCGTGAGCGCAGCTTTGTCGGCGCGTGCGGCCATCGCCGCCACTGCGCGACGATCCACCACAATCCCGCTGCGGGTGACGCGCGCCGCCGCCGTTTGGGCGGCCTGTTCGCGTGCGGTGCGGGCCTCGGCTTGCGCGGTGCGCGACACCGCCAGACCGCGCCGATCGGCGCGCCACTGCGAACGCAACTCGGCCCACGACAGCGACTCCGGTTTACGCGGTCGGGTGGCTTTCTGCGCGGCCGCCAACTGCGCCTGCGACAGCCCCTTCACGTCATCAACAACGGTGAGATTCGATGCCGCCCACTCCCGTAACTGGGTGCTGCGCGTCGACCAGGCAGCGATCGTTGTCGCATCAATACCGGCGATCTCGGCCATCCCTGTACGGGCGTCCACTGGGCCCCATTCCACGCCGATGAGGCGGTGCAGTTCATGGCGCAGCGTGGCCTGATAAATGATCCCCGCCGCGCGTGCTTCATGAAACAAACTGGTGCCGTCAATCGACACCAACTTCCCGTCCGCGCGGGCCTGCCTATTCGGCACCAAGACGTGGGTGTGCAGGTGCGGATCCCCCGCCCGCGACGTCTCGTGCTGATAGGCCGCGGCCACCAAACCGGGCAACTTCTCAAGGTCTTTATTCCCCGTCACCGGGTTGTGCACCCGGGTGTAGCCGGCATGCGCAGCGAGGTACTCCAACGCTTCCGCGATCGCGGTCTGGTGCGCCACAGTGACCGCTTTATCGCCTACATCGCCGCCGAACACCCGCGCCAACGACACCGATTTCGGCGCGCAAAACGTCAGATCGAAGCCGTGCACACCACCCTTGCCGTGGGCCCGACCGCACTCCCCAGACGGCGCCACACCCTCGTCGAGCCAGCGCGCCACCACCTCCGGATCAGCATCCCCACCGGACCGCTCAGCGGCACTCAAACCAACCAACTCTGCGACCGTGCGCACATCCCCCGCGCACGTCCAGACCGGGGTGCGGGTGTCGCGTTCGGCGTAGTACTCCGCCAATCCCCCGTTGGCTTTCTGCCGGTCTGCAACAGCATCACCGACCGCCCGCGCGGTGTCGTTGTAATAGTTCACCGACCACAACGACAACTTCGCCACCGTCAACACCCACCATCACCCCCAACGCTTCGGGCCGCCCGCCACGGCACGGGTCCAGACGCACCCCAACGGGCGGCACCACCAGCATCGCACAACTTTGTGCAAATGTGCCATAGTAAATATGGTAGTGGTGAAGGGGGCAGTGTGAAAGGGCAGCGGGAGTTGGGGGCGAGCGGTGGAGATGAGGTGATGAGAGCGGGCGTAAAGGGAAGCTGAGGTACGGCGGAAAATGTGAGTGAGCCGACGAAAGACGTGTTGGCTGGAGGTGCTGAGGGTGGCGTCTGGCCGCAACGTCAGCGCGCCGTTTCGCAACCACTAGGCGCTTCGTCGACCCGGACGTTCAAACGGTGCGCTCCACCCGCGTCTCCGCCGCCCGCGCGATGGGCTGCTGCGGGCCGGTTGATCGCGCCGCCGTGCGGTGTCTGGACCGACAGGCTGATGCCGCGCCGCGACGACGCGCTGGGCGTGCTGCTGGTGTGTTCCTCACGGGCGCGTTGGGCGCGCTCGGTGAGCACTCGGCGGATCTCTTCTCGGGCGGCGGTGATCCGGGCCCGCGCGGCATCGGTGAGCGGCTCCGGGGGCGGCGTCTGGTCGATGCTGACGGCGGCGGAGCCGCCAGCCTTTGTCGGCGTCTGTGGTGGTGTCCAGGACAGCCGTCGTAACCGGCTGTGAAGGAACGCGCCGGGGTTGGCGATGTGGTCGGGCCAGGTCGTTCCTCGGGCGTGCATGTCGGCGTTGAGCTTGTCGTTGACCGCGCGTGCTGACCACACGTCGGGGTCGATGCCGGCGGCGGTGAGTGCGTCGCAGATGGCGCCGATGTGGGCGCGGTCGAGACCGTGGGTGAGCGCGACCAGTCCAGCGGCCAGTTTTTGGGTGGCCAGCGGTCGCGCGGTAGCGCGCCGCGGCCGTGTTTGTCGCGTTTTGTCGCAGCATCGGTTGGCGGGCGCGCTCGCGCGCCCGCTTGGTGAGTAATTCCCTACGGGAGAAGAACAACCAACACCGCCTGACGGCGGTAGGTGGAAATCACGCACAAGCGGTCGAGGTTGTGGACGGGCTTCGCGACGCGGTACCAGGTGGTACACCGAGGGTCGGCGGCCGACGCTGGGGGTGGTTGTCGAACCGTGGCCCCGCTGCGCTTCCACGGCCCATCTGGAGGCCCTCAGGACGCGCCAGGCGGTGGTTACGGTGCGTACGTCGCAGCCCACCTTGTCGGCGATTGTCGCGCGGGTGACCGCGACGTGGCGGCCGGTGGCGTGGTCGGCGTGCTCGGCCATCACCGTGGCGATCGACAACAGCGTGGCCGTGGTGATCGACACCCGCGCCTCAGCACACAGCTGTCCGAACGCCGGGGAGTGCACCCACCGCGACAGCCCGTCGAGCCAGCCGGCGCGACTGGTCCACATCGGCGCAGACGGTGCGCAGGAGCCGGCGCGCGTCACCCAGTCACGACGACGCTCATTGGCGTGCGCACGAGCCACATGGGGGCTGCTGGAAGCGGCGCCGTCGAGTGCAGCGCCGAGTGGTGCCGGCCGCGCGCTGCTAGCGCGCCGAGAACCGGTGTGGAGGTCACGATTCGCGCACTCTTTTCGCGGCGTATCTAGAACCGCAGTAGAACGTGCGCTACCGTGAGACGTGACCGGCAAAGTCATCGTCCCTTCGGGGATATCGGGTGCGGACCCGGAACCGAGCGCCAACTCAGTTCGAAACCCCCGACAGGGCCTCGCTAACGCGGGGCCTTAGTCATGTCAGCGGGAGAATCCGCACACCAGCTATTCAGATGTCACGTAGGCCAAGACGCCCTGCCCTCCAAGCAAAGATTTGGGGTCCTGGCGGGTGATCACATCGCCAGTGGCAGAACCTCCTTGTCGAGTTCGCGAACTGCCTCGGGCCGCCCGACCGCGATAGCGAGCAGGTCGGCCGAAAGCTGGCTGACGCTCGTGCCGCGTTCGGCGGCCATTTCACGAAGCCGGGCGTAGACGGATGCGTCAGCGCGAACCTTGATCTGCTCACGCGGACCTTTGTGCGGTTGGGCCATGCACCTGATCTTCACGCAGAGAGACCCATGTACCTGGTACCGACACGCGCACATCCCGTCTCTCCTTTCACACGGCTACCGTTCGGGTGGTGATCGATGTAGCGGATCTGGAGGCGGCCATCACGGCGGTCTACGCGGCCCAGCTCCCGATCCCGGTGTGGTGGCCGGCTGAGGCGCGGTCGACGTTCATTGAGGAATACGCCAGCGAGGCGGCCTGCATGGTGCTCTCGGAGGTGGACGCCATCGGCGACCGGATGAGCGACTGGGCGGCCCGATCACACGTCAGCGACGCGGATGAAACCGCGATGATCGCCTCGGCGCAACAGGTTCTGCTCGATGAAGCCTGCAGCGAAGTGCAGTACGACCTGACCGAGCTGATTGCCAGTAAGAGCGCCGAACTGATGGCTGAGGCTTTCTTCGACCACGGTGCGCCTCGCGCTCGGCTCCACGTGGTGTGGCCGGTCCAGCGCTGACCAAGCACGTTCGTGGAGCTTCGGCCCGACTTTAGGCCGCCGCGCCGACGACGAGCGCGGCGTGCGGGGTGCAGCGTGGGCCGCCGAGCATGTCCAGGATCGGCGCGCCGGTCGATGCGGGTCCGTGGATCACCGACCGCAGCACTCGTTCGAAGGCGAGATCCACTGCCGGGGCGTCCTCCAGGAGCAGATCGAGGAGCTTCTCTGCGGCGGGGGTGTTGAACGGATTGGCTGTCAGCTGCGCCCACAGCGCACGGACCTGGGATGCGAAGTCCCGGACCGCACTTACGTCGTCTTGGACCGTTCCGAGGGTTTCCATGCCATCACCGTAAGAGCGTGCGTGCATACATGCAAGCAAGTTGCATGCAATCTACTTTTAGGGATGCATGTAGGATGCGTGCATGCCTGATTCGGCTGGGGATGCTCTCGACGGCGGTGCTCCCGACGCTGCCGGCAGCGCGCTTCCCTTGCGTAAGCGGCAGCAGAAGGTGCCGTTGAACACCTATGTGCGGCCCGGCACGCAGCAGCGCGTGGAGGTGTTGAAGGACCGCGGGTACGCGGTCACCGACATCGTGGATGCGGCGCTCAACGAGTTCTTGGACCGTGCCGGGGTGCCCCAGGCCGAGTAGCTCGGACCCGCCAGCGTTTCCCGCCCGGCTTCCTCGTACTGGCCCGTTTGCGCGGTGGGTGGCGGCTGTCCAGGCTCGGCCGTAGGTCGACCGCGCAGCGGCGGTTACCGGCCTTGACGGCCACCACTCACCGTTTCGCCACAATCGAGGCCGAGGAAGCCCGCGCCCCCTCCCCCGTGACGCCCTTGATTGGTCGGCGGTGAGGGCACCTACGTTCGCCACCAGTCACGGCGGTGACGTGGGCTTACGTTGCCCGCGCCCGTGTTCAGGGCATGCGGTCGTTGCGGTCCGGCTTTGGAATGCCAGCGTCGTCTAGGTAGCGGTTGATGGCCTCGTCGACGGTGTCGGTGATGACGTATCCGTGGGCTTTGATCCATTCGAGCCGCGCGAGGGTTCCCGCGTGCAGCTGTGTGGCGAACGGACTCTTCACCTTGCGTTGACGGGCTCTCAGCCGAACCGGCTCAGTCGGCTGGGCCTCCTGCTCACCATCGGGTGATGTCACCCCGGGTGCGGGCGGGGTATCGGTGTTCCGCGGCTCCGGCGCGGCCGGAGCGGTTTCGTTGACGGTGGTTTCGTCGGCGGTGACCCGTGCGGCTTGGGCGCGTCGCTCTGCCCGCGACAGCGGACGGGTGGAGCCGACCTGCAATCCGGCGGGCTTCGATGCGGCGTTCATGCTGCGTGCCGCCTTGCCGCGATGCGTTCCGCGACCTCGCGGTAGGCCACGGCCGCCGTGCTGGTCGGGGCGTGCACGTTGACCGGTACGCGTTTCCCTTTGGCTTCCACCACGCGCACCGTGTGCGGGATCTCGCCCAGGTAGGCGCCGCCGTCAGACCACTCCCCCCAGTCGGCACGCAGTTGCCGGCGCACGTCCTTGCTCGCCTTCGGGTTGCCGTCGAAGTCGGCCAGCAGCACGTACCGGATCTCCACGTCGGGGTTGAGGGTCTCCTGAACGTCGAGGATCGAGTTGCCCAGTTCCACTAGGCCGTCCACTTCGTCGGGGCCGGCTTTGAGGACGGCCAGCACGTAGTCGGCGGCCGCGAGTGCTGCGGTGGTCAGCTCCCCCAATGCCGGCGGGCAATCCAGGAGCACGAAGTCGTAGCCCTCGATGTCGTCGAGCTGGCGCGCTAGCCGCAATTGGCCGCCCGATCCGAGTCCGGTTCGCTCGAGCTCCTTGAGCGCGAGATGACCGGGCGCGACGTCGATGCCGAACTGCGTCGGAACGACGACCTTGGCCAGCGGGACGCGCATCGCCCGGTCCGGGTGCAGAACCTCGTACATGGACGCGTCCTCGGCGTCGAGTTCGATGCCCAACCCCTTGGTGCTGTGCGCCTGCTGATCCATGTCGATCACGAGGACGCGCAGACCCATCGCAGCCAGGTTAGCGCCGAGGTTGATCGTGGTGGTGGTCTTGCCGACGCCACCCTTTTGCAGAGCTATCGCCACAATTTCACACTGCTTATCTGCCGAAACAGTCACGCTATAAATCTATCAACCTGTATGCAAACATGTCTACATGCAATCTTACATGTAAGAAAACATTCATTTACGTTGGTGCGTTTGCGGTAGTGCGATGCACAGCACCGAAGAGTCACGGAAGCGAACGCGCAACAGAGTGCCGGGGTTCTCTGCTCTTACGCTTGTTCGGGCCGAGCCGTGTAGCGGTCCCGCGCGCACCGACGTTCACCATTGGCGGTCTCGCTGTTGAATTCCGCCGCCAGCTGGGCGTAGCCGACATCGAGGTCATTCGGGTCGGGCTCGGCTTCCGTGCGAATCACCTGGACCTCATTTTCGGGGAAGGCCGTGGCCGATGCGAATCTCATCTTCGCCGAACGTGCGGCCGGCCGCGATGTCGGCTTCCGACTCCTCCAGCGATTCGCGAAGACGCGCAATGTCAACGGACGGATCATCGAAAGGCCAGTCGTCGAGATCATCAATGGGCCAGTCGTCTTCGTCCAATGACGGCTCATCGCAGTCATCCGGTGCACCAAGGTCGGGCCGCTGACGCGGCGGCGCGGGGGACGCGGGGGAGGAGCGGTCCCACACCCCGGCACTGCCGTCGTCCTCCGTCACCTTCGAAGGGTAAGCCGCTGCCCCTACACGGGGGATCGGCCTCGACCGAGTTCATCGACGAGTTGAAGGTCCCAGGCTGTGACGGTGGTGGTTAGTAGGCTGCCGTTTCGATGAGCGAGCTTCTGCCCAACCTCGATGCCTTGCGCGATCAACTCACTGGTGACACGGCCAGTCAGCAGGACGCCCGCGCCCTGGCCGACGCGATCGCTCATGCCACGACCGAGAAGGACATCGACGACGCCCTTGATGCCGTCATCGCCACCTGGCGGCAGCCATGAGCCACGCCACGACCGCGACGCGATTGGTGTCGCTGGAGATCCGCGGGTTCAGAGCCTTCGGCACCGAACCCCGCACGCTCGACCTCGACGCCGGACTGGTGGTCATCCACGCCGGAAACAGCCAGGGCAAGACCAGCCTCGCCGAGGCCATCGAGTTCCTGATCAGCGGCCGCAGTAGCCGCCGTGAGCTGCTCGGCGGCGCGAAAGCGGAGTACAACGACAGCCTGCGCAATGCCCACCTGGCCGACAGCGACACCGACGTCTACGTCCAGGCCGTGGTCCGCGACGCTGCGGGAAACACCCACCAGGTGCGCCGGGAACTGGTCAGCGACTTCGGCCAGGGCACCGAATGCGAAAGCCGGCTGCTCATCGACGGCACCGAGGCCGCCGACCTCGCCGGCGTAGGGCTGGCGCTGGCCGACCCGCCGGTGCGTGCGCCCGTTCTGCTGCAGCACATCCTGCGACACGTCCTGTCCACCGAACCCAAGCAGCGCGTTGGCTACTTCAAGGCGCTGCTGTCGTTGACCGACCTGGACGCCTTCCGTGAACGGGTCCGGGCAGCGCGCGGGCGGGTGGAAGCCGAGCGGCCCGGTGCGGCGTTTCAGCGAGTCAACGCGCTCACCGCCACCCCCGCAGCATCGGCGGCCACCGCGATCAGCGCGTTGACGAAGAAGCCGCTCACTACCGATGCCGCGCGCACCGCTGTCGACAAGGCGCTGCGCACTGCGGGGGGTGCGATCCTGGCTGACGCGGAGGGTGTCGAACCCGTCTTCGAAACGGTCGACGATCTCGCCGCCGCTCTTGGGGAGGCACTCGACGCGCAGCGCGAGCGCGCGTTCCCCCTCTCGGCGTTCGCGGTCACGGAGCTGCCCGAGGAACATCCCGTAGGTCCAGACCTGGAGCCCTATGCCACCGCGTTGGCTGAGTTCGATCAGCACACCGCTCGGCTCACGCCGGTCCTCGATGCGCTGCTGGGCATCGAGGAGTACGCGCAGCTCGATCACCCTGCGCCCTGTCCGGTGTGCGGCACCGACGACACGTTGACCCCCGAGCGGATCGACGTCCTTCGTGATCATCTGCGCCGTACCCGAAGCCTCGGCGATGTCGCCAAGGACGCCTCCGAGGTCCTCACCGCCAAGCGTCACGAACTCGATCAGTTCAGCGACGCAGCGGACGCCGCGACACCCGCGGTGGCGACATGGACAGACGAACAGTTGGACGCCGCCGCCGACGCATTGCGCAGCCTGAGGGTCGACGTCGCACTACTGAACGCCACGAAAGCGGCCGCTGACGCCGTGGCCACGGCCGCCCACGACCTGGCCACCGCCGTGGCGGCGACGCGGCGCGCCGTCGAAGAGACCAGCGATGCCGTGGGCGCACGCCAACCCCTCCCCGAGGGCCTCACCGCTCGCTACCTGGGCATCGACGGCGCAGCCCGTCGACTCGGCGAAGCCAGCGCGGACTATTCCACGCCCGCCGCGGTGCTGCGCACCGCCGTCGAAGACGCCGCCCGTGAACGCATCACCATCAGCGGGTTGACCGAACTGGCCGATCTGGTGGCAGTACGGACGGAACTGATCGCCGACGTCGTGACCGAAGCCATCCGCCAACGCACCATTCGACGTCTCACCGCCGCCGATAAAGCCCTCCGCGATGGTGCCGGAGCGGTCCTCGACGACCGTTTCGCCCAGATGAGCGACACCATCACCAAATGGTGGTCCACCATCCGCCCCGAGGAACTCGTCGGCTTCGGTGGCATCAAGCGCCGCGCGGCCGGCGCTCTGTTCGTCAACCTGATCGCCGACCTGCGCGTCGACGCCACCAGTATCCCGGTAGAGCGGGAAGCCCTTGGCGTCTACAGCGATTCGCAACTCAACGCGCTGGGGCTGTCGATCTTCTTGGCGCGCACCGAACTGCTCGGGGCTCCGATCGTCGTCCTCGACGACCCGATCCCCGGCAGCGACGCCGGCCACCGACTGACTTTCGTCCAGTACACCTTGGGTGCCCTGCTCACGGGCGGCACTCAAGTCATCTTGACCACGTTCGACAGCAAGCTCGCCGAATGGTCCTACACCAACCACGGCGGTGCTGACTTCCTGGCCTACAAGCTCGATCTCATCGACATCCGCGCGGGCACCGAGCCCACCCAGACCACCGACACCTTCGGACAGCTGATGCTCGAAGCCGAGGAGAGTCTGCACGCCCCCACAGCGAAAGGCCGCCGGTCGGCCTGTAACACCATGCGCTCGGCCGCTGAACGGCTCGCCAAGCAGATCATCGCCACCGGCATGACCGACGCCGGCACCCCCACGACGATCACAGACGTCGAGGCCAAGGCCACCCAACTCGGTGACCTGCTCACCTTGCTCTATCCCTTTGTCGTCGAGGGCAATTCAGAGAAGGGCCAATGGAAGACCCTGCCCAAGGTCCTCAATCCCGGCAGTCACGACGACGACGTGCCGTCTACCACCGAACTCAAAGTCATCTTCGGCAACCTCCGCCACATCAACAAAACCCACCAGAAGCACTGGCCTGACGGGCTCATCAAATGAGCCAGTCCACAAGCCCCAGGGGCTGCTAGTCGGTAAGGCCGAGCAGCTGCGGAAAGGGTTGCACGCTCAGCATCTGGTCGAGTGTTTCCAGAGTGAACACCCGCCCGTCGGTGTATTGGAGCACAGGTCCGAGGGTGTCGTTGACACGTGCCCAGCCGGTGCCACCGAGGACGGCGACAACAGGGACACCGCCTAGTCTGGCGCCTTCGGTCTGGAGGCCGCGGAAGCGGTTGGCTTTGTCGCGGGCCGTGCCGCCGTCGTTGGTTGCCTTGCATTCCAGCATGGCGCGAAGGGTGCCGTTGGCGTCGAAGACGACGAAATCTGGTGCGGGAGCAACGGTTACATTGAACTGAGCGGCGATCTCGCCCTGGTTGTGGCTGCCGGTGCGGATGTAGGGGACGCCGTTGTCCTTGAAGAGCGCCTCCACCTCGTCCTCGATCAGATCACCCTTTTTGCCGGTGGTGGCGTTGGTGACTTGATTGAAGGGGCCGCCGAAGTGGCGTTGATGGAGGTAAGAGCGGTACGGGACACCGCCGCTGACCAGGTGTCGCACGCTGTCCCAGCCGTCGCGGGTGTCGAGCTTGTCCTGCTTGCTGTGTAGGCCCGCTGGTGCGTCGGTGAACAGCTCACGGCGCACCAGCTTGTCTACGGTGTGGGCCAGTACGCGAGCCTGCGCGGCGCTGAGTCGGCTGCCCCGCTTCTCGGCACCGTCGACGGTTCCTGGAGCGATAGATGGGGCGTTGTCGCCGAGCTGCTCGGCGACCATGGTGGTGGTGGCGGCGAACTCGTTCTTCAAGAGACCGGTGATGGTGCGAAACACCAGCAGTGTTTGTGAATTGTGCTCGATGAGGGCGGCTAGGTCGTCGATGCCGACCTTGGTGAAGCCGTCAGTTCCGTCGCTGGCGGCGGTGTACACGGCGTCGAAGTGCTCGGCGTCGTAGAACGGTGCGTCGTGGATGAACGCGAAATCTGGTGCGAGATAGGGGACGTACAGCTCGCGGGCCACGGCTGCAAAGATTGCGCCGTGCTCGGCTTTGCCGTGCCGTTCGGGGATGAGCCGGATTTCGGTGACACGTTTGTCCCAGGTGTCGGCGGCGGCGACTGCTGCCACGGTGTCCTTGGCTGTGGTCACTGGCCTACGGCGTGCAGGTCGACGGCGGGGTCGTCGGCCTTGTCGGCGGCGATGCGCTTCCGGGCCTCTTTGGCGTAGTCCTCGTGCAGCTCGAAGCCGATGGCTTGTCGGTCATATCGGCGGGCGACGACGACGGTGGTGCCGCTGCCGGCGAACGGGTCGACCACCAGACCGCCCTTGGGGCTGGCGCAGCGGATGAAGAATTCCGCCAGTCCCTCGGGCATTGCGGCGGTGTGTGAGACGCCGCGGTGTTGGTTGTAGGTCTGCGGTACGGACACCACGTTGCCGGGGTCGGCGCCACCGTGAAGATAGGTCTTCGTCCGATCACGGCCGAACCCGGCGGCGGTGGTGCGGCGGCCGTTGGAGTCCAGGGCGCGGCGGGCGATCTCGGCGGCGTCCGCCTTGTAGGGCACCCGCACGGCGTCGAGGTCGAAGTACGGGCGTTCTCCGCGTGCGAAGTGATACACGTACTCGAATGCGTCCTTGGTGCGGGGACCGAATCGGCCTGGGACGGCGTTGGGCTTGGCCCAGATGTAGGTCTCAATCCATCGCCAACCCATCTGCTGGAGTGCTAGCACCAGTTGGTAGACGTAGGGGTGCCGCTGGCCGCGCAACTCACCCCGATTGGCGACGCGGTTCTTGATGTTGATGACCAGGCTGCCGGTTTCGGCGGTCGCTGTCAGCATCTGCTCGGCGAGGGGTAGGAACCATTCGACGTAGTGGTCCGGGTGGATACGGCTGTAGGCCCTGGCGTCGGCGTAGGGCGGTGAGGTGAAGAACAGATCGACGCTTCCGGGTGGCAGTTTGGGGAGGAGTTTGGCGGCGTCGCCGTGGACCACTCCATCGGTCAGCATGCGATGCAACTGACCCCTGG
Organism: Actinomycetes bacterium; assembly: GCA_023404955.1. GTDB lineage: Bacteria > Actinomycetota > Actinomycetes > Mycobacteriales > Mycobacteriaceae > Mycobacterium. The sequence goes on from JAEXZY010000005.1 coordinate 21,093, forward strand.
CTGCCATCAGGGAATCGTAACCGTGCCTCCGCGCAACGGGGCTGCACGGCGCGCTCCTACTGACCTTGGCCAGGTGTGACGCCGACTGGGGGTGCGGCAATGCTGCGGTAGACACTGGATCGGGAGATGCCCAGGGTGCGGGCGATCTGGGCGCGCGGGGTGCCCGCCTCGTCGAGGGCTTGGATGGCGGCGGTGGTGTCAGCAGTGAGGCCGGGGCGTCCTGGGTGGCGGCCGGCGGCGCGTGCTGCGGCGACTCCGGCGGCGGTGCGTTCGGCGGCGATGGCTCGCTCGAACTCGGCGACGGCGCCGAAGACGTGGAAGATGAGTCGTCCGCCGGCTGTGGTGGTGTCGATGGCTTCGGTGAGGGAACGCAGTTCGATGCCGCGGTCCTGGAGGTCGCTGGCGATGGTGAGCAGGTGGGGGAGTGAGCGGCCGAGACGGTCGAGCCGCCAGACCATGAGTACGTCACCGCGGCGGGCGTAGTCGAGCAGGGCAGCCAGCTCGGGGCGGTCGTCGCGAGCGCCGGACATGCGCTCGGTCCAGACCCGTTCGGCTCCCGCATCCGTGAGCGCCTTGGTCTGCATGTCGGGGGACTGGTGCAGCGTCGAAACGCGGGCATATCCGAGCAGCGTCACCGGAGTCCTCTCAGGATCAGTCGGGTACGAGTTCTCAGGCCCAACCGGGCCGCTTGCGGACCGGGCGGGAGCCGTCTGTGTCTTTAAGGGTGTCCCAGTTCTCGTCGGTCTGGGACAGAATTTTGGGACACCACACTCGATGCATCGGCGCTGGTCGCCAACAATGCCCCCATTGTGTAGCTTTTTCGGTCCATCAAGCGCAGACCAGCCCCCTAGGAGTGGTCGACCGCCGCAACCCAGAATTACACGTATTTTAGTTTTAACTACACGTAGTTCTTGATAATTACACGTAGCTCACGTAGCCTGAGTAGATGCCGCGTGTTGCGGCTTCAACCTCAAAAGCAAAGGACGGCCCACCAAATGACTGCAACCGTGGACACCGAGGGACTCACCCTGCCTCTCGACATCAAGAACATCGCGGTCGTCGACGACAACGGCGGCGAGCACATCGAGTGCCAGATGACCGGCCGATTCATCGTCGACCTCTACGAGAGCGAACTGCTCAAACTGACCGGCAACATCCGCCCCGTACACAACCGCGACGACGGCAAACTCACTGGTAAGACCGCCAAGAAAGTCAATAAGTGGACAAGCGAACTGCTAGCCGGCGACGCCATCATCGGCAACATTTCCATGCGGCTCGACCCCACGAAGTCGGAGCACGACATCTGGTACGACGAAGAAACCGGCTTGACCAACATGACCATCGAATCCGGCATCCTGGACTGCGCCGTCGACTCGCTGTCACGTATCAAAGCCATCCTCGCGGCCGCAAACAATCCGCTCGGCAGCTTCGACCTCAGCACCCGATTCCAGGTGCGGATCTGGATGCTCGACGATGCCGGCGCGAAAAAGGTCGCCACCATCTACAACACCCGCGGCGACAAGGTGAACGACTCCACCGCCAAATACGCCTACTCCGAAACCAAGGAGCAGGAGCTGGCCCGCAAGCTCGTCAACGGCAGCCCCCACCTCGGACAAGACAACGTCGAGGTGCTGTCGAACTCCGTGTCGGCCAGCTCGTACAAACTGACCGCGTACAACACCATTAGCAAGGCCATCGAGACGCACTGGAAGGGCGGGCCCGTGACCGATGCCGACGTTGAAGCACAGTCGAGTTGGCTGATCACCGCGTGGGACTCATTGGTCAAGGCTCGGCCGGAGTTCGGCAAACAATCAACGCCAGCACGACAAGACCAGCGCAAGCGGAACATCTGCTCAACGGGCGTGGCGATCTACGGGGTGATCGGCGCGATGTCAGACATGTTCGTCAACCACGTCGATCCCGAAGTCGCCTTCCAAAAGCTGACCGTCACCGATGGTGAAGATGTGTTCTCTTGGAACAACCCCGAATGGGTAGAAGCCGGCGTCGTCACCCCCGGCTCCAAGGGCGGTTCTCTCACCACTCGCAACAGCTTTCAGTCGCGCCGAGCAGCGATCCGCGTGCTCCAAGAACTCATGGACGTCGCCCCCGACCGGCCAGAAGAGAAGTGACGGACCGCATGACCATCATCGCGGGAGCGGCCCGCGAATCGACCTATGGCGGCGACAGAAGCCGTGCAACGAAGGGATTTTGCCCGTGAACCTCAGCAGCCGACTTGAGCTAGTCCATGAAGGCATTCAGAAGTGCCAAACCGCGACGGCGAAGGTACAAGACCTCAAGTCGAACAGCGATCCGGCCATCCAGGAACTCGCAACAGCTCTTCACTTCCTGGCCTACGGCGTGCAACAGATCGGACTCGCACTGGCAGACGAAAGCCGCACCAACGACCTACCCATTCAACGCGCCCGATAGCGCAACCTACCCAAGGAGTTCCGATGTCGACCTTTGTCCGTATCCCAGACCTGCCGATAGAGCTCGTGTTTGCAGTCCCCATAACTGCCCGCGACGTCCAGAGGTGGGTGGAACAGCGCGATGTCGTCATACTCCCGCTGCCAGGAAGTGACGCAGCAGAATATGTCTTGAACTGGGGCTCCGTGGCCTGCGTAGAGGTCTCAGCAATTCCAGGTCGTACGCACCCGCAACTGGAATGCGTGTGTCACCACGAATCAAAACGCATGTCTGTGGTGGGCCGGCAGACGCCCGAGTAACTCCGGCGATGACACCTCAGCGCACCGTTCTTCGCGAAGCCACCCCGGATGATGAGTCGTTCGTCATCGAGATGGCACGCCACGCCTGCGTCATCGAAGACCGGCCCCTTCCCGACCCCGACGACGATGAGGTGCTGGAAATGCTCCCGCCCGCTGGGGTAATGCCAATCATCGCTGAGGATCACAGCGGCACACCTATTGGCGCGGTATGGACCTACCGAGGCAGCCCGCCGTTGCGCCGTGACGCGGCAGGTGTGCCGCTGCCTGAACTATGCATCGCCGTTGCACCAGGACACCGCGGTGCCGGCATCGGCGGCATGTTGCTCGACGCGCTCTTCACTGATCTCGCGAAGGCTCATGACGCCATGTGCACCAACGTCCACGTCCGCAACCCCGCCAAACGCCTCTACGAACGCAAAGGGTTCCGGGTTGACGGACAAGGCAACGGACCGCTAGGGCTCGCACTGATCAAACGCTTCTGATGGAGGCCTGTCTAAATTCTAGAAAATAAAGACGGCTCAGAATTTCAGGGCACGATGGCCAAGGTGATGTTCTCGCTGTATTCCGCACCGGAGTCTTGGTGTGTGGTCACCATGACGGTGTAGATGCCTGGCTGATGAATGTCGAACCAGACGCTCGACGAACAATTCGACGAATCCTTGGCTTGGTCAGTATCGGGCCCCTGAACGCGTGCCGACGATGCACACGCTCCAGCGACCTCATGGCCATCCGCTCTCGCGGTCCAGTCGACCCGAACAGACTTACCCCCGTCGTTGTCGGCGCGGTAGGAGTTCAGTGCGGTCTTGTTGTACGCCCACGTCGCGATGTCAATGCGATTGACGGCTACTGGGGTTGGTGGCGGTGCCTCAGTGGTCGTCACCGGAGGTTGTGGGGCGGGCGTCGAGGGTGATTCCTCCGTGGCCGGCGGCTCGGTGAAGTCGGTCGTTTGCCGCGGCGGCGTTGACGGCTGATCGGGGGGCGATGTCTCTGGTGTGGCCAGCGACGTAGAAGTGGTGGTACCACCACCCCCGCCGCCAGCCGACCCGCCGTCATCCTTCCTAGAACTGGGAAGCAGGAGGTAAAGGAGGAATCCCACCAAGACAATGATGATGACCACTCGCGTTGTGCGCTTGACGTTTTGAGCGTGCTGGGGCAAGAGTGCGGTGGCTGCGTATCCAACGGCTGCCGCCACAATGGCGACGACGAAGCCGCCCTTGTCGTAGTCCAACCCCGCGCCCCCAGTTCGTCATGGCATGGTGACCGCACCCACGTGTAGGTACGGTCGCTGCTTTTGGGTGAGAACCGTACCGGTGCCTAGTTAGGTGTGTCTTGGCCAGGCTTTCCGTCTCGCCCTATGTAGTGCGCGCAGGCACGGGATCGATCCGGGCCGTGGCAGTTCAAACTCGGTGGCCGCGTTAAGGCGACCGGTAAAGAAGGTTCGGCGGTGGTGAGACCGCCGAACCGGGCGCGTAGCAGGCGCTTGATGCCGTGGTAGGGATCACAGTAGCATCCTGGAAGTGCATACCCCAATAGAGAGTCCAAATATTTTCTGGAATTCTAAAAGAATGTCTTCCGCCCGCCTGACGCCTGTCGCAAGCTGTCGGGTGCCAGCAGGGCGGTGCATGTCGCTTCCTCAGCAAACGAGGTGTTCGTTGGATAATTCTCATGGGGCTGATCGCACCGGTCTACTGTCGGCCGGTCTGAAGGGATTGTTGAGGTGAGGCAGAGTCACGAGCCCTTTCAAGAGCGTCTCAACACCTTGGGCAGGGAGTCCAAGGTGGGCCAGGAAGTCTTCGGTATGGTGCTGGCCCGCACATCGCTGCGTGCACCTGCGGAGACTTCACGATGGCACCTGGAAAAGGGTGATTTGCAAGCTCGGCCCGACGACCGCCGGATCCTTCCTCAGGCAACGGTGAGCAAGGCTGTTCGCGTGCTCCTGCAGACGGGCCTACTTGAAGAGGGGCAACTTCACCAGAAAAGTGACGACGGCCGTCCGGTCATGCCCCTGCGCTTCGGCCGCAACCTCGTTATCGCCGGGGTGCACATCGAGCAACGCCGAAACACTCCGTGCGCGATCACGGTGGCACTTGTGGGCTTAGACAGCTCACTGGTGTTCAAAACGGGCAACTACTCGTTTCGCGCGCCGTCTAAGGGCGACCCGTGGAGTTTCGTCGCCGAAAAGATTCACCTACACGTTCTTGACCTTCTCAGCGAAATCGCTGAAGACCGTGTTTGCGCTGAGTTGCCCCCAGTCGAGCTTTTTGGGGTCGGCGTCGAGGTGGGCGCACCAGTGCATCGCGGCCGGGTAATGCCAGTTCCGGGAAGTGTTATCACTGATCCCATCGATTTCACCGGCACGCTGCACAAGCTGTTCTCGACGGCTTCTCCTACCGGGTCCGCTGTCCCAGTCGTGGTCGAAAACGACGTCAATGCCCTAGCGGTGCTGGCGATTCACCAGGCACATTACTCGGTTTCAGACCTCGTCGTTGTTGGCGTTTATGACGAAGGTGTAGGCGGCGGTCTGGTTATGGACGGTCGGCTCCGCAGGGGCGGTAACGGCACCGCTATGGAGCTTGGCCACTTGCCTATTGGCTTTGCCCCCGGAGAATCTGGAGCCACCCAGCTAGTCACGGACGGAAACCACAAGACAGGTTTGCGTCGCTTTGAAGATCCATGCTGGTGCGGCCGGTTGGGCCACGTCGACACTCGTACAACGCCCAGCCGCATTTGTGGAGAGTTGGGCCTCAAACTCAGCGGCTTTGCCGGTGCGGCTCGCAGCACCTCGCCGGAGGCGAAAGCTGCGTTCAGTTACGCCGGATCGGTCCTGGGCAGAGCTGTCGCGCACGTTTGCAACATTGTCGATCCCAGCCGACTAGTCATCTTTCTGCCAGCTCCTCTGCTCGAATGCGCCGACAGTGACGCCACCGGGCAATCCTCCGCCGGGAGCGACTACGTGGAGGCCGCGCGGCATGAGATAAAGAGTGCTTTTGCTAACGCTGGCCGCGACGTCAATCAGTATTTGACGTTTCAACAATTTGAAGTTGATCCCACCGCGGGGGCTTTTCTGGGGGCACGGGCGGCGGCGGTATGCGTGTTAGAGAGTTTCATTGAACATGCGCTTCGGGTTGACGGGTGCCGGTCAACGGCTCAAACGCCACGCACGTCAGTGACCGGCGCAGCTTAGGAGGCCGGAGAACTCGGGGCGGGCCGGGCCGGATGGCTCAGGGCGGGTCAGATTTGAGTGACGGACGGCTGGCCAGCACGTGGGAGGCCGTCTCGATGTTGTCAAACCATTCAAGCAGGTGGCAGCTGCGGTAGCCGATCAAGGTCCGAATGGAGGCGATGTCGTCGCTTAGTGCTCGGTTGTAGATGCGTTCGTGATGAGCAACCAGATTGCGCAGTAGGCGTAGCTGATCAAGCCGCTGACTGATGTCTTTGCGCCACTGTGTGGCGTTGTTGGTCGGCAGGTGGGGGAAGACAGCTGTCAGGTGCGGCAACCACAGGCGGTGATCGTGGTTTGCGGCGAACAGCTTGACCCAGAAAACAAGATTCAGGTCTGCCACCACCGACTCGGTTTGCTGGTCAGTCCAGAGGTTCGGGTCGCCACGTGAGAATTTCTGCACTGTGCGGTCGAGGTCATCCACTGCCGAGTATTTCACCGGCTTTGACGATGGTGAGCCCGGAGGGCCGTTGCGGCGACGGTTGTCCCGCAAACTCAACTTGAAGTTGGTATCGAGGGGCCACGTGGGGCCGTACACCGTGCTCAGCGTTTGTGCGGCAGCGCTCCTGACCGCGACCTCACAGAGGTGGATCGGCATCATCAGCGCGCCGGCCATGTGGGCGTTCCAACGGTAGAGGCGAATCGCTGCGATATTGCGGGGCTCTCCATGGGCTCGCCAGCTATCAACGCGGTAGGGGTGGATGCGTGCCGTGGAGATGCAGGTGCTGATTGCAGTAGCCACGGCGGGTGAAATTGCATACTCCGGCAGTTGCACGTACTATCGGTAGCACGAGCCTTGAGATCGTGGGTGAAAACATTCTGTAGCAGGCGTGTGATGCCTCCACTCAGGGACATATACGAATCGGCGTCTCCCACATTTTGTGTGAGACGCCGCTTTCTTTCCCCACATTTTTCCTCTACCGGCTCGCGTCTGGCTCTGATCAACACATCGGCTAGCAGATGGTGCTTGTTACCTCTCGGGCTTCATGAACGACACTCCGCCATCGAAAGGGACGACGACCACGCTGTGACACGCAGCGCTGTCTCGTTTGCGGTTGTCTTGTTTCTAGAGAATCAAGACGGATCTTTTCTTGTCTCAGGGTGCGGAGTAGTCGGGTGTTCGTTGGGTCGTGAGCAAGGGATTCTCCCGATTGATCCGCGAGGTCGTGCGACGGAGGATTACGTTGCT
>JAEXZY010000049.1 GCA_023404955.1 Actinomycetes bacterium
GTCTTAAATCCGTCCATTTCATATGGATTTAATTCTTGAATTTCAGATAATTTAGCTACAGAAGTGATTGGAATATCTTTTGCTTCTTCAATTAGTGAACGTAAATATTCTTCTCCTCTTGCTTGTAATATCTCATTTAGATCTGTTATCGGAACGATTCTGCCGGTATCCTTATATTCCAATGTTTTAGGGATTTCAACATACTTGCATCTCCATCCCCCAAGACGGTTTATTACCTCATTCCGCATTTTTAGTCCTGGCGCATCACCATCTGAAGCAATAATAATCGTATCGAATTGTTCCAGGAAATCGAAACATTCCTCAATCCAATGAAGATTCCCACTACCTTTTAATACGCTGGTTGCATTTAAATACCCACACTGCACAACACTGGCGCAATCAATTTGTCCTTCTGTAATAACCAAAGGTTTTGCAGTATTTATCCGGTTCATATTCCATAATAAATCTGCACTATCTGCATCTTTCTGGAACCAACATTTATGATTACCATTTTGGGCTTTATGCGAAACTCTATAATTTACAACGCATAATGTATCATTGGTATCATAGGTATGAAATGCAATATTGCCTTTTTGATCTGAACGAATATCCAAATAATCAACTGTTTCTTTACTTATGCCACGGGAAGCAAGATACGAATAGACTTGTGTCATATCATTTCCCTTGGATTCTGCCACAGGATAGTGATATTTTTTTCTTGTTTTTACACTGTGCTCTCCAAACGCATAATCAATTCCAACTTTTTCAAATAACCATTTTACTGCATTCACGAACGTATAGCCTTGTTCTGTTAGAACATCTACAATATCAACTGTCTTGGAGCATCCGAAGCAGTGAAAACGCATATCTTTTTTGTTATATATAAAAGAAGGAGTATTCTCCTTATGATAAGGGCAGCATCCCTTCAAATTCTTTTCATCAAAGCTCTTAATCTCTAACAGCTCAGCCATTAAAAAAGCATTATCATCGCCTAGCTTTTCTTTGGCTTGCTCAATTAATTCCTTTTCGATTAAAATTCTCCCACCACCAATCTGCATTATTTTCATATTTTTCTCTAATTCCTTGCCCCTCTTTCGCAAGAGATATTAAAGTAAATGGTGATTTAATTTTGTGATTTTTTGATTTATAATTGCATGCAATAAAACAGACAATAAACTTTATGTAATCAATATCAAACTCATATTTAAAAATCAGATCATTTAATACTTTTGCAAGTACAGGGAATTTAACATCATCTGCAATGAACTCATAATAAATACGTCGAATTTCTGTCAAATCTTGTTTTGTCTGTAAACAATCCCAATGGTAACGCTTGCCATTGTCTTCCACGGCTTCCGATTGTGGGATCTTCTGGCCGTGGTGAAGACAATGAGTATACGCACATTTGTACATTTTCTCTGTCAATCAATGCGTCCTCTTTTAAAATTAATTGAATGGAAGTCCTTCGTCCTCAACTTCGTCCGGAATATTCATAAATCCATCGTTTTTTGCGCTTGATGGTGCAGGCCTATCCGTTGACTTCTGAATTCCGCCCGCACCAGTTGCAGCTCCCTTGCTGTCTGCGAATTCCTGATCGTCGACGATAATATCAGTCGTATAAACCTTGATACCGTCCTTGTTCGTATAGCTACCAGTCTGGATTCTTCCTGATACTAAAACCCTCATACCCTGATGGAAGTACTTCTCGGCAAACTCACCGGCTCTGTCAAATGCTACACAGTTGATAAAGTCTGCTGTCTGTTCGTTGCTGTCCTGGTTTCTACGGCCTCTTCTGTCAACTGCAAGAGTATATCTTGCGATTGCCATGGAACGCTCGCCCTGGGAATATTTAACTTCCGGATCTCTTACTAATCTACCCATTAAAATAACTCTATTCATATATTTTTATCCTCTACTTTCTAAGCGCTAAAATTTTCTTCCGAACTGTATCCAAAAGTTCCTCGTTATCGCACAATCTATAGTTACCTTCTAAATCTGCTGGAAGAACATCTTTATATACTTCAATAATTTCATCATCAGTAAAACCTTTTTTCTTTTTACTTGCATAAGCAGTATCGATACTTCTTATAAGTTTATCAAGACGAAGTATTACCTCTGGAGCTTCCTCTTTTGTCCACAGATTCAGGCCAACGCCCCACATACTTAAATTTTTGGCAAAACACCTCATGATTGATTTATAGATATCGTCAAGCTTTGCCGCTTTAACTTCTTTATCGCCAAATTTGGTACTATATTTATAGGGTTCCAGCCCCATGCTTTTATATGTAGTATCATACACTGGGAGACACATCTCTTTTGTTACACCGTTTATAGTTACCTCGGTTCTGACTTCCAAACCTGTCGGAGTTTCAAAATATGGAAGTTCTTTTTTGTATTTCTTTGTTTTTGTGACTGTGGTATTTTCATCAACAGTTGTCGTTTCTAATTCTTCTACTTCGATAACCTGCCGCAGAAATTTATACTTCATATCCCCGAAATGCTTACATACTTCGCTGTAAGTTGTTGCCCATGGTAAATAATTTAGCGATGTTTTTCCTGTGTCCTTTGTAACCGATCGCTCTCTTGTGTCGATCTCGTAAAGAGTATTAAATACCGATTTT
>JAEXZY010000079.1 GCA_023404955.1 Actinomycetes bacterium
CCTTGGTCTGTCTCTCGTATGCTTTTTGATTTATCGATTTTTCGAATAGGCGAATTTCTAACAGTTCTGGTTGTTGCTCGCCTCCAAGAACATACTCAAAGATTCCTGCTTGCTTGGTTACGGCTTCATCAGCTAAAAGTTCTTCTACTCTTTTGTTCAGTTTTGCCAAATCATATGGCTTTTTATGATAGGTTTCGTATAAACGTCCCCATTCTAAACCACACATTTTATCGTATGTCTTGTAGAAGGTAGCTGAAATCCAGTCTATCACGCTGTCGAAGTAAGATTGCAGCTCTTGGATATTGGAGTCACGGCGGTGAAGCGACATGTAATTATCTATACTTACGCCTTTACTAGCACTTATCCATTGCAAAGCTCGTTCCAAGAAGCCTTGTCTTTTAACATCTGCTTTAATGTAGGCACTCCATTTCTGGATGTTTGAGTTCCGGCTGTTGCTGAATACCTCTTTCGCAGCTGTGACGAATGTGCCAGAATAGATGGCATTTAACAGTTCTTGCTCGTTAAGCGGAACTCCGCTAATATTAATGGTCTTGAACCACTGCTTGATTTCGGCTTCTTCTCCCTCGCAAACATAGATAGTCAGCTTGGTGTTTAGGAATCGTTCTCGTGATTCCTCGTCTAGTCCATCAAGATATTGCTCTTTTCCGTTCACTTTTACGGCTAGCTTCATGGTGACGTATCTGCCGAAACTAGTGATACGTTGCTGACCATCAAGTACTTCGTATCGTCCATCTTTGGTCTTGTTGAAATATATCAAGCCGATGGGATAGCCTTTTAGGATAGAATCCACAACGGCTACGTCTTTCTTGCCGTCGCAATAAATATAGTTGCGTTGGTATTCTGGTTGGATAGTCAGCTGGCCGTTCAAGCCAAATAAACCTTTTCCTTCATGTTCGTTATAGACAAAACCTTTGCAGATGTCTGCTATAGTCCAATTTGTATATAATGTTGGTTTCATGATTCTTATTTTTTATGTCGGATTAATATTCTAGCGTATGGCTTTTGAGGAATGCCATCTTCCATATAGTAAAGTAGGCCATCACGCAAACTCTTGTTCAGCTTCTTCAATTCTCGGCCGAAGGGCTTTAGACCTAAAGCTTTGCCAGAGTCACCTTGTGTTTGCCCGATAATCTCAAATTGTTCAGGACAATACTTATCCAAGAAACTGATAGGAACTCCCATTTTTCCATCATAGTTGGAAGGGATAGCATCTGTATAAGGCACATCTATAGCATCATAGTTGGCATAATGAATATAAGAGCTACGCCCTTTGAGTTCTTTATGCTTACTAAACTTTAGGTTGTCTTCTAGAGTCATTAAAGGCAATGGTTGATGGCGGCGACCATGTTCGATGTTAGTATACCAGCGTACTCCTTTTACTCTAATATATTTTTTACCGTTTTCATCAATTCTCCATCCTGAAGCAGTCAAAGGATATGTATCTGGTACTCCAAATTCTCGGTCACCACTGTGAATCGTGCATCCCATCCAAATGATATTGTCTTTAATTAGGGGGAAGACTTCTTTGTAAGTTACTGCATTCATATTTCCGATTATTACGAACTGTTTCTTAGCTTCAATTATCCAACCTAAAAAATCTCTGAATAAAGAAAATGGAGGATTAGTTATAATGATGTCTGCTTCGTCGCGGAGATTCTTGATTTCTGTACTTCGGAAATCTCCATCTCCCTGTAGATAATTCCACTGTAAGTCTTCCACGTCAATTTTCCCATCTCCAGAAACATCATGGTCAAGAACGAATATCTTACCATTTGTCTTGGTCTTGTCTTTATCGAACTTGATGTCGTTTTGCTCGAAAAGAGAGGGTTGATAACCAGTCTTATACTTTTTGCTTTCTGGAGCATAACTTGTACTTATCAGTTTTTTTAGACCGAATCGTTCAAAGTTTTGAGCAAAGAATTTTGTGAAATTACTCCATTCAGGGTCATCGCATGGTAAAAGGATAGTTTTATCTTTGAATACATCTGGATTATATTCCAGGTATGCGTTCATTTCTTTTTCTATATCATAATATTGAGTGTAAAACTCATCGTTCTTTGCATTTTTTGCATTTGCTAATCCACTATTTGCCATCTGAGTACTTTGGTCTTTATTCTACCGACTCCTCTAAGCAGAAGGTGATGGTTAAGGATTATCTATCAAAAGAAATGGCGTAGGAGTTCTGTACTAACCATCCTTTGTAAGTAGAGGTATTAGGGGACCTTTGAGCTCAAAGAATGAAGTGCAGAAGCCTACGCCAAGAAGGTATATATGGATAGCACAAGATGCACCCTCTCTTGACGAAAGGGCGCATTTGTGCCATGTATATACACGCAAGGTGTAAGCGCCCACCTTGTTTCTTATCCGAAGCTCGTTTTGGAAGTCCCTAATTTCCAACTTGTCAGAAGAAAAACGCAGTAAACGCCGTTTTCATAAAAATAGAGCCAAACGGCAGATTAACGCCAACAACTCATTGATGGCAATCCGCAGAATGACAAATACAAAAGTACTGAAAAGAATTTATATAGCCAAACGTTTATTGAAAAAAATGCATGAAAATAGCAAAAAGTGGCGATAGTTGTGCTAAATCTCATAAAAAAACATAGATTTCGCACACCTATCGCCACTTTTTTCGTTTTTTTTGATAAATCCTAGGTTCTCGGCTAAATGCCGAAAATGTGGGCTTTTTCACAAATTCCCGAATTTGGCATTATTTAACTCCCGAATTTGGCCGATTATTTTTCCCGAATTTGGCAGAATAAAAAACTGTCCTCATCTGAATGGGTGTTTCAGATGGGGACAGTTTCAGTTATGTTTTGCTACATTACAGCTATATTTCTGCTACATTGCAGCTATGTTACAGTCTAAATCCTAAGCCGATGGTCATCGGGTAGCACTCGGGAGCCTTGGTCTTGTTGAGCAGTGGGGTTACTCCGGCACGGGCGTAGAGCATCACTCCTGAGTAGCCGGCACGGGCCTCGAAGTTCAAGCCGATAGGGTTGAGGTTGATATCGCCCGTTTCGGTATGCTTGTGCTTTCCGATGAAGTAGCGGGAATGTTCGTGCCAGCGGTATTCTACCGATGGACCTAACGCCAGGAATGCATCCTGGCATCCTATGCGCTTCTGCCACTCCAGCATGATAGGCAGGCGGAGCACATTGTAGCTGATATAGCTTTTCTTCAGCGTCTCGCCATCTATCGGAGTCATTGCCGATACCCCGTTTTCGGTACTTAATACATAATTGTCCTTGAAATGGTGGTGTACCTGTCCGATGGAGAGAGAGGAGGTGAGCGCCATTTCGTTGGAAAGGCGGAAGCAGAGACTGGTGAGGGTGATGCCCCATTCCCACGACTTGG
>JAEXZY010000118.1 GCA_023404955.1 Actinomycetes bacterium
AAGACCCCCTGAGCGGCGCCCAACACCCGGTCTACCTGCGCGATATACGCGCCAACACCCGAGCCGCCCACCCGCTCAAACTAACCGCCCGACAACCCCACAACCACGCCCCAAGACAACGAAAAACAGACAACCATCAGACAAGTGCGGGCGCGCTGGCCCCGGCGGTGATTGCGGCGTAGACCACGTCGGCGAGGTCACCGTTTTGCCAGCAGAGAAGGGTCTCCATTCTGCGGCATTGAGCGAAATCATGCTGGTAAGCCGCTAATTGGTGCGGTTCCTCCACACCCATCAGTCCCGGCCGCTGAGATCCCGCCATCAACCGGTCCATCTCGTATTGGGTGGACAAATCTTCCCACTCGCGCTCTGTGGGCCACTGCGCGGCAATGATCGAACGGGCTACCGACATCGCGGCCGTCGACATCTCCGGACCAGAGAACACCACCTGCTGAGTCAGCTGCCGCGCGTACCGTTCTGCCTCGTCGGCGTCGCGCTGCAACCCGACGAACAACGCCGGTGCGATCGTCTCCAGGCGATGCGACCGACCCCTTGTCAGAGCCGATGCCTCAGCTTCGCTCGGCGGTCCCGACGGCGTAACACCAATCGCAACATCGGGCGTGGCAGAGCGCACCTCGTCGGAATCTTGCGCCCACGTCGTCGCTACAGCTGACAATGCATCGCCACGCAGCCGCACCGCCCGCAACACGGTCTCGGCGGGGTTGAACCACCCGAACCAACGCGCATCGAAATCAGAATCGAAGTGCGCCGCCAGCGGCATGGACCTCCGAATGTGTACCCCGGCCGGGATATAGCCCGCACCCTCGTTGGTAGTCACCCACATCTCTGGCTGACCAGACGCCCCGCGACTCACCGCCACGGCCCATTCCAGGCCGGGATAGATGACACTCGACGCCGCCGCCAGATCCGCGACGACCGCGCGCGCCGATTCCAAGTCAGTCATCGAGACATCGCGACCCACTCGCTGGCCGCCGCCGACATCGCGAACCCCAGGCAAGAACCCGGGCGCACCGGCCGCGGCCGCAGCACCACCGGCGGCACCCGCGGCCGACGCCGCAGGAACCGACCCTGCAGCACCCGCTGCACCAGGAACTGCGGACGGGGTCGTCGCAGGAGGAAGGACCGACCCGTAAGACGACATCGGAGCGGACCCGCCAGAGGATGCACCAGCGCCACCTAGGCCGCCCGCGGGGATACCGCCGCCCATCCCGCCGCTACCTGACCCGGCGGACGGGGTGGCCGACGCTGGAACGGTGGCGGCCGTTGGGGCTGCCGACGCCGGGGCGGATGCCTGACTCAAAGGTGCAGCAGACAAAGGACCCGTGGGGGTCTGCGGCGGCGCTGCCGAAGCTAAGGGCGGCATGCCGCCGGCCGCGGCATTGCCCGCAGCCACACCCCGACCAAACTCACTACCCATCGACGCCGGGCCCCCGCCCGAGGAGGCCGCCGGCGCTTGCAGACCAGAGGCCGGGCTCGACAGCCCTGCAGGTCCCTTCGCCGCACCAGACATGCCTTGCATGCCGCCCATCCCACTGCCCATGCTGCTCAGCGGGGACGAACCTCCGCCACCTGAACCGCCTCCACCGCTGCCCATCGACGGCGGCGACGGCATGGACGGCATCGACGGTTTGGGGGTTTCGGCGGCGCCGGTTGGGGTGGGCTTATGGAACTGCGTATTCAATGGGTCTGGAAGGCTAGGCGTGCTTCCGTTCCCGGGAGCATCAGAGCCAGCGGGACCGTCTGTGCTGCTGGCTTTGTGCCATCCGTCCCCATCAGGACCCGATCCTTTATGGGCATCAGCAGGATCCGGTGTCGGCGCATCGGTTGGGTCTTGGCCGTGACGTCCCGCATCTTCGGGTTTGTCGTGCTGGGACGGGTTGCCCGGAGGAGCCTCCGGAAATCCGAATTTGTTTGAGAGAGCGGTGGTTTCGTCCCCCACTTGCTCGACGAGCTGGCCGCGGAACCCTTCGATGAGGGTGCGGTACTGGGTCGTGATGACTGCGATCTGGGCGGTGGGGACACCGCCAGGCGCGTTCAAGTACTTCTCGATTTCGCGGTGCGCGGTGTCGTGGGCGTCGCGGATGTTGCGCTTGGCCAGGCGAATGTGTTCGCTGAGGCGGCCATTGGTGGCGGCCACTGCGTCGCACACGTCGACGACTGCCATGTGTGCTCGTTGTTCAGCCGAATAGTGTTCGTAGGCGGCCTCTTTGCCGTCTCCGTCTGTCCAGTCCTGGGCGAACACGTCGTCGGTTTGACGCTTTGCGTCGCTTGCTGCCTCTTGATGCCGGTCGCTGAGCTTGTTGAGGGTCGTCTGGGCTTGCGCTAGTTCGGTTTCGGATTCTGTGGGCCAGACTCCAGGTCCGATCAGTGCGCCGGTAAAGAGGCCCGGTTGCAGAGTGATGTCGCCGCCGCCGGGCATGCCGAAGGACGGTACGTATGTGTCAGGTGCGGCCGGCTTGGCGGCGTTGAAGTGCTTGAGAAGCTTGCCGGCCTCAGAATTCGCACGATCTGCCGCGGTCTTGACCGGACCACTGTCCTGAATCGGCGTGACGATGCTGCCAGCGTGATTCGCCGCCGGCATTATTTAAGCCCGCAAGCGCTTACAAGTCCGTCGACTGCGCGGTTCGAAGCATCGTTAGCTCGTTGCACGTCACTTATATCTGCTTGCCCCAGCGCAGCATTCAAGAGGTTCAGGTTGGCCTCTATGACACGATGCGCGAAGTCGGCTACATCGGTCGGAGTTGCGGGCGTCAGGGCGCTCTGCATTGATACGGTTCCGCTGAGAGTGCGTAGCAGCATGGGCATGTTGGGCTGACCGTCGACCCGTGCACCACCTTGACTCGCGATGCCCCTGGTTGCCACGTCGAAGGCTTGGCAGACGGCTTGCTTTGCGTCGGCCTGCTGCGCAGCGGTGAACGTGGGAGCTGCCGGACTAGCGGTCGGATTGCCGGCGGGCGGCGTTGAGGATCGGGTGATCGCGTAGGTGATGGCGGCGGTCGCTGCGACTGCGATGACCATGAGGACTGCAGACACGAGGGCCCATAGCCACATGCGAGGCGGACGCGGCGCCCGCTGTTGCACCGGCGAGGGGGCGCCGCCACTCGGCGGAGGTGTCCACCCGTAGGGCGGCGCGGGGAAGTTGTGGGGCGCGCCAGCGGGATGTTGCGAAGCGCCACCATTGGTCGGTGGCGCCCAGGCGGACGTCTCGGTGCTCATGGTGTGCCCCTCCCGTGCAGGTTCACGTCGTCAGTGTGGCGGCGTTCGCTTGCTCAGTTGATTCGTACATTGCCACGCTTGTCACCGCGGCGGATGCTCCAGTCGTTACCCGCGTCGACAGGTCGGCAAGCCGAGCTGCGATCAACCCCGCTCCCAGCGCGTTGGTCGCGCTGACATAGAGCCCCTGCGGGAGGGTGATGTCGGTGCCTGCGATGGCCGTCAATCGGGCCTGCGCTGCAGCAGCGAGCCCCGAGGCGGTGGCCTCGGTGTCGATGTGAGTCTTTGCAGCCATGGACCCGATCTTACCTGCGCAGCAGGTCAGATGTACCGCCCCAAAAAATACCGGTCTCAGGTCATTACCGTGACTCAGCGCAGCAGTGCACCAAGTCGCGGGTCATGAGCCCATCGCTCCCCCAGCACCGCGGTCGCCGTCCACAGAGCCACCAGCGGCACTGCCGGGCCTTGCAGGCGCACCGGGGGGTAGCCGTCACCGGTGGCCAGTACGGCGGTCCACGTGTCGAGATCGGGATAGAAGCCCGTGATCTCGCAGTAAGCCAGGCTCTCCACGCCTTGTCCCCTGTCCCAGATCAGACGGTGTGTGGTGCTCCATAGGTGTGCGGTCTGACGATCGCGCCAGGTTGGCTCGGCGTCGCGCTGAGCTGCGATCTTGCGGCGACGGTTGATGGCGGCGTTGACCGCCAGGGCGCCAACCATGACCGCTGGCCGCCCGACGACGAAGTAATCACTGCGGGCGTACTGCCCGGTGCCGCCGTAGAAGAAGCTCACGTCGACATCGGCCTCCAGGAGACCTCGCTCGTCGTCGTCGAGGACGGGACCGAAGATCGCGATCTCTGACGGGATGTGACCTGCCAGGAAAGCTTGGGCGCTCAGCCTGGCCTGATCCCACCACCATTGCCAGGGGTCCTTCGGAGGCTGCGCAGGAGGTTGTTGGTTGTCAGCACGCGGGCCATGAAGGGTCTGGCGCGGTGTCGTTTGGGGCAGGACGCAGAGGTCGCCGCGTGCACTCTTCCCGTTGCTGCCGAGCTGCTCGTCCCACCACATGTGTTCGAGTATCGACTACCGGTCCGACACTGAGCGACGCCTCTAAACTTCGATTCTGCAGCTGTCGGGCGCAGCGCGGCGAACTTCGTCCACCCCAATGGATTGCCGTGCTCGCTCGGCAGTTGCCTTTTTTGGGCGGTGCAATGACGGTGGTGGAGCCGCTACCGTTTATGGACACCGAGTGTTGCCGAATCGTGAGCGCCCCCAGCGCCTATGAAGGGAGGTTGTAGTGGCAAAGCTGGAGATCGACACCGCCGCCGTCACCCAGACCGCTGCTTCGGTCGCGGCCGCCGCGTCGTCGACCTCATCGACCGGTGTCAGTGTGGCCCCTGCGGCCGCGGACCCGGTCTCTACAACAGTCGCCCAAACTCTGCAGGCGCGCTGCTCGGCGATCACCGGATTCAGCACTTACGCCGAGGCCATCACCGGCGCGCGAGGCGCAATGCTGACCAGCAGCGCCGCGACCCACGACGAGCAGGAGCAAAGCAACGCCGCCAGCCTGCGGGGGTCGGGCGGCTCGGAGGCCGGACCGATCTCGGCGCCGTCGGTGCCCAACCTGCCCGTGCCGATGATTCCCACCGTGAGCGCTCCCCAGTTAGGACCGCCGCCGACTAACGGCAAGGACATCGCAACCCTGCTCCACGGCGGCCCCGGACCCGCCGGGCTCCACAGTGCCGCCGACCAGATGCGCAGCCACGCGAGCGCCCTGCAAGATGCCGCAAGGCAACTGCAAAGCGGAAGCGCCGCGATGCACACCGACTGGCAGTCCGATGCCGGAGACAAAGCCGCACAACGGATTCAAGAATTGAGTCAGTGGTACGAGCGGCACGGCGAAGCGGCCACCACCGCCGCTGCGGCGCTGGAATCCCACGCCGACAGCTACTCCCGCGCTCGCGCGAACACTCCCACCCCCGAGCAGTTCACCGACACCGAGAACCGCCTCAGGCAAGCCGCAGCGGCCAACGCCAACCCGGCCAATCTGGGCCGCTATGCACCGGTGGTGGCGGCGCTGCAGACCGAGCTGGGCGTCCTACACGCCAAGGCCACCGCGCAGTACGCCGATTACGCCCGAAGCGCTGGTAGCCCCTCGCTGGTGGGTCCTCCACTGGAACCGCCGCCGCGGCCCGGGAGCCCGTTCGCCGGCCAAGACGGCCACGGGAATGTCGACCCCGCGGCGTGGAAGAAGGGCGACAAGCGGCACTACCCGATCGTCCGAGGGCCCAACGGACTTGGGCCGTCTCAACCTGCCGACGGTCCCGGCTGGGTCGAAATTGGACCGCGCTCAGGAAACTTCGTGCGGCCCGACGAACTGCCCAATCTGACGATCAAGAACCCCGGGGACTTGGGACCGCCGCCGTTCTCCGACGCCAACGGCAACAGACACGGCTGGATGGAGCTCGTCCCGGGCAGCGGCGCCTGGGTACCGGACGACGAATTTCCCAACGCGCAGATCAAACCCCCCGGCGCCCTGGGACCCTTTGGACACGAGGAATACCTGCCAGGATCGGGCATCTGGCTGCCACGCGAGGATCTCATCCCCGATCCCCGCGACCCTTCGCCCCCGGGTTATGGACAAACCATGCCAGCCAGCTTCACTCAGCCTGCTGGTTTCGCCACCAGCGCGGGTGACGGCTGGGGCGACGAGACAGAAGCAGAGATGGAAGTCCCCTTCGGTTGGGTGCAGGACTGGACGGGGAAGTGGTCGCCGCCGATACACGACCCCGGCGGAGCAATGGGAGGCGGCGGCGGCGGGCGAGCACCCATTTAGGACAACGGTTCTCGCAAGCGCACCAGCAGTTGAATAGCCTCCCCGCGCTCGGCGTCGTCGAGCCACGGCATCAACCGGATGATGGACTCCTCGGCCTCTCGCGCGGACACGGCCATCTCTGCCTCCAACGCCTCTCGCGCTTCGGCGCTGATGGAGTGTTGATGAGCCGACAGGGTCGAGCGCAGAGCGACGAGCTGGCGAGCCAGCGCGAACCGATCGCCCGTCTCCGGCGGCGCAGCCACGTCGGCCGGCGCCGCCTCTGCGGTGGACACTGCCGTCGGTGATGCTCGCTGTTCGTCGGGAGCTGTCACGCTCGCAGCGGTGCGCGGTGAAAGGCGGGCCTGATCATTCGCGGGGACCGGGTCACCGCCAGCCAGGGCGGTCTCGACGCTGCCCGGTTCCCACTGTAGGGCGTATTCGAGCGCGCGAGCCGTCGCGGGCTTGACCCGCTTCGGAGTGCGCCGGACGTGCTCGATGTTGCGGATCATGTCCACCGAGACCTCGCCGCGCTCCGCCACGTCGACCTGAGTCAAACCCAGCTCTGCGCGCCGCGAGGCGACCGCGGATGCGAGGTTCTCCCAGGACGACATGATGGGCATATCTTGCCCTAGCCGCCGGGAAAAAACCCGCTTCTGCGCTGACCAGCCATGATAAATCAAGCTAACCCGGCGCCCCTTGGGCGTTTTCAACAGGCCCGAGCTGTGCAGAACGGGCACTCAGGGGACGCGCGCATCGCTTGCGCGGCGGCCCAAGGCGAGGTGCGAGCGAAAGACTGCCCGGCCTACTGTGAAAAATCATGGATGCGAGATAGGTCAGCCCTGACGCCGTGGGCCTCTGAGCTGCATCTATTCCGTACTTGCGTGTCTTCGCAAAACGTCGAACTCGGGAATGGACGGTCACAAAGGTGCAAAACCGTGAAAAATCCTGCTACGTTAGCTTCCGTAAGCATGAAAAATCACAGTAGGCACCGTCTCGGGAGGCAGTCCGATGGGTCAGCACAACGCCACAGTCCATGCCGCATCCGGCCCGCGTGGGATCGACCACGGCAGCCGCGTCGAGGTGCGGACGTACCGGACCAGTGAGACCACCCCCTGCCAAACGGTGGACCCGAATCGGACCCGTAATGGCTCGGACCTATGGTTCTCGCAGTTCAAGGACCGCGTCATGGCGGTTCGCGGGTGCCAAGAGTGCCCCTTCATTGGTCGCTGCGGCTTCAACGCCGTTGCCCGGCGCGAGGAGTACGGCGTATGGGGCGGGCTGTCGCTGCCGGGTGACAAGAGCGGTTTGCAACACCTGGAAGCGGCTTACGACTTCCTGCTGGCGCAATTCGAAGCGCGTCGCCACATCGAGCTACCCGGACTGCCCGCACCAGCGATGCCGTCCGCCTCGATCCGCCGTCGTAGCGCAGGTGACGACAACGAGGCCAATGGCTCCGCTGACGCGGCATAAGCATGGTCACCGCCCCGAGCATCAACCCCACCTCCAGAGCGCTGAAGGGCACACCCGAGAGCCCCGCCGACTCGACGTGGGTTGAGGTCGAGCGCACATTCCACCAAGCGCTCGTCTGTCAGGCCTGGCCGATCACGGACGGACAGCTGAGGAGCTCGTTCAGCTGCTTCAGGAGTGGGAACGCGTCGGTGGCCACTGGATGCCGGCTGAGCCTCACAAACCGATCGGTTCGGTCCGCGCGGCGACCGCATGGCACTTGCGGCACAACAACCCCCTAGGACCGGCCCGCCGCGGTGAAGCAGGCCATGGAGGAACAGCGGCAACTCCGGCGCGAGGAGGAGCGACGGCAGGTCAGGGGCCGAGGCCGAAGCATTGCAGGCCACGCGCAATCGCTCCGGCGCGGCCGACGCCGGGTTGCGGGCCCGCGCCGATTCGCCTTATCTGTTACGAACCGCGCTGGTTGGATCGTCTAAGCCCGTCGAGCGGTTGGGGACATGGGTGCGGATGGCTGCGACTATTTGTTGGTGCACATGTGACCGATGGCTGGCCGAGCTGTGCTGGTGACTGCACCAGCCTCGGTGACACCGACCGGCCGGTGCGATGCCGCGGCCCGGCCCGGCCTGGCTGCCGGCGCTTGTGCTGGGGGCTGCATGCCGCACTGTTCGTTGCATCGTGTGGTGTCGTCACACTTGTCGGTCCCAGCCTGAACAACGACTGCGCCTAGGTGAGTGCGCCTACAGAAGCGATGCCGGGCGGTTGTGGTGGTGGGGCGGGACGCCCTCACCTTCGGTGAATGGGGTTCGCTACAAACTCGTCGTTCGAGGACTCCTCGCCGGCTACGGGGTCGTGATGTGAATGCCACGCACCATGGTGTCCAGATCACTGCGGATGGGCTCCGATGAGGAGTTGGCGGGCCGGTAGCCGATCTGCACGCCGTAGAACGTGCCGTCGACCTGAATAACGATTTGCGACTGGTAACCGGTGGTGGGGTGCGCGTCCGCCTCAGTGGGCTTGGGGGTGATCAGGTAGTACCGCAGAGCGTGACCGCACGCCGTCGCCGACAACGGACCCTCGACGGTGGTGCCGTCGGCACGCCTCGCTTGAACGATGCTGTCGACCAAATCGTCGAGCGTGGCATCGACGGTCGGTGGCGCGCCGACGGGAATCACCTGATCAACGGACGCCATGAAGACTGAGGCCTCGGAACCGCCTTCCGGGGTTGGACCGATCAGGAACACCGGCGCAGGCCCTGCCGTGCTCCGGTCGGACGCCATCATCTCCTGGGCCCGTCGTGCCACGTCCTCGTTGATCTCCCAGCCCGGCGGCTGAGGTACGCGCACAGAGACCGGCCCGCTGCTGGGGACGTCGAGCCAGCGCCCAACGTTGACGTCCTGGCATCCGACCTGGGACGGCGCCAACATAGGTGCCTCGCTACCGCCGCAGCCCACCACGGCGCAGGCGGCCATCAACACGGCGATGGCACGCTTGCCGAATCCGGTACCAGCGGTCCTACCCGTCATGATCGAAGCCTAAGGGACGCATCGGAGGCCGACTGACGGTACTCGACCACATCGATACCGCCGCGCGCTTGCCACAAAATTCCGATCTGGTTGCTAGACAGCGCATTCGACGAAAGTGATTGCTCCTGGCTGCGGCGTTCCTGAGGTTTCAGGCGTCAAGCGGCGGTGGTGCGACGTAGCGCTCACCAAGAGCATCCGGGTCGAACTGTGGGTCGGTAGGGACGAGGTACTTCACGAACAGGCCCTGCATTTGCGCGGTGAGCTGGTTACGAGTCTCTCGTAAGACGCTGGTGATGAGTTCTTCCAGTTCGACGTTGGTATAGACGTTCAGCGCCTCGGGAGCGATGTCGAGGTCCACCAGGTTTCCATTGCTGTCGAAACGAGCGCGCACATCGTCATGCAGTGACGGAACGTCGATGCCGTCGACGGCATCCAGGAATGCCTTGTTGCGAGCACGCATGTGGGCTAACGCGGCCTCGGCCTGGGCGACGTACTGGTCGTCAGTCAACGTCACGATTGCTTGTCCCTTCTCTCAGTGCGTGATTCACGTGCCTCGACCCTGCCCTTGACAGGTTCGGCGTTCGGCGGGGTGGTCAACCGGAGTCGCTTCTCCTCGTAGAGCCGTTTGTCATCCTCACCGCCGCCGCCGCGGCCGGGGCCACCCATCATCGGAGGCATCATGCCGCCCATAGGGGCCCCCATTCCCGCTCCGCCGCTGCCGCCGATTGGCGACGGCGCACTGCCCACTGTCGGTGCGGGTGCTACTGCCGGCGCCGCGGCCGCGGACGCGGGCGCGGCGGACAGGCCCGCGCCGTCACCGGCCGAGGCGGGCTGGGTGTCACCGGGCTGCGCTCCACCGCCGCCGTCGCCAAGTCCGAGATCGTCGGGCCCCCCGCCCTCCCCGGAGGAGAGGTCACCCATTTCTGGCTCGCCGGCCGACATGCCCTGTAGCGCCGACGCTCCGCCCTGGGCGAGGCCGCTGACGAGTTGGGTCCCCGTCTGCTGGACCTTCTCCGCAGCACCGCTGAGGGCTCCCAGGAGGCCACCAGCGGCTCCCGCCACGACACCAAAGAGGGTGGGCAGCAAGGTCTGCATGAAATCACCGCCGCTCGGGTCGCCCGCGGCCGCTCCGTCAAGTCCCGCTGTAGCAGGGTCGCCGGCCCCCGGGGGAGCTTCACCTGACGCCTCCTTCGGCGACCCCGGCCCACTAGCTCCCGCTTCCCCAAGACCACCTGTTGCAGTGCTTGCGACATTGGGACCCAGCGGCTTGGCGTCGAGCTTGCTGCCGTTGGTGTAAGTGGTGTAGCTACTCACCGCCTGCTGATGTGCGGCGGCCAAATCGGTCTGCAGCTTGGTCACCATCGCGGTGTAACGGCCGCCGCTTTGGGCATTGGCCGCCGCGGCGGCGCGCAACCGCTGCTCTAGGTCGGCGAACTGCTCAGGAGTGGGGGTGTTGGCACGTGCCTGACGAAAGTTGTTGGCCTGCGCGGCTGCATCTCGGGAAAGCGCCCGCGACTGATCGGCGTGGCGCGTGTATGTCGATTCCAGCGAGGCCAGGTGCGTGGTGGCGCGAGCAGAGGCCGCGGAGTCCCAGCTCTGCTCGCTGCTCCACCGCGCCGAACGCACCGTCTGCGCCGCCGACTCGAGCTGGGCGGCGTGGGTGTTCAGCGCCGTCGCCGCAGACTCCAGCGCTTCGGGGCCGGGGCCGCCGTGAAGGAGGGCAGCGATCTCTCGTCCCGACGTGGGTTGGACTCCCCCACTGGCGGGTGCGACAGGGGCCAGGGTCGGCGCGTGGCCTGATGTCGGGCCGGCCAGCACCGGAGTGGCCTGCGCACTCCCTCGGGACGCGTTGGCCAGAGACGCCGCGTTGGCCTGTTCCTGCTCCTCGTACGTTATGGCGTTCTGATCGAGCCGACCAGCGGCGTGCGCCGTCTTGTCGTTCAAAGCCATTGTGGCGTTAATTAACTCGGTGATCGACGACGTCAGCGCAGACGCGACGCCCACCGACGTCGAATCCGCCGCGCACGGTGTCACCGCCGGCGGTGGTGCGGCCGCTGCCGCAGGCGCCCCCGACAGGGCTGCCCCGGCGGCGCGGACGCCGTCGGGATCGATGAACGCGTGTGCGCTGTCGGACATGAACGCCCAGGGCTCAGCTTCTCAGCATCTGCTGGTTGTCGCGTTCCTGGTCCACATAGGTCTGCACACTGCGACGGATGTGGGCTGCGACGGCCTGCGCATTCGCACTCATCCGCTGACCGAGTTCGTCACGGGCGGCCAGCGTCGCCGCATAGGCGGCCCCCACCGTGGACGACCCGATCTTGCCGAAGGCCTGCTGCGCCGTCTCCAGAGTGGCGGGGTCGACGGCCAGGCGCTCGCGGGCGGCCTCGCTCTCCTGGTCCCACCAGGAAGCGTGGTCTTGCCACGCCTCGACGTCTACTACAAGGCGATCAGCCACGGTGCGGTCCTCTCAGTCGGAGCGGTTGTTTGCCCAGCTTAAGCCGGTGAACACGGTTGCGCGGTGCCCTAAAAATCCAAATATCGAGCGCGGTAGGCCGAGATCTCAACCTCGCTGGGATAGGTGTCGTCGGGCGGCATGTCGGCGCCGAGCTCGTTCATACGCTGCCGCTGCGCCAGGCGGGCTCGCATTATCGCCAGCCGATGAAGGTGCAGCAGCCGCTCACTGAGCGTGTCGGCTGACCACGTTGCATTCACCTCGGGCTCGAGCTGGACACGCACCACGCCACCGTTGCCGTCCAGCTCCACCAGCAATGCCCCGGAGCGCGAGGTCTCCAGATACGTCCGTTCCTGGGTCTCGGCGTCTGACTGCATCGTGCGGACTCCCCTACGCCGTGGGGTTACCGGTCGGCGGCGCCGTGGTAACCGAAGCTGATGCCGGGGCGCTGGGTGCCGGCGCCGGCACAGCGGCCTGCGTCCCGCCCCCAGCTGCCGGCGGTCCCGTCCAGCCTAGAAAATCTGCCGAGGGGGTCAACGCACGAATTTCTTTGAGCTGACCATCCAGCCAGATTTTCCCATTCCCCATGTACATCACTGCAGGCTTGGCCTCGAACTGGGCGTAGTCCCCCGGCCGTAGACTGTTGCGGTCGACCGGATTCATCACCGGCGACCCTGCCGGCGGGATCTGATCGCCATAAGCCGCGCTCACCGAGGAACCGTTGAGCACTGCCTTCAACGCACGCTCACGTTGTGCATCCGCAGCGGTCACCGACGTGCCATCGGGCAAGGGGACCGTGTGCGGCGCGACCGCCGGGGCCGCCGCCGGGGCCGCGGCCTCGGGCGAGGTGTTCACCGCGGGCTGCACAGTCGGCTCAGTGGGAACGGGGCTGCCCGGCTCTGCTTTCTTTACCGACGAGTCATCGGTCTTGCTCGGCTCGTCAGTGAACTGATCGTCGGGCTTTTCGGTCTTCGAATCGCCCTTCGTGTCGGAGAACTTCTCACCGTCGCCGCCCTGGTCCGGGGCGCTCTTGTCCGAGAACTGCGACGCCAAGCCCGGAAGGGCCGATCCCAGGCCGCCGAGGCCGCTTAGGGCGTCCAGCGGTGAACCGCCGGCGCCGAGACCGCCAAGCATCCCCGGTAGCGCCGATCCCATCCCGGCCAACGACGACAGCGGGTCCATCCCCATCCCGCCCATGCCCAGGGGGCCCATCCCGGCCATGGGATCGGTCAAGCCGCTGTCGCCGGCAGGCGTCGTCGAGGGGACTGAATCATCGGCGGGAGGGGGCGCCGCATCCCCGCCGCCACCCCCGGCTCCCCCGCCTGCGGACTCTCCCGAACCGGACCCCGTTCCCGACCCCGTGCCGCCACCTTCGCCGGGCGCAGGGCCGGACGTGCGGTATTCCTGGCCGAGCGCGTCCATAATCGCCGCCTGCGTCTTCACGTCAACCTGGGCGTCGCCGAGCACTTTCTGGATCTCGGCGAACTTGCCGTCCATGAATTTTTGAAACGCCATGACCGATGCCGGGTCGGCCATCTCCGGCGCAATCTGCTTTGACTTGGATTGGACGTCGGCCAAGATCGCGTTGATCTTGTCGCGGGCCTGTTGGTTGGACGCAAAGATTTGCTTGAGCAGGGCGGCGAGCTTCTCGTCGGTCAGCGACGCGCCCGTGGTGTCCTGCGTGTGTTGATCTCCCGCGCTGGTGGCGCCATCGTTGAGCCCCCCGGCGCTGTCGGCGGGCGGTGCCGGCGCCGGGGGCGGTGCAGATGGCGCGCCGCCAGGGCCGTAGAGCGCAGTGTTGGTGCGCTGCAACGGGGTCTGAGACGGCGGATCGTCGTCGCCGAACACACGGCCGACCGCGCCCACCACCTTGGCCACGTTGACCACCGCAGGCTCCAGCAGATCCGAGACGAGGTCGGGAACACTGGGAAGACCGAAAGTCACGAGCGAAGTCCTTTCCTCAGCACCGCCGCGCGGTCGCTCTCTACGACGCTAAGCCCGGCTGACCCTCGATAGCTACGGCCATAGGAGCCAATTCGGGGCGATCTCGAACCACCTCCAGCGCGGTCTGCCGGATGCGGGCAATGACGTCGTGATGGCTCACCCCGACCTCCTCGCCGATCGCGCGCAACGACATCGCCGGTCGCACCTCGAACAACCGCCACAGCGCCTGCGTCAACGTGTCCTCGGAGTGTGTCGTCAACCTGCCGCGCTGATGAATCTCGCGGGCGATCCCCAACCAGCGCTCTCCGCGATCGAGGTGCCTTGGCGTCATGGGCGCCCAGGCGGCGTGGGGGCTGGCGGCGTGCTCCGGCGCCTGTGTCGGGTTGAACCGCCAGAGGATCTGCACGGCGTGGGTGGACCCAAGAATTCCTGCGGGTGGGACGCAGGCCACCGCGAAGGCCAGCCATGTCGGCAGAGGCGCCGACGCCGGGAGAATGGCATGCAGCGCGTTGCCGCCGATGCTTACCAGGGAACCCAGGGCGAGCATCGACCAGAAGAATTGTCGATTCTTGCGCTGATTGGGATAGGCCGCTGTGGTCAGGATGCCCATGGTCGCCAAAACGATTGCGCCATCGACGATTCCAGGCCACAGGTATGGTAACCAGTCCGCCCAACTTCCGGTCCGCCGAGCGAGGTCGCTCAGCGCCGCAAAAGACAAGACGAAACTCGACACGGCGATGCCTGCGGTGATAGTCACTGCCACCGCGCGACTCGCTCGTACCAGAGTCGGTACCCCGCGAAGTCGCACGCCGCCCTCCGACCCGAGCCCCCGTACGTCAATCTGCTCCCCAGGCGGTGGACTGACTCCTCGATCGTCATCGGCGATGACGGTTCTCACATCGTCTAGTGCGGTCATCGATCGCTTCCTCCAAGACAGGTGTCCACCACAGCACATCGATGTGGATGCTTGACCTCCATCCAACAGCGCCTGTGGTGCAACAGCTATGCGCCAAAGAATCCAGTGCGAGTCAAGGCGGCGGTGCACATGAACACACTGAGGCCCTAGGGGCGGTGCACAGCGTGTCACCGCGTGTCAGCCTGATTGGCGTGCTTCCCGATGCAGCCCACGTAAGTGGTGTTCCGGCCGGACGCCGGCATCTTCCACGACAGGACCGCGGCCGCGCCGCCGGATCCGACACCTCGCGCTCAGGAGTACTCCCGCTTCGACGACCAATGTTGGGGCGCAGTGTTACTCGCTCGGTCACGAAATGCCGACTCCGGACGGTGGCTCTCCGTGCCACACATGATGTCGGGGGCAACGTTGACGCGCACGCATCTGCATGTGGGGCCGCGAGGAGCCGCGACCGCTGTTACCTGTGTGAAAGATGGTGCGGCGTGTCTTCCCCGCCACCGGCTGCTTCGTGCGGCATGCTCACACCCAAGCGCGGATATCCGCGGTGCCGGCTCAACGTTCGATGTCTGTGGGCGGCGTACGTCCAACCGCGGATATCCGCGCCGGAAACGGCTCAACCCAGGAGAGGAGACCCAACCAACAGCAACCCAGGCTGACCGCTGAAATCGTCAGCCACACAACTACATAACTTCTCGGAAAGCACCTAAACGACGAAACCCCCGGCCCGAAGGACCGAGGGTCGTCAAGTTCGAGTTGCCGCTCGAACCCAGTTGCTTTCACGCCAGTCCCCCTTGCTGAAGGGAATCGTCTTGAAAGACGCATTCCACGGTAGCGCACGCATTCCAGACGGTCCATATGCCGCGCACCGTGACCTCGCCGATGTCACCACTCGTCCCTATCACGGTTCCGGCCCGTCGCTGCGCCGCCGGGGCACGGCCCACACCGCGCCGGTATGGATCCGTCGCGCCAGCGGACACTGCTTCGATCGCCTTCCCCGTATTGCCCTCGACGTCAACGTGCAATGGGGCGCCATCCCATGCTGGAGCGGTCGAGCGCGACGCTGGGCACACGAAACCGTTCCTGCGGCCTACCGCCTGCGCTACAACACCCACGTACGTCCGGTCATGCCCAACAATCCAGTAAGCCTCAAATCTGTTGTTGCGGTGGCCGAAGCGCGGGCATCGTTCGCCGACCACCGGACCGGACGCAACTGCCGGCCCACCAATGAACGCATCGCTCAACTCACCGGGCTATCGGTACGCACCGTACAGCGCGCCTCCACAGCCCTGCGGCTCCTTGGAGTCGCCACCGAAGTGATGCGGGGCAGGCAACGCACCCGCGCCGAGCGCTACGCCAGCTGGCGCGTCGGCGACCGCGGTCGCGGCTGGGCATCGGTGTGG
This sequence comes from Actinomycetes bacterium, assembly GCA_023404955.1. Classification (GTDB taxonomy): domain Bacteria; phylum Actinomycetota; class Actinomycetes; order Mycobacteriales; family Mycobacteriaceae; genus Mycobacterium. The sequence continues at coordinate 15,743 of JAEXZY010000118.1, forward strand.
GCGTTGCACGACAGCAGATTTCACCGACTGTCACCCCATCCCGAAGGGTCTCTTTTAAAGAACCCACCTTCTGTTAAGAATTCACTCACTACCAGCACCCGGCCAAAGGCCGGTCGCAGCGCCGCTACGCGTCGCGCAGCACCTAATCCGCAAGCGCTAACCCTGGCGAACCGATGGATCTGTGACCGGCACAGCCCGCCGTGGGCCCGGCGCTACCGCACCGGCGCCCCCTGGGCCCGACTACTCACGACCGTCGCCGAGCACGGCTGGACGCCGCGGGACCTCAACCAGGCCATCACCGACTGGATCGGAACCGGACATTGGATTCCCGACGCCCCGCACAAGCCAATCGGCCTGCTGGGCGCCATCCTTGCAGCTCATGGAAACCCGGCCGAACGACCCTCAGCCCTCGAGGAAGCCCGCGAAGCTGCCGAGTTCACCTTGACGCGCAAGCGCATTGCGGCCCAGTTCGCCGAACGAGACGCAGCCCTGCGGGCACGCCAAGCGGCCCGAGCGGCGCTAAGCGGATCGGGCCGCCGAGCAGCGCTCGATATCGCCCGACAAGCCGCGCAACGAGCTCTACAGCGTCGCGCTGAAGCCGACCGCCTCGCGCACGAGGAACGCCGCACCCGGGTCGACGAGATCCGTGGCATCCCAGCGAACTGACATGACGTCGCCGCCGTCGAGACGCAACACCTCGATCACCGAGCCACCCCCCTGTCACCTCGACCCGGATCAATGGTTCTGCCGCTCTCGCCGAATGCAGGCTCTCGCAACGTGTTTAGCGTGCCCGTTGCGCCGCAGCTGCGCACAACTGGCCCTGGAGTGCCGACCGTCCTGGGGCATGTGGGCCGGCATCTGGATCGACGGCCGCTTCGCCGCCGCCGCGGCCCTGCTCGACGAGGTAGCTGCGGATGATCCTCCGGTGGCACCGGAGCATGACCCCCCTCCCCCGCCTAGGGAACCGCGTCGTTCCGCGGTATTCCCCGCCGGCGTGCAGAGCGGCGCTGCCTTCCGTATGCGGCCACGCACCTTGGTGTTCGCCCGCTCCGAGGGGTATTGCGAAATCATGGCCACCGGCTGCCACCTCACGGCCGACGCGGTCATCTCCCGGGTTCCCCGCCGCGGCGATGGCGATGCCTCGACACTGTTCGCTGTATGTCAGGAATGCGCAATAACTTTGCAGCGCATGGATTCTCAAATGATCTACCACCTCGGGTACCGCCTGGACTCAGTGTCCGACGCTGCCGCCACACCGATGCTGTGGCGGCAGAAGCATCGTCTCCTTCTTGATGCCCGCGGTGGTCTGCGCGATCCCAGCGTTTTCGCCTCATCAGAGCGCCCGGAAGCGCACGAGATCAACGACGCCGCGTTTTGGATCGCGTCGACTTGATCTCATGTCGCGATTGGTCGGAAGCGCACGCGCGCGGGCTGAGGAACCCGGTACCCCGGCGTCCGGTTTACCGCGGTAAAGCCAACTCGTCAGTTGTCGGCGCAGAGCAGGTGAAACTCATACCGCAGCGCCTGTTCGACCAGTGCGCTGCGCGTCCCGGCCTCCCAAGTGGCGACAAGATCATCGAGCCGCCGCGCGTTCGCCGGCGTCACACCCGAGAGCACCACGGTTCGCGGCGCGGTCACGTGGCGACGACGACGCGGCACCGCATTCGACGACGGCCGCTCAAACAGCTGCCCCTCCCCCACCGACGCCGGCTGCTGGTTCGTCCACGTTGTAGCCAACCGAGCCGCATGCGCTTCGATGGCATCCAGGACGATCGCGCCCATCGTGCGCGCCAAACCACGCCGCGTCTTCTTCTCCGCGATCTGAACCCGGTACAGCTCGTCATACACTTCTGAGGAGAGCAGCACCTCCGGTGGACGTACACGTTTCGCCGGGCCCGCTGCTGTCACAGTGACAGAATTCAGTCGACGCCCAGGACGTCGAGCGTCGCCGCTAGAAGCCGGCGGCGACGGCGACCTGCCTGGCTCCGGAACCCTAGAAGCTTGCGCCGGCTTGACATGCGACGACGTCTCCTCCGGCACGGCAGCCGCCTCCGGGGGCGCAGGGCGGGACACCTCGACGGGACGGGCGGGCGGTCTCGCTGGTGCCGCGGGCCACATCTCGTCCAGATCGTCATCGAGCGCGGAGGGATCGAAAACCGGTTTTGCCTTTGGTCTCGAGGAGCTCATCCGACCCGCTCCTGCACCGGCGCCTCGAAACGTCTCAACCTGCCGATGATCTGGCGCACCAGCTCCTGATAGTCAGCCGCCAGCCCGCTGGGGTCGCTCGACCACATCGCCCGCGTCGGACTCTCTTTGCCCCGCAACTTCGCGATGCGGCTGCGTCGCTCATCGTGAGCAAGCGCCACCAACTCCCCCGCCGTCTTGTGCAAAGTCCGCATATCCACCGCGGCAGCAGGAGCCGACCGGATCGTGATGTCGAAAGGCGTCGTGCCGCTGCCCGCAAGCATCTCGTTGACCTGCGCGAAAACGTCCTCGTTGCGTTTCGTCGCGCGGGGATTGACGTCGAAAAGCAGCACGCCCAACAGTTGAATCGACGAGCCCCTCTTACGGGCATGCCAGAACCGCTTCGCCAATCGCGCTACCCCACCCAGGCTCGCCTGGTCATCGCGGGTCGGAATCAGTAGATAATTCGCGACCGACAGATAGGTGTCCAAAAGCGGGACGTCACCGGGGCCTGAATCTATGACCACCAAGTCGTAACCCTCGGAGTCGCTCAACAGACTCAGCTGCGCCTCCAGGTTGGCCGCCATGTTGATGCCATTCTCGGCCATCACCTGGGCGGTGGCACCGGCCACCGCGAGATGCGGGCCGCCGGCGATGACGTCGAGATTGGGCCGGACGTCGCGCACTGGCGTCAGTGGGGCCCCGAACTGCAGGGTCTGCGCTAAAGACTGACCGCCGTCTCCATCGACGCCCAAGTCCTCGACGGTGACATTGGCCTGCGGGTCGCCGTCGACGACGAGGACCCGGCGTCCACGCTTGCCGGCGGCCGCGATCATCTCAGCAATGGCCGCCACGGTGGTTGACTTTCCGACACCACCCTTCTGATTGGCCACCAGGACCACGCGCGCCTGACCGTTCATCGTCATACCGGTGACGGTATGACGATGAGCCCCCACAGTCGGCCCGCCACACCCCCGCGATACCGAACTGTGATCAGAGTGTCTGCTGGGACGAGTGGGATTGCGGTGAACCGGACGTCTGCGCAGCGGTGCAGACGGCCCGGCAACCACCATTACCTCCGGGCGTAACAACGGAGGTGTGCTCGCCGCGCCACACCGACGTGAGACGTTGCGTGAACCCGTGCGTTCGACGAGTTAAAGAACGGACTGTCTACCGGATCGGTAGTCGATCAAACACTAGTCCGGGAGAACGATCGAATGTGCTTGTGAACCCACGTCCTTGCATCCATCCCGCCTTACGAACGTGCGCCCGTACGTTTTTAACACGGCACTCGACCGTGTCACTTGCCGTCACTTAGCCGCCTTCTTAGTCGTCAAATTGCCGGTTCGACACCCGCCAATAATCCGGCAACTTAGCCGTCGTAGCCTCGTCGCAAGCCCGGGACAACACCGGGTGACTATCCGGCCTGTCATCCGGCGTAAGCCCGGATAATGCAGGTGAACCCAATTTGCGGGTGAGTACCCCGCGGTGTGGATGCACTTCATCGCATCGTCTACGCCGAATAAATACAGAATTGCCTCACTCTCCGACGGCGCACAACTCGCTCTCATCGGAATGGCCCCACCGGGCGCTGCCGGTCCGGGTCGGATCCTCTTTGCGACAGCGAGCGAAGTGCCGACTGTGCTTCCTTGCTCGAGACCACCAGCGCGTTATCTCGCCGGTCCGGCATTCCATAAGGTCTAACGAAAGCTAGTGACGCGTGCTCGCATAGCGAACACACAATGCGTGCGGCGGGGGAGTAGCGCTCCCGCCCAGTTCACCCTGCGACGCTTCGCCCGTACTTGGAACAGCAAAAACACTGCGGAGAGCCTCAACCGGTTCGGTGCCGAGTGCACACGAACCCGGCTGCATCCTTGTTGACATCATCTCCTCAGGGACGGGCCGCAGCCGCTGGCCGGTGCCATGCGAACGCGCTCGCGCGAGAGCGGCCCCGTCACCGCGAGCGCACAGATACCAACCGCCAAAACGTCAGGTGACGATTTACCGCGGTAAATCGACGGTAAGTCTCAGCCCTAGCTGATCGGAATCGGCGGAGCTAGGCCCGATTAGGGCGTATGCCGCGAACGGCGGCGCGGACCGCATCGGCGGGGGATACGTGCTCTCGCTTTACCGCGGTAAAGCGAACTCTCGAGATGCTGCCGCCAGCTCCCCAGTAGCGGTACGCGCTCCGACGATGGGGCTGCCCAACGTGAGCAGGGGTAGACGAGGCGTGTCGCGAGCGTAGAACTGCCCGGCGTGGCCGTAAGGTAAACCGCGTCTGATCCGAAGTACTCCGCTGTGCGGGGGAAGCATACGGAAGGGCCATTCATGGCTATCCATGTCCTGCTCAATCAAAAGGGCGGCGTCGGCAAGAGCACCCTGTCGGTCAACCTGGCCGCCGTGACCGCCGATGTCCTCAACCGCGGCGACGACCCTAACGCGAGTTCACCCGTTCTTGCGCTGTCGGTTGACCCCCAGGGCTCCGCGGTCTGGTGGGCATCGAGAATGAACGACCTGCCGTTCCACATTGCCCAGGCCCACGACGACCTAGACAATCTCGCCAAGATCAAAGATCTGCCCGGCATCCAACACGTCTACGTCGACACCCCCGGATGGATCGACCTCGACGGAGACAGCCGCGGTGGCGACCCCCTGGGCCGCGGGCCCGCCGCCGACGTTCTGCGCGCCGTCCTGGACATGGCCGATCAAGTCATCGTGCCCATCGAGCCCGAACCGTTGAGCTTCGACCCAACCGCGCGCACCATCGGTAAAGTCGTCCAGCCCCGCGGATTGCGCTACATCGTCGTCATCAACAACTGGGACCCCCGCGACGGAACCTTCGATCTCAATCAGACCAGAGAGTTCGTCAAAGCCAACGGCTGGCCGCTGGCCAACACCGTCATTCGGCACTACAAACTTCACGTGCGCGCCAGCGCCGAAGGACAAGTCGTCACCGAATACCCCGCCAACCGGGTCGCGCTGCAAGCACGCGAAGACTTTTACAAATTCGCGCTAGAACTCAACGTCGGAGGAACCCGCTGATGGCCCGAGGACAACGTGTCAACCTCGCCGAGCTCCACACCGTCGTCGGCGACAGATCTCCAGTCGAGAATGGCCAGCACCAACGGGAGGACGCCACCGCTCGCACCGCCGCGCTGACCGATCTCATCGCCAACCCCCGCAACCCGCGGGAGGAGCTCGGCGATCTCGCCGACCTCGCATCCATCGCAGATATCCAACTGCAGCCCGCCACCGTGGTGACCCGCGAGGCCTACCTCAACCTCTATCCCGACGACGCTATTGCCACCCGCTACGTCGTCATCAACGGATGTCGCCGGCTTGCTGCAGCGCACAAATACGGGCGCAGCGACCTTGCCATCGTCGTCAACGACACCATCGCCCGCGACCGCGTCACGCTGATTGCCGCGAGTATCGCCGAGAACGTCGACCGGCAGGACTTCGACGTCATCGAAGAGGCTCGCGCCGTCGAAGCGCTCGTCGCGGAATGCGGGTACGCCGACGTGGCGGCCGACCGACTGCGAAAGTCTGCCGGGTGGATCTCTCAGCGCCGCGCCCTGTTGCATCTCGCCCCCGAGCTTCAGACCGCCCTCCGCCGCGGTGAACTCGCGGTAAGGGAGGCACGTCAACTCGCCCGTGTTCCACTCGAAGAACAAGTGACCCGCTGGCAGGCGGCCCTTGACCGGAACGCAGCGGGGGAGGGCAATGGCACCGACAAACGACCTCCCAGCCGATCCCGAGTGCTCTCCTCGGCCATCGCTGATTTCTCGGCCAAACCCGAATTGCTGGCCAATGCATTGCGCACCTACTTAGGCCCCGACGGCGTTCAACGTCTGCGTGACTTGCTGGCCGATTCTGGCCGGTAACGCCTACAGATCCGCGAGATCGCCAAGATGGCCAGGCGTATTGAACTGACTCAACGCGTCCAGATACCGCTCAGCGACGCGCCGATAATGCTCAGCCGTTTCGTTTCCCGCACTGCCTGCCTGAAGTAAATCCTGCTGAGCAGCGATCAGCAACCGGTTAGCCTCCTGCAGCGACACGATTTGCGCTTGAAGGTCTTGTACCTGACGGTCGGCGACGACGGGAGCCTTCGGCGAACCGGGGGTCGGCGGAAGCTCACTTGCGTAGACATACCAACGCAGCCGCTCCGGCCGCGGCATCGCCCCACCGCGCAGGTGGCCCGCAGTGATCGCCTTGATCAGCGTTCGCGGGTCTTTCCCCAATTTTGAGGCAGCCTCCTGCAACGGAACCACATCTCCCTGCGGTTCCGTCTCCACTCCTGGTGGCGGCTGTTTGGACGGACTCATCCTGCTCTCAGCGCGTTGACGGCCTTAGGGGCATTATGCTCCTAGTTAACGACATTGGGAACGACACGCTGCTATTAGTGCCGGCCACTTAGCACACGATAGCGACATGGATGTCGTAAACTAACGACATCGCACGGCGCTGGCCATGACGTGAGACAGACCGGGAAGGGTGCCATGAGTGGTATGAGCGGAAGCGAAACCCGCCAGTTGACCAAGGGCGTCTTCGTGCGGTTCACCGATGCCCAGCTGGCGTTACTGCAAGACGCGGCGACCCATCGGGGAGTGAGTGTGCCGCAACTGCTCCGCGACAGATCGCTTAGCCCCGAAATCGAGCGCGCCGCCTCCTAGCGACAATTCTGATCGGCAACATGCTTCCACTGAGGCCCCTTGCCGTTTGCTGGCCTACTCACCTTTTCTCTCCGCGCCCCAAAGCGACGTCGCGGACCGCGATCTGAAGTACGCCGACGTGGTGCGCGGTTCTCCGTTCACTCGGCCGTCATGCCGATCAACTTCGTTAGCCCGAACTAGTGGGTGTTGCGACCAAACTGCCGCGGACCTCCTTTAGGAGTTCACCGTCCACCACGTGTATAGCTGCGTCAGCGAAGGCCCCTGCGCATCACCTTCTGCCACGCTGACCAGATTGTGGGCAGCGGTCGACCACGCAATCAACGACCGGTTGCCGTGGACCGCGCAGATCAAAGTGCCGGCAATCTCAGATGGCGCCGCGTTACGCCGCCACGGGCCGGGTGACTGCATGTTGTTCGGGCACACCACGATTTGTGCGTCCTCCACATTGCGACGCAACAGCTCGGGCAAATCGTCCGCGTCCTTGGCAAGCATGAATCTTGCCGAAGCCGGGCCTGAAGGGTCGTGTTCGTTGGTGCACTTGAGCTGCGAGACCGCCGGGGAAGCGGCCACCTCCGGCTGGCAGGACGCGCTGAGGCCGGCCGGCACCAACGTGCGCAGCTGAGCCGCATCGTCGGCAGCCGGAGGCGGTGCGCTAGGCGCGAGGCCTCGAGGCCACAACCACGAAGCGGCGATGGCCACCACGGCAACCACCAATGCCGCCCCAATCGCGGCACGCTTGCTCACGAGCTTTGGCACCGCGCCGGGGCGCGCGAGACGCGTCCGAGGGCGGGACGAGCGGGACGTTCGATCGAAGTCGAAGGCAAGATTTGTCAAAGGCCGAAGCGGTGACCGCGCTCGCTGAATTTCCCCACTGACGCTCATCGAAATTCCCCACCCGTGTGGCTCCGCCGAGAAGGGCGGGCCTCCCTCGATGCTGCTGGTGTCTGACGCCGACAGCTCCACTCGAAGGAGGCCCGCTTTCTCATGCTCACATGGGAGAACGACATGGAAGTACACGCCCTACGCAAACGCGGTTGGTCGATCTCAGCGATCGCCCGCCACACCGGCCATGACCGCAAGACGGTCCGCAAGTATTTGGCCGGTGACGCCACGCCGGGAGTGCGGGCCCGGCCGTCACCGGATCCGTTCGACCCGTTCGTCGACTACGTCACCGCCCGGCTGATCGAGGACCCGCACCTGTGGGCCCGCACATTGTTCGACGAACTGGAGGCACTCGGGTTCGAGCTGTCCTATCAGAGCCTGACCCGCAACATCCGGGCCCGAAATCTACGACCGACGTGTGCTGCCTGCCGGACGGCCACTGAGCGCCCCAACGCGGTCATCGAGCATCCACCCGGTGATGAAACCCAATGGGATTGGCTGGAATTGCCCGGACCACCCGAATCCTGGGGATGGGGCAAGACCGCCCACCTGTTGGTCGGGTCGCTGGCCCATTCCGGCAAGTGGCGGGCGGCGTTGTCACCCTCAGAAGATCAACCGCACCTCATCGCCGCACTCGACCGCGTGACCCGTGGCCTGGGCGGGGTGACTCGCTGTTGGCGGTTCGACCGGATGGCCACCGTGTGCGACCCGGGCTCGGGCCGTGTCACCGCGACGTTCGCCGGGGTGGCCAAACACTACGGCGTCTCGGTAGCGATCTGCCCGCCACGGCGCGGTAACCGCAAGGGCGTGGTGGAGAAGATCAATCACACAGCGGCACAGCGCTGGTGGCGCACCCTGGCCGATGAGATGACCGTCGAACAAGCACAGGTCAGTGTGGATCGCTTCGCCCGCGTGCGTGGCGACACCCGTCTGCGGGCCACCGCTGACGGCCGCTCCTCGGTCGCCGTGGTCGCCAAGGCCGAACAGCTCTGCCCGCTGCCGGCCCGGCCGTATCCGGTGATCATCACCGAAACCCGCACGGCTTCTCGCCAGGCGTTGGTGTCCTACCGCGGCAACCGCTACTCGGTGCCACCGGAGCTGGCCGCAGCCCAGGTGCGGGTGTCTCATTCCGTGGGCGGGGAGTACCTCGACATCGCCACCACCGGTGGCATCGTCATCGCCCGGCACCGCCTGGCCGCTGACGGGCTCGGGGTGATGGTCCGCGACAGCGGACACGTCATCGCCCTGGACACCGCGGCGATGACCACGGCCACCACCGAGCGCCCGCATCGCCGCAAGGAACGTATCCCGCCGGGGGCTCAAGCGAAAGCCGCTGCCGCACAACTACTCCAGATGCACAACCACGCCTCGACCTCTAGTCGATCCCAAACGCATTCAAACGATTCCACTGTCGTCGACCTCTCCGCCTACGAGCGGGCCGCCCAGAACAGGACCGTCCAATGACCCCCACCGCACGCACCCCGAAGACCACCACCTCGAGCGAGCCACCGTCGACGGTGGCCAGCCGATATCAGCAGCTGCGCTCGCACCTGGCCGAACTCAAACTGCACGCCGCCGCCGAAGCACTCCCGAGCGTGCTGGACCAGGCCACCGCCGAAGGCCTGTCTCTGACCGTCGCGCTGGAGCGGCTCCTGGCTGCCGAAGTCGACGCCAGCACCGCCCGCCGCCTCGCGGGCCGGTTGCGGTTCGCCTGCCTGCCGACCCCGGCCACGCTGGCCGACTTCGACGTCGACGCCGCCGCAGGGATCGACCGCCCCTTGATCGAGGAGCTGGGAACCTGCCGCTACCTCGAGACGGCAACCAACATCCTGCTCATCGGACCGCCCGGCACCGGCAAGACACACCTGTCGGTCGGATTGGCGAGGGCCGCAGCGCATGCCGGGTATCGAACCTACTTCACCACCGCCGCCGACCTGGCCGCCCGCTGCCACCGCGCTGCCATCGAGGGACGGTGGGCCACCACCATGCGCTTCTTCGCCGGCCCCACGCTCCTGGTGATCGACGAACTGGGATACCTGCCATTACCTGCCGAGGCGGCCTCGGCGCTGTTTCAGGTTGTCTCCCAACGCTATCTGAAGACAAGCATCGTGATCACCACCAACCGCGGCGTCGGCGCCTGGGGCGACATCCTCGGCGACACCACCGTCGCGGCCGCCATGCTCGACAGGCTCCTGCACCGATCTATAGTCATCAACCTCGACGGCGAGTCCTACCGCCTACGCGACCACCACGCCGCCACAGACACCCTCCGCCGAGCCACCACCGGCACCCGTCAACCGATACACTGACCCAGCCATCAGGTGGGGAATTTCGTTGAGCACGCCCGGGGACATTCGATGAGCGCAGTCAGCGGGGCGTCTCTCGGAGCTTCTGGTGGACGATCAATGATGTGCAACGGTTCGGTGTCTCCGTCGCGTGGACCGTCGGCGGCACTGTCCCCCGCATGCATACCGTCGTCCTTCCCATCTCGTAGACCTCTCCACTGTGCAAGTGCGAGGCCGACGCTGAGCCCCACGCGCACGCTGCTGGCGAAGTAAACCCCCACGATAAGACTCTGATCCAGGATGCAGATACGGGCGCGAGGGAACGCGCCGTTCGGCGGCTCTCCCTCACTCGCTGCGGTCGCGCAGATGATCCGGCGGCCATGCTCTCAGAGGCGCCGACGAGAGCGTAAAGCAGGCAACAGCAAGTACATCCGATTATGGCGGTGCGCGAAATGGGTAGCAGGAAGGCCGGCAGGGAGCTGTGCAGAAGCGGCCCGACCGCAGTCGCGCCTTCGGCGTGTTCGCACCATTGCCAGGCTCTCGCCTGCACCCTCTGAACAGAGGGCCGACCTTTGGTACGCCCGACAACGCGAAATGGAGTCGATCATTAGCGGCGTTCATCGCGGCGCCGTCATCGATGGGGGGCTGGGTGCAGGAGCAGTACCGCCGATCGGTACTCCGCTCTGGAAAGTGAACTGGCCGCCGCATCCGTCCGGGATGTAATAGGTGACACCGGGATTGGCTGCCGACAGTACAGCGATCTGCGCAGGACTGGTGGGCTGCCAGGGACCCATTGATGGCAAGCTCGCACCGATCGGGTCCGACGCCGTGCCCCCCAACACGCCGCCAATCGGGTCAGGCGCTGTACGCGCCCACACGGGCAAATTCAGATTCGTCTGAGTCCACTTCTGCGAGTCGTAGGTGTATGCGAACCACCGTTGGAGCTGCGGCTGTCCATCCACTGTGACGACGCGTGTGTAGGTGGTCCCGTCCATCCCTGACATGCGGAACCGATACTGCTCTGCCTGGGAAAACGCGGGTTGCTGATCTGGAGTAACCCAATTTTGGCCCGGCGTGTAGAAGCCGGAAGGACCGCCGGTCTTCAGCGGCTGATCTGTCAGATCGAAGTGTTCAGCAGGGGGAGGCGGCGGTTGCGATCCAACATAAGGGGGTGGCGTGTAGTTCCGCCACTGGCCAAAACGTTCATCGCCGATGAATGGGTTATGGGGATCGACCAGTCCGTGACTGGAGTCCGGCACCCCGCCATCTTCTCCACCGATATCACCGGGGGCCGGCGACAGCGGCGCATCGAGGGCATGGATGCCGCCTGTGCCCGGGCGGGGTGGGGGCTCCAACGGCGCACCGACGAGTGAGGGGTTGCCGGCGCTGCGCGCGTAGTCGGCGTATTGCGTGGTGGCTTTGGCGTGCAGGCCACCGAGTTCGGTCTGCAGCGCCGCCACCACGGGGGCGTAGCGCCCCATATTGGCCGGGTTCGCATTCGCCTGCGCGGCCCGTTTCAGCCGCTGCTCGGTGTCCTCGAACTCCTCGGGCTTAGGTGTGTTCGCCCGGGCCCGCGCGTAGTTGTCAGCAAGGGTTTCCAGAGCGGTAGCTGTGGCGGTGGCGTGTTCGCCGTGTCGCTCATACCACTGGCTGAGTTCGTCAATTCGTTGCGACGCTTGATCACCGGCACCTGATCGCCAATCGGCTGAGATGGCGGTGCTACCTCTTCGAAGCTGTCGGGCGGCGTCCTGCAACTCGCTGGCATGGCTGCGCATCTGCTGGGCGGCACTGTAGAGCCCGGCAGGGCCCGGGCCGCCGTGGAGCAGCCTGGCAATGTCCTTGCCGTTGGTCGGGGAAGCGCCGAGCTGCGGTGCGGTGACCGCGCGAATCGTCGGTGTCGACAGGTTCGGTACCGGCGGCGCGGCGCTGGCCGGGGCAGCGGAGTCACCGCCGGCCGAGCCCAGGCTGGCCGCGTTGAGCTGCTCCTGCTCGTCATAGGTGCCCGCGCTGCTGGCCAACATTGACCCGCGAGCTTCGGTGATGACCTGAGCGAAGTTGCTGTACCCGGTGATCGCGGCGCACCGTGCCTGCAGCGTTTCGGTGACCGCTGCCGACACCGGGTCCGAGGCCGGCGTCGTCACGGTGATTCCCTGCGAGGAACCGCCAGAGGCCGCGCCAGAGACCGCAGCGGCTGTACGGGTCACAACGGCGGTATCAATCTCCAGCTGCGCCATCTCGACCTCCCCAAATTTCCGGTCCCGCGACCGCCGCGGACAGACTCTCGTACCTGGCCCGGCATTCCGATCCTATTTAGCCGGGAGAGGTAGAGCACCGCCTCTAGCGAAATAGCTTTCTTAGCGGATCTGGCGGGTGAGGGCGTCGACGAGGGTGGTGTTGAGGTAGCTGGTGGCAGCGTAGCCGGGGGTGAGGAGTGCGTCGATGGTGGCGGGATCGTCGACGATGATGGTAGTGCCGGTGTATTGGGTGAAGGGCTCGGATAGGCCGTTGTAGCTGCCGCCGCCGGCTGCGCGGTCGCGGCGCAGTACGAGACGGACGTCGGTGGGTGGGTTGTTCAGCTGGGCCGGATCAGGGACAGCGAGTAGGTTGTCGGTTCCGGTGGTGGCGGGTTGGTCGGCGTAGCGGAAGCCGAGGCCTTGCAGGTATAGGGCGCTGGGGGATGTGGCGGAGGCGACTTGGACGCCATCGTCGGTGACGAGGACTGCCTGGACGCTTTTGCCGTCGAATGCGGGGTGGCTGGTGCGCAGCTCGGCTTGACTGGTGGTGGCCTGGTCGATGAGTTGTTTGGCTTGGTCGCCGCGGCCGAGGATGCGTGCGATCCACTCGATTTGGGTCTGCCAAGTCCAGTCGTTGGCGTTTTGCGGTCGGGTGATGGTGGTGGCGATGTTCGACAGGTCTTGGTAGGTGGGTGCATTCATGGTCGCGGTGTCGATGATGAGGTCGGGGCGGGTGGCGGCGATCGCCGCGGGATCTGCGGTGTCGAGAACGCGGACATCGCCGGTGATGCGGTCGGTCAGATACGAGGGTGCGGGGCCGGCGGGGGAGACGATCGCGGCGGGTTGCACGCTCAGGGATAAGACGGCGTCGGCGTCTCCGGGGCCGGCGGCGACGACCGTGCCGGGCGCCTCGGTGAGCGTGGTTTGTCCGTGTTCGTGGATGAAGGTTTGCGGCGTGTAGGCGGTGGCGGTGTCGCGGGGCCACGCCCAGAAGGTGACAGCACCGGCAACAAGCACGACGACGGCGGCCAGGACCGCCGCGATGAGGGTGCGGCGGCGGCGCCGCCGTGGTGTCGGAGCGGGTAGGTCGACGAACGTGTACGGGCTGCTGAGCCACGGCTGCGAGTGCTGTGGCGCAGGCCCCGTCGAGCGGGTGAGCGGGCTGGGCTGGGTGGGCCAGTGCGGGGGTGTGCGGTCGGGCGGTCCGAGCGCTGCTGGTGTGGGGGTGGTGGTGATCGCAACGGCGTCGGTGCTGTCATCGAGGGCGCGGTGCGCGGCGGCGGCCAGCTCTCCAGCACTCTGAAATCGTTGCGCGGGTTCTTTGGCCATGGCGCGGGCAATGACGGCGTCCAGGGCGGTGGGCAGGCTGGGTACGGCGTCGGTGGGCCGCGGCGGGGGGTCCATGAGGTGCGCGGCAGCGACCGCGGCCATGCCGCCGGGGCGGGCGAAAGGCGCTTGCCCGGTCAGCAGGCGATACAGCGAGCAGCCCAGTGAGTAGATGTCGGCGCGGTGGTCGACGGTCTCGCCGGCGAGGCTCTCAGGTGCGGCGTAGGCGATGCTCGCCATCACCATGCCGGTTTGGGTGAGGTTCACCGCGTCGTCGAGGGCGCGGGCAATACCGAAGTCGGCGAGGAAGATTCGCTCGTCATGGGGTGCAAGGAGGAAGTTGGCGGGTTTGGCGTCACGGTGCAGCAGCTGGCGGCGGTGGGCGTAGTCCAGGGCGCCGGCGACCTCGCCGATGATGTGCACCGCGCGGCGCGGCGTCATCCGGCCCGCGGCGAGTTCCTTTTCGGCGTCGCTGCCGGCGACGTACTGCATCGCGATCCATAGCTGACCGTCGGTGTCTCCGCGGTTGTAGACGGTGACGATGTTGGGGTGATCGAGGGTGGCGGCCAGTTCGGCTTCCCGCTCGAACCGCGACCGGAAGTGCTCGTCGCGCGACAGCTCGGCGGAGAGCACCTTGAGGGCGTCACTGCGGGGCAGGGTGGGGTGCCGAGCGCGATACACGGTGCCCATCCCGCCGGAGCCCAAGATGGTTTCGATGGTGTAGCCACCAACGATGGCCCCTGGTTGCAGTGTCACCAATCGCCTACTGACCGGCCAGGATTCGGTACTGAGCGCCCATCTGTTGGCGGGCATCGTCGGCGGTGGTGGAGAACGCGGTGTAGGCGTAGCGGTCGACGGTGGCCACGCAGCTGAATGCCCACTGCACCCGCTGCCAGGTGATCGGCGCGGTCGCCGGCAACAGTCCCACGGTGCGCTGGTAACACTTCGCTGCGGGGAGTCCGCGGACACCGTCGATACCATGCACGGTGGCGAAACTACCAATCTGCTCGGCGAGTCCGTCAGCGACCCGCACCGCGCCATCGGGGTTGGCGGCTTGATACACGGTGGTGAGGCGTTGGGCCACCTGGTCCACGCCGGCAGTGCTGAACAGGGATACGGTTTTGACCGGGTCGAGGGCGAAGTGCAGCCAGCCCCGCGGTTTCCAGATACCCTGCAGGAACGGGGCCCGATTGTCCGGCGCGACCAGGGTTTTGGCGAGCAGCTGCCCGGTCGGGTCCAGCGGCAGGTCCTTCAGTGCAGGCAGGTCGGTTGCGGTGAACTGGTCGATCCACTTCTTCTGCAGATCGATGATTCCTCTAGACAGGTTTCCTGCATCTGCTCCGAGGAGGTAGTCGCTGACTTGGACGACGGTGTAGAACACGTAGGCACCGTGGGGAGTGAAACCGACCACCCGCTGCCCCTGATCGGGCATGGTGAAGGTGACGGCGATCGTCTCGGGCAGCCCGGTCAGCGCCACGGGTTGTGGCGGTGTTGAGCCTGCCCAGGGGGTGAACGTGGCGGCCATCTGTGTGGCGGCTGCGGTAGCGGCGCCGGGATCGGGGAAGCGCAGAACGACGTTCTGCAGGCTGCGCTGCTGTTTGGCTGCCGGCGGGGTTGTCCGTACGGTGGCGAAGCCGCTGACGAATCCATTGGCGCCGGCGGCAGCGGCGACCGGGGGATCGAAGATGTGGTTGGTTGTCATGTCGTCGGTCGAGGCGATCGGACCGACCAGCGACAGATTCACCGGGGCGGGCAGCGTGTTGATCTCGGCGTCGATCTGCCAGGGGCCCACGGTGTAGTCGGCGATGCGGTGCGCCTCGAGCAGGGCACCGGAGTACGAGTTGTCACCGGCGGTGCCGAACGGTCGGCTCGCTGCGGTGGCGTAGTCACCGGTGTCCATGAGCGCCACGATCGCGCCACCGTCGGGAGCTTGGTCGGCGGTGGTGGCCGTACCCGCGGTGGTGGTGGCGCACCCGGTCATCAGGGCGACGCAGACAGCGGCGATCAGCGGGACTGTTCTGCGGGTTGTGCTGTCCCACATGGACTCTCGCTCCTGACGTGGACCATCCACAAGATGGTGGGTGCTCTGAGGTGATGACATCGCGGCTGTCACTTCAATTTCAGCGCCGGCGGCTTCTTGGTCAAATCCACGACACCGAAGAACACCCTTTTCCTGCTGTCGTTCCCAGTTCCGCCGTCGAGAGCCTGGTACGTGACGGGCATGTTGACCGGCCCGTCGACCGTGACCGTCATCGAATATTCGGAGAAGATGCCCATCTTGACCTGGCTGATGTCGGCGGGCCCCCAGTTGACGGTGCCCTCCACGGCGTCGGTGCGGTCCATCTGGTAGGGGCAGCCGGGCGGGTTGAGTGCATGGGAGCGTTCGCAGGCGGCGAACGCGTCGCTGACCGCGCTCTGCACGGCCTGCAGACCATTGTCGTTGAGATCGAATTTCACTTGCAGGAATGATGTTCCGGCGAAGCTCAGCGCTTGCAAGGGGGCGGCGTCGTCGAGCTGGCTCACCTTGAGGTAGTCGTTGGTGCTGCCCACCTGCTGGTAGCCGGGGAACACGTTGACTGATTCTTTATCTTTGAGAGGTTCCCCGAACAGGGTCAGAGTGGAGTCCGCCCCTTCATCCCCGGAGACGTTCCGCAGAGCAATGCGGACGAAAGCGTTGTCGAGTTTCCAGGTGTCGTCGACCTTGGTGAGCCGAACATCGGCCTCGGAGGTCTTCCCACCGAAATCGGCGGCGACCTTGACCGTCCCCATCCGCAGCGGCGACTTCTCGTCGCCCTTGTCCAGGACACGGATGTTGGTGATGGGTTCTTTCGCGATCTGCTTCCGCAGGATGTCGTCGGTGAGCAAGTCCTTGCTGGAGGGTTCGGATTTGCCGAAGGACAGGGCCTTTTCGGCATCACCGTCGCTGAGGGCCTGCAGGTAGGCCGTGACCGTATCGGCCGCAGTCGTCGGGGTGTCACCACCGCCAGCGGTACCCCCGTCAGAGCCCGAGCCGGTGAACAGAGCAACAGCGACGACGAGCGCGACCACCACGGCGGCGGCTGCGGCCACGATCACGGGTCGGCGCCGCCACACGGGCCGGGTCGGCGGGATCGGCATGGGGGGCGGCCCCGGGTAGAACTGCTGCGGCCCTGGTTGGGGTGGCCAGCCCGGCGCCGGTGGGGCGGCCCATGGCTGAGACGGCGGGGCCGTGGGCGCCGTGGCGGCGGGCGGCGGGGCGGTCGAGGCCGGGGGAGCAGCGGGAGCCGGCGCCGGCTGGCTCGGTGCAGGGGCCACGGTTGGTGTCGGCGGGTTCGGCGGCCACGGGTAGCTCTGCTGCGGTTCCGAGGAGGGTTGGTAGGCAGCGTGATTCGTGCGCGGCTGCACGGGAGCCAGGCCGGTGGGGGCGTGGGGGTCCACGGCGGTGGTGTTCGCCGCCGTCCAGGGGTTCGAGGTCGTGGGTGTGGCCGTGGTGGGTTCGTCAGGGTCGACGTGGGTGGGTCCCGCGGGGTTTCCGGTCGCCTGCGCTGGGCGGGTGAAGGTGGGGGTGATCGCGGTGGGTGCGTCCGGGTCACCGGGGTCGGGCTCGTTGCGGGGGCGTTCGGCGTCGCGTGGTGAATCAGCCACGGCAAGGTTTCCTTTCGGTGCGCGCTGGTGGTCGACGTGCGGTCGCCACCCGGGCGGTGGGGGGTCGCTCGGTTCGGGCGGGGGTGTCAGCGGATCTTGTCGGCGATGGCGTTGGCGATCGCGTATCCGGCGCTACCCACGGTGGGGGAGCAGGCCCGGACATCGACGATGACGTTGCCGCGCACCGTCATATCGCGCTCGCACTGTTGGCCGGGCACCGGCGGATCGGTGGGGATCAGCATCACGGTCGCGACGTCGCCGATCGTGCGGGTCGTGGTCACATCGACCATGCGGCTCGCGCCCCCGTCGGGGGTGTAGGTGATGCGTTGCGACTGGCAGGAGTTCCAGCCGGCGATCAGCTTGTCGTAGACCGCCTTGGCCGCGGCAGGATCCGGGAAGGCGGTGACGGCTTGGGCGAGCTGCTGGGCGCGGCCCTGCTGCAGGACCTGGATGACGACACCGGTATAGCCGGTTCCCTCGAACGCGGCGCGGTAGGCCGGCCCGAAGGCGCTGGTGCATTGCGGCGGGGCGACCGATCCGCCCATCATCGCCGTCTCGGTTCCCACCTCGGCCAATTCCGGGCTGTTGAGCAGCTTCCCGGCCTCAGGAACGGGCAGCAGCAGCGGCGCGAGCGCGTCGGGGGCGATCACCGGCCCCGCCGGTGCCGGCGCTGGGGTGGGTGCGGGAGATGGCGGTGCCGGGGTGTCCGCGCGGACGGTGGTGGTCGGCCCGGCCGGCACCCCGGCCTTGCTGCTCGGCGCGGTCGTGGGTGCCGCCGTGGTGTCGGCGGCCTCTTCGGAGCCGGCGATCAGCACGCCAGCGGCCACCACGGCGACCACGGCGGCGCTCACCGCACCCACCGTCAGCCACCGGTGGGCGCGTATCGCGGCGACTGCGGGATGCTGCGGCTTGGGGGGTAAACCCGACCGCGCCGGCGGCGGTGTCGCACCGGGGCCGACGGGGCCTCCGGGGGCAGGCTGGGGCCAGCCCTGGCCCACGGGGGAAGGCTGCGGCCAGCCAGGCCCCGCGGGCGGTGGCGGCGGGTACCCGCCCCACTGCGGAGGCGGGGGAGGAGGGGAGAACTGAAGTGCCTGCAGCGTGTCTTGCTCATCGAACGGGCGCGCCGGCGGCGGGCCCACCGGCGGAGGTGTCGGGCGGTCGGCGTCGCGGCCACGGTGCGGTGGTCGGTCATGCGGAGTCACTGCATCCCCCTGCGTATCGAGGCGCACCAGCAAACGCCGGCATCATGTCTGCGACTAATCATCGCACGATCCGTTGCACCCCCCGCGCACCAAAAATTTGCCGCCAAGGGGCCACGATTCTGCGTGTAATACTGAATCGGCTGGTACGCCCCACTATCGATGCTTGCGCTGGTAGAACCGTGTTCGCTCGCCATCGATAGCCGCTTGGAGAACAAGGAATCGGTGTGCAACAACCTGTAGCGCAATCTGTAGCACCTCGGTGCACACACGCCACGACAATCGAGCCTCACGAGGAGCCTAAGGTGAGCGGACCGACCGAGTCAGGCACCCCGGCAACCAGGCTGCCCGCTGTGCAGATCGCGGTCGCCGGCAAGACGATGACCGCCCAGGCCGACGCCGGAGCGGTCGTCATCGGCCGCGAGGAGCCCGCGCATATCCGGGTACCGATCCCGTCGCTGTCGCGGGTTCATGTGCGCATCGAGCCCGCCGACGGGCACTGGGTCATCACAGATGCCGGCAGCAAGCACGGCACCTTCCTCGACGGACGCCGTATCGACTCCGTCGCGGTCGAACAGGTGACCTCGGTGCGCCTAGGTGATCCAGCCGGGATCGAAGTCACCGTCGCACCCGCCGAGCACAGCCACTCTGACCCCTCCGAATCTCTTGAAATGGGCGAGGACACCGCCGCGGATGTCGAGCAGCCAGCCGACCCCGACATCGCCCGTGCAGGGCTGGCGGTGATGGAGCGCCGTGAACAGCTGGGTTTCTCCCAGCGGCGCCTGGCCGAAGATCGGGTCGTCAGCCAGACCCAGCTGGTCAAGCTAGAACGCGGCACCCATTGGCCTCGGCCGGGGACGCTGGCCAAGATCGAGTCCTACCTGAGATGGCCGCCCGGCACGATCGCCCGGATCCGCGGCGGCGAGCTCGCACCCGACGACGATGACACCACCGAGGTGTTATCGCCCACCGTTCAGGTCGCCGTCCTCATCGACGCCTCCGAGATCGCCCTGCACGGCGTGCTGCGCAGGGTCGCGCAACTGCCCCCACCCGACAGCGCCACCTTCACCAGCGACATCAGCGCATTACTGGCCGAGCTGCGCCGCCTGGAACGCACCATCACGACCGCGGCCCGCACCACGACCCATCGCCCCGAACTGCTGGGACTGCTCGGCCACATCCGCGCAGCACGCCAGGACATGCTCCGCGCCGCCACACGAGCGCCCGGCGCCACCCTCGGTCAGCGACTGGCTAACGCCCGCCTCCATCACCATCTCAGCGCCGCTGAGGTCGCCACCCACTGCAACATCACGATCGAAGAGGTCGACGCCGCCGAAGCCGAACAGCCCGTGCGCGCACCAGTCACCGCAGCGCTCGAGCTCCTCGTTGCCGGCCTCACCGGTGCAGGAGCCACCCGCCGATGACCACTCCCATAGGTGCCGCCCAGCCACGCACCACCCGGGCCCGATCACAACCGCGCCGTCTGCGCTGCGCCGCCGCAGGCGCTTTGGCGGTCCTGGCCGTCGTGATGACCGGCTGCGCCACCCCCATCCAGGGGCAGGCCCGGTCCAGCATGTATGACCCCAACACCATCGCCGGCGTGCCCGTCGTCGACGGCCCCAGCGGTGTCCGCAAAGACGCGCCGCCACCGGACGGAAAAGTCGCCTACACCAACGATTCTGACGCCGACCACCTCGCGGTGCTGGCCGTCAACGATGTGGTCGACTACTGGCAACAGCACTACACCGACCCGCCGTTGGAGGGATCGTTCACCCCGGTCGCCAACCTCGCCTCCTACGACTCCACCGACCCGGGCGGCCCCATCCTGTGCGGCGAAAGCGGATACCGCAATCCCAACGCATTCTTCTGTCCACGAGCCGATCTCATCGCCTGGGATCGCGGCGACCTCGTTCCCGCCGGGATGAAGTACTTTGGCGACGCCTCGATCGCCGCCCTATTCGCCCACGAATACGGTCACGCCGTGCAACGGATGGGCGGCCTGGTCGACCGGTCTACACCCACACTGGTTCTCGAGCAGCAAGCCGACTGCTTCGCCGGCAGCTACATCCGCTGGGTCACCGAAGGATCGTCAAAGCGCTTTCAGCTCAACACCAGTGACGGACTCAACCGCGTCATCGCCGGCGTCATCACCATCAGAGACCCGATCCTGACCCCCGAACACGAAGACATGGTGGAAGAAGGCCACGGCACCGCCCTGGACCGCGTCAGCGCTTTCCAAACCGGATTCATCGATGGAATCGACGCCTGCGCACGAATCGACATGGATCAGATCGAACATGCCCGCGGCGACCTGCCAATGATGCTCGACCCCGAGGCCAGCGGCGGGGCCGCCACCGGGGAATCCCCCATCGACCAAGGACTCATCACCTCGATCACCGAGGCGCTGACGCAGATCTTCACCCCCGCCACGCCCCCGACCATCTCTCTCACCGCACCCGCCCAGCCGTGCCCCGACGCGACGGCCACCCCGCCAGTGTCCTACTGCCCGTCCACCAACACCATCACCGTGGACCTGCCCGCCCTGCAAGCCATCGGCACCCCCGCCGACGAGAAGGAACGCGTTCTCCTACAAGGAGACAACACCGCAATCTCCGTGCTGACCGCCCGCTACATGCTTGCCCTGCAACACCAACGCGGAGTCCCCATCGACACCACCGCCGCCGCGCTGTGCACCGCCTGCCTCACCGGCGTCGCGCAACGCAAAATGACCGAACCCATCACACTCCCGGCCGGCGGCACCATCCAACTGTCCGCCGGCGACCTCGACGAAGCCATCGCCGGTCTGCTCAACAACGGATTCGCCGCCAGCGACGTCAACGGCACCACCGTCGCCGCCGGATTCACCCGCATCATGGCCTTCCGATCCGGACTCATCACCCCCAACGCCGACGCCTGCTATACCCGCTTCCCCTGATCCGAATGACGGCACACAGACGTCTGCGCGGCGCGCATCGGTGCGGCACGACCGACCCAGGACACACGGGTTGTACAGCAAGGGTGTGCCGCGGATACATAACCGAGGCGGGGGATTGGCCCAACCGGCGTCTATACAACCCCCTGGGAGACTGCGACGCGGGTGCGATGTGCCCCTCAGCGAAGGAAGACGATCGTGAACCCGAACGCCATGAGCAGCTTCAGCAGAGCAGGATCGACACTCGCGGTCGGCGCGAAGACGACCGTGTCTCCATCGGCGGGGCCGGCAGCGAACTGACTGAACGCTGGGATCTTCGACAGTTCCTTCCCGACGGCGACGTCGGCCGGCCACCGCCCCATCATGATCGACTCTGGCGGACTGCCGGCCGGGGTCTTCGACGACGCACAGCAGGCAATAGCAGTGGCGGTGGGAACCCGGAAGGTCGCGCTCGACGGTGTGGTGGCCGCCACACCGGTCACCGCGAGCCACACCCCGCGCCGCCGACTTCTACTCATTTTCGTCTCCATCCGGAGCCCCCATGGCAGGTCATGACCTAGCACCCCCGGGCTCCCGGGCATGTCATGCTCACACGCCAGTCGCGTCACCGCCAGACATGCACTGACACAGAGCATTACGGTCGCGATGGGTATCTTCCGTTTGCGGTGCGAGCCGCGAAGCTCGCGGACCGCTGGACCTGGGCCATAGCGGGGTGCCTCTAGCGCCGCCGCTTCGCTGACGTCGCGCACTCGTCGATGAGGCCGGGTCTGACATAGCTCCGTTCACCACGAACAGCGCCAATGGAAATAACGGAAGTGTTATAATGTGTACGTGGGGACGTATGGCGCGCAGCTGATCCGCGAGGCTCGCCTGCGGGCAGGCCTGACCCAAGCCGAGCTCGCCGAGCGGGCTGGTTTGGTGCAGCCCGCCATTGCCCGCTGGGAAGCGGGTCGGACCGCGATCAGCATCGATGAGGTGGTGCGGCTGGTGCGGCTGTGCGGTCTCGACCTGGAGTTCGCGATTGTCGAGCGTGACCACAGCGACCGGGCCCAAGCGCAGCGCCTCGTGCCGCTGTCGGGTCAAGAACGCCTCGACCGTCACGGCCGGATCGCGTCCCAGCTCGCAGGCCTGCGCCGCGCCGGAGCGCACTGATCGTGGAACTGGACCTTGCGCGCCTGTTCGCGACGCTGCACCGCCACAAAGTGGTCTACGTGCTGATCGGCGGGCTCGCCGCGGTGTATCACGGATCTCCTTTTCCCACCGAAGACGCCGACATCACCCCGGACGCGGGCGCGGCCAACCTCACCCGCCTCGCTGCGGCGTTGCGCGAACTGAATGCCCGGATTCGCACCGAATCGGTACCTGAGGGTCTGCCGTTCACCTGTGACGCGCACGCGCTATCGGGAGCCCGGACCTGGAATCTCGTGACCGACGCCGGCGACCTCGATATCGCCTTCGAGCCCGCGGGCACGCGTGGTTACTCCGACCTGCACCGCAGCGCCGCCGCCGCCGAGCTGTATGACAGCGTCGTCGAAATCGCCTCCCTCAGTGACGTCATCCGGTCCAAACAGGCCGCCAACCGCCCGAAGGATCAACGCGTCCTGCCCACCCTGCGCGACCTTCTCGCCAACAAGTGAGCGCCGCCGCAGACCCGATAGCCCCGAACAGGCGTGAGCTGCAGTGCCCGACCGCGACGACGCACGCCGTATCGGGCTCGTCAGACCGACTGCAGCGTTCAAAGACACGTGGGCACGGTCACTCTCGACTCGATGCCGCCCAGAGAAATTGGTGCGCAGACCCCCCTGGCCCGCCCGGCATACTTCAAATACGCCCTCGCCGGGCAACGCGTTGATCACGGCCATAGTTGCCCTGCAGGGGTGACGAGCTGGTGCCCGACCGCGCGTGAGCGGGCCGGACTGCGACAGGGCCACTGAGGAAAGGACCGATTAATGAGCACGACTGTTCAGCTGCTCGCCGCCGAAGGTGCCACCACCAGCTATTCTCTCGGATTCGCCCTCGGTCGGCTGCTCGTCATCGGCGCGGTCGTGTGGGCGATCGTTGTCTTCGTCCGCAAGGCCCGACGACCACCCACGCAGCCACCCGTGCTGCCGCCACAGCACCCTCAATACGGTTGGGGACCAACAAATTACTTTCAGCCGGGGTGGGGACAGCCGCCGGTTCCCGCGCCGCAGTCGGCGCCGTTCAGGCCGGCGCCGTATGGGCCGCCCGCACCGATTCCCGCCCACTGGGCACCCCCGGCGTACCCGGCACCGGCACCGGCACCCGAGGACGGGTGGGCCTCGCCGACACACGGCCACGCCGGCGGGACTGCAGATCGGCGCTAACGAATGCGGCCCACCGAGCCGGAGAGCGACGACGGGCCCATAACCCACCGCAGCAACAATACGTGCATACTGGAACCCCGCTTCGGCTCGCCTCAGAGGGTGGTGGAGCTCCGTACGAGCAAACTGTGAACGCGATCCTGCGCGGCAATCGCGCATGGGGCGGTCACAGGAGAGGGGGGTCGTGATGTGTCCGTCGTCGGCAGCCTGCACATCGCTGGATCTGCGGTGGCCCCGTGGGTAGACGAGGGCCCGATGTCGCCGTCTATCGCGACTGCACCTTCGTGATCACACTCATTGATCGCCAGCGCATCAGCTACGAGGCCGGCTCACAGCTACACATCGATCACGGTGATCTGACCGCTATCACCGCAGCAGGTGAGCAGCGCCGCGTCCCGGTGCAGGAATGGCAGGGCGTCATCATTGACGCCCGGGAGATCATCACCAATCGATGGCGACGACGGCAACCGCCGACCTCCTCACTATCCGACGACACCACGCACCCGCCGGACTGAGGACAATCGCCCCCTCTCCCGCCCGGCCGCTGCCCGGGCTGCCCTACGGGCGAGCACAACCCGGTCGTCAACGCCCAGGCCCCACAAGGCCGCGGTCTGCGTCATACCAAGCGGCCGCTAGTTCGTCTGCCCTCGGCAGATCATCCGCGTCACCGCAACGTTCCAACGGGATAATTGTTCGGGATCGTAGAGCGGTCCGTCGGTGTGACGCTCGATGTGGTGGCGCAACATAATCGTCCCGACCCGAAGGATCAGCGGTAACATGTTGGACCACAACGGATCTAGATCCTCGGGTGTGAGGCCCTGAGCCGCAAATGCGGCGCCCTGGTCGGCGCTGATCGCGAAAAAGCCGTCGAAAATGGTGTTGCCCACCCCGCCATGTTCGGCCAGCGCGCGACCGACATAATCCATGACGTCGGGATTGTCGGTCATCAGCGCAGCCAGTCGATCGCTGGCACCGCACACCTGATCCGCGCTAGCTGGCGGCGCTTCTCTCATTTGTGCAAACACCTGGAGGACGTAGTGATCGATCGCCTCGATGAGCTGACTCTTGGTGACGAAGTAGTGCTGGATCAGACCCAGACTGACCCCAGCTTGCGCAGCAATCGTGCGCAACGATGTGCTCGCAATGCCACGCTCGGCGAAACACTTCATCGCCACGTCGCGAATCTCGCCCGACCTCGCGGCTGTCGACTCCCATCTCGGGGTACGGGGCACAGCGCCACGGTTCATCGCCAACAATCTTTGCAGACAACGCACTTGTTCGCGGTCGAGTCCCCGCGCCAGATGCCCGTCAGTCACGCCGCTCGCGCGCAAGGGGAGCACCCGGGTCTGGCCGGTACGGGAGAAAGCCCTCGACAGCGCATAGTGGCCCGCGAGCTCCGATGGTGCCAACGTCGCTGATCGCCCCACCTGAGGTGAGATGATGGTCGGCAGTTTTCCGCGGAAAACTGCGAGGAACCGCTGTCCGAAGCGGCCGTCTACGCTGCTCTTGCCAGCCGGTTAACGCCTCGCGAGGCCGGCATCCAGGCGCATCTGGCCGTATACGCGCCGGGCGATGCGACGCTTGAGGCAGCGCAGTGCAGACATCACGGAATCGCCTTGTTCGAGCCGCTTTTGGTAATACACCGCTCCCTCGCCGTGACGGAGCTGGGTGATCGCGATGCGATGCAACGCAGCGTTGACGCGCCGATTACCAGTTTTGATGTAGCGGACACGGCCCTCGGTGGCCCCAGACCACGCCGGTGTCGGCGCCACACCCGCAAACCGGGCGAACGCGGCTTCGGAGGAGAAGCGATGCACACCGGCGGTCTCGGCGACAATCCTGGCCGCCGAAAGATCGCCACACCCACGAATCGACAACAAATGGGGGGCTCGCGCGCGGATGTCGATCGCGATGCGCCGCTCAAGGTGCCCAGCCTCCTCACTGAGACGGGCGATGTCAGCCAGCTCAGCGCGGCCCAGCTCGGCGATCAACCCCTGGTGGGACTCCAAAAACACGGTGACGGTGCGGCGATGATTCTGGTGTCTCAAAGCTCTTGGTGCTACCCGGAATTCAGGGTCGAGCTCGTGGAGGCGCCATAACAGCCGGTTGTTCGTGGCGATGCGTTGTTCGATCAACCGTTCCCGCCGATCGAGAAGCAACTTGATGGCGCGACTGTCGTCATCACGCGTAGCGACCGGCAATGTGGGATCCCGCAGTGCGGCCTGAGCGACGGCCAGTGCATCGATCGGATCCGACTTGCCCACGGTGCGCGCTGTCGCGCGCGTACGCGCCATCATCCTGGCGGGCACCCGCACCACCTGTACGCCGGCCTCCAGAAGATCAGCTTCCAGGCGGCGAGTCACCCCTCGGCAGTCCTCCACGGCCCACCGCACATCGTCGCCGAATCGGCCACTGGCCCAGCGGATCGCCTCGAGGTGGCCCGCGCTCGTCGACGGAACGCTCTTGCAGGCGAGTCGACGACCGGAAACGTCGACCGCCACGAGCGTGTGACTGCCCTTATGGGCATCAATTCCTACAACGATCACCGCACCGTTCCCTTCGCTCGTCCCGTGGACGAACAGCACCGTCGAGACATCCGACACCGGGTGCGACACCGGTCATATCAGCCAACCGTGCAGCGGCGAACTTTTCTCGAGCCAGCACCCGGCGCGCGGATTGCCCGGCAGCTCGCTGGCCTGCCGTCCGTTGCGCCAGGGGATCGGCATGCCGTAAAGAAGCCAACGCCCGCAGCCGAGCGCGACACAGTGTTCGTAAGCCAGCCACCCCGGCACTGGCCTAGCGTAGGCCCGGACACCGTGATCGCGCTGACCTCACCTCATGCAAGCGGCCCAGCGGCGGCGCTCAGCCATCCTCTCGGGGGGCGGACCGTTGCGAGAGCTCGGTGAACCACACATGGTGTTTGTTGTTCCAGATCGCAGCCTCCACCGGGTCCGCGATGACGGTCCTGCCGGGGCCGAATGTGTCGAAAACCTCGATAGCAAGCCGCATACTCGCGGTCAGCATCGGTAATGTCTCCGTGTACCAGCTGTTTTCAAGAGCTGCGCAGTCGGCGATGCCTCGGGGGCGGAATCGCGCACCCGTCGCGCGGCGTCCGCAGCCCGGCGAAATTGGGCCAGGTCGGACTGCCCCTGCACTAGCTGACGCGCCAGCCCCCAGATGACTGTCTGTGGGTCCATTGCGAAAGTGGTCTCCCGACCCTCCGCGTCGTCAGCGTCCCGGTCGAAGCCCTCACTCACCATGCCGCGCCTTCCTGGTCCGCACACGACCAGTGTCACCCACGACTGCGAGAAGGATGACAAAGCCCCACTGTCTTCCACACATCGCGACCATGGCGTGTGTCGGCCGAACCGCGGGCGCCGCGCGGTGCTGCTACACGTCTGCAGGGAGTTGGAGGTGGTGACGAACGGGTTCGATGCCGCAGAGGGCGATGTCGTCTCGTCGCCTCGTGCGCCAGCGCTCAAGCGTCATCTCAAAGTGCAGAAGTAGATCGGGTTGGTCGCGCCGAAAGTGATGCGACGACCCGCTTTGCAGGTAGGGCAGCGAACGGGTGATCGCCAGCGACGCGGTGTTGTCGTGCCACACCTTGGTGGTGGCGCGCCGGGCGCCGAAACCGTCGAAGATGAGGTGCAGCGCCGCCTGGCGCATCTCACGACCCAGGCCGCGGCCCTGATAGCTCATGCCCAGCCACGAGCCCGTTTCGGCGCTGCGGTGCTGCTGAAAGTGGTCCGCCTCGATCGAACACAGCCCAACCACGGTGCCATCGACATCGGCGGCCAAACTCAAGCACCAGTGCGTGACGCAGGTGTCGGCGCGCTGGCGCCAAAAGTGCCGCACAGCATTGTGTTCGAGTTCAGGCGAGCGCACGTCAGTCCAGGGCGTCGAAAACGGCATCACCGCGGGATCATGGATGCCCCGGCCGGCGAGGACGGCCAGCTCCGCGGCGAGCTCGTCGGTGACGTAGCGCAGCCTCAGCCGCGGCGTCTGCACCGCAAGACCAGCAAGGGGCCATACCGACACATCCATCCCGCCAGGGGAGCACAACGAAGGAGCTGCAGTCCAGCGGATTTCGGAGATTCAGCCTTCCGCTCAAGGGCCCCCGGCTGACGATGCGATGACCCTTCTCCGCGGAACATGCGGGCACTGGCCACTGCCCGCACATCATGATCTGATCGCGGCCGCGTCTGTCAGAGCCGGACTGGGGGGATCGTTACTCGGGAAAAAGTTGGTGCACACCACCCCCGCCATGAGCTCTGATACTGGGAATGCGGTACCTGGTTCCGCCAGAAGAGGGGAGTGGTCGATGAAGTTGGCAGAAGCGTTGTCCCGCAGAGCTGCCGCCGCGCGGCGTATCGAGGCGCTGCGCACGCGGGTGATCGGTAGCGCGAGACATCAAGAGGGAGACACACCCGCTGAGGATCCCGCCGCGCTGCTCGCTGAGGTCGACGGCGCCATCGACGAGTACGAAGACTTGATTCGCCGTATCAATCGCACCAACTCGGCCACCACCATCGGGCCAGCAGAAACGCTGACCGACGCATTGGCGCGCCGGGACGCGCTGCGGCTGCGCCACCACGTCCTCAAGTCCGCCGCCGATGCGGCCGCAGGAACCGACCGTGCGGGTTACACACGGCAGCTGCGGTCTGAGCTGAAGATGCTGTCGGCGCTGCCGGTCGCGCAGCTACGCGCTGACGCCGACCGCGTCGCCCAGGAACACCGTGAGCTCGATGTTCGTATCCAACAGCGTAACTGGGAGGTCGATCTGATCGATTAGTCGTGGACTGTTGCAGGTAGTTGTTCTGTTCGAGGCGTGCACAACCCCGCGACCGGCGGGTCAATCCCGGTCACCTGCTGGCGCGCGAAGGGCAGCGCGTGGGGTTCGACTCCTCACATCACACTGCAGCCCCGCACCGCGCACAGGTAACACCGCACACCGCAGCACTTATCACCGCGTGCAGATCGACAGACAACGAGGGCGGGCACGGGGCACACCCCACGACACACACCAGCAGAAGACCGCGAAAAATGACCGGGCGGTTACCGGGGCAGCCCGTTGACTGCTTCGACGACACATGCGCGCTCGCGGGCTGACAACGCGGCGCGAATCCGGTTGGTCAGCCGCGGGATTGTGGCGTCATCTAGCTCGGCCGGCTCCACAAGGACGACGCCTCGACCCTCCTCGCCATCCGGCACGGACCGACAGACAGTTTCGTCGACGACTCCGCCGTCGTAGACGAACATCACGGAGTCGCTGCGATCACCGCCGTCGGTCTGGTGATCCAGAACCAGCAGCCGCCCGACTGCGATGTCAATGCCCAGTTCCTCCCGGCATTCCCGCGCACACGCGTCCGGGGGTGTCTCACCCGCTTCGACCGCACCCCCGGGCAGTTCGAGATAGTCGCGGTAGATCACGTCGTACATCACGACCCGTCCGTCGGGGGTGGTGATCAGCGCCCCGGCGCCCTGCCGCACGCGAGCCAGCTGGGCGTATTACTGCTCCGGCGTCACGATCGGCTTGGGCATCGACCCATTATCGAGCACTCCAGACCCTAAGGGCTCGTCTCCGTTTACGGTGTGGGCGAACGATGATGCCAAAATGCGCCCGAGCGCGGCCACGGGGGGACCGACGGAGCTTCTCGTGCAGGCTGGGACCACCGGGGGTAGCCAGCATCTTGTCCTTGACCGCGGCGAGGGTGCGCCGACGCGTTGGAGGGCACTGTGGCGGCCCGGTACGATGCGGAAATGGCCCGCGAGCGGCGCGAGCAGATGGGCGTGCAGAGTGCGCAGGACCCGCAGTCGCGGCCCGACCCGTCGCCCTTGCGACTGTCCGAGGTCGCGCTGACTCGTGGCTGGGAGCGCGACGAGGATCTCGTCGCTGCCTCGCTCGCTGATGTCGTCAGTGGGCTGAATGTGATTGCCGGCGAGGCCATTCCTTTCGCGCGGTTGCCACGCAAATGGGGTCGTCACGCCACGCACGTGCAGCGGTGGGCCGACATCGCTGACGAATCCCTGGGGTCACTGCTCGCCCTGCCTGGGATAGGGGAGAGCGCGGTCCGGGCCCTGATCACCACCGCGCGTGAGTCGGTGCGAGCGGCGCGGACCAGTCCGAGTGCGGAGGAGATCAGCGCCGCCGACGCCGTCGAAGCCCTTCTGAGCCGCCTCGACGATTTCGACTGCACCGTGCTGGCCGGGCGCCAATGGGCGTGGCACCCCACACCCACGCGCCTCCTCGCGCCCACCCTGGGCTGCTCTGAAGCGTCCATCTCCCGCAACACCCCTCGCGCGCGCCAGCGCTTCGCTGAGCTGGTCGACGACCCCGCCCACCGCGCCGTCACCCAGCACGCGTCCCACCTACGCCAGCGCCTCGGCATCTACACCACCCTCGCCGATGCGCAGGACGCGCTCACCAGCATGGGTGTGCCGCCAGCCAGCACGGCCGCCCACGTGCTCCTCGACATCGCCGGACCCTATGTGCTGGACCAGGGCTGGGTGCAGAATAGCGCCGAGGGCGGGAAGTCCCGCGTTGCGGCCGCGATTGACAGCCTCTTCACCGACCATCCCGCGGTGCCCCCGCAGCGGCTCATCGACGCGCTCGGCGAGCTCGGAATGCCAACAAAGATCGCCGAGGACTATCTACGCACCCACGAGCGGCTGCGCCAGATTGGCGGGGTATGTGTGCGGTGGCGCGGGGACACCGTGGCCACCATGATCGAAGACCTCCTGCACGCCCTCGGAGAGCCCGCGACGCCCCAAACGCTGTTCGCCCTCCTCGAGCCCGGCGCCGCGAAGCTGGCGACGGTGAAAGAAGTGCTGTCCGACGACGATCGATTCGTGCGCGCCTCACGCACCACCTGGGCGTTAAGAGCCTGGAACCGACCCGTATACCGGGGAATCGCTCGCGCTATCGAAGACTGCATCGACACCCACGGCGGACGGGTCGCCGTCGACACGCTGACGACCGAGCTCGTCGCCGCCTACCCCGACATCTCCCCGGAATCCATCGACGCCTACCTATCGACGTGGGCGTTCGTCGCACGCCACGAAATCGTGCGGCGCCGCGGCCGCGGGGATAGCTGGCCCAAGGTCCCCGACCCACGCACGGTGCGCGGGGTGTTCTGCACCGCCGACGACGAGGTTCGCGTCGTGATCCCCGTCGATCACGAGCTGTTGCGCGGCTCCGGTGTGCGGGTGCACCGGGCCGTGGCCGCAGCGGCCAGCGTGCGGCCACGCCAACAGCGCACATTCACCGGCCCGCTCGGTCGGGTCACGTTGCGCTGGGACGTTTACTCCTCGGCCGGCCCAGACATCGGGTCGCTGCGCGCCTACGCCCAGGCCTCCGATGCCAGTCCGGGCGACAGCCTGATCCTCACCCTGCACCCGAGCAGCCGCACGTTCACCACCACGCGGCTGCGCCCCAGCGACCCCGCCCCCGTGCAGCTGCGTACTTTGCTCGGCCCTGCCGCAGACCGCCCCGTCGAGGCCATGGCTCGAGCACTCGACTGTGCACCCGGCGAGGCCGTCAAAATTCTTCGACGACGCGGCGACACCCTGTGGGCCGAGCTTATTTCGGCGCACTCCCACGAATCGTTGTCCTCGCGATGACCTCTACCAGCGGCGTGAGTCGACTGCGCCGGCCTAGTTCGCCCGTCGGTGGGGGAGCGATCGACATTCCCGCCGTGTCGGTTCAAACGCTTGTCAGGGTTCCTTAGCGCCGGTGTCGAGGCCGCGCCACCGGCTCCTGTCCTCGCCGCGTAGTGGCGTCGGAGCCGAACACCGTTGCCACTCATAGCGTTCCAGATCAGCAGGTGCTTTCGAGGAAGAGTGATGGCCAAGAGAGTCGCTCAGCTGTCACTAGTGCGGGCAGCAGCGCATCGGGTTGCGGGGGCAGAATGGACGATTCGTCGGGTCTTCCATGGCGGCTCGGTTTGCATCAGCAGGTGGGTTTACGGCGAGAACGTGTGATGTGGTCTCAACGTCGATTCTTTCCTTAATCGCGCACCAGTCCGGGCGGGGCTTGCCGGCCCGCAGCACGACTACCGCGACGATGATCGCGGCCACCACCACGACCGCGACGGCGGCGGGCACGATCCACCGGTAGGTGAGCCACAGAGTCCGCATCCGGTCGGGCGACTGGATTGAATAGCGTTGCGCCAATTTGCTTCTGGGCCGCGGCGGCGGAATCACTGACTGATCGTTAGCTCGAGGCGGCGGTGAACGTGCGCAACGGGTCGTGTTCGTTGAGCAGACGGTCGATACGGGCCTCGTCGATGCGGACGCGCACTGTGGACGCTTCCTGCATATCGCGCACGGTCTTGGCAAGGCCGAACGTGCTCGAGACGAGAAACAGCCCGGCCATGGCCAGAAACAGGCGCTGCCACATATCCAGAGGCAAATAGCAGATGCCGAACAGCAGGCCCAGGAAGCTGACGCCGAAAGCGATAGCGGACTGGGCGAAAAACGCGGCGGTGGTCTTTGTCGAGTTCAACGGTGTGCTCATGAGGAAAAGTATCGAGCGCCGCGGCGGGGGGTCCGCGCACCAATCTTGCAAGCCCGGCTTGCAGACCTCAGGTGCCGCCTGCCCTGACGCCATCACGGCGATGCATGCCCAGACCCGACGATTCGCCGGGCAGGTGCTCGACCACGACGTCATGCTGGTGCCCACGCTGCTGACACCACCGCCGCCCGGCTGCACGCCATTTTACCCGATAGGGATGCTGGGAAGGCCTGCGCGACAGCGGGTGTGGCGGGATGCCCGGCGCCTTCGAGCTCTCCCCCCGAAGGGTCAGCGGAGCAGCACGGAGGCCATTGACGGGCTGTCGTAAAAAGCCAGCGCCGCGAGAATGAACAGAGTTACCGCCATAGCGACGATGAGGGGCCAGGAAGTGGTATCGCGTCGCGGCGTCCACAAATAGCCAATGACTGCGATAGCAACCAGGGGCGCCACTTGAGCACCCAGGGCAATGGAATACACCCAACCACCGGCAAGGAAGGTAGCCACCACACACACCAGGTACAGCCCGAAGGCCGCGAGAATCCCCAGACCGATCAGGCCGGTCATCGACAGGGTGCGCTTCATGACTGCATGCTAGTGACCACCGACGACATATCGTGGCAGCGCTTCTTACCCTTTGGCCTGCACGACGTGGGTGACGACGTTGTCGATGTAGGGCTGCTGTCCGTTCTCAATCAGCTTGGCGGGCCGACGCAGGGAACCGCCAGATCGAACGAGGGATGGTGTGGTTGAGAGATGACGGCTTCGCCAGACTCGTTGTGTAAGGACGTGCGCCGGCGTAGAGGGCGCCGCCTGACTCGGAATGGCCGGCGAGGAGTGCTGCTTTAGCCACGGGGTGCTAAAGGCTCTAGCTACGCGTTCAGAACCGAGCGCGTAGCCCACACCAGCGCTCCGCTTTGTAGCCTTACTGTCGTGGTTAATGAGCGTGGCGGAGCCGGCCCCTGGGGCGGGGTGTGATCCTGGGAGAAGATTGTCTGGGATGGGTACGTGCAGCCGGCTTTTATCCCGTGGTTGCCGATGATGGAGTCGTCCACCTACGTTCCCAGAAGCAGCCGTCTACTGGGTATTTCATCCGGCGAAGGGGACTGGAGCGGTTCGAGCTCACACAAGACGACGAAGACGCTCGCAGCGAGCGTGGTCTTCTGTTCGTCGCCGAGGTAGACGTCTTGGAGCACTACCTCGTCGGGCATTTCGCCGACGACATCCGAGAGGACCTTGACCTCCCCCTGCTCGAGCAACCCTGGCGATCCGCCGACCTCGCTGACGGCTACGACCTCACCGCCGCCGAACGCAGGTACCGGACGCTTCGACGGGTTGGCGGTGTTCCCGTGGCCGCCGCGCCGGACGACAGCCTGAGTCTGCTCGCTCTGGTGCCGCTGTCGCACTATCTGGGTTGGTCGATACGCGACCTCAAACAGTCATTCCTCAGCCCCGCTGGCAGCCCGCTGATGCGCCAGGGTCGCTATAGCCGGCCATAGCGGCTGTCACCGTGGGGAGTAGGGCCTGCCGCCATGTGCGTAGCGTCATCGATGTGGAAAAGCAGACGGTTCGGTCAGCGCGGGCACGCACCCGAGCCAATGCTGGCAACATTGGGCCCTCCACCCAGCCGCGGAGACTGGGCCACAGAAATCAAGTACGACGGGCAGCGCGGGATCTGTGTCGTCGAAGACGTGGTGACCATCTTCACGCGAAACGGCGCCGACATCACTTCTCTCGGGGTCGGCGTGTTGCGAATGGTCGAAAACCCTACGTCACGGCGCTGACCCTTTGCCTCACCGCCGCAACACGTGTTGTGCACGGCGTCTCCTGCGGATGGCGGGGCCGCGTGCGCGCGGAAACGTCACTATTAGTCACGGCTGTGGTCCTGCTTTCGAAGGGATGTCGTCAACATCGCTGCACCAGCGACTTCCGGCCCGGTTTCCCGGTGCTGAGCCCGGTAAACGCCCGCCCGCGTAAGCCGAACTGCTTGCCGGCTGTGTATTGCTTTTCGGGAGTCAGCCCACACCCCGGCCCTGGAGTCGGGGCTACTGCGGATCGGTGTCGGGATTGGTGTTGTCGGTGGCGGTGCTGTTTTGTTGGGCGTACGCGGCGTCGCGCACGACATCGTCGGTTTCTAATCCCGCGCCCAGCGCGCCGCCCAGGGTGGCCAACGAGCAGGTCAGCCACGCCAGCTCGGCGTAATCGCCGATGTGGACGGGATGTCCGACAGCGTCGCTGAAGCTGCGCGGCACCACCAGGCAGGCCGCCCCGATACCGGCGAGCACCAGCAAGACGGCATACAAGGCCGCTACGCCGATCACTACCGTGGCCGTGGTGGCGATGTTGAACAGCACCACCTGTTCCCGGTTGCGCCGCCCCGGCGCACGCTCCCACAACTCAGCGCCGATGATCAGGGTGGCGACCACCGCGGTGAGGGAGCCGATGGTGGCGCCGGCCAGCCGCACCGCGCCGAACGTGTCGGCCAGTCGCCAGATGTCGGAGGTCACCAACGCGAACACGCCGGCGGCCGCGGCCGCGGCCAGTGCCCGCGATAACCGCAGCGTCAGCCGCCAGGGCTGGTTGGCCCGGACCATGCCGATCAGCAGTCGGATGTTGCCGGTGAGCACCCGGGCGGTGAAGGCATACGGTTGCTCGCCGATGTCGGTGCCCAGTTCCCGCACCCGCTGCGCGACGTCCTCAGCAGACCCCGCGTCGGTGTGCGTCACGTTCTGGTCGACGCCGAGGAGTTGCTCGACGAGCTGCACCATCAGATGTTGGGCGCGGTGGCGCCGTCCCGCGCCGAGCGCGGGCACACACAGCACCGCCACTTGATGCACCGGGTTGGCATGCGCGAGGACCGGACGACGGGCGCGGGTGTGCAACGGCAGATCGGTCAGACACACCACCACATCCCAGTCGCGGCGCAACAGCAGCCGCCGGGCCGCACGCACGATGTCCGCGTCGCTGGCGGGCGCGGCGACGAGCCGATCCTGCTCAACCTCGATGCGCCACGTCGCGCCGGGCAACCGCTGCTCGAGAAGGGACTGAAGACCATCGGCGATCACCCGATGCGCCATCTCCATTGATCGGCCCGGGGCGGCAACCACACCAAGCACCACGCACGCAGCTTGCTGCGCCTCACCTGCTGCCGGGCTCACCACCGCTCCCACCTCAACATCGCTCGGCGGGCACCGCCCTGGGCGCCCTCGTCGAGCAGGAATCTCCAGGTCGACACGACCGATCCGTCGTCGGAGACAGCGGATACCTTCACCGGTCCATCGGCCAGCAGTGCTGCCCCGCGACGAGACGTTCGAGCCGGTCCAGAACGGATTCGAGCATGTTCTCGAACTCGGTGGCGCTGTGATCTGCTGACAGCATCATCTCCAGTCGTTGCAGATGAGGATACTTCGACAGATCACCGCTGGCGCGCCGCTGGTTCAGAACGGTCTGGTCGGGATGCAGGTGAGCCCCGCGGGCAGAAATCTCCAACAACAGCTGCCCCAGCAGCGACGCGGTGTAGGTGCGGTAGGCCGCGACCGCGGCGACATCGTCGAAACCATAGGAGATCAAGGTGTCCAGGAAGGTCTCCATCCAGCGCAGACTCCGCAGCGGGGGACGCACCCACGGCGCCTCCGGCGCTTCGGAGGCCAGCAACGGAAACACCTGGGGATGATCGAGCGCGATCTGACGGACCCCATGGGCCAGCCGCAGCAGATAGTCCTGCCAGCTGTCGTGTTGGTACCGTGCGGCGAGGTGGTCGGCATGGAGTCGGTCCACGATATGGTCGACCACCCCGGTCAACAAGTCGCCGCGGCCGCGCACATACCGGTACAGCGCCATTGCTTCCACGCCGCACGCCCCGCCCAGCCGGCGCATCGTCAATCGGGCCAGGCCGTGCTGATCGATGAAGGTCAGGGCCGCCTCGACGATGACCTCGCGGCTCAGCCCAGACACACTCTGAACAGCACGATCGTCAGCGTGAGGAGCACCGTCATCGCGCTCGACCACACGCTGGCTGTCCACAGCCCATCGTCCTTTCCACGCCGGAGCTGCTGCCCCGCCACACCTAGGGGGTGAAGTGGCGGCCCTGTCAGACGCACCGGGTCGTCGAACTGCCCGCCTGCCGCGTGACACCCCACCCTGAGCAGTGTAGAGCGGGCCGCGGTGGGCGCTGAAAAGCGCGGCTGTGTCGGGCAGCCGAACAGTGGCCCGCCCCACACACATTGCCTGTTTACACCGTAAACAGAGTGGGGGTAGGGTCAGGTTCACCGGCTTCAGCGCGTAGGGCGGTAACCATCACCGCTAGCCCCGCGCAGCCTGCGCGAGAGAGGGTCGGGACCTCCGATGAACACCTCCGTCTCCACCTTTTACCCTGGTCTGCGGCTCAGTAAGTGTCTTGCTACCGCACTCATCGATCCGCACAGCATGCTGCGCATCACCGCCGAGCGCGTCGGATCCGCGGTGGTGGTGCACGCCGGCGGCGAGATCGATGCACGCAACACCACCACCTGGCGATGCGTGCTCGATGAGGTCACGGCCGCCGCGGTCGCTCCCGGCCCGGTCGTGATCGATCTCGACGGGCTCGATTTCCTGAGTTGTTCGGCGTTCGCGGCGCTCAGCGAGGCCGCCGACCGGTGCCGATCGCAAGGGATCCCGCTGCGTCTGGTCAGCACCCGATCCGCGGTGGACCGGGTGCTGGCAGCCACCGGCTGGCAGGACCAGTTGCCCGTCTTTGGTGATGTGTGGGCCGCAGTCGATACCGACAACACGCCCGCCGCGGCCAGCCTCGACAGCGCCCTCTAAGCGCGACCGGCAGTTCTTGCTGCAGGCAATCCAACGTCTGGGCTCACTCGTGTCCGGCCTCGCCGCCGGGGGACTTTGTGGAGATCATGATGAAGACAATCGACAGGGGGGAATTGGCAGATCGACGCGTCGATGGCCAGCGCGGTTTCTCCGGCTCCGCGCGCGGGTTTCCGGTGCCGCAGCTGGGGTCGGTGCGCTTTCTCTTCGATGAGGCGCGGTGGGACTGGTCGCCCACCGTCGCGCATATCCACGGCTACCGACTGGGAACGACGGCACCCGATACCGGGCAGCTGTTGAGCCACATCCATCCCGATGACCGCAGCCACGTCGAAAGTCTTCTCCAACGGCTATGGCGCACGCCGCAACCGTTCAGCACCCACCACCGCATCATCGACACCCACAACCGAGTGCACGACGTGGTCGTAATCGGGGCGCCGATCTACCGCAGCGGCGGTGACCGCGCTGCGGTGGGAATGCAATGCTCCTGCGTTGACCTCACCGCAGCCACTTCCCCCGCCGATGCCGTGCGCGAGCAGCCGCGCAGTACGGCGGAATACGGCTACACCGATGATGAGGATCGGCGACGCCGGATCCGCGCCGCCACACGATGCTGACTCCGCGGGCCAGGAGCGAAGAACCCGGTCGTTCACCCCGCCCACCTGCCGCGGCGACAACGACCGCGCTCCTTGCCCGTCGACAAGGAGCCATCAACTCAGTTCCGCCCGACAGCACCGGCGGTAGACCCGAACCGAACAACCGTCGAGGAGACCCTTCGCTCATGACCGCAACCGCCGCTGCCACCCGCTGCCCGTGGCCGGGAATCCTCACCGCCTACGCTGACCGGCTGCCGACGGAAACCGGTTGGGCCGCGGTCACTCTCGCGGAGGGGGCCACCCCGCTGCTGCCGGCGCCCCGGCTGTCCGCGCTCACCGGGTGCACGGTGGCGCTCAAGGTCGAAGGCCTCAACCCCACCGGGTCGTTCAAAGACCGCGGCATGACGGTGGCCCTCACCGCGGCGGTGGCCAGCGGCGCCGAAGCGGTGCTGTGCGCCTCGACCGGTAACACCGCCGCCTCAGCCGCAGCATATGCCGCGCGCGCGGGCATCACCTGCGCGGTGCTGGTACCGCACGGCAACATCGCCGCCGGCAAACTCGCGCAAGCGGTCATGCACGGCGCCACCGTCATTCACGTCGCGGGCTCGTTCGACGACTGCCTCACCCTGGCTCGCGCCGTGACCGCAGACGATCCGGCGATCGCGTTGGTGAACTCCATCAACCCTTATCGCATCGCCGGTCAGAAGACCGCCGCCTATGAGGTCGTCGAATCCCTGGGCGGCGCCCCGGACGTGCACGTGCTGCCGGTGGGCAACGGCGGCAACATCACCGCCTACTGGCAGGGCTACACCGACTACCATCGTGAAGGGCTCACCGACAAGCTGCCCCGCATGCTGGGCGTGCAGGCCGCCGGCGCAGCCCCGCTGGTGCGCGGTGAGCCGGTCACCGAGCCCGACACCGTCGCCACCGCCATCCGCATCGGCGCACCGGCGGCCTGGACCTCCGCTGTCGAGGCCCAACACGCCTCGGGTGGCGCGTTCCTCGCCGTCGACGACACCGACATCCTGGCCGCCTACCGTACGGTGGCGCGCCTAGAAGGCCTGTTCGTCGAGCCAGCCTCTGCGGCCAGCATCGCGGGCCTGCTGAGGGCAGCTGAGCAGGGCTGGATCCCCCGCGGATCGACCGTGGTATGCACACTGACCGGCAACGGCCTCAAAGACCCCGCCACGGCACTGCACGGGCTACCCCCGATCAGCGCGGTCCCCGCCCACACCGCCGCCGTCCGGGCCGCCATCCACGCCACCGACCCCGGCGAGCAGCGGCGATGACGATCCACCGGTGGGCAGGTGACTTCCGGCGCTCCAGCGTCGCCGCATCGACGGCACCGCGATCTGAGGGCTGTCGGGCGGGTCGACGCGCCAGGGGCGGCTCCCGCGCGTGACTGACGACGCGTCGACACGCACCGACCGATTGATCGCGCCGCCGGTCTTGGCGACTGACGACACCCGCAGCGCCTCTCGCCTCGAATTGTTCTTCGACTTGGCTTACGTTCTGGTGGTCGCGCAGCTGGCGTCCCGATGGGCCAGCGACATGTCGTGGAAGGCCGCGGCGGAGTTCGCCGGGCTGTTCACTGTCGTGTGGTGGTCGTGGGTAACCACCACGCTTTATGCCAACCGTTTCGCCAGTAACGATGTGCTGTACCGACTGACCAAGTTAGCCATCATGGGTGCGGTGGTGGTGATGGCCGGCAGCGCGACCACGGCAACGACAACAGATGCCAACATCTTCGCCGGCGGCTACCTGGCCACCCGCATCCTGCTGATGGGCCTGTACCTGCGCGCCTTACGTCACGTGCATCAGGCCCGCCCAACCATGGCGATCTACAGCGCCTGCATAGCCGTCGGGATCGGCGCCTGGGCGACGTCGTTAGCCGTTGACGGCGCTGTGAAGCTCGCCCTGTGGGCCGTGGGGATCGCGGTCGAGGCGCTGGCGCCGGTGCTGGCGAGCCGGTATGGATCCAACGTCCCGGTTCACGTCGAGCACCTCCCGGAGCGGTTCGGCCTGCTGGTCATTCTGGTGCTCGGGGAATCCATCGCCGCGGTGGCGACCGGTCTGCACGATTCGCACTGGAACCGGCCGTCACTGTTACCGGCGGCGTGCGGGTTTATCCTCGCCGCGGCCGCCTGGTGGGTGTACTTCGACCTCGGCGGCAAGGCCGCCCAAGGCCACCTGCAACACGGCCGGGATCCCCAAAGCAGCGGCGCCGCTGACCGCTACGTGTACGGCCATCTCCCGCTCACCTTCGGATTGGCTGTGCTGGG
This sequence comes from Actinomycetes bacterium, assembly GCA_023404955.1. Lineage (GTDB taxonomy): Bacteria > Actinomycetota > Actinomycetes > Mycobacteriales > Mycobacteriaceae > Mycobacterium. Next base: position 55,614 of record JAEXZY010000118.1, read on the forward strand.
CGTCGGGATCGAGCAGCTGGTGCTACATCCGGGTGGGGACGTGTCCACCACCGGGCGGTGGGCGTTGACGATCGGTTTCACCGCCTTCCTCCTCGGCACGACCATCGTGCTCGCCGGGACAGCGCATTCCTGGCGAGCGGGCTGGCCATGGCCGGCCGCGGCGATTCCTGGTGTCCTTGCCCTGGGTGTCCTCGCCCAACGCTGGACAAGTTTGTCTGCGGTGCTGCTGACCAGCGCCGCCTGCCTCACCGTGATCACCGGACTTGCTGTCCGGGCGAAATCCGGGCAGCAGCGCGCCGCGCCCCCCGAATGACCCCGCTGCGCTGCGCAGTTCGCCCCTCCTGCGAGCCCGCGCCCAGCAAAGCCCCCGGCCGGTAGCTCAGCGACCCGGCGGGTGATCTGTTCACGTCGACACCCACTGGGCCGATCAGCGCCAAGCGCGCCGCCGTTACCCCAACGGGGGTTCGGGCGGGTTCGGGTGTGACGGCGCACGGCCGCGGACTTGACGCCGGATGCCGTCGAGTGCCTCGTCTTCGGTGTCGGCCTGCCACGACAGCGCCGGTTCGCAATCACACAGCCCTCGATACAACAGGCACTCGGGCGACCACAACACCCGGTAGGTGAGGCCGTCAACCACGCTCACCCGCACTGTTGACCACTCGGCATCACTGGGGCCGCGTCGCCGCGGCGCGCGGCTCACCGGCCACCGCGAGTGGTGCGCATGGTGTCATCATCGCGCGCCCGCGGTCTGTGCGGAAGCGGCGGCGTGCCCCGGTCCGCCGGCAGGGCCAGTGCCGGAGGGTGGCCGAGGCGCAGCGTCCGGGACACCGCGGCGCCGGGGGGATCACTGCCCACCAGATCCCGCAGTCTTCAGGGCGCCGACCGAGCGCCCGCCAGCCCGCAGCGGGAGACCCTGACGACCGGGCCCCGGCCTGCTCGCCGCCGCCGAGCAAGGCCTGCTCACTCGCGGCTCGACCGTGGTGTGCACCATTACCGGCAACGGGCTCAAAGACCCCACCACCGCACTCGACGGCCAGGCCCCGATCGCCGCGGTTCCCGCCGACGCCCCGCGGCCATCGTTGCCGCCCTGCACCTGTGACCGGCGGCGCAATGAGCGAGTGTGGCCCAGCACCCCGAACTCATTCGCGCGATGGACTGTGCAGCACCTTCAGGCCCGCAGCTTTCAACGCGCGATAGGCTTCTGCACCGGGAATCGCAACCAACGCGATGGCGATGCCGTCGCGCTCGCCGTTCGCAACGAGACGTTGAAGCGCCTCCACCGCGCAGGGGCTGAACCACGTCACAGCACTGACATCCACGATCACCGAACGGCACCCCGGACCGGAAACGGCGATTGTCTCGGCCATCAGCTCATCCACCCTGCGGAAGTGGCGACCGAAAAGCTCTCCGAACAGAAGCAGACAGCCGTCGCCGTAGATGCCGAAGTCGAGCGTGCCCAAGTAGTCGTATCCGATTCTCAACGGCTCGGCCCCGAAGTCCGCGTTCGACACGACGGTCATGGCCCCGCCCCACTCCACGCGACAGTCCGCTTCACCAGCGAATTTACGCCCACAGTTGCGAACCTCGCGGCAACCGTGCACCGCTCTTCGTTTTTCGACACCGATTCGTCGTAGATCGAACCGTCGTGGTGTGGGGGCCCGGCGACCGGCAACACCCGTGCCTGGCAGCGTGGGACAAGCCCGACCCGGCACGCGTGTTTCCAGGGCAGCGACCGCGAGCTGATGCTGACTGCTTAACATCAGGATTGACCCGGAGTCGCCTACACCAGGTCGCCCACGACGCAATCTCATCCACTACCCACTGATGCCGGGCGGGTGCCCGGTCCACGACCGGCTAAACCGGCGCGGGCCAACGGGTTCGCGGACCGCTCGGTCCGTCGAGGAAGCTGACGGAGCTGCGAGCGACGCGCGCCACTGTGAGGCGTCGACCCGCGGATGTTGGTCTCCGCCCCGTGGGTGACGATTGGCTGGTTCGCTCGGTCGTCGGCGCGGTATGTGGAGGCCTGGACCGGACTCGATGCTGGTCGACTCGGTGGGTGTCGCTGGGATGGTCACCGGGTGTCGATGACGCGTTGTGCGATCTCGACCAGTTTGGTGTTGGTGTCTTGGGACAGTTGCCGCAGCATCGCGAAGGCGCGGCCGTCGTCGACGGTATAGCGCTCCATGATGATGCCCTTGGCCTGGCCGATGCGGTCCCGAGTGGACAACGCGGACTGCAGTTGCTCTCCTTCGCGGCTGGCCACGATCGCTGCTGCGGCGTTGCGCGGCCAGCACCAATCCGACGGTTTCGGCGTCGCCGTTCCACCGGTGGGGCGCGAACCCGAACAGGTTCAGCGCCCCCGCGGTGCGCTCGGCGGTGTAGAGCTTGAACGACAGCGCGCTGAGCACACCGAGGTCGACGACCTTGGACGCGTAGGTGGGAAAGCGGGGCTCGGCGCGGAAGTCGTCGGTGCGCACCATGACCTCGTCGAGCGCGGCGTGCAGGCACGGCCCCTCGCCGGTTTCCATCTGCAGGGTATCGAGTTCGAACATCAGATCGTCGGTGGTGGCAAGGGTCTGGTGCGTGGCGTCCTTACCGACCAGGAGCACTCCGGCGACGTCGACGCCGGGGATCATCTCCTTGGCAGCGGTGGTGACGTCGATCAACACGTCCTCGACGGTGCGCTGCGCCAGCGCCCGAGCCAGCTCCGCCATCCTTCGCGCGAGGTGGTGCCGGTCGGGCGAGGCGGTCATCCGCGTCATTCTGCCCTCCCGCGCATCGAACCGTGAGCCGGCGCTGAACGCCGGTGCGGGATCACGACGCCGGGGACGCGGTGCTCATCGAGTTCGCCCACGGCGGCGCGGCGCATCCTCGGCGACGACGCCGTGTTCGCCCGACGGATGGGTGGAGAGGAGTTCGTTGTGGCGATGCTTGGCCGCGACGTGGGCAGCAGTCACCGCGTGTTGAGCCGCATCGGCGCCAACATGCCACCAGGAGCAGAGCTGTTCGAATCGGCTACACCTGTTGGCGCCCACCGGAAGCACTGGCCACCACGGTGGCGCGAGCTGACGCTGCGCTGTACCGGGGGAAGGACCGTGGTCGCAATCAGATCGCCTACCTCGCCCACCCCAGCACTGCCGGGAATGTGCCCGATGTCTTGCGCTTCGCGCCGCCGTAGCGGAGTCCATCAGCCCGCGAATGCGCCCCGGGGAGGGAGGGGATCTCCGCCGGACCGGTCGGTGCTCGCCGCGGTCTACAGGTCAGAGGTCACCGACTTGCGGGTCTTCTTCACCTTCTTCAGATCGGTTTCCAGACCTTTGACCGTGGTGCGGCGCTCAGAGAGGGACTTCTTCACCTTCTTCAATGCTTTGGTGTGCCGCTCAAGGGATGTGCGCAGTGCCGCTTCGCGGCGTTCGACGCTGCGCAGCACTTTCTGGGCAGCCGCAACGCTGGCCGCGGGCGGCGTCGGTGCCTTGGCCGGCTTGCGGCTCGCCGGCTTTCTGCTGGCCGGCGTGCTCTTCTTACCCGATGAGGATGTCGGTGTAAGACTCGACTTGCGAGAGGAGCGCTGGGTGGAAGCCATGATGAATCCTTTGTTTGAAGGGTTGGGACGCCATGGGTTTGGCGGTGCGTGTCAGCCGGTCACTGTGGGGGTGCGGCCGGGGTCGTGGTGGCCGGCGGCGGCGCCAGGGGCGCGCTGTCGGGGTGCGGGTTGTCGATGAGGTCGGTGTCGTCGTGGCCGCGTCCGCTGCGGCGGCGGGTGAACGCCGACACCGACAACAGCGCGCGCGAGAGCCTGGTCGGGGCGCCGCCGTTGCGACGTTGCAGATACAAGCCCACCTTTGACAGGACGAAGGCGATCAGCGGGAGCAGCAGGCTGGCCAGCAGCCAGCGGCGCACAGGCGAACTCAGAAGTGCCAGCATGGCGAGTCCTTTCCGAAATCGAGGGAGCGGCTAACGGGTGCGGGTGCCGCGGCGGCCGGTGATGCCGAGGTAGCCGGCGATGAGCAGGACCGCGAAGATGATGCCGACCAGGAACGGGATGATTTTGAAGCCGCCGTTCTGGTTGGAGTAGCCGAGTTTGTAGGACACCCAGGTACCCAGGAAGGAGCCGATCGCACCGAGCAGCACGGTCATGATGACGCCGATGTTCTGTTTGCCGGGCATGACGAGTCGGGCCAGCACGCCGACGATGAGTCCGACGACGATCGCGCCGATGATGGTTCCGATCACGGAATTCTTTCCTTTGATGGTTGGGGGCCGCGTCTCTTGAGAGCCGCGGTAGCGACGGAATATTTGGGGTCGCCGGAAGATGAACGGTGGCCGCCTCTGCCAGGCGGTGGGGATCGGGTAGGTCGGCTGCCCCGCCGCAGGGGGCGGGGCAGCCGGTGTGACTACTCGGCGGCTTTCTGGCGTGCTTCGTGGGTCTTGGCTTCACCGCGGGCGGCTTCGGCTTCGGCTTCCTTTTGGGCGACGTCGCGTTGGGCGTCGGCCTTCTCCTGCTGGGCCTTGCCCTCTTCAGTGAGGCTGTCGTTGCCGGTCACCGCGCCGATGGCCTCTTTGGCCTTGCCCTTGACTCCTTCGACGGCGCCCTTGATGCCTTCGGCGGGGCCGCTGTTGCTGTCTGCCATGATGGTGTTTCCCTTCTGGTGGTGGTGCTGACTTCTCCCGCCCCCTATGTGGACGGGAAACCTGGTGATACCCAACGTGTTCGGTGGTGGGTGTGGTTATGCGAGTCGCCGGGCTTGGGTTTTGCGGGTGTTGACGTGCAGGCGGGTTTGGACGGCGATGGCGTCGCCGAGCATGCCCACGGTGGTGGCGGCGACCTCATCAGCGGCGTGCGCGGCGTGGGCCAGGGCGTCGGTGCCAGCGGCGGTGACATCGAGGTGGATGCTGGGTTTGCCGCGGTCGATGACGGCTTTGCCGCTGGCTGACGCGATGGCGGGGCGCTCGCGCAGTTCGGCGGCCGCGGCGTCGGCCAACGATCCCAGGTTGGCCGACAGGCACCCTTCGGACAGATTGCTTTCCGCCAGGGTGAGATCGCGGGCGCGGCGGGCGGGCCGGTGGGTGGCCAGCCAGCGCAGGCCGAGCAGCACCAGCAAGACTCCTGCGGCGGTGACGGCCCAGGGCCACCACGCCGTTGCGGCGGCCGACACCAGCCCCGGCGCGGTCAGGTAGACCGGGGTGCCGTCGATGAGGTGGGTTGTCCAGATCACCATGGCAGCACCGACGGCCGCGAGCAGAACTCCGAGGACGAGGGCGGCGATGCGGTCGATGACGGTGGCGGTACCGGTCATGGGTTAGGGCCTTTCCACTCGGGTGCGCACCGAGATCCGCGGTGTTGAGGACAGTGGTTGCAGCGCGGTACGGACCGCGCCGGCGATGGTGTCTTTGGTGACGTCGGGTCCGGTGGTGCGGGCGGTCACTTTGACGGCGCGGCGGCTGGCTGAGGCGGTGGCCTTGGTGACTCCGGGCACCACGCGGGCGGCGGCGCCGGCCAGTTTCGCGGTGTCGCACACGTCGAGGTACACACTGGTCTGCGCGGTGACGGGGATGGCCTTGCGGCGGCGCGGGGACAGCGCGGCGCCGATCAGGACCAGCCCGGCCAGAGCGGCGATCACGCCGACGGGCACCATCCAGCCGTGCGCGGATTGACCGTCGAACCAGTCAATGGCGGCGCGGGTCCACGACGGTCCGCTGATCCAGCCGGCGGCGGCGATTCCATCGCGGATACCGACCGCACCAGCGGCGATCAGCAGCAGCGCGCTGATTACGCCGACATAGTGCGCAGCCGCCGGGGCCAGGGGCGGGGGCGCAGCGGCCGGTGTCTGCGGCGTCGCGGCGGGTTGGCGGGTGCCGTTGTGAAGGACCCCGGGCGCCGACGGTGCCGAAGGAAGGTGTTCGAGGTGTTCGGGGACGGTCATCATTGGACCCGCTTTCGGGTGGTGGCGGCGGGAGTGGTGACCGCGGCGACGGCCACGTCGACCCCGTCGACCTGCAGTCCGGCCAGGTGCGACAGCGCGAAGGTCACGTTGGCCCGCACCGCGGCACCGACCGCGCCGAGGTGATAACTCCAGGGCACCGCGATGTCGACTGTGGCGCGCACGCGGTCACCGGCAATGCTGACCTGGGTCTTCGGGGTCGTGCGTCCGGTCAGCTTGTCCAGGCCGCTGGCATGGAACTGCACTCCGGCGGTGTCCAGAGCCGCCTTGGCGGCGATCTGTTCGGCAACCCGGTCGTGCACGGTCAACGAGCCCCGCTCCCCGGGATCGCGGCCGACCGATGGCGGGGTGTCAGCCACGGCCGCGTCCCCGCAGCATCGCCGCCAGGTCGAACTCGCCGTCGCGCTGCCCGCCGACCGCGTAACCGACCGCACCCAGGATCAGGGCGATCAGGAAGCCGGTGAATCCGCCGGCGGCGGCAGCGACGCCGAGCAGCAGCCCGGCCAGTAAACCCACAGTGGCAGTGGTCATGTCGATGGTCCTCTCACATTCTTATGGTCGTTAGGGGTGGGCGGTTCAGAGGGTGATGTAGCGGCGGGCCCGGCGCCGGCGCCGCCACTGATACAGCCGGCGGCGCAGTCGCGCCTGCCGGGAGTGACGGACGATGAGCACCGGCTGGCCCGCGTCGGTGCCGTGGTCGATCGCGGCCAGCGCGGCGATGAACGCTGCCGCGGACCCGCCACGGTCGGGGTGATGGCGCCAGGCGGCCGACCGCCGCGCCCGGCGACGAGCGTGGCCCGCCTCCGCCCCCGGATCGGTCACCGCGATCTCGTGTCCACCGCTGGGGCGACATCTTCAACGGTGACGTTGACCGTGACGCCTGGATGCAGGCGCCCGACGGTGGCGCGCACCGCGGCGGCGGTCTCCCGCACGGCGGCACCAAACACGATCACCACATGAACGTCGACGGCCTCGTCGGTGACCCGGATCCCCGCGACACGGCGTCCCGGCAGATAGGTGCCGACCTCGCCGAACATGCCGGGGTGCAACGCGGCGACGCCGGGCACCGCCAGGACCGCCGCGGCGAGCCGCTCGGCGGGCTCCCGCGGTGCCGGCGTCGCCGCACCCCCCAGGGTCATCTACTGCACCCGAGCCGGGCGGCTGCTGTCGGTGCTGGTGTCGTCGTCGCTGTCGTCTTCGACGTGCACGTCGTTGACGGTGATGTTGACCTCGGTGACCTCCAAGCCGGTCATCTTCTCGATCGCGGCGATCACATTGCGGCGAATGCCGTTGGCCAGATCGGCGATCGCAACGCCGTACTCGGCGACGATCTCCAAATCGATGGCGGCCTGCTTCTCGCCGACCTCCACCGACACGCCCTGGGAATGGTTGACCGAGGCGCCCGGAATGCGCTCACGCAACTGACCGACAATGCGCGACGCGCCGCCGCCCAGATCGAACACGCCGTTGACCTCGCGGGCCGACAGGCCGGCGATCTTGGAGACCACCGTGTCGGCGATCGTGGTCTTGCCCTGCGAGGAGGTCAACGCCGAATCGGCGGCGGTCACCGCCGGGGACTTCGGGGCGGTCGCAGTCGGTTGGGTGCTCGTCATGGGCACGTTCCTTTCATCATCCTGATTTCGGTTACAGGGGCGTAGACGGGGTAGAAGCAGCGAAGTGCACGCCCAGCGCGCAGATGTGAGGTAGAACACATGCACGCGGTTTCACACGGCTGCACAAGAGGTATCTCCCGACATGCGCCGCCGTGGCGCGCCAACCCGGCAAGGCAGGGCGCTCGGGAGGAGGCCGCGGTGGAACCCCCACTCCGTGCAGCTGCTGCGGCGGCCACACGTTTAGGTGACCGGACATTGGCCGCCGCCGCAGCGTTGGGCGAACGCGCAGCGTTCGAGACGATCGTGCACCGCTACGGCCCGATGCTCTACGGCTACGTGCGGCGCATGGTCGTTGACGGCGGTGCGGTCGACGACGTGGTGCAGGAGACGCTCGTGGCCGCCTGGCGCCAAATGGACCGCTACCGCGGCGAGGCGAGTCTCAAAACCTGGCTCTTCCGCATCTGTGACCGCAAGATCATCGACTCGCGGCGGGTCCGCTACGCCGAACCGATCGATGACCGCCTCCTCGATCCCGTCGACGGAGCCGCCGACGCCGACCCGGCCGTGGTGCTGTCCAACACCGAATTCCTGGCCTCATTGGAGCGCGCCCTGGCCGAACTCCCGGTCCGCCAACGCGCATCATGGGTGCTACGCGAGATCGATGGCTTGACGTTCCCCGAGATCGCAGTGACCCTGAATCTGAGTCCCGGCGCAGTGCGTGGACACCACCACCGGGCTCAATCAACCCTTCGACAAAGGATGCAGCGGTGGCAGCGATGAACGGGGACGACCCGCTCGATGTGCTGCTGAGCCGCGCCGGACAAGCATTGCGAGAACTCAGCGAACCCGGCTGGGATCGCATCGCCGACACCGTGATCGCCGCCATCCGCAACACCCCCCGCTCGGGCTGGCCGGTGGCCGCCGAAGACCCCGACCCGCAGGAGCCCCCGCAGCCCGGCGGTATCGCGGTCAGCGATCTGGTCATCCGCGCCGCACTGGCCGCCGCGCTACGCCTCGACCAGATCTGCGCGCCCGCCGCAGTCGACGTGCATCTCGACGGCACCGAACTGCACCACATCAGCGTCGAAATCACCGGCCGCTACGGCCACCGGCTCACCGAAGTCGCCGACCACGTGCGCGGTATCGCCGCGACCATCCTCGATGACCTCCTCGGGGCAGCCGCCCTCGGACATCAGATCGACGTCGCCGTCATCGACATCGTGCGCGCAAACCCGCTCACCGAATAACGCGCTGAACCCTAGTCAGGGGATAAGTGTTTCGTTGAGCGGGATGAGGGAACTGTCTCCGACGACGTAGCTCACGAGGACTGGAGTGCACATGAGGGACGCTCTCAACGACATGTGGCGCTCGGTAGCCACCTTCGCCCCGAAACTGGTGGCATTCCTGCTGATCCTGATCATCGGGATCATCGTGGCCAAACTGATCTCCAAAGCGGTCGACAAGATCCTGGAACGGGTCGGTTTCGACCGCGCTGTCGAACGCGGTGGGGTCAAACGCGTCCTAGCCAACAGCCAATACGACGCCTCCACCATCGCCGGAAAAATCGTCTACTACGCACTGGTGCTGTTCGTGCTGCAACTGGCGTTCGGCGTGTTCGGCCCCAACCCCGTCAGCGACCTGCTCACCGGGGTCATCGCCTTCCTGCCCAAACTGTTCGTCGCCCTGATCATCGTGGTCGTCGCGTCGGCCATCGCCGCCGCGGTGCGAGATCTGTTGTCCAACAGCCTCAGTGGCCTGTCCTACGGCAGAATGCTGGCCAACATCGCCAGCATCTTCATCCTCGGCCTGGGGATCATCGCCGCCCTCAACCAGATCGGCATCGCGCTGACAGTCACCCTGCCGGTGCTCGTCGCGATCCTGGGCACCATCGGGGGCATCCTGGTGGTCGGGGTCGGCGGCGGACTAATCAAACCAATGCAGCACCGCTGGGAGGACTACCTCAACAAGGCCGAGCAGGAAAGCCGCAACCTCCGCGACACAGTGTCCTCCTCGCCCGACACCTCGCGTCCACAGCCACCAAACCAGGTCGGGGCGCCACCGAACTTCTACGACCCCTCCGCGCAGCAGCAAGCCCAGCCAGGCAGTCAGCCACCCTACGACTACCAGCAGCCCGGCTACCCGCCCCCCGGACAGCAGCAATCGCCCTACGGGACCAATCCGCCGCATCGGCCGGAGTACTAGCCCCTCGTTAACACAACCTGTTCCGTCGATTCGGTATCAGGGTCAGGGACCGGGGCGGTCGCGCGACTCTGTCGTGGAACGTCTCACTGCGGTCTCGCGCCCGTTTCCGACCAGACCATGACGCTAGGACTCGCATTTGTGTCCGGCGCCTTGTTGCTTGGCTCGGTACATGGCTTGGTCGGCGCGCTGCAGTGCATCGCCACCGGATTGGCCAGGGCGGATCATGCTGACACCGATGGAAACACTCCCTCGGGAGTGGACCCGCACCTCGTCAACCAGAGTGCGAGCCAGTTTATGGGCCTGGTTGGAAGTGGTATGTGGCAGCAGGGCGGCGAATTCATCGCCACCGATACGGGCGAAAACATCGGAAAGACTCAGGCGACGACGGATGGTGTGAGCGACGCTCTTGATGTAGTCATCGCCAGCGGCGTGGCCGTGCTGATCATTGATCCGTTTAAGCCCGTCAAGGTCGATCATCAACACCGCAGCCTCGCCGTCGTAACCCTCAGAGCCACTCAACGCTGCGTAAAGCGCAAGTTCTTCTTCGAATCGCCCGCGGTTGAAGACATCTGTCAACGTGTCGTGAGTTGCCTGGCGCCGCAGAAGTTGCTCGTCCCGCTTACGAGCCGAGATATCTTCAATGTGGGCAATGAAATTGAGGGGTTGCCCCTCGGCGTCATGGGCCATTGAAGCCGACAGATGGACCCAGATAAGGTGGCCATCCTTTGCGTAGTAGCGCTTGTCCATCTGATAGCTCGTGATATCGCCTTGCAGCAATCGGCCAGCCTCGTGCAGGTCGGTGTCGAGATCATCGGGATAAGTGATGTCTTGGAACGTAAGTTGAGTCAGTTCGTGCTCTTGGTAACCGGTAATTTGGCACAACGCCTGGTTTGTCAACGTCGGTCGAAAACTGACCCCTTCTCAATGACCCGTCCCGGCGTTTCCGGAGGCTCCCGATCTTGGGAGGATCTGAGTTATGGGACGTCCGAGCAAGTACCCCGACGAGTTGCGTGAGCGTGCGGTGCGCATGGTCGCCGAGGTCCGTCCGCAGTACCCGTCGCAGTGGGCGGCGATCACCGCGGTCGCGGGCATGTTGGGGATCGGCACCCCGGAGACCTTGCGGACCTGGATTCGCCGCTCGGAGGTCGATACCGGCCAGCGTCCGGGGGTGACCACGCAGATGGCCGAGGAGAACAAGGCGCTGCGTAAGGAGATTGCCGAGTTGCGTCGGGCCAATGAGATCTTGAAGGCAGCGGCGATTTTCTTCGGGGCCGAGCTCGACCGGCCCGGGAGACGGTGATCCGGTTCATCGCCGAACACAAGGACCATCAGGTGGCCGGCCCCGACGGCGGGGCCGGGCTGCGCTGGGGTGTCGAGCCCATGTGTGCCGTGCTGTCTGAGCACGGCACCGCGATCAGCCCGTCGACCTACTACGAGTGGATCGCCAAGTCCCCGACCCGGCGCGAGATCCGCGATGCCGAGTTGGTCGAGATCATCACCGCGGCAAGGGAAGACAAGAAGAAGGGCAGGTTCGTCCAGACGCTGGGGTCACGCAAGTTGTGGATCTGGCTACGCGGCCAGGGCCACGACGTCGCCCGCTGCACGGTGGAGCGGATCATGCGCGACAACGGGTGGGAGGGTGCCCGGTACGGGTCCAAACACAAGACCACCATCGCCGACGAGACCCACCGGCGGTATCCAGATCTGGTGGACCGCCGGTTCTACGCGTCGGCGCCAAATCGGTTGTGGGTAGCCGACTTTACCTATGTGGCGACGTGGATGGGGTTCGTCTACGTCGCGTTCGTCATCGACGCGTACAGCCGCCGGATCGTGGGCTGGAGGGCCGCCCGGTCGATGACCACCGATCTGGTCCTCGACGCCGTCGAGCACGCATTCTTCACCCGCACCCAGGACGGCACCAGCTTGCGCGGGCTCATTGCACACAGCGATGCGGGCAGCCAGCGCGGATTCAATTGGTCGACGCAACACTAATCTCGATCGAGGATAGTTCATCGTGCATCAGTTCGGCGGGTGTTCGCCACTTGAGTATCTTGCGCGGACGGTTGTTCAATGTGTCGGCAACAGCTTGCAATTCTGCTGATGTCCAACGTGATAAGTCAGTCCCCTTGGGGAAGTACTGCCGCAGCAGACCGTTGGTGTTCTCATCAGTTCCGCGCTGCCACGGGCTGTGCGGATCGGCGAAGTACACCCGCACACCGGTCGCCTCGGTCAACGCGGTGTGAGCAGATAGTTCCTTGCCTCGGTCCCATGTCAGTGACTTCCTCAGCGGCTCTGCAAGTTTCGTCAGCTTCGCTTCCAGCGCGGTGTTCATGGACAGCGCTCCGTAGCCGCCGAGAGCCGGGCCGTTCTTGACCGGTTTACTCACGCCCCACCCATCCTGACGTGGCAGGTGAACAAGCATGGTGTACCTCGTCTTTCGCTCGACAACCGTGCCGATCGCCGAGCGTCCAAGCCCGATGATGAGATCTCCCTCCCAGTGGCCGGCAACTGCGCGGTCATCCGCCTCCTTCGGTCTCTTGCTGATCACGGTGTCCTCGGTGATATGCGCCCACGCGACCCGTTTCGAGCGGGCTCGCGGCATGCGCAACGCTCGACCCGTGCGCAGACTCAGGATCTCGTCACGGTCGAGGCCGCCCCGTCCCTCGACGTATAAGGCCTGGTAGATCGCCTCGTGCCTGATCCGCATCGACAGATCATCGGGGAAGTCGATCGTGATCCGGTTCGCGATCTGCTCAGGACTCCACGCCTGCACCCACCGTCGATCGGCCCGATGCGGCTTGTTGCGGCCAGTCCACTGCCCGACCGCGGGTCCGGCGACCACATTGCCCTCGGCATCATGAACCTGGCCAGACAGTCGTTGATGCACGTACTCGCGCAGCTTCGGATTGGTCTCCAGCTTGGTGGCCTTCGGTCGGCGGGCGAACAGTTCTGCCTTCCATTGCGCTACCGACGCCCGATATTGCAGTGTGCCGCTGCGGGTCGCTGCGTTGCGGCGCAGCTCCCGCGAGATCGTCGACGGACTCCGCCCCAAAGCCGAAGCGATCTCCCGAATCCCTCTACCCTGCACGCGAAGTAGCGCGATCTCTTCTCGCTCGGGAAAGATCAAATAGCGACCTGAAGGCGCCGGCCACGAGTACGGGGACATGCCCCCACCTTGACGGAACCATCGTGATCCCACGACGCCCGACACACCGACCGCCACCCCGGCTTCCGAAGGCAACATCCCCTCGGCCACCTTGCCCCAGAATCGACGCTCCAACCCACGATGGTGACCGGGATGCCCCGGCGACCGCAGCGGTCTACGCCCGGTAACCTCACGAACCCAATCCGACGGACGTCCCACAGCACCCTCCTGACCTCGGGTGTTGCGTCCACCGGTTGAGCCTGATCAGTACACCTCGGTGGCGTTCACCCAGCGCCTCATCGACGAAGGCGTGGATCCCTCGGTCGGCTCCGTCGGCGACGCCCTGGACAACGCGTTGGCCGAGACGACCGTCGGGTCGTTCAAGAACGAGGTGATCCGCCGCCAAGGGCCGTGGCGCGACGTCAACCAGGTCGAGTTGGCCACCGCCGAATGGGTGGTGTGGTTCAACGCCGAGCGTCCGCATGAGTACCTCGACGACTTCACCCCCGAGGCCGTCGAGAAGCTCCACTACGATCACAAACGCACCCCACCAAAGGCAGGGTGATTCAACGAACACAGCCTCCGGACTCGCCGGGAGGGGTCAAAGCTACCGTCGAGACCAACGACGGCAATTCCGATCGGTGCATTGTCAAACACAGCTTTAAAGGTGGCTCCAATGCTGCGCCGAACAGTGTGAATCTCAATCAAGTCACGTATGAGTACGTGAAATGTCGGCTGCGGCCCGGAGTCGACCGCCGTGATAAACACTTCGACAGCGAGGTCGGTCCCGTCTCTGCGGCGCAACGTGTGCGGTGAGACACTGCCGACCAGTGACTGAACGGTTTGCACGTCGCGCAACGCACAGTCACTGTGCTCCTCGCAGATGTGCACCAGCTCCGTCAGCAGCTGCCCAATTGCCTCCTGATGGCTCCAGCCGAACATCGACGAGGCGGCGCGATTCCACTGCAGCACTCGACCGCTCGAATCCATGCCAACATAGGCATCCGTCAGGAAGTCCAGCACCTGCCAACTAAGGCTATCCGCCCTACCCACCACCCCATTGATATAGGCCGATTGGTGTCCGTCCCGATGGAAGCTCATGTCCGACTGTGCACGGCGAATCATGCTGCCCCCTAACCGCCGCTAGACCGCGAGAAGTCAGACTGGCAAGCATCGCCCATCGCGGTCCCGAACAAAGTTTGCCATCTTCTAACGTCGTCCGGTCCATTCAGTTCCTCTTCGAAGCTCGCGTTCTGTCGGCATCAGATGTGAAGGACGGGCGGCCACCCC
>JAEXZY010000009.1 GCA_023404955.1 Actinomycetes bacterium
CGCGGCACCCAACAGACCCGCCCGGGAAGCACCGCCCGGGTCTTTCCTCTCGCGTCCTACACCGCGGCAGGGACCTTCTCCTGCTGCGGCTCCTGAACGCGTGAGCCGTGTCCGTCGTCGACCATCGTCAGCTCGTCGAACGGATCGCGTCCGGCGAGCACATTGTCGACCTTGGACCTGTCGATCGTGCGCGTCCAGGAACCGACCAGCAGCGTGGCCACCGCATTACCCGAGAAGTTGGTCAGCGCCCGCGCCTCGGACATGAACCGGTCGATCCCGACGATCAGGCCGACGCCGTCGAGCAGGTCGGGGCGGTGAGCCTGCAGGCCGCCGGCCAGCGTCGCCAGCCCCGCGCCCGTCACACCGGCCGCACCCTTGGAGGCGACGATCATGAACACCAGCAGACCGATCTGCTCCGGGATCGACAGCGGGTCACCCAGCGCGCCGGCGATGAACAGCGACGCCATGGTCAGGTAGATCGCGGTGCCGTCGAGGTTGAACGAGTAACCGGTGGGCACGACCACGCCGACAGTCGAGCGGTCCACGCCGAGGTGCTCCATCTTGGCGATCAGGCGGGGCAGGGCCGACTCCGACGACGAGGTGGACACGATCAGCAGGTACTCGCGAGCGAGGTAGCGCACCAGCTTGAAGATCGAGATGCCGGAGACCACCCGCAGCAGGGCGCCGAGGATGCCGAAGACGAAGATCGCGCAGGTGATGTAGAAGCCCAGCATCAGAGTCAGCAGCTGTCCCACCGCGGACCAGCCGGTCTGACCGACGACGTTGGCGATGGCGCCGAAGGCACCGATCGGCGCGAGCCACAGGATCATGCTCAGCACCTTGAACACCAGCTTCTGCAGGTGCTCGACACCGCGCAGGATGGGCTCGCCCGTGTTACCGAGGGCCTGTACGGCGAAGCCGACCAGCAGCGCGATGAACAGGGCCTGCAGCACGCTGCCCTCGGTCAGCGCGGAGAACAACGAGGTCGGGATGATGCCCTGGACGAAGTCCATCAGGCCGCCGGCCTCGTGCGCCTTGTCGGCGAGCTCGGCGCCCTTGGCGGCCGTGGTCGAGCTGACGTTCAGGCCCTCACCCGGGTGGAGAAGATTGCCGACGACCAGGCCGATCGCCAGCGCGAAGGTCGACATCGCCAGGAAGTACACGAACGCGAGCCCGCCGACCTTGCCGACCGTCGCGGCTTTACGGACCGATCCGATGCCCAACACGATCGTGCAGAAGATGACCGGCGCGATCATCATCTTGATGAGCGCGACGAACATCGTGCCGAGCACGCCGAGGCTCTTGCCCACCTCGGGGGTGACGATTCCGACGCCGACGCCGGCGATCACCGCGACGATGACGGCGATGTAGAGCCAGTGGGTGCGGTCGCGCCGCTTGGGCGCTTCCGGTGTGGGCGGCCGGTCGACGGTGGTGGTCATGTGCTTCCTCCGAACTCAGGTGACGAAGTGGTCTGAAAGGATGGTCAGCCAGCGCGTGAGCCAGGTCACGTTTTAGTTCATTTCGTTCACACAGACGGGGGTGCGTCACCGGATGCGATCGATCCGCGCAGCATGGCCGCGTTCGCTGGCCGGACAGGCCATCGCGCTGCAGGTGCTGGTGATCGCGCTGATCGTGGCGGCAGGCAGCGTGCTGGCCCTGATCGATGCCAGGCAGGACGGTGACGCGGCGGCACGCGACCAGGTCGTCGGGATCGCCACCTCGTTGGCCGATGCGCCGTCGACCGCGTCGGCCATCGAATCGGGCCGCGCCACCGAGGTGCTGCAGCCGATGACCGAGTTGGTGCGCACCCACACCGACATCGCGTTCATCACGATCATGGCTCCCGACCGCACCCGGTTCACCCACACGGACCCCTCCCAGATCGGCGGCAAGTATCTGGGCACCATCGAGCCGGCGCTGCGGGGTGAGACGTTCACCGAGATCTACACCGGAACACTGGGCCCGTCGATCCGCGCGGTCGCGCCGGTGCGCGACTCCTCGGGTCGGATCATCGGCCTCGTCGCCGCCGGCATCCTGCAGAAGAGCCTGGCCGAGCGCTGGCGCTCGCAGTGGCCGGTGATCGCGGCAGTGGGCGTGGGCGCGCTCGCGGTCTCACTCGTCGGCGTCTGGGGAATCCGCCGACGTCTGCTGCGGCAGACCCACGGCCTGCGGCCGGATGAGCTGCGGGTGATGTACGACCATCACGACGCGATCCTGCACTCGGTGTCCGAAGGTCTCATCGTGCTCGACCGCAACGGTGTGGCACTGGTCAACGACGAGGCCCGCCGGCTGCTGTCCCTGCCGGCGGGTGCCGTCGACCGCACCGATCTGCCGGAGTTCCTGCAGTCCTTCGCACCGGGCGCCCGTGACGAGGTCCATGTCACCGACGAGCGGGTGCTGGTCGTCAACCGATCGCCGGTGCCGTCGGCGGGCCGTTCCTCGGAGGTGGTGACGATCCGTGACCGCACCGAATTGCAGGGCGCACTCGGCGAATTGAACTCGCTGAAGGTGCTGACCGATTCGCTGCGCGCGCAGGCGCACGAGGCGGCCAACACCCTGCACACCATCGTGACGATGGTGGAGATGGGACGCGCCGACGAGGCGGTCCGATACGCAACCGCTGAGTTGGAGCTGTCACAGCATCTCGTCGATCGCCTGTCCGGCGCGGTGGCCGAACCGGCTCTGGTGGCGCTGCTGCTCGGCAAGACCGCCCAGGCAGACGAGCGCGGAATCGAGCTGACGATCACCGAGGACACTCATCTGCCGGCAGGCGACGAGCATCTGCTGACCGGCTCGGAGATGGTGACGGTGCTGGGCAACCTGATCGACAACGCGATGGACGCCTGCGACAAATCCGATCCGTGGGTGGAGGTCACCGTCAATCAGAGCGACGACCGGCTGGTGATCCGGGTAGCCGACAGCGGAGAAGGCATGGATGCCAACACCTTTGACAAAGCGATGCGCCGGGGTTACTCGACCAAGACGGGCAGCGATGCCGAGCAGCACGGTCTCGGCCTGGCACTGGTGGCTCAGGTGGTCCAGCGGCACGGTGGATCGCTGCGCGCCGACGTGACATACGGCTCGGTGGTGACGGTGGAGGTGAATGCGCCGTGATCCGGGTGCTGATCGTCGAGGACGAGCCTCTGATCGCCGAGGCGCATCAGGCGTATCTCGGCCGTTTGCAGGGCTTTTCGGTGGCGGCGGTGGTGCACACGGCCCGCGATGCGATGCGGGTGGCCTCCGAGGCGGCGGCCGACGGTGCCGCGATCGACCTGGTTCTCCTGGACATCGGCCTGCCCGACGCGAACGGCATCGCGCTCGCGTCGGCGCTGTCAGGACTGCGCCCCGCCCCCGACATCATCACGATCACCTCGGAACGCGACCTGGAGATGGTGCGGGCGGCGGTCGGGCACGGGGCGTTGGCGTACCTGCTCAAACCGTTCACGTTCGCAGCGTTCCGCGATCGCCTAGAGCGGTATGCGCGGTATCGCCAGGCACTTCCGGCCGGCACGGATGCCGCCAGCCAGGCTGAAGTCGACCGCGCGTTGGCGGAACTGAGGATCGGTCCGGACAAGACGGTCGCACCCAAGGGCATCGCGCCCGGCACCAACGACGAGATCGCCCGCACCGTCCGCGATTCCGGCGAGGCCGGCGTCACCGCGGACGCGGTGGCCAAGCAGGTCGGGGTGTCCCGGGTGACGGCGTGGCGCTACCTCGAGCGGTTGGCCGACGAGGGCACCGTGCGCCGCGAAACCGATTACGGCAAGGCGGGCCGGCCGAAAACCCGCTACCAGTGGCGGTGAGCGGCCTCAGACGGTGACTGGCTGCCGCGTGCGCCGCGCGTTCATCGCGAACGGTTCGGTCGCGAGGAACTGCGAGTACAGCATGCCGATCGTGGACTCGACCGCGTGCACGGCCACATTACCGGAGTAGTCGGCCAGGAACAGCTCGCCACCGTCGGCGCTGTGCGCGACACACGACGGCCGGGCCGTCGCCGACACGGCGTCGACGACCTCGAGCCGCATCGTGCACATGACGTGGACCCGGTCGTAGTCGACGACGTAGACGCGTGCTTCGTCGCGGCTGAGGGACAGCTGGGTGGGAGCTCCCCCGACGGCGATCGTGCCGGTGACCCGCGCAGTGGCCAGGTCGATGACGTGCACGGCACCGCCGGTGCTGCGATCTGAGGTCAATGCGTACACGGTGTCGCCGGCGCAGGCCAGATCGCGCAGCGGCGAGCCGACCGGTACGACACGCTGCACGCGCGCGGTCTCGGCGTCCACGATGACGAGCTGGCTGCCGCGATCATCGGTGACTCCGACGAGCAGGCGCCTGCCCCGGGGATCGAGCGCCAGCGCGTCGATGTTGGCGGCCGGGCCCTGCCCGATGTCGATGGTGCCGGCGCGCTCCGCGGTGACGTCGATGACCGTCACCTCGACCCGGTCACCGGACGCGCGGCCGGCGTAGAGACGCTTGCCGTCGGGGCCGACCGCCAGCGCGGTGATTCCGGATGCCACCGGGAACGTGGCAGTCACGGCGGCGGTCTCCACGTCGACGACGACCACCGAATCCTGCTGGGCCGAGGTCACGCTGAGGTAGGCACGGTCGTCGCTGACCACCACCCCGGTCGGCTCCCCGCCCAGGCTGAGCACTGCCCGCTCGTCGAGCGTGTGCGGATCGAGCAGGGTCACCGTGTCGTCGGCAGGGTTCGCGACAGCAACGACGCGGGGTCCGGCAGCGATGTCACCGACCGGTCCACGGCCGGTGGTCAGACGTCGCACGGCGCCGGAGTCGATCTCCTCGATCGTCACGCCGGTCCCACCGGCCTCGTGGGACGCATCCGTGTGCTTACGTATCGATGTCCACTTGGGCATCGCAAATTTCGCCATTGCAGTCTCACCTCCCCCGGGACGACGTCGCCCGGGTCCGATTACGTCTGTCAGCAACCCCTTCGGGCGCGATCTGCTCCGAGTGTATCGACGGAAAATCAAGGTCAGAGGTGCCAAAGGTCACCAGAGGACGGGTGCGCGCAGAAACTCTCAACGCATGCTTAGACTTCTCTTGGTTATCAATTCGTGACCTTGCGAGGGCAACGAGCAAACATCCGGTGAACTGCACGGCATCGCCGATCCGCAATCGCTTCCCGCAACTGTGATCAAGTCGGCGCATTCAGCTTTTCTTAGAGTCCGAACGTGAAGTGAGTGGCAGATCACACCGTGACACGGCAGCAAACTATCGCGCGAGGCGGCGTCGGGGCTTTCAGGCCGGCTCTGCTCCGCGCAAGATGGGCACATCGGCCCGGGGAATCAGTCCTTCGGGGTCGCACAGTTGCAGGACCCGCGTCACCGCGGGGCTGCCGACGACGCACCAGTCGACATCCTCGCGGGAGAAATGCGCGCTGATCGCGTACAGCGCCGAGGCACCGTCGAAGGCCATGAAAGGCACTGCGGTGAGGTCGACGATGACTGCGCGGCACACACCGGCAGCCTCGCGGATCGCGTGCGCGAAATGCTTGGCGTTGGCCGCGTCCACCTCACCGGCGACCGCGACCGTCGCTTCCTTCGCCCGGCCACGACCGCGCGTCCGAGTCGCAACAGTCAACTCTGTCGAAGCCACGGAGAAGCTTCGGCAGTCTGATGACCTGCTCCGAATGGACGTGACGGTCATGGCACGGACATCACTGCGACATGGGCTGTTACTCCGCAGCCTTCTGACGGGCTTCGTTGGCCTTGGCTTCGGCGCGCGCCTTTTCGGCCTCGGCCTCTTTCTGGGCTGCTTCGCGCTGAGCGTCGGCTTTGTCCTGCTGGGCTTCGCCTTCCTGCTGCAGATCGTCTCGGCCGGTCACGACGCCGGCGACCTCTTTGGCTTTGCCCTTGATGCCTTCGACGGCACCCTTGACGGCTTCTTCAGGACCAGAATTGTTGTCACCCACGGGAGCGCTCCCTCTGCAGTGTCGTGCCCGGACGGATCGTTCCGCTCCGGGGAGCGGCCCGGCCGCTCAGCGATGCGTCTATTCCCTGCGCCCCGGGGATGTCAAACATTCAACCAGCGAAGTCGCTCAGCGCAACGTCCAATGACGAGAACAGTTCGATGTAGTCCGCCAATCCCATGATCGTCAGTGGCCTACTGGTGGCGGGGCCGTCGGCGACCACGGCGAATCTGGTGTTCTCGCCGAGCTGCTTCCGGGTGGTCATCAGCACTTCCATACCGGCCGTACCGAGGAAGTCCACCTCGGTCATGTCCAAGATCAAGCCCGCGGGATGGCGATCGGCGGCAGCATTCATGACCTCTTGGAGCTGGGGCGCGGACAGCATGTCGACAGCACCGGACGCCGCGATCACAACGACGCCGTCGACCTGATGTTCGCTGAATTGCTGCACGCGGACTGCCTCTCTCGATCCCGCCCCGCGAGGGCGACGATTGTCATGAGGCTGCAGTCTGAACCTGCTCGACGGGGTTGCCGGTGCCGACAACCGGCTACAGGCTATCGGAGTGCTGCAGTGGGCGGGTGGGCCGGATCGGCCGACCTGCGCGATCGGACGCCGGCGGCGACTACCGTAGACGGCGTCTGACGCTGGCGAACCGCGCCATGGCTGGGAATCGGAGGTGCTCCGTCCGCACGCGCACACAACTTGCTGAAGAGGTCGAGCTCGGCCTCGCCGGCTCGTTGCACCCTCGACGCACCGCGATGCGGCTCCTCACGCTGCTCAAACCCGAGCTCGCGGACTGGGCCCTGTTGGCGATGCCGGACGCGCGCAGCGGCGGTCTTTCTCTGCAGGGCGGTGAGTCGGTGGGATTCACGGCGATGATTTCGCAGACCGCGATCGCGGGCAGCCGACTGGATCGGGTGCTGCGCACCGGGAACACCGACCTCAGTTCGGACATCGCCGATCCGTCGCTCGCCCAACTGCTGCCGCATCCCGCCTTGCGCGCCGAGGTCGCCGCCCTGGGGCTGACGGACATTCTCGTCGTCGGGCTCAACGCGCGCGGCGCCACGCTGGGCGCGCTGCTGCTGGCCCGCCGCGGCTCCTTCGACGCCGAAGACACCACATTCGCTGCTCAACTCGCTTCCCGAGCCGCCATCGCGCTCGATTCCGCGCGCCTGTACGAGGAGCGCTCGCAGATCGCCACGGTCCTCAGCAGCGCGTTGCGGCCGCCGTCGCTTCCCGAGGTCGAGCATCTGCATCTCGCCGCGCGTTATCGACCCGCGGCAGAACACATCGACATTGGCGGCGACTTCTACGACGTCCTCGGCTCCGACCGCGACTGGCTGATAACGCTCGGCGACGTCAGCGGCAAGGGCGTCGAAGCAGCCGCGCTCACCGGACGCACCCGGCAGAGCGTCCGCGCCGCAGCCTATTTCGACCGCCGGCCCGCGATGGTGCTGCGCGCGCTGAACAGCGTGCTGTACGAGACGCGGGCCAACCAGTTCGTCACGGTCCTATGCCTGGGAGTTCACATCGCCGAGACGGGCTCGCACATCGACATCGAGCTGGCCACCGCCGGCCACCAGGCGCCGTTGGTGATCCGCAGCGACGGCCACGTGGAGCAGCTCGAGGTGTTCGGCACCGCCTGCGGGATGATCCCCGATGTCGAGTACCGCACCATCACGCTGAGGCTGGATCGCGGCGACACCATGTTGATGTTCACCGACGGCGTCGACGAAGCGCACGGCGCGCAGGGCCTGTTCGGGGTGGACCGGCTGATCAGCCTGCTGCCCGCCTATGCGGGCGCATCGCCCGACGTGGTGTGTGAGGTGGTCGAACAGCAGGTCATCGAGTACGTCGACGGGCGGCCCCACGACGACATCGCGCTGCTGGCGGTGACGTGTCCGGGCTGACCGTAGAAGACCGGATGCACCGGTATCGGCAGGCGGTCTCCACGCGGGACGCCGCCGCTGTGCAGGCGTTGATCCAGCACCTGCTGGCTGACGGGCTGGACCCGGTGACCGTGTTGACCGACGTGATCGCTGCGGTACAGCGTGACAACGGGGAGCGGTGGCAGCGCGGTGAGTGGACCATCGCCGAAGAACACGCCGCGACGGCGATGGCGGTGGCCGCGACCAAGACGGTGAGCCGCCATGTGCGCGCGGTGGCGCCGACGCGCGGCCGGGTCTTGGTGGCGTGCGCCGAACGAGAGTGGCACGCGCTGCCCGCGATGATCATCGACTGCGCGCTGCGCAGCGACGGGTGGGACAGCATGCTCTTGGGCGCGGCCACCTCTCCGGTACGGCTCAACCAATATTTGCAGGACTACGGGCCCGAGGCGGTGGCCGTGAGCTGTTCGGTGCTGGGCTCGTTGCCGGCGACGCGACGGTTCATCGAGGCCAGCACCGCTGCGGGCGTACCGATCGTGGTGGGAGGTCCCGCGTTCGGATCCGACGACGTGCGCGCCAAGGCGCTGGGCGCGACGGCGTGGGCGGCCGATGCGCAGGGGGCGCTGGCTGCGGTCGCCGCCCTCCCCCCGGTCGTCCCGCCCGTCTCCCCGTTGCCGCCCCAGGCCGCGGCCGAGCAGGCCGATCTCGAACATGATCACCGGAGGATCGTCGACGGGCTCGCGACCTCGTGGTCGGTGACCGCGGGCGGTCACCTCGATGCCGCCGACAAGGCCATGGCCATCGATGCGCTCAACCAGCTGCTGCACGCGGTCTCGGCGGTCCTGCTGACCGGCGACAGCAGACCGGTCCCCGAGACGGTGGTCTGGATCGCCGACGTAATCACCACGCGCGGGCTCGCCAGCTCTGTCGTCGACGAACTCGCGGCCGCCACGTCCGAGGCACTGCGCGGCTATCCGCTGTCGCGCGCGATCCTCGACACGCACTTCGCCGACCAGTTGTAGGTCGCCGCCAGCGTCACGGAATCGACGTGCTTCGCCATGGCGTTGAACCATTTGGCCGCGGGCACCGTGTGACTGGTGAACCGCTCACAAGAGCCATCACCACAGGGAGTTCCACATGACCTCGACATCCACCAAAACCATCACCGCAGGCTTCTTAGGGGCGGGTGCGATGCTGGCGCTGGCGATCCCGGCGCAGGCGGCGCCCACCTCGGACGCCAACCCCGGCGGTAACGCCGTGGCGACCATCAATCAGCTCAAGGCTTCCGGCGCGGATGTCCGGGTGAACCGGGTCGGCAGCGCGCCGCTGGATGAATGCGTTGTCATTAACGTGAACAGCTTCTCGCGTCCGGCGCAGATCATCCCGATCGACGATGACGACATCAACGTGTTCACCACGTTCCCGAAGCCCAAGGTGACGGTCACGCTGAATTGCTCATAGTGACCCGAAGGGCTGAAACATTCTGTGGCCGTTCGGTGTCCGAGCCGTGACCAGATGCAAAGCGCGCACCTAGGCTGGGCACAGAGCTCGCCCATACCGCGGCCCTAGCGTCGTCGGTCGTGTGGCCATCCGCCACGCACGACTAGACGAACGGAGCGACGTATGAACCTGACCCGCACCCTGGGCGCCTCGGCTGTTGCTGGGGCGATGCTCTTCACCGGCCTCGCCTCGGGGGTCGCAGGCATCGCGGCTGCCCAACCGGGCGGACAGCAATGCGGCAGGCCTGGCGCGCCGGCCTGCCAACCGGCTTCTCCGGCCAACAACGACTGGCAACGCCGCGGCATCGACCAGGGCCGTCAGGACCATCAACCGTTCCAGTACAACGGCCAGCAGGTCCACCCGATGCCCGCAGGCAACGGCGATGGCTGGGGATTCTGGTTCCTGGGCCGCTGGATCCGGCTCTAGCCGGCTACGCGAGCGGTGCGCCCTGCGATACGCGGGACGCACCGCTCGCGCGCGCCTCCCGCGAAACCCTCGACCCTCACTTTAGCCTTGGGGGCCGTGACCACCTTGCTGGAACCGTCGCTGGCGGAACTGGATTTCGAGCCAGACATCCTGTGCACATGCCGACGCTTCTGTGGTCCGCTCGCGCACCCGGCGCAGTGGTGGGTCACGCTGTCGTGCGGTTGCCCCTACCCGATGTGCCGGCGTGCACTGCGAATCGCCAACGTGCGGTTGAAGGTTCGGCCCCTCACGTGCCGGATGTGCGACACGGAGCAGATCGCGATCCGGTCGGTGGCGCCGATCTGACGTCAGTCGCGAGCGACCTGCACGGGTAGGCCTTCTGCCGGCAACGGCGGCGCGGGCCGCAGGACCGCCGGTCGCATGCGCTCCGGCAGGGCACGCAGGACGAGACCCACGGCGGCGATGACCCCGATGGCGATCCCGACGCCGACCGCGCCGGGCAGACTCGGACGCAGGTTGTCGATCACCATGAAGATGCCGAACACCCCGAACAGCGCCGCGGCGACCACCTGGATGAGCCGCTCCGGCAGGTGCTTGCCGGCCACCGCGCCCACCAGGATGGCCAGCGCGTCGGCGGCGACCATGCCGATGGTGGAGCCGATCCACACCCCCAGCCAGTTGTTGTCGGCGGCCAGGGTGATGGTGGCGAGCATGGTCTTGTCACCGAGTTCGGCGAGCATGAACGCAGAGGTGACCACGAAGAACGCGGGCGCGGTGGCGCGCTGGGCGCGGGAGGCCTCCTGGTCGGTGAGTGAGTCTCCGCGCAGCGTCCACAGACCGAAGAACACGAACATCACGCCGGCGATCAGGCCGAGCAGGTGCGTCGGGAGAGCGGCGCCGAGGTAGTGCCCGATCGCGACCGAGAGGATGTGCACGGCCGTGGTGGCCGCGAGAATCGCCGACAGCACCACCCACCACCGGTAGCGCAGGGCGAACATCATCGCCATCAACTGGCTCTTGTCACCGAGCTCGGCCACGAAGATCACGGCGAAACTCAGCAGCAGGGCGGCGACCACTACTACTCCTCTGATCGTGGCTGTCAGCCGGATCAGGACATGCCTCCGGCCGGCAACCGAAAGACGATGCACGGCCGAAGGTCTCGCCCACCGGATCCAGATCCGGTTCAGATGACCGGGCTGGAACGCGGGCGCTCAGCCAGTATGTCGACCATCTGATTGGGGGCTACTCCCCTTCGCTTGCGGTAAGGCTACCCTCTGATCGCACCGCCTGCAACTCAGCCAGTCTGAAAAGGGCTGCCGCACAGTAAGTTTGATAGATCGACGGGAATTTTTCGGCTACCCGTATCCAGAAGTGACCCCTCTAGGACTCGCCGGCGTCGCGAACCACTACCGCTCGGGTGTACAGGAGATGAAAACCCTTGCGCTGCACGTTCTTCTGCGAGAGGGAGCCCGGCGCAGTGGTCACCACCGCGATATCACAACCGGCGTCCGAGGCAGCACGGAGGCGGCTCGCCAGCAGGGCGGCCTGGACGCCGCGGCGTCGGAACTCCGGAGCGGTCGCGGCGCCTGTCAGTTGGGCGACGCCGCCGGTCGTGCGCATGCCCCCGCCGCCGGCCACGGCGCCGCCGAGACCTGCCAGGTAGCGCACCACGCCGGCCTGCTCCATGTCGTTCATCGCGTCCGCGATGACGTTTCGGGGAAACTCCTCGTGGCTCGGCACGCCCTCGCCGTCGGGGTGCGCGAATCCCGCGACGACCACGTCGAGCCAGGCCTGACTCTCCCCCGCGTCGGCTCGCCACACCTCTACTCCTGCTGCGGCGGCCGCAGCAGCAGGCAGCGTGCACCCGAGCACGTTCTCGAAGCCGACGAGCCGATAGCCGCGCTCACCGAGCAGCGGCGCGATACCCGGGTCGGCGAGGCTGCACAGCTCCACGGCGACGGCGGCTCGGTGCCGGGCGAACGTCCGCTCGATGTCGTCGAGCACATCCGCCTCGGGCAGTCCGCCGAACCCCAGCCCGACCACCTTGTTCATCGGAGAGTCCGCATCGGCGTAGCAGGCGAGGCCCCCGGCGACGGGCAGGGTGACACCCGGTGCACCGCGGCGACCTGCCGCTCGGGTCGCCGTCCCGATGAGGTCGGCCTCGGCGCTTTCGATGCGTCGGGCGAGCTCGATACCGCAAAAGAGCATTCCGCCAGTGTGTGGTGTTTGGCGGCCGGGTGAAAAGAGAATATTGGACCGTGACCGACTCCAGTACACCTGACGACGCGACCCAGGCCAGCGACGAACAACGCGAGTTGCAGGACAAGCTCGACCATCAGGATGACGACCCGGACGCCCCCGCGGGCTGGCAGACGCGCGATCAGATCCCCGACGAGAACTGACTAGCCGGCCGAATCCGAGGGTCCGCGTTCAGGCACCATCCTGTCCCGCAGACTGTCGTAGATCGGCGCCGTCCCGGTGAGCTGCGCCGCGATCACCGCGGCCGCGGTCGCGGCCAGCATCGGCACGGTCACCGACGTGGTGGCCGTCATCTCGATGACGATCACCATGCCCGTGACCGGCGCGCGCACCGTGGCGGAGAAGAACGACGCCATCCCGACGATCGCCATCGGGATGGCCAGCGTGCTCAGATCGTGCGGCCACATCGCGTCCACGATGCCGACGAATCCGACGCCCCACAGCGCTCCGATGGCGAGCAGGGGCGCGAACAGCCCACCGGGCAGGGCGGCGGAGTAGCTCAGCGGGCCGGCGATGAACCGCACCGCGAGGTAGCCGACGATCGCCGTCAAGGCCAGAGTGTGGCCGCTGAGGATGAGTTGAGTGATGGTCTGCCCGTCGCCGACCGACAGCGGCACCAGCACGGCGGCCAGTCCGATCAGGGCGCCGATGACGGGCGCCTTCACCGTGGCGGGAATGCGGGCGATCGCCGCGACGTGGTCGAGGAACCACAGCACCGTCACGTTGTAAGCGGCTCCGAGAAGACCGGTGAGCACGCCGAAGAGAAGAAACAGCGGCAGCCAGCCCAGAGCCGGCGCGACCGGCGATTCGACCCCGAAGTCCGGGTGGTTGCCGAGGATCAGCCGGGTGCATCCGACCGCGGTCGCCGACGCCAGCGTGGTCGCGAGGACCAGCTGGAGACGAAAGGACTTGCTGACCTCCTCGACGGCGAACAGAACACCGGCGATCGGCGCGTTGAACGCCACCGCCAGTCCAGCGCCGCCGACCGCGGTCTGCATCAGGCGGACGTCGGTGTCATCGAGGCGGGCGTGCCTGCCGGCCTGGGCGCCCACCGCGGCACCCATGTGGACGGTCGGCCCTTCCCGGCCCAGGACCAGCCCAGAACCGATGGACAGCACGCCGCCGACGAACTTCGCGACAACCAGCGTGATCAGCGGCGGCCGCGCATGCCCGTGGTAGACCGCCTCGACGTGCTGGATGCCGCTGCCCGCGGCCAGCGGCTGCCACCGCACGATCAACGCCGCCAGCCATGCGCCCAGCGCCGCCGCCGCGACCGGGATCAGCCACCCGGGACCGGGCAGGTGATGCGCCCACTCGATCAGGTCGAGACGGAGACGCTCGGCCTGCTGCAGACACCACCGGAATGCGCCGCCGACGAGGCCGATGACGACGCCGGCAAGCGTCGCGGTGGCCGCGAGGACGAGCGATCCCCGCGTGGTCACCCGCGACTACTCGACTCTGCTACTCAACGACGAAGACCGGGATCTGCCGGTCGGTCTTGGTCTGGTACTCCGCGTACGGCGGGTACGCCTCGACCGCCAGTGACCACCAGTGCTCCCGCTCGTCTCCGGAGATCTCACGGGCGGTCATCTCGCGGATCTCGGTGCCGTCCTGCACCGTCACGGCCGGGTTGGCCTTGACGTTGTGGTACCACGCCGGATGCTTCGGGTCGCCACCCTTGGACGCGACCATCGCGTACTTGCCGTTCTCTTCGACGCGCATCAGCGGCACGTACCGCTTCTGGCCGGACTTGACGCCTGTCGTCGTGAACAGCACGACGGGCCGGTCCATGATCTGGACGCCCTCAGTGGTGCCTTGCTCGAGAATCTGCTTGGTCTGGTCGCGGACCCAGTCGGTGGGGCTCAGCTCCGGTTGCTCAGTCATGCCACCAGTCAACACCACCGAGCTGGTGATATTCCGGCGACCGATGAAGATGTCATGACACTCAGAGCACTTTTGACAGGAAATCCTGCAGCCGTGGGTGTTTGGGGTGGTCGAACACCTGCGCGGGAGTGTCGTCCTCGACGATGTTGCCGTCGGCCATGAAGATCACCCGGGAGGCCACCTCCCTCGCGAAACCCATCTCGTGGGTGACGACGACCATCGTCATCCCCTCGGCGGCCAGCGTGCGCAGAACCTCGAGCACGTCGCCGACCATCTCCGGGTCGAGCGCGCTGGTGGCTTCGTCGAACAGCATGATCGACGGGCTCATCGCGAGCGCCCGGGCGATGGCCACGCGCTGCTTCTGCCCACCGGACAGCGTCGCGGGTTTGACCTTCGCCTTCTCGGCCAGGCCGACCTGACCGAGCAGCTCCATCGCCCGCTTCTCGGCGGCGGCCTTGTCCATCTTCTTGGTCAGCAGCGGCGCCAGCGTGACGTTGTCCAGCACGGTCATGTGAGGGAACAGGTTGAAGTGCTGGAACACCATGCCGATGCGCTGGCGCACCTTGTCCAGGTCGATCTTCTTGTCGGTCAGGTCGAATTCGTCGATGACCACGGTGCCGTCGGTGATGTCCTCGAGCTTGTTCAGGCAGCGTAGAAAGGTCGACTTTCCCGAGCCGGACGGTCCGATGACGCAGACGACCTCGCCCTCTTTGACCGTGGTGGTGATGCCGTCCAGCACCACCAGATCGCCGAACGACTTCTTGAGGTTGTCGATACGGATCTTCACCGCGCCCGTGGATTCCGTCGCGCTTTCGGGTGCGAGCTGGTTCATTTCACAAGCCTCTTCTCCAGGCGGTCAGAGAGTTTGGTGAGCGCCATGATCACGATGAAGTAGATGATGCCGATGATCAACCACATGTTGAACGACTGGTAGTTGCCGGCGATGATGATGCGGCCCGTCTGGGTGAGTTCGGCGATGCCGATCACCGACAGGATCGAGGTGTCCTTCAACGTGATGACGAACTGGTTGATGTAGGACGGGATCATCGTGCGGATGGCCTGCGGCAGGATCACCTTGCGCATGGTCGGCAGGTAGCCGATGCCGAGGCTGCGCGCCGCCTCCATCTGTCCCTTGTCGACGGATTGGATTCCGCCGCGGACGATTTCGGTCATGTAGGCGCCCGCGTTCAGCGACAGCGTGATGATGCCCGCGGTGAGCGCCGACATCTGGAAGCCCAGCGCCGACGGGATGCCGAAGTAGATGAAGAACGCCTGCACCAGTAGCGGGGTGCCGCGGAAGATGTCGACGAACGTGGTGCCGATGGCGCGCAGCCAGATGGCCCGCGAGACACGGAACAACCCGAAGATGACGCCGAGGATCAGCGCGAAGAAGATCGAGACGACCGTCAGGATGATGGTCATCTTCAGGCCCTCGAGCAGCAGCGGGAAGGTGCTCTTGATCAGGCCGAGGAACGAATTGTCGTCGGTGGTGGCCTCTTCGCCGAGGTAGGCGCTGATGATCTTGTCGTATTCGCCGGAGGCTTTGAGGTTCTTGAGGCCCTCGTTGAACTTCGTGAGCAGTTCGGCGTTCGCCCCTTTGTTGACGGCGAAGCCGTAGCCGGTCGGGTCTTCTTTCGGGGTGACGGTTTTGAAGCCGTTGCCCTGGGCGATGCCGTACAGCAGCACCGGATAGTCCTCGAACACCGCATCCGAGTTGCCGGTGCGCACCTCGTCGAACATCGACGACGAGTCGGCGAAGGACACCACCTGGAAGCCGTACTGGTCCTTGATGGAGTTCGCGAAATCCGAACCCTGGGTACCGTTCTTGACGGCCACCCGCTTGCCCTTGAGGTCTTCGTAGGACTTGATCGAATCGTTGGATTTGAGCACGGCCATCTGAATGCCGGACTCGAAATACGGGTCGGAGAAGTCGAACACCTTGCGGCGTTCGTCGGTGATCGACATGCCGGCGATCACGCCGTCGACCTGGTTCGCCTGCACGGCCTGCAGCGCGGCGTCGAAGCCGAGCGGCTTGATGTCGACGGTGAAGCCCTGGTCCTTGGCGATCGCCCGGATCAGGTCCATGTCGATACCGACGAAATTGCCCTCTTTGTCCTGGAACTCGAACGGTGCGAACGTCGTGTCGGTGGCGACCGTGTAGGTCTGCCCCTGCGCCTTCGCCTCGGGCAGGACCTGCGGAACCGTCAGCGCCGAACCGACGCCGAGCACCAGCAGTACCCCGAGCAGCGAGACGAGTCTGCCCCACCCTCGCGCTCTGCGCGGGACCGTGGGTCCCGACCAACCGGCTCGCATGCTGAACCTCCCTGTCGGTGATGATCTCGCGAACACGCTAGCCCCACCGGCGGGCGCGGGAGCTGATTATCGGGTCGACACGGTCAGGTTCGCCCCGCGCGCAGCTCGGCATTCTCGGCCTCCAACGCCTCGAGCCTGCGGCGCATCGGCTCCAGGGCACCCTCGAGTTCGGCCGGCGTGAAGCGGGGCGTGATGTGTTGCGGGCAGTTCCAGTCGTACGCAGCGACATCGATGAGAACAGCGCGCTCGACGACGGCGCCATAACCGGGGTGCACCATCGAGGCGACCAACTCGGGGTCCTCCGCCGCGGTCACGATCCGGGCGCGCCCGAAGACCTTGAGGCGCCGTCGGTGGGCGTAGTCGAGGAAGATCAGCGCGACGCGGTCCTCGCCGCCCACATTGCCAGTGCTGATGTACTGCAGGTTGCCGCGGAAGTCGGCCCAGCCGATGGTGTGGTCGTCGAGCACCCGCACGAATCCGATGGGTCCGCCCCGGTACTGCACGTATGGCCACCCGGTCTCCCCGACCGAGGCGAGGTAGAAGTGGTCGCGCTCGGCCAGGTAGTCGCGCTCGTCGTCGGTCAGCCGATCCGGACCGGGCGTCGCCGCGCCGGTGTCCGCCTTGCGTCCGTAGAACGTGGCGCTGCCGTGCTGCTCCTGCACCGCCCGCACGTCTGCGGTGAACGCGATCGATCCGTAGTGCTTGCTCACTGCAGCCGGATCTCGTGGCCGTGCTCGGACTCGGGCCGCGGGCCGAAGTAGCGTCGCTGCGACTCGTCGATCGCGACGTCGTTGATGCTCGCCTCCCGCCGGCGCATCAGGCCGTGTTCGTCGAATTCCCACAGTTCGTTGCCGTAACTGCGCCACCACTGACCCGATGCGTCGCGGCACTCGTACTGGAACCGCACACCGATCCGGTTGTGGCGGAACCCCCACAGGCTCTTGCGCAGTGCATAGTCGAGTTCCCGCTCCCATTTGGCGGTGAGGAACTCCACGATCTGCGCCCGCCCGGTGACGAACTGGTCGCGATTGCGCCAGACGCTGTCCTCGGTGTAGGCGAGGCTGACCCGGTGCGGATCGCAGGTGTTCCATGCGTCTTCGGCGGCCTGCACCTTCTGCAGCGCGGTGGTCAGATCGAACGGGGGAAAGGGTGGCCGGGATTCGGTCATGTTCGTGCACCTTCCTGGGTCATCGCGGTGACCACGTCGGTCGTCGTCGCGACGTCGTGGGCGAGGAACGCATAGTTGATCAGTGCTGCCTGGTAACCGTCGCCGAACACGGGATGGCGCGGACCCGCGGTCGCGTCGGTGACGACGACGACTTCGAAGCCCTGCTCGAGGAGGTCGCGTAGGTGTGATTCGACGCAGATGTTGGCCAGCATGCCGCAGAGCACCACCGTGGTGATCCGGCGCTTCCGCAGCTGCAGAACCAGGTCGTTGGTCTGTGGCCCCCAGACTTTGTGCGGGCTGGCCACGACGGTGTCCGGGTGGTCGATCAGCGGGGCGAGCTCTGGTAGCCAGTCCGCACCGGAGCCGGCGAACCCGTCGAGGGTCAACGGGCCGCGCCGGGCGAAGGTGTCGGTACGCAGCTCGTCGGTTTCCAGCGGTCCGTTGAACAACCATCGATGATCCGTCGGATAGAAGTAGTGGGGCGAGACGAACACGCCGTACCCACCATCGTGCGCAGCGGTGAGCAGCTCGACCAGGTGCTCGACGGTCCGGTTCTCGGTGACGCTGTCGCGCAACACCTCCCAATTCTTTCCCGTCGGGCTGAGCACGTCGTTCTGCGGGTCGATCACGACCACCGCGGTATCGTCCACCGCGTAGTTCACTCCTGCGCCACCTTCCTGCTGAGGAAGTCCCGGATGTATCCGGCGATCTCGTCGCCGTGGGTCTCCAGCGCGAAATGGCCGGTGTCGAGCAGGTGGTACTCGCCGTCGGGGAGGTCGCGCTTGAACGCCTCGGCGCCCGCGGCACCGAAGATCTCGTCGTTGCGACCCCACGTGACCAGCAGCGGTGGCTGATGGGCGCGGAAGTACTCCTGGAACCCCGGATAGCCGTCGAGGTTGAACTGGTAGTCCCAGAACAGTTGCAGCTGGATCGCGTCGTTGCCCTTGCGGTCGAGCCCGGCCTGGTCGAGCTGCCACGTTTCCGGGGCGATGCGGTCGAGCCGGTCCGCGGGCACCCCGTGGGTGTACTGCCACCGGGTCGTCTCGGCGGTGAAGTACTCCCGCACCGAATCTTCGTTGGCACCGCGGTCTTTGGCGTGGGCGAAGAGGCGGTCCCAGAACGGGGTGAAGCCTTCGAGGTAGGCGTTGCCGCTTTGGCTGATGATCGCGGTGATGCGTTCGGGCCGGGCGTGGGCGATGCGCAGCCCGATCGGTGCGCCGTAATCGTGGATGTAGACCGCGAATCGTTCGAGTCCAAGGTGCTCGATCAGCTTCTCGGTGATCTCGGTGAGCCGGTCGAAGCTGTAGGTGAACTGGTTCACCGACGGCATCGCCGACTGGCCGAAGCCGATGTGGTCGGGCGCGACCAGGTGGTAGTCGTCGGCCAGCGCGGTGATCAGATTGCGGAACATGTGGGAGCTGGACGGAAAGCCGTGCAGCAGAAGCAGTGTCGGGCGGCTCGGATCACCGGCCTCTCGGTAGAAGACGTCGAGCCCGTCGAGGGTCGCGGTGTGGTGGCGCGTGATGGTATCGGACACGTTCTGAGCCTGCCCGGCCTGCGACCCGGTGAACAAGGGCTGATCCCGGATCGCATTCATCGGGCTGGCTGATCAATCGCACCCCCGGGCTTTACGATCGTCGGGTGGAATTGCGCCAGCTGGAGGCGTTCGTCGCGGTCGCGCGGGAGCTGCATTTCGGACGCGCCGCCGAGAAGCTCCACATCGCCCAGCCCACGCTCAGCGAGCTGATCCGGCGCCTGGAGCGGGAGGTCGGCGCATCGCTGTTGACCAGGACGACGCGCCGAGTGGCCCTCACTCAGGCCGGCGTCGAGTTGTTCGGCCGCGCAGTCAGCATTCTCGACGACGTCGAGGGGGCCGCGGCAGCGGTGCGCCGGCTGGCCGACGGTGACACCGGCACGGTCCGTCTGGGCATCACGCCGCCTGCGGCACCACTCCTCACGCCGCATCTCACGCAGGCGCTCAATCGGGCCGCACCCGAGGTCGAGCTGGCGGTGCGCCGCATGTGGCTTCCCGATCTGCAACAGGCGATCGGCGAAGGTGCGCTCGATGTCGCCATCACGTGCGGTCCGGTCACCAACCCGCCCGGCATCTTGAGCGAGGTGTTCTGCGCCGAGCCTGCGGTGGTGGGACTGCGCGAGAGCCACCGCCTCGCCGGACGTCCGGTGGTCGACCTGACGGAGCTGGCGGACGAGACGCTGGGCGTGCACAGCGAGGCATTGTTCCCTGCCTGGTCGCTGGCTCTGCGGCAGATCCTCGATGACGCCGAGATCAACCCGCCCACAGTCGAATTGGCCGAGATCGACCTGTCGGCGCATCGCTGGTCCGAACAACGTGAGGTGGACTGGACGCTGACCACGGCCGCCGTGGCGGGCGCTGCACCCGGGGTGGTCCTCACACCGCTGTCGCCGCCGCGGTTCATCCCGTACACGTTGCAGTGGTGCCCGATCCGCGCGACGACGGCGGCGGTCGGCCGGTTCGTCCACCTCGCGTTGTCGGTCGACGTGCCGTCGGGATGGGTGAGCCAACCCGACCACCTTCGGCACCCGGGTCGCTGACCCGTCACTTGGCGAAGCGCAGCACCGTGGCCTCGATGACTTTCTGCAGACCGCGGCTGGCCGACTTGCCGACCGCGGCGGCCGTCCGTTCGACCACGTTAGGCGGCGTGGGCAGATAGACGGTCGCCTCGTCGCCGATGCGTACGGTGCCCGCGGTGGCGACGTCGGCGTAGATGCCGAGGAATCGGTTCGTCTTCTCGGCCAGCTGCCGGCTCACCGACAGGTCCTTCTCCAGGCCCGGCTGCGGGCGCGTCCCGATCACGCAGCGGATCGTCGGGTTGGTCACCGACAGCACGACGGTGCCCAGGTGCACTTCCCCACCGACCCAGGCGGATTCCGGGAACGGGTCGGGGCTCTCGACGTCCACGAGGACGTTGGGCCGGAAGCGCCGCACGTCGTACGGTGCGGCGTCGGCCGAAAGGCTGCGCAGGCTCGCCGTGCTGAGCACGTGCACAGGGCTGAGGTCGACGAATGTCCCCGGCGGAGTGGAATACCGCGCCAGAGTGACCATTTGGCGTGTGGTGAACACCGAGGTGTCCGGCAACTCGTCGGTGTCACCGAGGCCGAAGTCTTTGCGAACCTGATCGGCCGAGTAGTTGCCCAGCGAGGTCTGCAGCGACATCCGGTGGACTCTGGTGTCGTTCACGGCCGGAAGTGCGGTGAGCCGTACCTCCCGGTCGACCAGCTCACTGAGGACCGCGTGCACCGTCGGGTCGTCACTGGTGATCTCCCGACCGTCGGGCAGCGTGATCGCCACGGCGGGAACCCTGCCGGGTCCCGCGTCGGGGCCGGGGTCGTCGACGTAGCGCGCCGAGCACTGCAGCAGAGCGGGGATTCGGCGCGCCGATGCCGTGACTCCCTTGCCGACGTCGCGCACCGCCCAAAGCCGGTCCGCGTGCACACCGCGCTCGTCGATGCGCAATTCGTCGACGCGGGTGCCGCCCATCGACTTCACCGGAAAGCGCCAGAGCTCAGTGATTTTCATGCAGTTCCCTTCGTGAGATGGGCCGCCAGTGCGGCACCGAGGCGGCGCCCGGACAGCCATGCCGCCTCCACACGCGGCGCGCCCGACGGGCACCAGGAATCACCGCACAGCCCCACCGGGCGGCCGGCGGTGTCGAGGCTGTACTCGGCGTCGCCGTGGGTGCCGGACGGTTTGGCGAAGGTCCACCGGTGCACGTGCGTCCATTCCGGGTCGCCTGCGATGCCCAGCAGTCTGCGCGTCGCGGCCACCACGGGCGCCACCGCCTGTCCGGGATCCTCGAGGTGTCGACGCGCCCGGTCGGCGGTGCTGTGCGCGACCAAGACCGCGGCGCCGTCCCCGCGCCGTGAGCCGTCGTCGGCCATGAAGGACACGTCGGGGTCCTCGTTGACGAACGCGGCATGCTCGATCGACCACTGACGCCGCGGCCAACCTGCGGCGACGGCGATCACCGGGTCGTAGGCCACCCAGTCACCCGGTGGGGCAGCGACCAGCCGCGCGGCCTGCGGATCGGGCATGGCGAGGGCGACGGCGTCGTGGGTCAGCTCGTCGAGGCTGTCGATCGGGGTCTCGTAGCGGACCCCGTCGGGCAGCAGGTCGTCGACGAGAGACCGCAGGCCGTGCGTGGCCGCGAAGCGCATGGGACCGGAGGTGCTGTCGCTGCCGGCGGGCGACAGGACGTCGAAGGTGTCGGTCCAGGGCCGGACGAGTCCCCGGCGGGTCCAGTCGTCGACGACGGCGTCGAACGCCGGCTCCTTGACGGTGAAGTACGCGGCTCCCACGTCGACCCGGCGCCCCTGCACGGTGGGAGACGCCATCCGGCCGCCGGGCCCTCGACCCCGCTCGATGATCTCCACCGCGATGCCACGTTCGCGCAGCGCCTGTGCGCAGGCCGCACCGGACAGCCCTGCTCCGAGCACGGCGACCCGGGGCTTTGGCATCTCGGTCATGTGGTCACGGTAGCCCGGCCGTCGTCGCGAGACTCGAGTAGTGCACTACGTACGTGGCCGCACATCACCACGCGTTGCGCGCTCAGCGCCGGGGTCGAGGTCACCGAGACGCTGGGCGACGAGGTGGTGTGCAACGACTTCGCCAGCGACTGGCGTCGGGTGTCCTGGCGGTTGGGCAGCGGCTACTTCTATCCCTGCTGACGGTTTTCCGACGGCACTCTGTGGGCATACCGGGGCGCATGGGCAACAGGTCTCGACTGGTGTGGCCGATCGCGGCAGCGGCGGCGTCCGCGGTCGGCGGCGCGGTGTGGTCGGCGCGTCGCCGGTCGGCAGGCGGTCGCCACGAGATGCCGGATCTGCCCGGGGCACACGAGGACGGCACCGTGCACGTCACGCCCGACGGTCAGGTCACGGTCGACCCGAACGCCTAGTTCTCGCAACCGGTTCCGTTACCGTCGCGGTCCAGGTCGTAGATGTCGGTACCGACGACGGTGACCGGCCCCTGGACGTAAGCGGGCCCGTTACCGCTGCCGCTAGCGCAGTCCACGTCACTGGCGATCGGCACGCAGGCGCCGGAATAGTTCGGGTCGCAGTCCGCGCCGTGCGCGATGGGCGCCGGGACCCATGCCAACACACCGGCCCACAGGACGAACACCGCACCCAGTTTGCTCACGACGCTGAACAGTAACGAGTGTGTAGCCGCGCGTTACCTGAACACCCGAGGTATTCGCTTTTCGGATCACCCATCTCGTCTAATCAGCGTGCAGCCACCGAGCGGGCCGGCCGGGGCCGCACGTTTTGCGGCCACCAGAACCACCGCCCCATCAACGCCGCGATGGACGGCGTCATGAACGACCGGATGATCAGGGTGTCGACCAGGAGTCCGAGTCCGATCGTGGTGCCCACCTGGGCCATCACCTTCAGATCGCTGATCGCGAACGACATCATCGTGAACGCGAACACCAGACCCGCAGAGGTGACGACGCTACCGCTGCCCGCGATGGCCCGGATGATCCCGGTGTTCAGGCCTGCGTCGCGTTCTTCCTTGAACCGGGACACGAGTAGCAGGTTGTAGTCCGATCCCACCGCGAGCAGGATGATCACCGACATCGCCAGCACCAGCCAATGCAGCTCGAGCCCGATGATGTGCTGCCACAACAGAACTGCCAAGCCGAACGAGGCGGCCAGGGACAGCACCACGGTGCCGACGATGACCAGCGCCGCGATCGCCGACCGCGTGATGATCAACATGATGATGAAGATCAGGCAGATCGCCGAGATGGCCGCGATGATCAGGTCGTAGTTCGAGCCGTCCCGCATGTCCTTGTAGGTGGCTGCGGTACCGCCCAGGTAGATCTTCGAGGTCTCCAGCGGCGTGCCCTTGATGGCCTCGAACGCCGCGTTCTTGATCTGGTCGATGTGCGAGATCCCCTCCGGCGTCGCCGGATCTCCCTGGTGGGAGATGATGAAGCGGACCGCCTTGCCGTCCGGCGAGACGAACTGCTTGAGACCCCGCTTGAAGTCGGGATTGTCGAAGACCTCAGGCGGTAGATAGAAGGAGTCGTCGATCTTCGACTCGTTGAACGCCCGGCCGATCGCAGCAGGGTCGGACTGCTGCCGGTCCTGCAGGTCCTGCTGATCCTTCTGCGTCGCATAGTTCGTCATGACCTGATCCCGGTTGCGCTCCTGACTGGCGATCTGCGGCGGGATCAGCGCCAGCAGCTTGGGCTGGAGGGCATTGATCTTGTCGAGGCTGATCGTGGTTTCGGCGAGGAGCCCGGAGAGTTGGTCGATGCCGTCGAGCGCATCGAAGAGCGAGCGCAGGGCGTAGCAGGCGGGAATGTCGTAGCAGTGCGGTTCCCAGTAGAAGTAGTTCCGGATGGGCCGGAAGAAGTCGTCGAAGTTGGCGATCTTGTCTCGGAGCTCGTTGGTGACCGCGACCGTCTGCTTCAGAACGTCGGACTGTTCCTGCTGTGCGTTGGCGCTCTGCTTCTGCAGCACCAATTGCTGACGCAGGACGTCGATCTGGTCGTTGATGTCTTTGGCCTGGCGCAGCAGATCGGCGGTGCGGGCCTCGGCATAGGACTGCGTGAGCTTCTGGTTCACCCCCTGCTGACCCACGATGTAGGGGATCGACGACCCCTCGATCGGTGTTCCGAGTGGGCGAGTGATCGTCTGCACGCGCGCGATCCCCGGTAGGTGGAAGACGTCCTTGGCGACCCGGTCGACGATGAGCATGTCGGTGGGGTTCCGCAGATCGTGGTCGGCCACCAGCATCAGCACCTCGGGGTTGAGCCGAGCTTGCGGAAAGTGTTTGGCCGCAACCTGATACCCCACGTTGGCCTCGACACTGGACGGCAGGTATTTCTTGTCGTCGTAGCTGGTGGTGTAGGACGGCAGCGCGAGGAGCCCGACGAGCGTGACCGCCAGCGACGCCACCAGGATGGGGCCCGGCCAGCGGACCACCGCGGTGCCCACCCGTCGCCATCCTCGGGTCCTCTGCGTGCGCTTGGGATCGAGCAGGCCGAACCGGGAGGCGACGGTGATGATCGCCGGCGCCAGGGTCATGGCGGCCACCGTGACCACGAACATGCCGATGGCCAGCGGTATGCCGAGGGTCTGGAAGTACGGCAGCCGGGTGAAGTGCAGGCACAGCGTCGCACCGGCAATCGTCAGGCCTGACCCCAGGATCACGTGCCCGGTGCCGTGATACATGACGTAGAAGGCGCTCTCCCGGTCGTCGCCGGCGTTGCGTGCCTCGTGGTAGCGACCGACCAGGAAGATCGCGTAATCGGTGGCCGCGGCGATGGCGAGCAGCGTCAACAGGTTCACGGCGAATGTCGACAGCTCGATGATGTGGTGGTAGCCCAGGAAGGCCACCACACCCCGCGCGACCGCCAGCTCGAGCACCACCGTCACCAGCACCAGTAGCACGGTGACGATGGAGCGGTAGACGAGCAGCAGCATGGTGAGGATGACGGCGAACGTCAGCGCGGTCACCAGTTGCAAGCTCTTGTCACCGGCGTGCTGCTGGTCGGACAGCAGCGGCCCGGCGCCCGTGACGTAGACCCGCAACCCCGGCGGCGGCGGGTTCTCGGCGACGATGTCCCGCACCGCTTCGACGGATTCGTTGGCGAGCGTCTCGCCCTGGTTACCGGCTAGATACAGCTGCACGTACGCCGAGAGATTGTCTGCCGACTGGGAGCCCGACGAGGTGAGTGGATCGCCCCACAGATCCTGGATGTGCTGGATGTGCTGGGTGTCGTTGCGCAGCGCCGCGATCAGCCCGTCGTAGTACTTGTGCGCCTCGTCGCCCAGCGGCTTGTCGCTTTCCAGGACGATCATGGCCGAACTGTTGGAGGTGTACTCCCCGAACAGCTTTCCGACCAGCTGGGTGGCCTGCAGCGAAGGTGCGTCATTGGGCGTCAGCGAGGTGGAGTTGGCGGCTCCCACCGCTTCGAGCTGCGGCACGACCACGTTGAGGACAGCGGTCAGTGCCAGCCAGCCCAGCAGGACGGGAACACAGAAGAGCCGCAGGAATCGGGGAATGCGCGCGTGGCCGCTCTGCGATGCGCTCACAGCGATTTCACCAAGCAGGAGGTCTGTGCGTTCACACCGTCATAGGTCTGCTCATCGCGAATCTCGTTGTCCACCTTGATGGTGCATCTGATGCTCGCGCCGTCGCCCTGCGCGATGATCGTCGCGGCAGCCGACGGTTTGGTGGTCTCCAACGTGATCGACCAGGGCAGCGGCGCGTCGTCGACGCGGTGGGGGTTGGCATCCAGGTCGAGATAATTGATGGTCGCGACGGCGCCGGAGTCGCCCGTGACTTCGTAGGTGACGACCTTCGGGTTGAAGGGTTCGGCGTCCTGAGCCAAACCCGCTCCCGTTCGGGTGATTTCGTTGTCCGACCCGAAGAACCCGTGCATGCGGTACACCACCGTGGCCGCCACGGCGATCACCGCCACGATGACGAGCGGCATCCACGCTCGTTTGAGAACCCCGACCATGCACGCCCCTTAAGCGTCGTGCGACACGTGATGTGTCGGCTAGGCAAACATAGATGTACTGAATAATTTGAGCAAGCCGATCGGCTAACTTCACTTGAACGGTCGGCTACCGGAAATGCCACTGGTGAAGAACCGGGAGGTTAAGGTTGAGTCGGCCTCACAGGAAGGGCCTCACAGAAGGGCGAGGGATGGCGCGACCAACCGCTCCGCGCGGGCTGGCCCGACAGCGGGTGCTCGATGCCGCGCTGGCGCTGTTCGCCGAACACGGGGTGCACGGAACGTCGCTGCAGATGATCGCCGATCGCATCGGGGTGAGCAAGGCGGCGGTGTACTACCAGTTCCGCTCCAAAGAAGACATCGCCCTGGAGGTGCTGCGGCCGTCGATCGACGACATGGCCAGGGTGATTCGCATTGCCGAAGTGCTCCCCGACATGCCGCGACGACGTGAGGTGTTGGTCAGCGGCCTCATCGAGATGGTGGTCCGATACCGACAGCTGTCAGTTCTGTTCTACGGTGATCCGGCCGTCGACCAATTGGTGCGTGACGAGCCCGAATTCAACGCCGTCACCGAGCGGTTGAGTGAACTGCTCGAGGGACCGCAGCCGTGCGTCACCGACCGAATCGCGCTCCGTGTGTTCCTTTCCGGTGTCTGCAGAGTCGCCGCCGACCCCGAGCTGTCCGACGTCGACGACGGCGAACTGCAGGCCACGTTGGTCGAGTTGTCGACGCGGCTTCTCGCGCCGGCTTACAGCGCCGAACCCGTATCCTGATCTCGGTC
The DNA here is from genome assembly GCA_023404955.1 of Actinomycetes bacterium. Taxonomy (GTDB): domain Bacteria; phylum Actinomycetota; class Actinomycetes; order Mycobacteriales; family Mycobacteriaceae; genus Mycobacterium. The sequence continues at coordinate 26,661 of JAEXZY010000009.1, forward strand.
GAGGCGTAACGACGGCGTGACGCCGTTTTACCAGCTCAACACACGCGATCGCGATACTCGACGGCATGCCGGAACTGAACCACGTCCCCGCCACCACGCCGCCCGAGGAGATCTCCGACCTACTGCGGCGCGACGGCTACGTGATCGTCGACGACCTCGCGCCCACCGAGTTGATGAACGACATCGACCGCGAACTCGCGCCGTACCTCGACGCCACCCCGCTCGGCTACAACGCGATGATCGGGCGGCGCACGCGTCGCACCGGTGCGCTGGTCGCGCGGTCACCCGGGTGCCGCACGCTGATCCAGAACCCCACGATGATGGGAGTGTGCGCCGACTTCCTCGGCCACGCGTCTGCCTTCCAGCTGATGCTCACGCAGGTGATCTCGATCGAACCCGGCGAGTCGGCACAGGCACTGCACCGCGACCAGAACGCGTTCGACTTCTACCCCTTCCCCGACGACTACCACGTGCAATGCAACACGTTGTGGGCGCTGTCGGACTACACCGCCGAGATGGGTGCCACCCGAGTCGTTCCCGGTAGCCAGGTCGGCGACAAGAAACCCACCGACTACGGCGACGACGAAAGCCTGCAGGCCGAGATGTCGCGCGGCTCCGTGCTGATCTACACGGGCAAGATCGTGCACAGCGGGGCTGCCAACCGTTCCGATCGGGTCCGGCGCGCGATCAACGTCAATTACTGCGTCGGCTGGGTGCGCCAGGAGGAGAACCAATTCCTCTCGGTGCCCATCGATGTCGCGCGAACCCTCGACGACGATCTGCTGAAGCTGATCGGCTATCAGGAGGGTGCCTGGGCGATGGGCTATTTCCGGGACTTCGAGGATCCGCTGCGGGCCATCCGCGGTGACGCCGTCGAGTACGGCTTCGACGGCAGCCGTCTCAACGGCGCGGCGAACGCGGCATTCACCGACTCCCTCACCCACAGCGAGTGACCGTCTGCCTCTAATTCGTCGAGGGCGGGCGCGGTTCGTAGGGCTGGTACCACCACCAGTTCGCGCGTTCGCCGGTCGGGCCGGGACACGGTGCGACGTCCGGTGCCGGCTGAGTTGGTGTGCGGGCCAACGACGCTGAGGTCAGGGCGCGGCCGGCGGCGTCGGTGACGACGAGCTGGTCGGCGGGCCCGGTGATCGTGATCAGTCCGCGGTGGTGTGCCCGATGGTGATACGAACAGACCAGAGCCAGGTTCCACAGCTCCGTAGGTCCGCCGTCTTCCCAGTGCACGAGGTGGTGGGCGTGCAGCGCCCGGGTCGCCCCGCAGCCGGGCACTATGCAGCAGCGGTCGCGATGCTCGAGCGCCCGGCGTAGGCGCCGGTTCACCGTCCGGGTCGATCGGCCGGCGCCGATCACCTGCCCGTCACGGTGAAACCACGCCTCGCACGTCGCATCGCAGGTCAGATACTGGCGGTAACCGTCGGCCAGAACAGGCCCCAGATGCAGGGCCGCGACCTTGTCGGCGACGTCGACGTGCATGACGACGGTAGTGCGTTGCCCGTGCGGACGGATCGCGGCCTCGGCGTCCCACCCCGCGTCGACCAACCGCAGGAACGCCGCCGCGGTCCCGGGCATTGACGCCCGCCCCTCGGGGTCGGCAGCCTTCCACTCCGTGATCAGCGCGTCACGATGGGAACCGAGGGCGGCTTCGAACGCGGCGTTCTCCACATGCGGAAGCGCGATGTGCCAATACGTGTACTGCTCATCACTGGTCGACGTGATCGACACCTGAGGTCCCGGATCCGTTGCGGCCTCACCGTCCTCGTCGGACTCGGACTCCGGCTCCGGCTCGGGGGCAGGTTTGGGCTGCATCTTCAACGCAGTCCGCAACTGGGTCACCGTCGCACACTGAGCCATCGTGGCGAAGTGCTCATCGGAACCCGGCAGGCCGCGTTCGGCAATCACCCCGACCTGATCGACGGAGAACCGGCCCTGGGCCAATCCCTCGATGCACGTGGGGAATTCGTCGTAGCGGTGCGCGATCGACCCGATCGTCTGCGCCCGTGACGGAGACACTCCGGCCTTCCACGCCAACAGCCCGGCCGTCGATTTCGCGCCCGCTGCCGCCCACAACTGATCACGGTCGACCTCGGCGAAGATCTCCACAATTCGCCCGTCGATCGCGTTACGCTGCCCGGTCAGCTCGGCGAGCTCGTCGAAGAGCACCGACAACCGCTCATCGATGGCCAACGAACTGCGCGGGAACATGACCCCACACAACCACAGGGCACCGACAAGTCGGCGTCTCAGATTCAGTGCACCCGAAAATCGTTGCCGCCCAGCGTAGCCGGCAGCTGCTCGATGTCCTGCTCGTGCGGTTGGCCGAGACGGACACGGCTCACCTCGTCGAGGCTCTCGTAATGCGCCCCGAGATCGACGTCGAGCGCAGCGAGGTAATCGTCGAGTTGCTCGATGGTGCGCGGACCGATGATGGGCACGATCCCCGTGCTCGACCGACGGGCGCGTTCGATCAGCCACGCCACCGCGACCCGTGCCGCCGGCACACCCAGCTCGTCTGCCGCCGCGAGCACCGCGTCGACCACTGAAGCCTTGGCGGGGTCCTCGTCGGTGTGCACCACCCGGTTCCACGCCTGCAGCCTTCCTGCTTCACCGCTGCGGTACTTGCCGGTCAGCAATCCCCCGCCCAACGGCGACCACAGCGCGGCACCCAACCCGAGCGCCTCGACCATCGGCAGGTTGTCCCGGTCGGCGCTGCGCTCGACGAGGCTGTATTCGATCTGCACGGCCGCGATCGGCGCCCAACCCCGTACCTCAGCGAGCGTGGCACCGCGGGCCGTGAGCCATGCCGGAAAATTCGAGAGCCCGGCGTAGAGCACCTTGCCCGAGCTGATCAGATCGTCGTAGGCCCGCACGACTTCCTCGATGGGCGTCACAAAGTCGGGCCAGTGCACCCACAGCAGATCGATGTAGTCGGTGTCCAGGCGGCGCAGGCTGTTCTCCACCGAGCGCACCATCGCCCGCCTGCTGTTACCTGTCTGCAGCACGCCGGAGCCCTCAGCCGTTCCACCGACGGCGAACTTGGTTGCGACCGCGAAGTCGTCGCGGCGGCCCGCCAGGATGCGGCCCAGGATCTCCTCGGACTCCCCCACCTGATAGGTGGCGGCGGTGTCGATGAACGTGCCGCCGGCCTCGGCGAAGCGATCCACGATCGCGCGGGCGGCCGGCTCCTCGGCGCCGTACCCCCATCGGGTCCCGAAGTTTCCCGCCCCGAGTGCGAGTGCTGAGGTGCGCAGACCGTTGTTCCGGCCGAAGATGAAGTGCTCCATGGGGAGCACAAGGCACGGGCACCGGGGAATATTTCTCAGCGTCGAAGCTGCCACCGCGTGACGGCGGCGAAGAGCGCCCCGAGTATGCCCAGCGCCGCCATGCTAATCAGCCATGTGCCGGGCGTGTGTTGCCAGTGCGTGTCCTCGGCGATCCCGGCCACGAGATGCGTCAGGTCCGCCGTCGACGCGGTGGCCGCGAAACCCCACCGCCCGGGGGCCAGCCAGGCCAGCGCCTCCATCATCGGCCGGCCTGTCACCGGGATGAACCCGCCCGCCAGCACCAGCTGCGCCATCAGGGTGATCGCCAGCAGCACGATCACCTGGTCACCGGTGCGCGCCACCGCCGAAATCGCCAGTCCCATCACCACGGCCACGACGGACGTCGCCGCGACACCGACGAAGAACTCGACGGAGGCACTTCCCAGGACGGCCGCGCTCGCGGGCCCGGGCTTGCCGATGCCGGGCGCGACGACGATCGCGACGAGCACCGCGGATTGCAGCAGCGCCACTGCCCCGAACACGAGCGCCTTCGCCGCAAGGTACGCCGAGGCTGACAAGCCGGCCGCCAGTTCCCGCCGATACACCGCCCGCTCGCCCACCAGGTCGCGCACCGTCAACGTGGCGCCCATCAGGATCGCCGCGAAGCTGGTCAGCGCGACGACGTGCTTGGCCTCGAACGGCGGCGCACCGGGTGACGGTGGTGCGCCCAACCCGGCGTCACCGGCCACGGTGAGCGGCAACAGCCCGACGAGGAACGGAAGCACTGCCAGAAAGACCAGGTACCCGCGATTGGCCGTGATCAACAGAATCTGTCGGTGCGCCAGCGTCCGCGTCTGACGCCACACACCGGCCCGCTCACGGTCCGACTGCGGCTGAGCGGCGAAACGGACGGTTTCGGCCTCCGTCCGGGTGCGCCGCGCGAGGAATCGCTGATGCAGACCGTCCGGATCGGCACACACCGTCGCGAAGATGTCCGCCCAATCCGCGCCACCCAGAACGGTATTGATCGCAGCGGGCGCTCCGACGAAGACCGTCTTACCGCCGGGGGCGAGCATCACCACCTGATCACAGACGTCCAGGAACGTCAGCGAGTGCGTCACCACCACGATGACGCGCCCCGCATCAGCCAGCCGGCGCAGCATCGCCATCACCGCCCGATCCAGGGCCGGGTCCAATCCGGTGGTCGGTTCGTCGAGGACGAGAAGGCCGGGTTCTGTCAGCAATTCGATCGCGATCGACACCCGCTTGCGTTGACCACCCGACAGCGATTCGATGCGGGTGTCTGCGTGGGGTGCCAGCTCGAGTTCTTCGAGCACTGCGGCGATCGCCCAGGACCGGTCCCCCGCCCCGGAATCGGCGGGCATCCGCAGTTCCGCGGCGAACCGAAGCGCCTGCGCGACGGTGAGGCGGCCGTGTACGACGTCATCCTGGGGCACCATGCCGATCTCGTCGCGCAGACCGTGCACGTCGCGGGCGTCCCATGCCGCCGTGCCGGTGGTGGGGCACACCGCTCCGGCGATGACCGCGGCCAGGGTCGACTTCCCCGCACCTGACGGGCCGATGATCGCGGTCAGGGTCCCTGGCCGCGCCTGGAGTGAAACCTCCTGCAGCAGAACGGTTTCACCGGACATGACGGTGATACCTCGGAGGTCGAGGCCACGGGTCATCGTGATGCAGTTGAACATGACAGCTCCTTCAGCCGAGGACGTAGGCGAGGGGTAGAACGACGAGGAGGGAATCGATGCGGTCGAGCAGGCCACCGAAGCCGGGCAGCCAGTCGCCGGCGTCTTTGACGCGGGCCTGCCGCTTGAGCATGGACTCGAGCAGATCACCGAACAATCCACCGAGGGCCACGGCGACGAGCAGGCCGACCGTCAGGGTGCCGAGCATCGTCAGGATCACCGAAGCGCCGATGATCGCTCCCACCATTCCACCGACCGTCTTGTTGGGGCTCAGCGGAGACAGCGGCCGTCGCGCCCACCGCATGCGGCGCAACCCTTTACCACCGCACCAGGCGGCCACGTCGGTCGCCGCGACAGCCAGGCACAGTAGATAGCTGTCGGGCCACACCATCACGAGGTGGGCGAGCGACCAGCAGATCCACACCGATCCGAATGCGGTGAAAGCGGTTCGCCGGGAGCCGTTCTCGATGTCACCGGACATCACCGAGGGCGCCGCGCACAGCAGCATCAGGATCGGGGCGACGTACAACAGAGAGGGCCGCAGCCACGCTGCCATCGGATAGCCCACAGCGAGTGCAAGCAGAAGCGTGGTGTCGGTGCGGCCCAGTTGCACCAGCCGCGCGTACTCCCTCACCGCGACGACAGCGAGCACCGCCGCCAACCCAGCGGTCGTGCCGGGCCCGAACCACACCGGGAGCCCGACGGCGGGGGCGATCAACACCCAGGTGCGCCACTTCTGTATCAAGTCCCCTCTACGGGAGATGAGTACGGCCGCACCGGCGATCGCAAGGACTGCCAGGGTGAGCCACATCAGGAAGACGGCGCGTGAGTACAGGTGCACGTGCAGCGGGCCGAAATCGATGTCAAGGGCCATCCGGCGGTCGAGGTCGAGGAGTGTCACAGCAGCACCACGTCAGGACGCGAGCGCATAGTGGTCGTCGGCGCCCAGCAGCCCCATCACCTGCGCGCGCACCTGCGACGCGGTGACGGTGAAGGGATCGACGGGGGCGCCCAGGTGCACCTGCATCGGCGCGCGGGAGAAGCGGCCGTCCTTGGGCAGCACATCGGCGGTTCCCGTGATCGCCACCGGGACGATGGGCACGCCGCAATCACGCGCCAACCGAATTGCGCCGGAACGGAATTCGCCGATGTGTCCATCGGTCGAGCGGGTGCCCTCCGGATAGAGCACGACGGTACGGCCCGCGCGCAGAACCGGAGCTGCGGCCGCACACAGTGCGTCGTAGTTGCCGTCGCCGCTGCGACGCACCGGCAGGACGCCGATCAGCGAGGAGGCGATGACGCGACGCGACGCGACCGCGAACCAGTAGTCGGCAGCAGCGCCGAACACGGGGCGGGCCTGGGCGGGTAGCGCGGCCAGCAGCACTGCGGTGTCAGCGTGCGAGGCATGGTTGGCGACGACGACGCAGCCGCCCTCGACGCTCCACTGTCCGGTCACGGCCAGACCGCCCGAGACAGCGCACACGGACCGCCAGAGCAGGTGCCGCAGCGTGCTCGTGGCGTTCATGCGGCCACCTCCGCCATCGGCCGGGTCGCGGCATCGCGGGAAGGGACGACGGTGGCGATGCGTTCGGTCACCGCGGTGAACCTGCGGTGGGCCGCGGTGAAAGGAGCTGTGATGGCGTCGAACTGCGCCTCGACGAGGTCGCGGGCGCGCTGTTCCACGAGTTCTCGGTGGGCGGCCCGCAGCCGCAGAACCGTGGTCAAGACCGAACCGTTCACCACTTGGGTCAGCAGGATCGGCATGAGCACGGGAAACGCTGTCGCCAGGACCAGGAACAGGCAGCGCTCGGTCTTGCCGAGCGGGCCGCCGTTGCGACGGGTCAACCCGGCCGCAGCCGCGGCCAGCGAAGCGAAGGTGGGCAGGGTCGCGGCCAGGGCGGCCAGTAGGACCTGCAGGACGGGCCACGACAACCACTGCAGCCCGGGGCCGTGCTGACGCGCGGCCCACACCGCGAGACCGGCGAAGGCGAGTAGGTCGGCGGTGCGGTCGCCGAGTTCGTTGACGACGAACCCCCAGGGTCGGCTCACCCCGCGGGCGCGGGCAACGGCTCCGTCGAGGTTGGCGCCGGCCAATCGCAGCACCATGAAGGCCGCGGCCAGGGGCCAGCAGCCGAAGGCGATCGCGGTCCCGGCCGCGCCGGCCGCCACGACCCCGGCGGCCGTGAACACGTCCGGGGAGATGCGCCGGGCGACGGCGGCGTCGATGATCGGGGTCAGCCGTCCGGTGAACCACGGCTTCAACGCGTACAGCCCGGTGAAGCGGGTGCCGCGGGCCGCCCTCGGGAGCAGGCTGCGGCTGAGGATGTTGGTGCTCATGCGACGAGTAGAGCGAGGCCGACGAGCTACCGATCCCAATTCCCGCGGGTGAGACGCCAGCAGCCCGGGTCCCCCGTCGGGGAACCCGGGTCGCCGAGTGCGTCAGGCGGCGTCGGCCGCCTTCCCTGCCTTTCCAGCCTTCCCCGCCTTGCCGAGGCCCCCGAAGAGGTGGTGTGGCCGAGCCGGCCGGTCGGTTCCCGCCCGGGGATTCTCAGCGGGGCGGGTCACCTCGGCGACGGATGCGGACTCGGCGGGGTCGGCCGCCGGTTGTGCCGCTGACGTGTCGTCGCCGGCGTCGTGAGCGGTCTCCGATGGTGACGACGGCGCGGGCGGCTCATCGGTGGGAGAACCGGTTTCTTGGTCGGACGACGACTGCGAGGGGCTCGGCACGTCGGGAGTCACCGACTCCTTCACGGGGACGGCCTTCGACGGAAGGTTCTCGGTCGTCAGCGTGATGCTCGCGGTACTCGGCGACGGCACGGTGGTGACCGCGGCCGTCTCCGGCACGGCGGGCGGGGTGATGGCATCCTTGACCATTTCCAGCACCTGCTGCAGCGCGTAGGCCGGCCCGCCGGTGTTGACGTAGAAGCTTCCGTCGTCGTTGAAGACCAGCTGTGCCGAACTGAGCAGGCCACCGGCTTTGACCGGCAGCCCGGGCGACACCAGGGGGCCCAGGTCGGGTCCCACGCCGCCGTTGAGCACCCCGTCGAGGAACACCGCCGGCGCGTTGAAGAGGGCATGCGCGAGCGCTTTCGGCTCGTCGGAGCCGACCGAATCGACCACTGTCTGCACCGCCGCGGCGGCTGCGGCCGGAATGCTGATCAGCGGCGCGATGAAGCCGCTGACCGCCAGGAGCGTACTCAGCGGATCGGCGGTGAAGGCCTTCACCACGTTGATCACGTTCTGCAGTGGCTTGATCAGCACCTCTCCGAGAGCGGGAAGCAGGTCGGTGGCGGGCAGCACGACCGCGAGAGGAACCTGCAGCAGCGCATTCGTGGCACCGGCGATGTCGCCGGCAGCGAGCTGAGTCAACGCCGTCTTCAGCAACTCCGGGACCTGTGTCGTCAGCGCATCGGCCAGCCCATGTCCGGTTGCCGAGAGTCCCTGCGCCAGAACCTTGGCGCTGGCGACCTGGTTCGCGATGACCTGTGTGAGAAGTTCTCCCGGGTGGGAGTTCTCCAGCAGTGTATGGAGGTTGCCACCGGCAGCCGCGAGCACCTGGCGGTAGAGCTCGAACGGGCCCTCCGCGGCGGTCAGCCCGATGTCCGCGGCAACGACATGCGGCGAAAGTGTCTGAGACACAGGCATAGTGGGCGCAGGAAGCAGCGCGGAGGTGGCGAGCATCGTAGCTCCGACGACGGCCATTCCGGCGACGGCGGGGGTGCGGTGGGTGGCGTACATTGAACAATCCCTCGACGAGTGTGAGCTGAAAACCCGGCAACTTACCCGGAGGTAAGTTCATGGGCAGCGCTCACTCAACCACCCGACATCGCGGCTGCCCATCGCACGAATTGACGATCTTGACATGGGGGCATCCGGGCCGTTCGATGTCGGGGTCGTCAATTCATGCGAGGCGCGGGATGACAAAGCCTTCGTGCGGCGTTGGCACCTGAATCACGGACAGGACCGGCTCGATGCACCACACCTCCCTGGTCGGGCGCGACGGCGCGCTGACCTCCGCACTGGCGGCGCTGCGCCGTGCGTCGGTGACGGGGTGCGGCTCGGTGGTCGTGGTGAGCGGGGAGCCCGGCATCGGGAAGTCTGCCGTCCTGGCCGCGGTGGCCGATGAGGCTCGACAATCGGATTTCCGGGTGGGCATCGGTAAAGCGGAGCAGGGTGACCAGATTGCACCGGGCGCCCCGTTGCTGGTGTCGCTGCGCTCGGGTGCACAGCCGCTGCTCGACGACGGCGCCTTCGCCGCTCTGGCGCCGCTCTACGACAAGCCGCTGTGGCTGGTGGATCGGATCAGCGTTCTGCTCTCGGAGCTCGCACTGCTCTCCCCGATCCTGATCGCGGTCGACGACGTCCAGTGGGCGGACCGGCTCACCAGATTCGCACTGCGGGTCCTCCCGTCGCGGCTCGCCGACTCGCCGGTCGTGTGGGTGCTGGCGAGCCGGCCCTGGCCCGAGGATCCGCTCGCCGAAATCCTGACCGGCGTCCAGGACGGCCTCGAAGTCACACGAATTCCGTTGTCACCGTTGCCTCTTGACGAGATCGTCGCGTTGGCGACCGCCCGGCTGGGCGCCGAGGTCTCGACGCAGACGCGCAGTCTGCTCGCAGGTGTCGGCGGTAATCCGTTCTTCGCCGTTCAGGTCATCGACGGGCTGGCGCGCAGGCACGAGCGGGGTGAATCGATGCGCGATCTGTACACCGAGTTGTCGTTGGGTGTGCGCACGCGGCTCGCAAATCTCTCAGCTCCGGCGGCGGCACTCACCCGCCTGGCTGCGGTGTGGGCTCGTGGCTTGAGTGTGCCCGATGCGGCCGAATTGCTCGCAGGTATGTCGCACACGGAAGTCAGAGCGTTGGCGCAGGAGGCCGCCGCCAGCGGATTGCTCACCGTCTTCGATGACGCGGTGTCGTTGCCGCACGACTTGATTCGCGACGCCGTCTACGCCGACATCGACGGCGACGATCGGCGCAGGCTGCATCGCGAGTGCGCCGGCCACATCACCGGGCACGGCGGATCGAGCCTGGCCGCTGCCGTGCATCTGCGCGCAGGAGCCGACCGCGACGACGAGGACGCCGTGCTGGCACTACTCGACGCAGCTCGGCAATGTCAGGTGTCGATGCCCGAGCAGGCTGCGGAATTGGCCCGGCAGGCACTGCAGCTGACGTCCCCGCGAAGCCGGCTCTGGCTCCGCGCGGGTGAGCAGACGGTCGAGACGCTGGTGAACGTGCAGCGAGAACGTGACGCAATCGGGATCGCCGACGAGCTGCTGACTGCTGCGGACGATCCGGACATCGCGGCCCGCATCGAGGTGCAGGCCTGCCGTGCCCTCTGGTATGCCGGCGACACAGCGACTATGGAGCGCCGCGCCCACCGGGCGGCCGAGCTCGACGGCGTCTCCCCCGAGCTGCGCGCCCGTTTGAATTCGGCGCGGGCGTTGGCCGCCTGCGGGAATCACCCGGCGGCCCTGTCAGAAGCCATGGCGCGCACTGCGTTACAGGACAGTCGTCGACATCATGACCACCACGGCCAACTCATGGGCCTGGTGGCGCTGATCGAGACTGCCCGCAACGAGGGGCGACATTCCGTTGCGCTGCAGCGATTCGCCGATCTCCGAGAGATCTCCAGCACCTCGTATCAGGCAGAAGAGATCCGCACACTGCAGCATCTCGACCGCTACGACGATGCCCAGGCACTGTTGGACCGCATCGGACAGAGCGGCGAGCGTACGCACGTCCACCTACCGTCCGTTCTGTACGCGCAGATGTGGCAGGACCACGATCTGGGTCGGCTCGACGCGGCCGAAGCCGGGGCGAGCAAAGTACTGCGATTGGCCGAGGAGACCGGCAGCGCCGGCTTTTGGCTGAACGCCACCATGGTGCTGTCGGCCGTCGCGTCCTACCGCGGCGAGGTCGACCGGGCCGCGGCGCTGCTCGCACCCGCGCGGGAACGGGCGCGCAGTGACACCCGATCGTTGCGGATGAGGGTGATGCACGGAATGTTCACGGCGGCCACGGGAGACGTGGAGGAAGGTCTGTCGATCCTGCGTCCGTTGATCAACGACAGCGGGGACACGAGGGATCCGTGGCAGTGGTCCGCACCGTGGATGCGGGTGCTCGCACGCCTGGGGCTCACCGCGGGTGACATGCGATTCGCCGCGCGTGCTGCGCGGGTGGCCGACCTTGCCGCGCAGCGTAATCCCGGCATCGCCACCTTCGCCGGGACGGCGCAGCAGATTCACGGACTGCTCGATGACGACGTGGCGCTGCTCGCCGGCGCCGTCGCGACGCTGCGCAGATCGCCGCGGCCCCTGCTGCTCGCCGACACTCTCAGGGATCTCGGCACCGCGCTGGTCAGCCGCGGCCGCCAGGAGGATGCCACCACAGCGCTGGCCGAGGCCCGCGACATCTACGACCGGGTGGGCGCGGTCGGAGGCAGCCTCTCGGTCATCCGCCTGCTCCCCCGACCGAACACCACTCGCCCGGTTGCGCCGCGGCCACAGTCGGGCTGGGCGGCGCTCACCCCGACCGAACTGCGCGTGGTCGAACTCATCGCCCGGGGACACACCAACCGGTCAGCGGCCCAGGAGCTCGGCGTCTCCGCGCACACCGTGAACACCCACCTGCGCGCCGTGTTCCGAAAACTGGACATCCGGTCCCGGGTGCAGCTGACGATCGCTGCGCGGGATCGCGGCGTGGTCGACGAAGGCATCACCACGTAGCTCAGCGACCCCGCCAGGCGCACCGACCGCCACTCACGGTGTGACACCATCTTCTCAGCGACGAGTGGAGGGTCATGCCGGTATCGATCTCGGTGGTCAGGGCAACGCAGCCCGGCACGCTGGTCGATGCGGCTACTGAGCTGGGTCGGCGGTACACCGAAGTCCAGACCGTGATCGCCGGCGAGCGCGAGACGCTGTCGCAGCTGCAGGACCACTGGAAGGGTGCCGCGGCCGAGGCCGCGATCGCGCGCGGGCTGAAGGACATCGCGATCCAGGAGCGCACCGCGATGCGCCTGCAGCAGCTGCAGTCGGCGCTGCAGAACGCAGGTCTGCAGATGGGCGCGCTGCGCGACGCGCTGCTCGACCTGGTGTCTTCACTGGAGGACATGGGCTTCGCGGTCGCCGACGACGGCACGGTGACCCCGCAGCAGTGGCTGGTCGGGCGCTTTCTGCACAGCATCGCCGACAACTGCTCGACCATGTTGAAGAAGATCCTGCAGCTGTTCACCGACCTGGACGAGAACACCGCCGCCGCGATCGATCAGGCCGACGGCCCGAACCTGGACAACCCGACGGTCACCGCGGGCGGGCAGCAGGTGCAGATCCCGTCGATGGACACCGCGCCGGCCGACGTCAAGCAGTGGTGGGACAGCCTGACCGAGCAGCAGCGCCAGGAGTTGATCGCCCAGCATCCACCTATCCTCGGCAACCTCAACGGCCTGCCGGCAGAGGTGCGCGACCAGGTCAACGTCGCGGTCATGGACGACGATCTGGATCGCATCGAGCACACCGCACAGCAGAACGGGGTTTCGGTCGACGACGTGACATCCGATCCCGGACGGTTCGGACTCTCCCGCGATGACGTGGTGCGCTACGGCAACGCCAAGAAGACCCAGGACGGCTTGCTGCACCAGATGGGTGTCGACGGCGACGAGCGCAACAATCGCCGCTACAGCGACATCAGCCCGCAGGAGCGGATGGACCGCAACCTGCGCCCGACGATGCTCTGGGCCTATGAGCCAACGGCTTTCGACGGCAAAGGCCGGGCAGCAGTCTCGATCGGCAATCCGGACAAGTCCCCCAACACCGCCGTCATCGTGCCCGGCACCGGGTCCAGCGTCCGCGACGGATGGCTCTCCGACGGTCACAACGACGCACGCAATCTCTACGACCAGTCACTGCGAGCCGATCCGAACAACCCGACCGCGGTGATCTCGTGGATGGGTTACGACACGCCGGAGAGCTTCACCGATCCCAACATCGCGACCCCCGGCTTGGCGCGTACGGGAGGTGACGCGCTGGCATGGGATGTCAACGGCCTCGGCGTCACCCACGATCCGACGGTGCCCCAGCACACGACGGTCATCGGGCACTCGTACGGGTCGACAACGGTTGCGGATGCGTTCGCCCGCAGCGGTATGCAGGCCAACGACGCCGTCCTGCTCGGCTGTCCGGGCACCGATGCCGCCCGCAGCGCAGCGGATTTCCACCTCAACGGTGGCCAGGTGTACGTCGGTGACGCCTCCACCGATCCGGTCGGCATGCTCGGGGAGGCCGGGCCCGGACTCCCCAACGCGCTCAACGACAAACTGGGCAACATGATGGGCGTCTCCGCGGGGCTGGGCACCGACCCCGCCGGCCAGGACTTCGGGTCGGTGAGGTTCCGCGCCGAGGTCGCGGGCGCCGACGGCATCGATCCCGCCGACCACTCGAACTACTACACGGTCGGCAGCGAGTCACTGCGCGGCATCACAGACATCGCGTCCGGAAACGCCGATCGCCTCGTGACGGACAACCTGATCGCCGAGCACCGCCATCCGATCACGGTCAGCACACCGCGGGAAATCGACGTCCCCATCGTCGGGAAGGTGCCCATCCCCGGTGTCGACGTGCAGACCCCGATCATCTACGACCCAGAATGGGACCGAAAGACCGTCACCAATGACCACAGGTACTGACATGCGGCTACGACTCTGCGCGGCAACGTCACTCGCTGTACTGGCCGCCCTCACAGGAGGTTGCTCATCGATGTCTCCCCCATCAAAGGACACCGCGTCCGCCACCCCGTCCGCGCAGGGGCTGCCCGACGACCAGGCCCGCGCACAGGTCGTCGACGCCGCCAAAGAGATCGCCCGGGCGGCGAATCTGCGGGTCACCTACGCCACGTTCGAGTGGGAATGGTGCAACGACCAAGGCGAGCCGCCCTACCACGGTCGCGTCGACGTGGCATACGAAGTGCCTCAGGGCACCGACAGCGCGGCGATGGCCAAGCAGGTCGCGGCCACCGCGGCACGACAGCCGGGCTGGGCGCCCGGTCCGCCGCCGGGACTCAACCCCTATGGCGAAGTGGTGCACAAGGGTGGCGTGATGGCGATCGCATCGGTGGGCAACTACCCCGAGCGGGGTTCACTGCAGATCTTCGGCGAGTGCCGGAACATGACCGACCACCGCGACGACAGCGCCCTGAAAGACATCACCGGCGAGGTCCGGGGCCGCTGAAAACCGGATCGGCCGAAACCGTCCCGCGCCCGTCGGCCAGCCGACTACGTCGAACAGAACTGGACGATCGAGAGGTACTCGGGCGGTGGCATGCTGAGCCACCTGCCGACCGGGGTCCTCACCCAGTTCGGGCCGGCGTTGCGCGAGCCGTGCGGCCGAATCCATTGGGCAGGAACAGAATCCTCAGCAGTGATGTGCGGCTGGGTCGACGGTGCCGTTCGGTCCGGGGAGCGCGCGGCAGCGGAGGTATTGCAGGTCAGCGGTCAGACGCCGAGGGCGAGAACAGCCACGCGGTGAGCCACACGACGGCGACCACGAGCAGCAGGGCGCCGGGAATGTGGAATTTCAGCAGGTCGCCCTCGCCGAGTGCGGCCTGGATGAACGAGTAGATGAACGCAAGCCCGGCGACAACCGCCGTCCACCATCCGCGTCGCCGGGAGTACGCCAATCCGGCCAACGCGGCGGTGAGGCCGCCGGTGACGACGTGCAGCGCGATCGCGGCGCCTCCATGGATGTCTTCGAGCTCGTGCAACTGCACCAGCTCACCGGCGGTCACGAACGAAACGATCAGCACCGCGACCGTTGCCAGCGCGAAGCCCCGGGACGTGACGAGAAACGATCGCGCTGACGTCGCTACATCGCTTTCCGGCATGGGAGTTCCTCTCGTCGGCAGTACCCAGACAGTACCGATCCGCGGGCGAGCGGGCGCTAACACAGCGCTTCCCGAGAGTTGACACAGCGGAAACACAGCGGGGGAACACCTTTCGCGACCCCGACGAAAGGTGACAGATGGCCGACTTCGCTCGACACGCTGCGGAAGCCCTGTGGACGGGGTTGGGGCGCCGGGAATTCTTGCGCGCGGTGGCCGCCGTCGGTGCGGGAACCGGCGTCGCAGGTATCGCCGCGGCGTGCTCCTCAGGCACCTCGGCACCGTCTTCGCTATCACCGATTGCGGGGAGCTTCACCATCCTGCAGCCGGGCCAGGGCGATCCCACCGGCGATCACTACCTTCAGTCCCGCCCCGACGAGGTGCTCTGGGGTTATGTGCCCAATGTCCACGCCAAGCCCGTGCTGCAGATGCCGTCCGGGCAGACCATCAGCATCGACGCGGTGAGTCACGAGGGCATTCTCGAAGACCAGGGCCGCAACCCTGTCGAGTACTTCGGCGGCCACGGTGTCGCCGAGGGGGACGTGCTCGATGATGCGATCGCGATCGCATCCGAGTACCGCCGGACGCCAAGGAACTTCGACAAGGACGGTCCCCACGTCGTCACCGGGCCGGTATTCGTCGAGGGAGCGCAGCCCGGCGATGTGTTGAAAATCGAGGTGCTGGAGGCGGTCCCACGGGTGCCGTACGGCGTGGTCTCCAGCAGGCACGGCAAGGGCGCGCTGGCCCGCGCTTCCGACGGCGCTCCGCCGGCCGGCATCACGTTGGCAGAGGTGATGCCGCCGACAACGACCGACGGGCGGGCCACGGACGATCCCGTGCGCTACGGGAACGTGTCGACGTTCACCGCCGTGGAAGACGGCCACGGCGTGATGACCTACGGCGACGCTCGGGTGCGGTTCCCGCTGCGGCCGTTCATGGGCATGATGGGCGTCGCGTACTCGCAAGACACCGACCTGACCGCGGCGACCGCGAACTCCATCCCGCCGACCCTCGGCGGCGGCAACATCGACATCCGTCTGCTGGGCCCCGGGTCGACGTTCTATCTGCCGGTGTTCGCCGAGGGCGCGCTGTTCTACGTGGGTGATCCGCACATGGGCATGGGCGACGGTGAGGTCGCGCTCACGGCGATGGAGGGTTCGCTGCGGGGCACCTACCGGTTGACGGTCTGCAAGCCGGGATCGGGCGATGCGCCGTCGGTGTCCTACCGCTACCCGTTCGCCGAGACCGCCGAGGCCTGGGTGCCCATCGGCCTGTCGGACCCCGACGGCTCGGTCGGCGGGCAGAGCAGCGATCTCGACGTCGCGATGCGGCGCGCCGTGGTCAACGCGCTGGACTTCCTCGAGACCGACCGAGGGATGGATCGCGCGACCGCATACGCGTATCTGTCGGCTGCCGCCGACTTCACGGTCTCGCAGGTGGTGGACCGCACCGTCGGCGTACACGGGCAGGTGTACAAGGCGCATTTCGGCTGACACGGCGGCGGTTAGGCTGGGCGGCATGGCTGGCCGGATGTCCGAGAAGCGCACCGCGGACGTGATCGCAAACTTCCTTGCCGCGCAGCGGTATACGCGTGACGAGGTGTTCTCCGATGCGGATCCGGTGCCGGCTCGACCGGGGGCGCACGGGTGGTGGTTTCGGGAGATTCCCGGCGATATCGACGTATCTGAGTGCGAGCAGCGCGACGGCTGGACACTGCTCTGCGTCGGCGTGAGTCCCGGTCCCCCGCGTGCCGACGGCAAGCCGCAGACTCCGCAGGACCTGCGCAAACGCATCCGCTACCACTTCGGCGCAGGGAACGCCGGTGCGGACGGCTCGACCCTGCGCAAATCCCTGGGTGTGCTGCTCGGTGGCGACCTGGGCTTCGCGCTGCGGCGCGTCGGGTCCGGTAAGAGGCAGACGTTCGCCGGCGGCGAGCCGATTCTCACGCAGTGGATGGCGGAGAACGCGGCGGTGTCATGGGTGCTGCACCCGGAGCCCTGGCACATCGAGGCGAAACTGCTCACTGCCCTCGTGCTGCCGCTGAACATCCAAGGCAACGAGCGCAACACCTTCGCACCGGAACTGAAGAAGCTGCGGCGCGACGCGGCGGTCAAGGCCGGCAAGATGCGGGTGCTCGCCGAATGGTCGTGAGTCCATCCCGGCGCTATGACGCAGTGCTGTTCGATCTGCTGACCGCGCTGCTCGATTCGTGGACGGTGTGGAACGACGTGGCCGGGGATGTGCAGACGGGGCGTCTCTGGCGGAACAAGTACCTCGAGATCACCTACGGCGAGGGTGCGTATCGAGACTACGAGACCCTCGTCGCCGAAGCGGCCGAAGCCCTGGATCTCGACCGCGATGTCGCGGACAGGCTGGCTGCCCGCTGGCCGGACCTGCAGCCGTGGCCTGAGGCGCCCGCGGTTCTGACCGAGTTGACCGCGGCCGGCGTCAGGCTCGGTGTCGTGACCAACTGCTCGCAACATCTCGGGCAGCGTGCCACCGCGCAGCTCGACGTCGCTTTCGACGTCGTCGTCACGGCTGAAGCGGCCGGTGCGTACAAACCGCACCCCGCCCCCTACGTCATGGCCGTGCAGCAGCTCGGGCTCGAACCTCACCGCGTTCTGTTCGTCGCGGGATCTCGCTACGACATCGCCGGAGCGGGTGCTGTCGGCATGCCAGTCTGGTGGCACAACCGCGTGCACATGGCGCGCGACAGCGCGCCCGCCCCGCTGGCCGAGCACGACACCCTGCGCCCACTCGTTGGCGATGTCCTGAATATCCCGTGATCATTTGCACCAGCAAAGAATTCGTATGCCATTCCACGATGGCGTCCGTAACGACATTTGAAAACAAATGCAATTCGAATACGCAAATAGCGTGGCAATCGAAACACCAGAACTTATCCTGAATCGATCGGCAGGGAATCCGCTCACCGGCCGCACACGATAAGAGCAGACATGAACACCTTCGCAGACCGATTGAACAGGCTTTTCGACACCGTTTATCCGCCCGGACGCGGACCGCACACGTCCGCCGAGGTGGTCACGGCGCTCAAGGCGGAGGGGTTGACGATGTCGGCTCCCTACCTGTCGCAGCTGAGATCGGGAAACCGGACCAATCCGTCCAGCACGACAATGGCCGCCTTGGCCAACTTCTTCCGCATCCGGCCAGAGTTCTTCACCGATGATGCCTACTACGCGAAACTCGACCAGGAGCTGACGCTGCTGGCCGGCCTTCGCGACGAGGGGGTACGCCGGGTGGCCGCACGGACCATCGGACTGTCGCCGGAAGCGCAGCGCGATGTCGAAGAGAAAGTCGACGAATTGCGGCGCAAGGAACACCTCGCCGACAATGCATCGGTGTAGTCGAGACCGCCTCGACCCACCGAGACCGGACACAGCTATGGGGCCATCGGCCCGGCAGCCCAGTCACCGCCCCGTGCCGGCATGGCGGTATGTCGCCGCGGGCGGCGCGATCTCTTCGATCCTCGTCGTCTTCGGTGGAGGTGGAGCCGTTGCGTACGCCGACGATCGGGCGCCAAGCGCCGTCGACTCAGGCAGCAGAGACAGCCCCTCCAGCACCGACCGCTCGGAAGACACGTCACCCCGGGAACCGGTCAGGGAATCATCGTCGTCGCAGACAGAGGCAGCGGCCACGGACCCCGACGACGCCGAAGGTTCCGACGAGTCTCCGCGAACCGAGGACGTCGCCCTGCCGTCTGAAGAGACGGACACGCCCACGGACAGCCCTGTGGAATCGTCGCCGGCGATACCAGACGATGTGTCGCCCGGGGAGAACCCGACAATCGACCGGCCCGTCGAGGACACCGGCTCCGGCACCGAGACCAATTCCTCGACCCCTGTGTCAGAGTCGCCCTCAGGCGCCACCGCGACCACGACGGTGTCGACCGCAGACGACGCCGCCGCGGGGATCACAGCAGACCCGGTCAGCACCGACGCCCCGAGTGTGTCCGTGCCTGCCGGCGACCCCGCGCCCGCCTCCGTTGCCGACAGTGCCCCTGCCGCTGTCGATGCACCGATTGCGCCGGCGGTCGAAGCGAATAACGTCGTATCCGTTGCGGTTCCGGCAATTGTCACGACGGTCCCCCTCGTCTCGGTGACGGCGGCGATCGCACCGCCCAGCCTTCTGCAGTGGTTCGTCTTGTTGACCTGGGCCCAGCTGCAATGGCTGATACAGCAGCAGCTGAGCGGCTCGGCCGTGACACCCGCTCTGAGTCGCCTCGGCGCCGCAGACTCCCGGCTGATGGGCGCTGGACTCCCGAACCCGTCCACGACGGCCTTTCTTCCGACGCAGTTCCCATGGCTGAGAACGACGCTGGACGCACTCCAAGGGATGCGGCTGCTCGGGCTTCCGATCGATCCTGCGATGCTGCAGAGGACCTCGACGACCCTGGTGGCCGAGACGGCAACGCTACCCGCGTTCGTGAAAGCGCTCACGGATCAGGTGAGCGCTCGCTCGGGACGTCAATTGGGCGCCCCCTGCGTCGGCACGTTCATCCGCAGCGTCTCGATATGGGCATTGTTCACCGCTGCCGCCCTTGGGATCTTCGGCATGATCAGCATGACGGGCCTCGGGACCATGGTCGGCTTCCGTCAGGCCAAGGCGGGCTACGCGCTGAGGGCTGCCGGCCTGGCTCGGTTCAGCGGCCCCGGTCCATTAGGCATCGTGCGGGACGCAGGGTTCGTTCAGATCGGGTTGCGGCGCTCGAGTGCCGAGCCGCCGCGCCTGCGGGTCATCGCCGCGCATCTGCGGGACAGCGCCTGACGGGAGTCTGCGGGTCAGCCTGGCGCGGGTCCGATCAGACCTTCCATGACTGGCGCGTGGATCGAGATCGGCTCGCAGACGCGGGCGGCTTGCGGGACGGCTTTTGCGGACGCCCGTTGCTCTCCGGATATTTGCGTTCGGTGTCGAGCGCGAGTGCCGCACCGATAAGGTCCCTGAGGTCGGCATCGCTCAGCTGGGTTCCGTTGAGCACGCGCTGAATGGTGGTGCCGTCCCAAATGGTCTCCAGCATGAAAGCTGTCCGCTTCGAGACGTATGCCTCGATGGCGGACCGAGCACGATGCGACCATCGTTGTGCCAATTCACGATAGGCCGGCTCCCGGCCTGCCTCTGCAAGCAGCTCCCAGTCGAGGATCGCATTGCCGACGTCAGTGGTGAGGATCGTCGTCACCCGGAGCATCGCGTCGATCAATTCCTCGTCACAGGTGACGCGCGAAAAATAGTCCTCGTACTTCACCGAGACGGTCTCGACGTAGTGCGCGAACGCGTCGAGGATCAGGGCGTCGAGGTTCTCGTAGTGGTAGGTGCTGCTTCCCAGCGCCACACCAGCCCGGCTGCACACCTTGCGATGGGTGACGCTCTTGACCCCGGACTCCTGAACAATCTCAAGTGCCGCCTCGACGAGCGCCGTCGCCGTCGCTTCCGAGCGACTACCCGACCTCTTCACCGTCGTCACGTTACCGCAGGTGGCGCGATCCCCATTGTGAGACATCTGACGTTGATTCGCCGCGTCAGAGTTGCGGCGCCTTGAACGGCGCCATGGCCCCCGCGTCGACCACATGGGTGACGCCGGTGACGTACCGACCGGCATCGGACGCGAGGTAGAGGACCGCGTTGCTGATGTCCTCGGGCTCGACGAACGGCACTGGCAGGCCGTTCATCGCCTGAAGCGCCGCGAGTGAATCTTTCTGTGTGGCATTGTCTTTGCCGCCAGAGAACAGGCGGTTGTACGCGTCGTTATCGATCATCTTCGTGTTGACGTTCGTGGGGTTCACGCTGTTCACCCGAATCGAGTGCGGCGCCAATTCGGCAGCCAACGTTCGCATCAGTCCGTTGACCCCGTGCTTCGACGCTGAGTAGTGACCGACGTTCAATTCGGCAACCAGACCCGAAATCGAGCTGATGAGGATGATCGAACCGCCGCGCCGCTGCCGTATCACTTGCGGGACCGTGGCCTTGATCGTGCGCCACACGCCCATGAGATTGACATCGAGTTGATCGCGTACCTGCTCCTCCGACAGTTCCCACATCGGAGCGATGCCGTTGACCGTGCCTGCATTGGCCACCACGATGTCGATGCCGCCGAACTCGTGGACCGCCGCCTCGACGGCTGCATCAAGGTCACCCGCGCTACGCACATCCGCTTCCAGCGTCACGATGCTGCCGCCCAGGTCGCGGACAGCTTGTGCCGTCTCGTCCAGATCCTTTCGACTACCCATGGGATAGGGCACCGTTGGGATCTGCGCGCAGATGTCCAGCGCGACGATTGATGCTCCCGCCTCGGCGAGGCGCACTGCGTGCGAGCGACCCTGCCCGCGCGCCGCTCCGGTGATCAGCGCGACCTTGCCTTCCAGGTCGAACATTGTTACCTCCGTATTCTTTTGTGATCAACAGCTTCAACGCCCCGCAAGTAGGCCTCCGTCGATGACGATCTCGGCGCCGGATACATAAGAGGCACGGTCAGACGCGAGGAACACGACGATCTCGGAAACCTCCGCGGGGTTGGCGAACCGGCGTAGAGGAATCTGCGCGATCACCGCCTCCGCCGCACCAGCCGGCAACCCGGACAATTCCTCTTCCAACATCGGGGTATCGATGTACCCGGGGTGAATGCTGTTGCATCGAATGCGTTCTGGCCCATAGGTGAAGGCCAGCGACTTGGTCAAGAGAGTGACCGCACCTTTCGACGCCGTGTAAGCGACATATCCGGTGGCACCCACCAGGCCGAAAATCGACGACACGTTGATGATCGATGGCGAGGCCGCTTGGCGCAGCAGGGGAAGCGCAGCTTTGGCACCGAGGAACACACCCGTCTGGTTGACGTCGACGGTGGCGCGCCACGACTCCTCAGTCGCATCGTCTAAGCCTCGATCCGTGGACTTGAGTGATTGATGTGTCTGCCGTGGCTGGTTGTCGTTTGGTGGGCTTGTGAGCGTGACGTAACCGCTGGTCTGCCCAGCTTTTCCCTGTGCGCTCCGGTAGGGGCCTA
>JAEXZY010000114.1 GCA_023404955.1 Actinomycetes bacterium
TATGATACCTTCATTATCGGTAGCCAGCCAGATATTTCCTTTCCTGTCTTGCGAGATATGGCGGATGTCGCATGAACTCAAGTTTTTCTTTACCTCCTTCATCGTGATAGAAATACCTTGATTGTCAGGAGTTACGATGCTCAGACCGTTGCGCTGTCCTACCCACAATACTTTATCTCTTGATTCAAAGAAAGTGTTGACGAAATCATCCTGTACGATGGAAGGATGGGTTTCGTGATTGATGAGATAGGCTGGCTTACCAGAAGGCTTGACGATGATGCCATAGTTGTTGTTGGCAAACCAGATTTCTCCATTGCTTCTCCGTGCAATATTCGAGATACTTGTGGTAAAGATTCTGGCTGGGATGCTGGCAAAACCAGAAATTTCCTGGTTGAAGAGCGTTTTGCCAGTCTTGCGGTTGTGCAGGGCTATGCCGTATGGGTTCAATCCCAGCCAGAAATTCTCGCCATCGGTAGTGAGTATGGAATATACGTAGTTGATGGTGAGATTCGTATGACTGGTATCGAGATTCCAGAGCTTGAACAGCGAAGGCTGGGTGTTGACCTGCAGGATGCCGTTGTTCTGCGTACAGAGCCAGATGTTGCCCTTGCCATCGGTAGCGATGTCGTTGTTGAAGTTGAGTGGGTTGTCGCCGATGGAGGTATATCCTTTCCATTCTGCATTAGGCATATCTTCTTCGAGATAGCATACACCTTCTCGGGTACATGCCCAGAGCGTTTTCGTCACAGGGTCGTGTACTATCTTATAGAAGGTATCAAAATGGTTGGTGCTATACGGGTATTGATGCATTTCCGGCTGTCGCACATTCCCAGGATTGTCCAGACGCACAACACCGTATCCCCAGGTTCCTACCCAGAGATGGTCGTGCTTGTCGAGGAAGAGGGAATAGGCAGAATTGGTGGCGTTGAGTCGTGGATAGCGATAGAAGGTGTTGCCTCCGCGGCGGAAGCGCAAGAGCCCTGCCGACCAGGTGCCGATGAGCAGGTCGCCGTTTCTGTCTTCTATGATGGCTTTCACGCTATAGTTGGTAATTCTGTTTTTGCTGCCATCTATGTCAATGAGCCTTGCATTCTTATTATTATAGGTATAGAATGTCTCGGTCTTGGAATTGAAGTAGGAGAGTCCGCCATCTGTTCCAATCCATAAGGTTCCATCTTTCGACACGAAGAGGGTATAGATGATGCGCTGCGATTCTTCTGGTAGGAAGAAAGTCTTGAACTCTCCCGTGCGCTTGTTCATTCTTACCAGACCATTGCGTGTACCCAGCCAGAGATTATCCTGATGATCTTCGGCTATGGACCGGATGGTATTGTTGGGTAGGATGCCTGGCTGATAAGCATTCGTCTTGTAGGTTCTCACATGATAGCCGTCGTAAGATTTCACTCCGGCATTGGTTCCCACCCACATCATACCTTCCTTATCGAAGAACATACAGCTAGCCTCTTCGGTAGGTGCAATGGTGATAGGAGGGAGATAACGGTATGGAAAGGTCTGAGCATTGGACGCCAGACTAACGAGTGATAACAGTATGATGTAAATGTATCTCATGTTGTTGTCTGTTGAATTTTGTTGTTTTCTAATTGCTAAGTGTTGCTAAGCTTTTGCAAAGATAAGCAATTTTGTCGAATATTGCTCCTTAATACCAACTTTTTAGTGATTTCTTTTCCTATTTTGTTGATTTGATGACTTTAAGTCGCAGAAAAGTCTTTAAATTTGCACTTAAATAATAAAAATGAGACGCAAGTCTCTTGTTTCTAACTTAATAAATATATAATAATGTGATGCCTTCGAGCATCAGCCGTTTCCAAATTTTCTAAATAAAGTCGAAAGAACATCGGCAAGAATAACAACAATTTAAATTTTAGTCTTAAGTTAATAAACTGTTTTATGAAGAAATTAATGTTTTTGAGTGTGGTCATGATGGCCGCAACGAGTGTTTCAGCTCAGTCAACAGATAATAAGCCTAAGGAATATCCTGGTTACAAGTTGGTTTTCCACGATGAGTTTGACCAGGATGGAGAGCCAGACCCCAATTACTGGACTTACGACTTGGGACATCGCAACAACGAGGAGCAACTTTATACCACCAAGAATGCATTGTGCATGAATGGCAACCTGGTCATTGAGGCTCGCAAGGAGGAAGTACAAGACAAGAATGGCAAGATCTATCATTACACTTCATCGAGTGTGGTAACACGTGCCAAGACCTCGGGCGACTATATCAGTGCTTGGACTTATGGCAGGTTTGAGGTAAAAGCCAAGCTTCCTGCTTTTCTCGGTTGTTGGCCAGCCATATGGTTGTTGAGCAACGAGAACCTAGAGTGGCCTTACAGTGGAGAAATCGATATGATGGAGTATTATCCGTCTAATGGTGAGGAGGCACTGCATGCCAATGTTTGTTGGGGTACTACCCAGCGTTGGCATGCCAAGTGGAATAGCAAGGTGAAGAAAATATCTGATTTGATGGTTGCCAACCCTAATTGGAAGAATGAGTATCACGTATGGCGCATGGACTGGGATGAGGATTTCATCAAGCTCTATGTAGACGATGAGTTGCTCAACAGCATCAACCTGAATGCTACGGTGAATCCCCGTGCAGAGCATTGCCAGTATGATGATTACAACCCATTCCGTGGATATCATATGTATCTTTTACTCAATCTAGCCTTGGGAGGGGACAATGGAGGTTCGTTAACAAACACTCCATTTCCTTGCCAGTATCTTGTAGACTATGTACGTGTCTATCAAAAATACTAGGTTTATAAATTATTTGTTATCGCTATTTTTTTAAGGATAGTTTAGAGAAATGGTAATATTTGGCGAATAGTTCCCCTAAAATCGCAAAATATACTCTTTTGTTTAACAAAAAAGAACGAATTTTGCAATCGAAAAACAAATCGGACATGCTGTCTGATATGTTAATCTAGAGCTTGCCTCTAATAAAAGCATTAATAACTAACTAAATAAATACAACTATAATGAAAAATGTAAATCTAATAACTTCGTCAAGAAGGCTATTTTTCATGATGGCAATGTCTGCAGGTATGACATTGCTTCCACAGGAGTTGTTGGCTGTACAGAACAGTATACAGGCAGTGCAGCAGGATAACCACGTGGAAGGTGTGGTAAAGGACACGAATGGTGAGCCTATTATAGGTGCTACTGTTCGAGTTGTAGGTACGAAAACTGCAACAGTTACTGATTTTGATGGTAACTTTAAACTGAATGCCAAGAGTGGTCAGAGCTTGCAGATTACTTATGTTGGTTGCAAGCCAAAAACTGTGAAAGTATCTCGTGGTGCCATCAATGTAGTACTTGAGGACGATTCTCAGGTGTTGAAAGATGTACAGGTGGTGGCTTACGGTGTACAGAAGAAGGTTACTGTTACTGGCGCAATCTCTAACATCAAGGGTGGAGAGTTGACCAAGGTACCTACTGGTTCCATCAACAATATGCTTTCTGGTGTAGTTCCAGGTCTTTCATCAGTACAGTATTCCGGTGAGCCGGGAGCTGATGCTGCAACTATCCTGGTACGTGGTCAGGCTACTACCAACAATTCTTCTCCATTGATTCAGGTGGATGGTGTAGAGCGTGACTTCAACGACATTGACCCAAGCGAAATCGAGAGCATCACCGTATTGAAGGATGCTTCTGCTACAGCCGTGTTTGGTGTGCGTGGTGCCAATGGTGTAATCCTCGTTACTACCAAGCGTGGTAAGGAGGGTAAGGCTCACATTTCTGCCACAACCTCTATGAGCGTGGTAATGCCTACCAATATGATTAAGTTGGCTAACGCCTATGAGTATGCTACTTATTATAATCAGATGAAGAAGAACGATGGCGTAACCGATGAGAGCGCATTCTTCTCTCCTACTGTTCTTCAGAAACTTAAGGATCACTCTGATCCTATCAAGTATCCTGATACCGACTGGATAGACTACTGTTTCAAGGATCATGCCATCCAGACACAGCATAATGTGAATATCTCTGGTGGTACTGAGCGTATGCGCTACTTCGTATCTGTAGGTGCATTTACACAGGATGGTCTCTTCAAGCAGCAGGCTTTGCCTTACGATTTCAACTTTAAGTACAAGCGATTTAACTATCGTGCCAACTTAGACTTCGATGTAACCAAGACTACCACCATCAGTGTAAACCTGGGGGGGCGTGTTG
>JAEXZY010000093.1 GCA_023404955.1 Actinomycetes bacterium
CCCCCGGCGCGCGGGCCCCCCCGCCCCGGGAGCTCCGGCGATCGGCACCACCGGCGTCGGCGTCACCGTGGTGACGCCGTTGGCGCCGACGGTCGGTCCGCCCACCGGACCCGACGCCTTGATCTGGTCGGCTGCGGCCTGCGTGCAGTCCAGGGAGAGCAGCATGCGGCCACCACTGGTGACCTTCTGCTGATCCACCAGGCATGCCGACTGCGGCAGCACGCTGCCGCGGGATCCGCCGAAGTACGCCTTGATGCCCTGGCTCTTGAGGATGGCCAGCGCGCGGCCGTACTGCTCACCGGTGACGTTGTAGGGGCTGGGCGCACCCTGCGGCTGCGACAGCGCGGCACCGGCCCCGACCAGGGCGATCGTTCCGGCGGCCACCAGGCCACCGCTGAACACGATCAGCTTCTTCACAGCAGATATCTCCTCGGGTCGGCGACGCGGTGCGAACATATCGCAGCGGTGACGAATGTGAAACCGCTGCAGACGCCGCCGGCGTTACAGCCGGTCTCCGGTGGCGTCACGGTAGTTCGGCCGCGGCGCGCATGACATCGCACAGTGCCGCGGCGCGAGCATCGTCGAACAGTGCGTCGAGCAGCACCGCGCGGCCGTCGGGCCCGGCCAGCGGCACGCGCCAGTTCGGGTACTCGTCGGTGGTGCCTGGCTGATTCTGGGTGCGCGTCTCGCCGACGGCATCGGCCAGTGACATCGCCAGCAGCTGTGACGGACTGCGGCCCAGATAGCGGTGCAGCGCGATCACGACCTGATCGACATCGAAATCCGCGTCGGTCTCCGGCTGCGCGCCGAGCAGGCCCACGCGGCGCAACTCGGCCAGCCAGGCGTCCCGGTGCGCGCGATCGGACGCCCACTCCTGCTCGGCCGGGCGCGTGAGCAGGCCGAGTTCGTCGCGCAGTCGGACGTGCTCACCGACCAGATAGCCGGCGGTCGGCGGCAGATCATGGGTGGTGACCGCCGACAGGCAGGCCTGCCGCCACTGCTCCGCCGGCAGTGGGGCCCCGTCGGCGTCGGACTCGAACCACAGGATCGAGGTGCCGAACAGGCCCCGGTCCCGCAGGTAATCGCGGACCCACGGCTCGACGGTGCCGAGATCCTCCCCGACGACGACCGCACCGGCGCGGTGGGCCTCGAGCGCGACGATCCCGATCATCGCCTCGTGGTCGTAGCGCACATAGGTGCCCTCGGTCGGCGCGACGCCCCGCGGAATCCACCACAGCCGGAACAGGCCGATGATGTGGTCGATGCGCACCCCGCCTGCATGGCGCAGCGCCGCGGCCACCAGCGCGCGGAACGGTTCGTAGGCGGCCTCGGCGAGCCGGTCGGGACGCCAGGGCGGCTGGGACCAATCCTGGCCGAGCTGATTGAACTCGTCCGGCGGTGCGCCCGCGGTCACGCCGAGAGCCAGGACGTCCTGCAGCGCCCACGCGTCGGCGCCCGCCGGATCGACCCCGACCGCCAGGTCGGCCATCACGCCCACCTCCATGCCGGCACCGACCGCGCCGGCCTGTGCCGCGGCGAGCTGCTCGTCGAGCAGCCACTGCAACCAGCGGTGGAAATCGACGGCGGCGGAATGCTCGGCGGCGAATGCGGCGACCGCCTCGCCCCGCGGGTGCCGCAGTTCCGCGGGCCAGTCACGCCAATCCGGGCCGTATTCTTCCGACAACGCGCACCAGGTCGCGAAATCGTCGAGTGGGGTTCCCTCGCGGTGGCAGTACCCCTGATACGCGAGTTCCCGGCCGCGCCGCAGCGGCACGAGGTAAATGCTCTGCAGCGCAGCGCGTTTGGCCTCCCACGCGCGGTCGCGGTCGATGCGCTGCGACCGGGCCGCGCGGGCCTGTACCCGGGCATGCGCCTTGCGCACGCGGCCGCGGTGACGCAGGTAGGCGTACTCCGGCACCGCTTCCACCCGCAGATACAGCGGGTTGACGAATCGGCGCGACGTCGGCAGGTACGGCGACGGCTCCATCGGCGGGGTCGGTGCCGCTGCGTGCAGCGGATTGACCAGGATGAAGCCGGCGCCGTGCTGGTCCGCCGACCACACGGCCAGATCGGTCAGATCGGTCAGATCGCCCGTCCCCCAGGAATCCTCGGACCGCACGCTGTAGAGCTGGGTGGACAGCCCCCACAGTCGGCGGGCGCCCATCCGCACCGGGGTGGCGATGTGCGACGGCGTCACGATCACCGTCACAGCGGTGTCGAAGGCGCCGACGCGCAGGTGCACCCGGTGGTAGCCCAGCGGCAGGTCGCCGGGCAGCTCGAAGCTCGCCTCGCCGATCAGACGGCCGTCGAGATCGAAGGGCGGCCGGTTGTTCTCCAGCTGCCGCAGATCATCCCGACGTGTGCCGTCCTCCAACTGCACCCAGAGGTCGACGGGATCTCCATGGGTCACGTGCACCCAGAACGGCGTCGGGGTCCCGGCCCGCGCGACGACCACCGCGGGCAACGACCGTGCCCAGTGAGCCGCTTCGTGCGCACGGAGAGCGTCGGCCCGCTCGGCGTCGGTCCCCGCCGCGACGCCGAGGGCGCCCAGGACGGCCACCAGCGTCGTGTCGGGCACGGTGACGTGCCGACCAGACCAGTCCTGATAGTCGGTGGCCACGCCGTAGCGGGCGGCCAGGTCGATCAGCGACGAACGATCCGTGGTGGGCATGGGCGCCATCTTGCCGTTCCGCGGCTGCGCCGTCGCAGCGACCGTCCGGCGCGGCGGTAGGGTCGCACCCATCATGGCGTCCCACCCGCTCGACGGCGGCCAGGCGCGCGACCGGCGGGCCCGGATCGCGATCGGCGCCGTCTTCCTCACCAATGGCGCGATCTTCGCCAACCTGCTGCCGCGGCTGCCGGAGGTCAAGACCGACCTCGGACTCTCGAACGCGATGCTGGGCGGCGCGGTGGCGTCGTTCTCGGCGGGTGCCCTGATCGCCGGGCCCGCCGCGGCGGCGCTGATCCGGCGCTTCCAGTCCGCCCGGGTCAACCTCGCGACGACGCTGATCCTCGCGATGTTCATCGCCGCCGCCGCCGCCGCGCCGAGTGCTGTCACACTTGCCGCGGCCCTCTTCGTCGCCGGTGCCGCCGACGCGATCACCGACGTCGCGCAGAACGTGAACGCACTACGGCTGCAACGGCAGTACGGTCGCTCGATCATCAACTCGCTGCACGCCGTGTGGGCGGTGGGTGCGGTGCTCGGCGGGTTGATGGCGGCCGGCGCCATCGCGGTGCACCTGCCGCGGACGCTGCACCTCGGGCTGTCGGCGGTGCTGTTCGGCGTGGTGGCCGTTGCCGCGTATCCGTTCCTGCTGCACGGTCCCGATCACGACGACCACCCCACCCGGCATGGCGGCAGCGTCTCGGCGGGCGCTGCGGTCTACCTGGTGCTGCTGGCGCTGATCGGCATCGCGATCGCGGGGGCGACCGTCGAAGACGCCGGGAGTTCCTGGGCGACGCTGTATCTGCGGGACAGCCTGGGTGCCGCGGGTCCGGTGGCCCCGTTCGGTTACATCGCCCTGGTCGGGTCCATGTGCATCGGTCGCTTGATCGGCGATCGCCTGGTCGACCGCTTCGGCGAACGCGCGGTGGTGCGGGCCGGCGGGGTGATCACCGCGGCCGGGATGGGTGTGGCGCTGGCGTTCCCGTCGGTGCCGGGCACGATCGCCGGGTTCGCCGCCGCCGGGCTGGGTGTGGCGACGGCGGTGCCCGCGGCGATGCGCGCCGCCGACGAACTGCCGGGGCTGCGCGCCGGCACGGGACTGACGATCCTGACCTGGCTGATGCGCGTCGGTTTTCTCGGCGCTCCGCTGCTCGTCGGTCTCGTCGCCGACGCCGCCGGGCTGCGGGTCGGGCTGCTGATCGTCGTGGCCGCGGGCCTGAGCCTGCTCGCCCTGGGTGGCGTGCTGGCCGGTAGAGCCCGCCGGTGAGGCCACCCGCGCGCTGGTACAGTCACGTACCGGGGCGTACCTGCCCTTCGATCGAAGGAGATCTACTGAGATGACCGCGGAAGCGCGCTCCGAGGAGACCCGCAGCAACGCCGGCGGTCATCCGGTGGTGGAGACCGCACACGGGCCGGTCCGCGGCGTCGACGACGGCACGATCGCGTCCTGGAAGGCCATCCCCTATGCCGCCCCGCCCGTCGGCGACCTGCGCTGGCGCGCGCCGGTGCCACCGACCGGCTGGACCGAGCCGCGCGACGCCTCCCTCGTCGGGCCCGCGTGCCCGCAGCCGACCGACCCGCGCATTCCCCTTCCTCTCGGCGCTCCCCAGGGCGAGGACTTCCTGACCCTCAACGTGTGGGCCCCCTCCGGCACCGAACCCGGGGCGAACAAGCCGGTGATGGTGTGGGTGCACGGTGGTGCCTACATCCTGGGTTCGGCCAGCCAACCGCTCTATCACGGCCGGCGGCTCGCGGCCGACGGCGACGTCATCGTCGTCACCATCAACTACCGCCTCGGTGCGCTGGGCTTCCTCGAACTCGCCGCGCTCGGCGCCGAATCCGAACGC
The DNA here is from genome assembly GCA_023404955.1 of Actinomycetes bacterium. GTDB lineage: Bacteria > Actinomycetota > Actinomycetes > Mycobacteriales > Mycobacteriaceae > Mycobacterium. Next base: position 4,513 of record JAEXZY010000093.1, read on the forward strand.
TTCGCCACCAACGTCGGACTGCGCGACGTGCTCGCTGCGCTGACCTGGGTACGCGACAACATCGCCGCGTTCGGCGGCGATCCCGGCCGGGTGACCCTGTTCGGCGAATCCGCCGGCGGCGGTGTGGTGACCACACTGCTCGGCAGCCCAGCGGCCAAGGGGCTGTTCCACGCCGCGATCGCACAGAGCTCGCCCGTCACCTCCTCCTACGACACCGACCAAGCCGGCCGCATCGCGGCCCGGTTCCTCGAAGTCGTCGGGGTCGGCCGCGACGAGCTGTCCCGGCTCGCCCAGCTGCCCATCGGGGCGATCGTGGAGGCGTCGCGCACCGTGTTCAACGAGGTGCCGGTGCGCACCCCGGGCCGGCTGGCCTTCGCGCCGATCGTCGACGGGGACCTGGTGCCGGACTATCCGATCCGGCTCGCCCAGAACGGTCAGACCCACCCGGTGCCGCTGATCATCGGTACCAACCGCAACGAAGCGGCGCTGTTCCGTTACATGAAGCTGCCGCTGCTGCCGATCAAGGCCGACGCGATCCAGGCGATGTTCGCCCAGATCGCCGCCGAACAACCAGAACTGACGCTGCCCGAGCGTGCGCAGCTCGAGAGCATGTATCGGGGGCGACGAGCGGGCAAGGGGCTGGGGCTCGCCAGCGACCTCGGTTTCCGGATGCCGTCGATCTGGTTCGCCGACGGTCACCGCGCCACCGCACCCGTGTACCTGTACCGCTTCGACTTCGCCACCCCGATGCTGCGGGCGGTGCGGATGGCCGCCGCACACGCCACCGAACTGCCGTTCGTGTGGGGCAATCTCGGCGCGGGACGCAAGGATCCGATGTTCGCCCTCGGTGGCCGAGCGGCCGGCGCGGAGGTGTCCCGGCGCATCCGGGCCCGCTGGACCAGCTTCGCCCGTGACGGCGCGCCCGGCACCCCGGCCGCCGCGCCGCACTGGCGTCCCTACGACGACGCCCGCGCCACCCTGGTCATCGATCGCCACGACAGCGTGGTCGACGATCTCGACGCGCCGGTGCGCCAGGCATGGGGCGACGACGTGCTGAGCTTCCGGTAGGGGACCACAGTGGCCTCAGCGGAGATCCTCACCGTGCTGCCGCCGGCGATGCGAGACCCGGTGCTGTTCGCGATCCCGTTCTTCCTGTTGCTGCTCGTGATCGAGTGGGTCGCCGCTCGCAAGCTCGAACACGTTGTGGCAGAACAGGATCGACCCGGCGCGGGGTCATACCTGACGCGCGACGCGTGGGCGAGCATCTCGATGGGACTGGTGTCGGTCGCGACGATGGGTGCGTGGAAATTCCTGGCGTTGCTCGGATACGCGGCGATTTACACCTACGTCGCGCCCTGGCACCTCTCGGCGACGCAGTGGTACACCTGGGTGATCGCTATCGTCGGCGTCGACCTGCTGTTCTACGCCTATCACCGCACCGCCCACCGCGTCCGGCTGATCTGGGCCACCCATCAGGCGCACCACAGCAGCGAGTACTTCAACTTCGCGACGGCGCTGCGGCAGAAGTGGAACAACTCCGGCGAGATCGTGATGTGGATTCCGTTGCCGCTGTTGGGTGTTCCGCCCTGGATGGTGTTCTTCAGCTTCTCGGTCAGCCTCGTCTACCAGTTCTGGATCCACACCGAACGGATCGGCACGCTGCCGCGGCCCATCGAGTTCGTGTTCAACACCCCGTCGCATCACCGCGTGCACCACGGCATGGACCAGCTCTACCTGGACCGCAACTACGGCGGCATCCTGATCATCTGGGACCGGCTGTTCGGCACGTTCCAACCCGAGGTGTTCCGGCCGCGCTACGGCCTCACCAAGCCGGTGAACACGTTCAACATCTGGCGGCTGCAGACCCGCGAGTACGTCGCGATCGGGCGTGACGTCCGCTCGGCACACCGGCTGCGCGACAAGCTCGGTTACGTCTTCGGTCCGCCCGGCTGGCAACCGGCGGGCCGGCCCGGGACCGTGCCCGGTGCCCATGTCAGCCCGTAGTCTTCGCGGTGTGCAGACAGTCTTCGACGCTCCCGTCGACCCCGCCCTCGTGGACCGGTCCCTGTCCGGCAGCACGCTGGGCTCGGTGTGGCTGGACCCCGGCTCGGTGGATCGGCCGGAGCACCCGTCCCTGACGAAGCCGCTGACCGCTGATCTCCTGGTGGTCGGCGGCGGCTACACGGGTTTGTGGAGCGCACTGCACGCCGCGCGCCGGCACCCGGATCGCCGGGTGGTGCTCATCGAAGCAGACCGCATCGGGTGGGCCGCCTCGGGGCGCAACGGCGGCTTCGTCGAGGCAAGCCTGACTCACGGCTACGACAACGGGAAGTCGCGCTGGCCCGGGGAGATCGACACCCTCGAGGCACTCGGCATCGAGAACCTCGACGGCATGCAGGCCGAGATCGCCGAACTCGGCCTCGACACCGAGTGGCAGCGCACCGGGATGATGACGGTGGCCACCGAACCCCATCAGGTGGAGTGGCTCACCGAGGCGGCCGCCGACGACCACGGGCAGTTCCTCGACACCGACGCGGTGCGCGCCGAGGTCGCATCCCCGACATACCTGGCCGGCCTCTACAGCGCCGAGGACTGCGCGATCGTCAACCCGGGCAAGCTGGCCCTCGAGCTCGCCCGCGCCTGCCGGGAGGCCGGCGTAGAGATCTTCGAGCACACCACTGCCCGCCAGATCCACTCCGGCGGGGCGGCACTGCGCGTCGACACCGACGGTGCGGCGCTGACCTGCCGACAGATCGTGTTGGCCACCAACGTGTTTCCCAGCCTGCTGCGCCGCAATCGGCTCCACACCGTGCCGGTCTACGACTACGTGCTAGCCACCGAACCGCTCACCGACGCCCAACTCGACCGCATCGGCTGGCGGCGCCGACAGGGGATCGGCGACTCGGCCAACCAGTTCCACTACTACCGCCTGACGATGGACAACCGCATCGTGTGGGGCGGTTACGACGCCGTCTACCACTTCGGCCGCAAGGTCAAATCCAGCTACGAGGACCGCACCGAGAGCTACCGCCGGTTGGCCGGGCATTTCTTCCTGACCTTCCCCGCGCTGCAGGACGTCCGCTTCACCCACCGATGGGCCGGCGCGATCGACACCAACACCCGCTTCTGTGCGCACTGGGGGACCGCGCGCGACGGCCGGGTGGCCTACGTCAACGGGTTCACCGGACTCGGTGTCGGGGCCGCACGCTTCGCCGCCGACGTCTGCCTCGACCTGCTGGACGGGGTCTCCAGCCCCCGCACCCGGTTGGAGATGGTGCGCCGCAAGCCGCTGCCGTTCCCGCCCGAACCGTTCGCCAGTGCCGGAATCCAGGCCACGCGCTGGTCCCTGGACCGCGCCGACCACAAGGCCGGACAGCGCAACGTGCTGCTGCGCACCCTCGACGCGGTGGGGCTCGGCTTCGATTCCTGACCCCCGGCCCGCTCGGTTGTAACGCGCCGTTATCGACCCGCGATGACCCAGTTACACCGTCGGCGCACGGGGGTAATCACCTCCTCACCGTGAGCGCGGCGGTCGCCGATAACTCACCCGGGGAGAGTGGAGGGGCCGTGCTGAACCGACTGCTATCGCGCCATTCGATGTCGGCTGCGCTACTCACCCTGCTCGCAGTCCTGCTCATTCCCGCGGTCCCTGCCGGCGCGCAGCCCGATCCGCTCGTGTACCCGGGCATGGAGATCCACCAGGACTCGGTGCTGTGCACGCTCGGCTACGTCGACCCCGCCACCCGCACCGCGTTCACCGCGGGTCACTGCCGGGCGTCCGGCACCGTCACCGACAAGACCGGCACCGTGATCGGTACCCAGGGTTCCTACCGGGACAACACTCCCGACGGCATGACCGTCGACACCAACCATCAGATCGCCGACTGGGAGGTCATCCACCTTCTCCCGTCGGCCACTGTCAACAACGTGCTGCCCAGCGGCAAGGCCCTGGTCACCGATTCGTCGGTGCTGCCGGTCGCCGGAATGCCGGTGTGCCATTTCGGCGTCGTGACGGGGGAGAGCTGCGGCACCGTCGAGGCGGTCAACAACGGGTGGTTCACGATGGCGGGCGGCGTGGTCAGCCGCAAGGGTGACTCCGGCGGACCGGTCTACACCACCACTCCCGACGGCCGCACCGTGCTGATCGGCGTGTTCAACAGCACCTGGGGCACCTACCCGGCCGCCGTCTCCTGGCAGACCGCGAGCGCCGAGGCCCGCGCGGACACCATCTCGTCCGCCTCCGCAGAGATCGCGCCGGTCTCCGCTCAGCCCTGATCCGACAGCACGAAGACCGGGATCGACGGCGCCACCGCGCGCAACTGCTCGTCCGTCGACTCCGGTGTCAGACCCCCGATGTGACCCTTCACCTGCCAGTACCAGCGGTTGAGGTAGGGGCGCAGAACGTCCGGCTTCGCGTCATTGGACAGCTCGATTGCGCTGCGGCGCTTCGAATTTCGACGGGATCCGATCTCGACGGTGCCTGCCGCGCGAACGTTGCGCGCCCACTGGGTGTTGCCGCGCGGTGACACCAGGTAGTCGCGGCCGTCGACGGTCAGCAGGTTGATCACCACCTGACGCGGCGCGCCGCTCGTCCGGCCCCGCACCCGCAGCGCGGTGCTGCCCTGGATGCTGACCCCACGCTCGGCGAGCCATCGGATCGCGCTGTTGAACAGGCGGGCGCCGAGGCCCGGAACGTCATAGCGGTCGATGCGGTTGGTCATGGTCTGTCTCCTGTTCATCGAATCGAGAGCACTGCTCTCCGAACTGTGGCACGACGCGTTCGAAAATTCAAGAGCAGTGCTCTCGGATGTGTCACACTGCTCAGCGTGGGCAAACGCGAGGACGGCAGGGCGCGCATCGAGCGGCAGATCATCGAGATCGGCCGGCGTCATCTGGTCACCGAGGGCGCTGCGGGGCTGTCGCTACGCGCGATCGCCCGCGACCTGGGCATGGTCTCCTCGGCGGTGTACCGCTACGTGGCCAGCCGCGACGAACTGCTGACGTTGCTGCTGATCGACGCCTACACCGAGCTCGCCGACGCCGTCGACCAGGCGCACCGCGACGCAGGGCCCGATTGGCAGAGCCGGCTCCATGCGGTCGCGCACGCGGCCCGGACCTGGGCGCGCGACCAGCCGGCGTGCTGGGCGCTGCTCTACGGAAGCCCGGTGCCCGGCTACCACGCACCCGCCGAGCGCACTGTCGGGCCCGGTACGCGGGTGATCGGCACGCTGTTCGGCATCATCGACGCGGCTGTGGCGCCAGGCGCCATCGGAGAAGTCACTAAGCCTGTGCCGCAACCGCTTTCGTCGGATTTCGAGAAGCTCAAGGCCGAGTTCGGGATCACGCTCGACGACGGCACTCTCGCCCGGTGCTTCCTGCTGTGGGCCGCGCTGGTCGGTGCGATCAGCCTCGAGGTGTTCGGTCAGTACGGCGCGGACACGTTTACCGATCCCACGGTGATCTTCGATGTCCAGCTGCGGCTGCTCACCGAGATGCTGACTCAGTAGCCGCGGGCGCCGTCCGGCGCCGTGACGAAACCGTGCTCGCCGTAGTGACGGTCGGGCGGATCCACGGTGTCCGCCGGCCAGGACGCCGGCTTGGCGGCGTGGCAGGCCAGGGTCTCGGCGGTGGGGACGGCGCACACCACGCCGTTGCCCGCGTCGAACCGCGAACCGACTGGCAGCAGAACCGGCGTTGACGCCGCATCGCCAGGCCCCATGTCGGACGCGGTGAACATCGCCTCGTGGGTCAGTGACACCGAGACCATCGTGGCGTCGGTACCCGCGAGCGGACCGGAACAGACGATGCCCAGATCGGGGATCAGGCTGTCCTGGCAGCGCACACCGGCCGGGGTCCGGAAAATCCATCCCGACGTGCTCGGGTGCGCGCCGAACACCTGATAGGGCGCCGGGTCTACGGCCGGGTACGCGGCGAAGTCGACGTCTGACGGGGTGGCCTGTACGGGCGCCGCGCCGGCCAGGAGGCCGGTGGCGGCCAGCACAACGGCAGAGGCGACCGGGATACGCATGTCAGGTTTATCGCGGTGGCCGGCGAGTCCGTTAGCGGGCGGTCCACTCGGCGGTGCGTTCGGGCGATGCCTCGGCCAGCGCTCGCAGGGTCTTCTCGGGGTCGAAGTCCTTGCCGTACACGGGCGTTCCGGGCTGCTGGCGCCACGACTCGGAGATCGGGCCGGCATGGACCGGGTCGAAACCCAGCTGATCGACGATCTCGTGCACGAGATCGCGGCCGGGGCCGTCCTCGCCCGCCACCGGCAGCGCGATCCGGCCGGCCGCACCATCGGGCTTTCCGCTCTCGAGCAAGTGCTTCCACCAGATGCCGTTGAACACCTTGAAGACGGGCGCGCCGATCTGCTCTGCAACCCAGGCACTTTCGACCTGACCGTCCTCGATGGCCGCGATCTCACCGTCACGCTGTTGCGGGTAGTAGTTGTTGGTCTCGATGACCGGGGCACCCGGCTTGCGCGCGTCGACGATGCCGGCCGCCAGATCCGGGACGTTCTTCTGGGGAATGCTGACGATCACCAGATCGGCATCGATCGCGGCGTCACGGGCCCACACCGCGGTGGCCCCCGTCTCGTTCGCGAGCTCCGCGAGCGTCTCCGGTGCCCGCGAGTTGGCGACGGCGACCTCGTGGCCGAGCTCGCTCAGGCGGCGGGTGAGGGTTCCGCCGATGAGACCTGCCCCGATGATTCCGATCCGCACAGTCGGCCTCCTTGATGTGTGGGTGTGGCGTCACGACCTCGTCGCGCAACGCCGCACCCGCACCGGCTATTCCGGGGAGCCGGAGCAAAAATAGAACACGTTCTAGCATGCGGGGTCGGCGGACGATATTCTCGACTCGATGCTTGACCAGACACCTGTCCAGATCGCGTGGGTGACGCGCGACCTCGACGCCACCGAGGCGGCGCTGACCGCGTTGATGGGAGCGCGCACCTGGGTGCGTATGCCGGGCGTGCACTTCGCACCGGACACCTGCAGCTACCGGGGTCAGCCCGCTGACCACGTCGCCGACGTCGCGCTGAGCTACGCGGGGGACACCCAACTCGAGGTGATCGCACCGGTGCGGGGGCAGAGCATCTACACCGAGTTCCTCGATCGCTGCGGCCCCGGCCTGCACCACGTGTGCCGCGCGGCACCGGACCTCGAAGCGTTCGACGCCGCCGTCGCCGCCGCCGAGAGCGGCGGCACGCCCGTGGCGATGGCAGGCACCATGGCCGGCATGCGGTTCGCCTACCTCGCAGCCCCCGACGCAGGCGTGCCCTACGTCGAAATCGCCTACATCCCCGACGAACTCGCCGCGTTCTTCGACCACATCAAACAGGAGCAGAAGTGAGCTTGCCCACCCCCGACACCGTCCTCGCCGCCGACGTCCCCTCCTGGTCCGATGAGGTCGACGTCGTCGTCATCGGATTCGGCATCGCGGGCGGCTGCGCAGCCGTCAGCGCCGCCGCGGCCGGCGCGCGCGTGCTCGTGCTCGAGAAGGCTGCCGCCGCAGGCGGCACCACCTCGATGGCCGGCGGCCACTTCTATCTCGGCGGCGGCACCGCGGTGCAGCGGGCCACCGGGCACCCGGACACCCCGGAGGAGATGTACAAGTACCTGGTCTCGCAGTCCCGCGACCCCGAGCACGACAAGATCCGGGCCTACTGCGAGGGCAGCGTCGAGCACTTCGACTGGCTCGAGGCCCTGGGCTTCCAGTTCGAGCGCAGCTACTACCCGGGCAAGGTGGTCGTGCCGCCCGGCACCGAGGGTCTGTCCTACACGGGCAACGAGAAGGTGTGGCCGTTCTGCGAGCAGGCCGTGCCGGCGCCGCGGGGTCACTCGGTTCCGGTGCCCGGCGAACTCGGCGGCGCCGGCATGGTGATCGACCTGCTGGTCGCCCGTGCCGGGGAACTGGGCGTGCAGTTCCGCTACGAGACCGGGGCCGCCGCGCTGGTGCTGGATGACGCCGGCGCCGTGGCCGGGGTGCGCTGGAAGCACTTCGGCGACACCGGCCACATCAAGGCGAAGGCCGTCGTCATCGCGGCCGGCGGGTTCGCGATGAACGCCGAGCTCGTGGCCGAGTACACGCCCGCACTGGGCGCCGAGCGCAAGACCAAGCACCACGGCACCGTCGCCCCCTACATCCTGGGCAACCCCAACGACGACGGCCTGGCCATCGGCCTCGGCGTCTCGGCCGGCGGCGTGGCCACCCACATGGACCAGTTGTTCATCACCGCCGCGGCCTATCCGCCCGAGATCCTGCTCACCGGCGTCATCGTCAACGCCGAGGGGCAGCGGTTCGTCGCCGAGGATTCCTACCACGCCCGCACGTCGGCGTTCGTCCTCGATCAACCTGATCAGGTGGCCTACCTGATCGTCGACGAGGCGCACATGCAGATGCCCGAGATGCCGCTGATCAAGTTCATCGACGGCTGGGAGACGGTCGCCGAGATGGAGGAGGCGCTCGGCATCCCGGCCGGCAATCTGGCTGCCACACTGGACCGCTACAACGCCAACGCCGCCCGCGGCGAGGACCCCGATTTCCACAAGCAGCCCGACTACGTCGCCGCCCAGGACCAGGGCCCGTGGGCGGCGTTCGACCTGTCCCTGGGCCGGGCGATGTACTCCGGCTTCACGATGGGCGGGCTGAAGGTCTCCATCGACGGGGAGGTGCTGCGGGAGGACGACAGCGCGATCGAAGGCCTCTACGCCGCCGGTGCCTGTGCGTCGAACATCGCCCAGGACGGCCGGGGCTATGCCAGCGGCACTCAGCTGGGCGAGGGATCGTTCTTCGGGCGCCGCGCCGGCACACATGCCGCCGCACGTGCGGCGGCTGCCATCGTCTGACGGTCAGACCCGAGCGTGCTCGCCGCCGATCGGCGCGAGCTCCCACGGGCCGCCGCCCAGCAGTTTCAGCTCTCGGGTGTGGTGGCGCTGGAGGCTGCTGCGGTGGCTCACGCTGACCAGGATCGTGTTCGGCAGCTCGGTGCGCACCAGCTCGTACATCGAGAGCTCCAGGCCCTCGTCGAGCGCCGAGGTGGATTCGTCGAGGAACACCGCTTTGGGCCGGGTCAGCAGGATGCGGGCGAACGCGATGCGCTGCTGCTCTCCGGGGGAGAGCACCTTCGCCCAGTCCTGCACCTCGTCGAGCCGATCGGCCAGATGGGGCAGCGCCACCTTGCGCAACGCCTCGCGCAGCGCGTCGTCGCCGACGTCGCCCTCCTTGTTCGGGTAGGACACCACGGCGCGTAGATCACCCAGCGGCACATAGGGCATCTGCGACAGGAACATCGTCTCGTTCTCGTCGATCGGATAGGTCAGCCTGCCGGACGTGAACGGCCACAGCTGCGCCAGGCTGCGCAGCAGCGTGGTCTTGCCCGCACCCGACTTGCCGGTGATCATCAGGCACTCGCCGGGCTCGAGCCGCAGGTTCACCGGGTCGAGCAGCTTCTTGCCGTCCGGGGTGCGGACCTCGACGTTCTCGAGGGTGACGTTCTGACCGGTGCAGCCCGCGACGTCGAGATGCGGCAGCGCCCGGCCCTGCTCGTCGGCGGTGACCAGGCCGTCGAGACGGATGATCGCGGCCCGGTAGCCGGCGAACAGGTCGTAGGCGTTACGGAAGAACGACAGGCCACCCTGAATCGCGCCGAACGCCGACGCCGACTGGTTCAACGCGCCCAGCGGGATCTCCCCGGAGGCGAACCGCGGGAACTGCACCAAATAGGGGAGCGGCACGATCAGCTGGCCCATCGACCAGTTCCAGCCGTTGAACCGCAGCGAGCGGTTCACGTAGCGCCGGTAGTTCGTGACAACGGGGGCGAACAGCTTGCGCAGCCCGGTGCGCTCGGCGGCCTCGCCGCGGTAGAACGCCACCGCCTCCGAGGCATCCCGCAGCCGCACGAGGGCGTACCGGAACGCCGCGTTGTACTTCTCGTTGAGGAAGGACAGCCCGATGATCGGGCGGCCGATCCAGAACGCGATGATCGTCGCGAACAGCACGTAGCCGATCGCGATCCAGAAGATCGCGTGGGGCAGCGTGATACCGACGAGGGTCAGCGGCCCCGACAGATTCCACAGAATCGCAGTGAACGAAATCACCGAGACGACCGCGGAGATCGCACCGAACAGCAGCGAGTTGCTCGAGCCGTAGTACGGCAGGTTGGGCTGCGGGCCGTTGGTCGCGGTGAAGATGTCGATGTCGGACTGGATGCGCTGGTCGGGGTTGTCGATGGTCTCGTCGATGAACCGGGCCCGGTAGTAGGCGCGGCCGCCCAGCCAGTCGCCGGTCAACCGATCGGTCAGCCAGGCGCGCCAGCGCAGGCAGAACCGCTGGAACAGGTACATGTCGAGCAGCAGCTGGGTGATCGACAGCGCCGCCAGGATGCTGAAGATGAGGATCGTGGACCAGAACCCGTCGATGCCGGACTGCCTGACCTCCTCGTTGCCCGAGGTCAGGCCCTGCACCACGACCTGGAAGCTGGTCAGCAGGTCGTTGCTCTGATAGGTGAACAGCACGTCGAGGCGCACATTGATCATCACCGAGGCGAGCAGCACGGCCAGGAACAACCAGACCTTGATGCTGTCGCGACCGGTGAAGTAACCGCCCGTGATTCGCCAGAACTGCCGACCCCAGTTCGTGAACCGGCCTATCAGCAGCAGTACGACCAGCGTGGCGATCGCGGCGATGATCCAGGCCTTGCCGACCCACACCAGCGACGTCCACAGTTCGTTGCCCCAGTCCAGCGTCGGGACGAACACATCCTCCATGCGGGCAAGGTACCGCGCCAACCTGCCGAGGGCGTCGCGGAGGCGTCAACCCGACGAGGCGAGTCGCTCCAGCCGCCAGTCACCGTCGCCGACCAGTGAGAGCCGGCGGTCGTGCAGCGGATGCACCGTGGCGCGGTGGCTCACGCTGACAACGATCGTGTCGGGCAGCCGCTCGCGCAGCAGGCGATACAGCATCTCCTCGAGCCCTTCGTCGAGCGCCGAGGTGGACTCGTCGAGGAACACCGCGCACGGCTCCGCCAGCAGCACCCGGGCGAAAGCGATGCGCTGCTGTTCGCCGACCGAGAGCATCTTGGCCCAGTCCTGGGCCTCGAACAGGCGAATCATCAGGTGCGGCAACGCCACATCGCGCAGCGCGGACTGCATCGCGACGTCGTCGTAGGTGTCCGGCGGGTGCGGGTAGGCGACCGCGGTCCGCAGATCGCCCAGCGGCAGGTAGGGCAGCTGCGGCACGAACATCACCCCGTCGCGCCCGCCGGGCAGCCGCACCTCGCCCGACGCATAGGGCCACACCCCGGCCAAACTGGCCATCAGCAGCGACTTCCCGATTCCCGACGGACCCGTGACGACGAGTGACTCACCGGGGTCGAGCGTCACGTCGAGCGGGTGCAGCAGCGGGCTGCCGTCGGGCCGGCGCACCGCCACCCCGGCCACCTCGAGGCGCCCGTCGGGGGAGTCGGACGGCCGCACCGGGGTGAACCGGCCCGCCCGCACATTCTGGTCGGCCAGTCCGTCGAGCCGGATGATCGCCGCCCGGTAGCTCGCGAACTGGTCATAGGCGTTGCGGAAGAACGACAGATTGTCGTGGATAGCGGCGAAGGCGTTCGACGACTGCCATACCCCGCCGAACGAGATCCGCTGCGCGAACAGCCCCTGAGCCTGCACCAGCCACGGCAGCGGATTGATCGCCTGACTCATCGACACGTTCCAGCCGAAGAACAGCATCATGCGGTTCAGCCAGTGCCGGTAGTTGTCCATCACCGAATCCAGCCGCCGGCGCAGCACCGTGCGTTCCGCCGCCTCGCCCCCGTAGAGTCCGATCGCCGCGCCGCCCTCCCGCACCCGCACCAGCGCGTAGCGGAACGCCGCGTTGCGCATCTCGTTCAGATAGCTCAACCGGATCAGCGGCCGTCCGATCGCGAACGCGACCACGGTGGCCACCAGCACGTACACCAGCACGATCCAGAACAGGGCGCGCTGCAGCGTCACCCCGCCCACGGTCAGCGGCTCGGACAGCTGCCAAAGGATCACCCCGAACGAGAGCACCGAGAGCACCGCCTCGACGGCGCCGAACAGCAAGGTGTTGCCCGAGGTGAAGATCGGATTGTTGGTGTCCCCGCCGACCCCGGTGGTGAACACGTCGACGTCCTGCTGGATGCGCTGATCGGGGTTGTCGATCGGCCGCGCGCCGAACTGCGCCCGGTAGTAGGCCAGATCGCCCAGCCAGCTGTCGATGAATCTGGTGCTCAACCAGATTCGCCACCGCATGATGAACCGCTGGGTCACGTACATGTCGAGCAGCAGCCGCACGATGTAGCACCCGGCGAGCACCGCGAACACCACCATCGTGGCCCAGAATCCGGCGATACCGCTGGACCGGTCGGGATCCGAGGAGAACGCGATCTGCAAGGCCGTGAACAGATCGTTGACGTAGTAGGTCAGCAGCACGTTGATGCGGACCGAGACGATCACCGACAACAGCAGCAGTGCCACGCACGCCCACACCCCGACGCTCGCCCGACCGGTGAAATATCTTCCCGTGACGCGCCAGAACTGCCGTCCCCACTCGGTGAAGCGGCCCAGCACGACGAGCACCACCGCCAGGCACAGCGCCGTCACCACGAACGCCGTCAGCACCCAGATCGCCGAGTTGAGCCATTCCCGGCTCCAGTCCAGCGTCGGCGCGAACGTCTGCCCGACCGTTTCGGTGTCCACGCGGCGCACCCCCCTTCGGCACGGCCCGGTCTGCGGCGAAGTTACCCCAGGACCCGTACCCGGAGCGGGACGTCCGAGACCGCCGGCGGCGAATGTCGCGTGGTAGTCCGTCGTCGCGCCTGCCTGCCCGCGTACCGTGATCGTGTGGCACGCACCTCTTCGAAAACGTCGGACCCCGCGCCCGCCAAGAAGGCGAGCGGGCGCCTGTCAGGACGCTTCTGGAAGCTCCTGGGGGCCAGCACTGACCGCAACCAGAGCCGCTCGATGGAGCAGGTCCAGGCCGCCGCCGAGTTCGACAGCAAGGCCGCCGACCTCGACGACGAGAAGCTGACCAAGGCGGCCACCCTGCTGCATCTCGAGGATCTGGCCGATTCGGCGGACATCCCGCAGTTCCTCGCGATCGCACGGGAAGCATCTGAACGCACCACCGGCCTGCGCGCCTTCGACGTCCAGTTGCTGGGTGCGCAGCGGATGCTCGCCGGCGACGTCGTCGAGATGGCCACCGGCGAGGGCAAGACGCTGTCGGGCGCGATCGCCGCCGCCGGCTACGCACTGGCCGGGCGCAGCGTGCACGTCATCACGATCAACGACTACCTGGCCCGCCGCGACGCCGAGTGGATGGCGCCGCTGATCGAGGCCTTGGGCCTGACCGTCGGCTGGATCACCGCCGACTCCACCGCCGAGGAACGTCGCGCGGCCTACCAGTGCAACGTCACCTATGCCTCGGTCAACGAGATCGGCTTCGATGTGCTGCGCGACCAGCTGGTCACCGACGTCGCCGATCTGGTGTCGCCCAACCCGGACGTCGCGCTGATCGACGAAGCCGACTCGGTCCTCGTCGACGAGGCGCTGGTGCCGCTGGTGCTGGCGGGGACCAGCCACCGCGAGGCCCCGCGCCTGGACCTGATCCGGTACGTCGGCGAGCTCGTCGACGGCGTCGACTGGGCCACCGACGCCGAGGGCCGCAACGTCCACCTCACCGAGTCCGGCGCCCAGAAGATCGAGGCCAAGCTCGGCGGCATCGACCTGTACTCCGAGGAACACGTCGCGACGACATTGACCGAGATCAACGTGGCCCTGCACGCCCACGTGTTGCTGCAGCGCGACGTGCACTACATCGTCCGCGATGACGCCGTGCACCTGATCAACGCCTCCCGCGGCCGCATCGCGACGCTGCAGCGCTGGCCCGACGGGCTGCAGGCCGCCGTCGAGGCCAAAGAGGGCATCGAGACCACCGAGACCGGCGAGGTGCTCGACACCATCACCGTGCAGGCGCTGATCAACCGCTACCCGACGGTGTGCGGGATGACCGGCACGGCGCTGGCCGCCGGTGAGCAGCTGCGCCAGTTCTACAAGCTCGGCGTCTCGCCGATCCCGCCGAACACCCCCAACATCCGCGAGGACGAACCCGACCGCGTGTACGTCACGGCCGCGGCGCGCAACGACGCGGTGCTCGAGCACATCACCGAGATCCACGAGAGCGGCCAGCCCATCCTCGTCGGCACCCGCGACGTCGCCGAATCCGAGGACCTGCACCGGCGGCTGGTCAAAGCCGGCATTCCCGCGGTCGTACTGAACGCCAAGAACGACGAGGAAGAGGCGGGCGTCATCGCCGAGGCCGGTCAGCTCGGTGCGGTCACCGTGTCGACGCAGATGGCCGGGCGCGGCACCGACATCAGGCTCGGCGGCTCGGACGAGAAGAACCACGATGCCGTGGCGGAGCTGGGCGGGCTGCATGTGATCGGCACCGGCCGCCACCACACCGAGCGGCTGGACAATCAGCTGCGCGGCCGCGCCGGCCGCCAGGGCGACCCCGGTTCGACCGTGTTCTTCTCCAGCTGGGAAGACGACGTCGTGGTCTCGCACCTCGACGCAGGCAAGTTGCCGCTGGACTGCGACGACGACGGCAAGGTGCTCAGCCCCAAGGCTGCGACGCTGCTCGAACACGCCCAGCGGGTGGCCGAGGGCCGGTTGCTCGACGTGCACGCCAACACCTGGCGCTACAACCAGCTGATCGCCCAGCAGCGCGCGATCCTGGTCGAACGGCGAGATGCGTTGTTGCGCACCGCAACTGCGCGCGAGGAACTGGCCGCGCTGTCGCCGGAGCGGTACGAGACCCTGGTCGAGCAGGTCGGTGAGGAGAAGCTCGAGAAGATCTGCCGGTTGATCATGCTCTACCACCTCGACCGCGGCTGGGCCGATCACCTCTCCTACCTGGCCGACATCCGCGAGAGCATCCACCTGCGCGCCCTGGGCCGGCAGAACCCGCTCGACGAATTCCACCGCCTCGCCGTCGACGCGTTCGGCTCGCTGGCCGCCGATGCGATCGAGGCCGCCCAGCAGACCTTCGACACCGCGCCCTCGATCGAGGACGAACCCGGGGTCGACCTGTCCAAGCTGGCACGCCCGACATCGACCTGGACGTACATGGTCCACGACAACCCGCTCAACGACGACACCCTGTCGGCGCTGAGCCTGCCCGGGGTGTTCCGCTAGGTTCTATCCATGGCTCGCGGGTCTGAACCGGGGGACACCCCGGCACCGCCCGACCGGGTGCTGACGATCCCGAACGTGTTGTCGGTGCTGCGGCTCGTCCTGGTCCCGGTGTTCCTGGTGCTGCTCCTGGTCACCCACAACACCGGATGGGCGGTCGCGGTGCTGATGTTCAGCGGCGTCTCCGACTGGGCCGACGGCAAGATCGCCCGGCTGTTCGACAACCAGTCCTCGCGGCTGGGCGCGCTGCTCGACCCAGCGGTGGACCGCATCTACATGGTCGTGATCCCGATCGCGCTGGCGCTCGCCGGGGTCGTGCCGTGGTGGCTGGTGATCACGCTGCTGGGCCGCGATGTCGTGCTGGCGACCACGCTGCCGCTGCTGCGCAGCCGCGGGCTGACCGCGCTGCCGGTCACCTACATCGGCAAGGCGGCGACGTTCGCCCTGATGTCCGGGCTGCCGCTGGTGCTGCTCGGGCAGGGCGACGCCGCCTGGCAGCCACCGGTGCTGGCATTCGGCTGGGGCTTCGTGATCTGGGGCACGGCGATGTACCTGTGGTCCGGGGTGCTCTACCTCATCCAGGTCGGCATGGTCGCGCGGTCGCTACCGCGCACCGGATCCGGGGTGCGGGCTCCGTGACACAGCTGGGCGGTTTCGACCCGTCGTCCGGGCGCAACGCGCACCGGGCGGGGGCGCCGACGCTGATCCCGGTGCCGTCGCTTCTGCGCTCGCTGCTCTCCGAACATCTCGACCCCGGGTACGCCGCCGCGGCGCAGACCCCCCGCGGCCGCACCGACTGGCTGTGGCAGCTGATGGCGGCTGCGCTGGTGGCAGCGGTGTTCGCGCTGGCGTGGTCGCAGGCGCGGGCGACCGCACCGGGCGTGCGAGAATCCCAGCAGGTCCTGGTGTCCAGCGTGCGCTCCGCCGAGGCGGCTACCGACGAGCTGTCCGTCCGCCGTAACCGCCTGTCGGCCGACGCCGACGCGCTACGACGCAGCCGACTCGCCGGCGACGCGACCGGCCGGCAGCTGCTGGGCGAACTCGACCAGGCGAGCTTCGCTGCGGCCGCCACCCCGGTGATCGGGCCCGGCCTGACCGTCACCGTCACCGACCCCGGCGTCACCCGCGACCTCACGGACGTGTCCAAACAACGCGTCGACGGCAGCAGGCAGGTGATCCTCGACCGCGACCTGCAACTGGTGGTCAACTCGCTGTGGCTGGCCGGCGCCGAGGCGATCTCGGTGGGCGGCGTCCGCATCGGTCCCAACGTGACGATCCGTCAGGCGGGCGGCGGCATCCTGGTCGACAATCAACCCATCAGCAGCCCCTACGCCGTCGTCGCCGTCGGGCCGCCACACGCGATGGCCGACGCCTTCGACCGCAGCTCGGGGCTGCAGCGGCTGCGCCTGCTCGAGTCGTCCTACGGCGTGGGTGTCACCGTGGCCGCCGGCGACGGCCTGACCCTGCCCGCCGGCTCCGTCCGCGACCTCAACTTCGCCAAAGGACTGCAGTGATCGGAATCCTCGCACTGGTCATCGGCATCGTGATCGGTGTCGTGTTCCATCCCAGCGTGCCCGAGGTGATCCAGCCCTATCTGCCGATCGCCGTCGTCGCCGCCCTCGACGCCGTGTTCGGCGGGCTGCGTGCCTACCTGGAGAACATCTTCGACGCCAAGGTTTTCGTCGTGTCGTTCGTATTCAACGTGCTGGTGGCCGCGTTGATCGTCTACGTCGGCGATCAGCTCGGCGTCGGCACCCAGCTCTCCACCGCGATCATCGTCGTCCTCGGCATCCGGATCTTCGGCAATGCCGCGGCACTGCGGCGCAGGTTGTTCGGAGCCTGACATGGCCGACTCGGAGAAACCTGCCGGCCCGGCCGACCATCACGGCCGCCACGAGATGCCGGTCGCGGACCACGAATTCCCGCTGGGGCGGCTGCGGCGGCCGAACATCTCGGGCCCCCGTGGCGGCGTGTTCGGGGTGCTGGCCGTCCTGCTGTGCCTGGTGCTGGGTATCGCGATCGCCACGCAGGTCCGACAGACCGATTCCGGCGACGCCCTCGACACCGCCCGCCCTGCCGACCTGCTGGTGCTGTTGGATTCGCTGCAGCAGCGCGAAGCCGCGCTCAACTCCGAGGTGACCGACCTGCAGCGCACGCTGGCCGACCTGCAGGCCTCGGGCAGCAGCGATCAGGCCGCGATAGAGAACGCCCGCGCCCGGCTGGCCGCTCTGTCCATCCTGATCGGCACCGTGCCGGCGACCGGACCCGGTGTCACGCTCACCATCGCCGATCCGTCGTCGGGAGTGGCCGCCGAGACCATGCTCGACGTCATCAACGAGCTACGGGCCGCGGGGGCCGAGGCGATGGAGATCCGGGGCGGGCAGGCGGCGGTGCGCGTCGGCGTCGACACGTGGGTCGTCGGTCCGCCGGGGTCCCTGGTGGTCGACTCGACCACCCTCAACCCGACGTATTCGGTTGTGGCCATTGGGGATCCGCCGACACTTGCGGCGGCGATGAACATTCCGGGCGGCGCGATGGACAGCATCGAACGTGTCGGCGGATCGATGGTGATACAACAGTCCGACCGGGTCGACGTCACCGCCTTGCGGCAACCGAAACCCCGCCAATACGCTCAGCCCGTCAAATGACGCGACCACTGGAGGTCGCGACAACCCGCGAACCATGGAGCCGAGGAGCACTGTGACCGAGATCCCCGCCGACCTGTCCTACACCGAAGAGCACGAGTGGGTGGCGAAGACGGGCGACGACACGGTGCGCGTCGGCATCACCGATTTCGCGCAGTCGGCGCTCGGCGATGTGGTGTTCGTGCAGTTGCCCGACGTCGGCGCGGAGATCACCGCGGGGGAGTCGTTCGGGGAGGTCGAATCCACCAAGTCGGTGTCCGACCTCTACGCGCCCGTCACCGCGAAAGTCGTTGCGGTCAACACCGATCTGGACGCCAACCCGCAGCTGGTGAACTCCGAGCCGTACGGCGGCGGCTGGCTGGTGGAATTGCAGGCCGACAGCGGGTCATTGGAGGATGCGCTTTCCGGGTTGCTCGACGCGGAGGCCTACCGCGCCCACGTGACCGAGTGAGGGTTGTTAGGGTCGCAGACGACCAATAAGCGGATCCGGCCGTGGTGGACCCAATGCGGTCCGCTGCGCGGTACGGTCGACACCAGCGGCGAGACAGCTGGGGGTCCCGGCCGGAGATCGCCACAGCAGCCAGTGAGGAGCAGCGGGTGACGGAAAAAGACTTCACATCGGGGGCCGACTCTGACGAAGTCACCGTAGAGACGACATCGGTGTTCCGCGCCGACTTCCTCAACGAGCTCGACGCTCCACCCGCCGCGAGCGGCGAGAGTGCTGTCTCCGGTGTGGAAGGCCTGCCCGTCGGGTCGGCGCTGCTCGTCGTCAAGCGCGGGCCGAACGCCGGTTCCCGCTTCCTGCTGGACCAGCCCACCACCTCGGCGGGCCGCCATCCGGACAGCGACATCTTCCTCGACGACGTCACCGTCAGCCGCAGGCATGCCGAATTCCGTCTCGAAAGCGGCGAGTTCCAGGTCGTCGACGTCGGCAGCCTCAACGGCACCTATGTCAATCGTGAGCCCGTCGACTCGGCCGTGCTGGCCAACGGCGACGAGGTGCAGATCGGCAAGTTCCGCCTGGTGTTCCTGACCGGACCCAAGGGCGCCGACGGCAGCTCCGACTGACCCGGACTGACCCCACCCTCGACCGCGGCGACCAGCGATGACCCAACCCGAGACCTCGGGGCAGGCCCTGCCCGGGATGTCGATCGGGGTCGTGCTCGACACGCTGCGGGCCGAGTTCCCGGACATCACGATCAGCAAGATCCGCTTCTTGGAGGCGGAGGGGTTGGTGACGCCCGAGCGCACCGCATCCGGCTATCGCCGGTTCACCGCCTACGACTGCGCGCGGCTGCGGTTCATCCTGACCGCGCAACGGGACCACTACCTGCCGCTGAAGGTCATCAAGGCGCAGCTCGACGCGCAGCCCGACGGTGAACTGCCGCAGAGCCCGTCGGCGTACGCGACCCGCTTGGTGCCGGTCGGCTCAGCAGGCGCCGACCACGATGGCGTCCCGGCGGGCCCGGCGGGCCCGGCGGTGCAGGCGCGGCTGAGCCGCGACGCCCTGCTGGAGCGGTCCGGGGTGAGCGACGAGCTGCTCACCTCGCTGGTGAAATCCGGGGTGATCACACCCATCTTCAAAGGCGCGGGCACCGTGTTCTTCGACGAGCATTCAGTGGTGATCGCCCAGTGCGCCCGCGCTCTCGCCGACTACGGAGTGGAGCCGCGCCACCTCCGCGCCTTCCGGTCCGCGGCCGACCGGCAGTCCGATCTGATCGCCCAGATCGCCGGCCCGGTCGTCAAGGCGGGCAAGGCCGGCGCGCGCGACCGTGCCGACGACCTCGCGAGAGAAGTCGCGGCGCTGGCGATCACGTTGCACACGTCATTGATCAAATCGGCCGTACGCGACGTTCTCGATCGCTGAGGACTAGACTCGGCGTGACGGTTTTTCCGTCTCCTCCGGTCCCTTCGGGCCGGGCGGCTACAGCGCAACACCGGTGCGGAGGGTAGGCACAGATGGGTGAGGTTCGCGTCGTCGGAATCCGCGTGGAGCAGCCGCAGAACCAGCCCGTCCTGTTGCTCCGCGAGGCCACCGGTGACCGCTATCTGCCGATCTGGATCGGCCAGTCCGAAGCCGCTGCCATCGCACTCGAACAGCAGGGCGTCGAGCCCCCGCGACCTCTGACCCATGACCTGTTCCGCGATGTCATTGCCGCGCTGGGACATTCGCTCAAAGAGGTCCGCATCGTCGATCTGCAGGAGGGCACCTTCTACGCGGATCTGATCTTCGACCGCGACATCAAGGTCTCCGCGCGGCCTTCGGATTCGGTGGCCATCGCGCTGCGCATCGGGGTGCCGATCTACGTCGAAGAGGCGGTGCTGGCCGAGGCCGGGTTGCTGATTCCCGACGAGAACGACGACGAGGCCCCCGGCGCCGTGCGCGAGGACGAGGTCGAGAAGTTCAAGGAGTTCCTCGACTCGGTGTCGCCCGACGACTTCAAAGCCACCTGAGCCAGCCACCTGATCCGGTGACCTAAACCCCTGGTTGGTCACGGATGCGTCTCGTCGTGTTCGACACGCGGGGCGCGTTTCCGGCAGGACCCGAATCGGCGGCGATACTTGGTTCCGACGGGCAGTCACAGCAGGCGTCCAAGCGTATGCTCGAACGAGGTTCGGGCTGGGATAACGTGCGCCCACGAGACGACGCGAGTTTCGATCGGCGAGAGGATTCGACACGTGGGAGACACGCCACGCCAGGAGCAACTGGACCTGAACACCGGCGCCCCCGCGGCGGACACCCTGCCCCGGGTCGCCGCGGAACCCGTGCAGGCCGGCCTGTTCCCGGACGACTCGGTGCCCGATGAACTCGTCGGCTACCGCGGACCCAGTGCCTGCCAGATCGCCGGGATCACCTACCGCCAACTCGACTACTGGGCCCGCACCTCGCTAGTGGTGCCCTCGATCCGCGGCGCGGCAGGCTCGGGCAGCCAGCGGTTGTACTCGTTCAAGGACATCCTCGTCCTCAAGATCGTCAAGCGCCTGCTCGACACCGGCATCTCGCTGCACAACATCCGCGTCGCCGTCGACCATCTGCGCCAGCGCGGCGTGTCCGACCTGGCCAACATCACCCTGTTCTCCGACGGCACCACGGTCTACGAATGCACCTCGGCCGAAGAAGTGGTGGACCTGCTGCAGGGCGGTCAGGGCGTATTCGGCATCGCGGTGTCCGGCGCGATGCGTGAGCTGACCGGTGCGATCGCCGACTTCCCGGGCGAGCGCGCCGACGGCGGGGAATCGATCTCCGCACCCGAGGACGAGCTGGCCTCCCGGCGCAAGCACCGCGACCGCAAGATCGGCTGACACCGCACCTGCGCACGGCGGCCGGTAGACTCGGTCGCGCATCGCCCTCACGCGGGAGAGACTCGTGGCCGCCAGCCACGGGCGCCGAAGGAGCAACACCTCTCCGTCAACCTCTCAGGCCCCCGGACCGCGTCAGGCCCCGATGCCTCTGGAAAGCGGTGCATCGCACCCGCCCATGGGGAAAGGCACGCCGGCTCGTGATCGCAGAGTCGGGCGCCGAATCTCTCAGGCAGCCCGGATCGGGCGGACGACAGAGGGGGAGGCGCCGCAGCCCTGCGCGCCTTGCGCCCCGAACGTCGGGAGATCTCGTGCCGAACACCTCTGATCAGTCCGCGCCTCGCGAACTCACCTTCGTCGACCGCCACATCGGCCCCGACGCCGCCGCGGTCGCCACGCTGCTGGAGACCATCGGCGTCGCCTCCCTCGACGAACTCGCCGCCAAGGCGCTGCCCACGGGCATCCTCGACGCGCTGACCGACGACGCCCAGGGGGTGGCGCCGGGTCTGGATCACCTGCCCCCGGCGGCCACCGAGGCCGAGGCGCTCGCCGAACTGCGCGCGCTGGCCGACGAGAACACCGTCGCGGTGTCGATGATCGGGCAGGGCTACTACGACACGCTGACCCCGCCGGTGCTGCTGCGCAACATCCTGGAGAACCCGGCCTGGTACACCGCGTACACGCCGTACCAGCCGGAGATCAGCCAGGGCCGCCTCGAGGCGCTGCTGAACTTCCAGACGATGGTGACCGACCTGACCGGGCTGGAGGTCGCCAACGCCTCGATGCTCGACGAGGCCACCGCCGCCGCCGAGGCCATGACGCTGATGCAGCGCGCCGTGCGCGGCAACCGGAGTGCCCGCCTCGCTGTCGACACCGACGTGTTCGCCCAGACCGCCGCGGTGCTGTCCACCCGCGCGCAGCCGCTCGGCATCGAGATCGTGCGCGCCGACCTGACTCAGGGGCTGCCCGAGGGGGACTTCTTCGGCGTGATCGTCCAGCTGCCCGGGGCCAGCGGCGCCGTGCGCGACTGGACCGCTCTGGTCAGCGAGGCACACGAGCGCGGCGCTCTCGTGGCGGTCGGAGCCGACCTGCTGGCGATGACGCTCATCGCCCCGCCGGGAGAGATCGGCGCCGACGTCGCGTTCGGCACCACGCAGCGCTTCGGCGTGCCGATGGGCTTCGGCGGACCGCACGCCGGGTATCTGGCCGTGCACTCGCAGCACGCGCGCCAGCTGCCGGGACGGCTGGTCGGAGTGTCGGTGGATGCCGACGGAGCGCCGGCCTACCGATTGGCGCTGCAGACCCGCGAGCAGCACATCCGCCGCGACAAGGCGACCAGCAACATCTGCACCGCGCAGGTGCTTCTCGCGGTGATGGCCGCGATGTATGCGAGCTACCACGGGGCCGACGGGCTGCGCGCGATCGCCGCACGCGTGCACGGTCACGCCGCACGGCTTGCCGGCGGCCTCGCCGACGCCGGTGTCGAGGTGGTGCATCCCGCGTTCTTCGACACCGTGCTCGCCCGGGTGCCCGGGCGCTCCCGCGAGATCGTCGACGCCGCGAAACGCCGCGGCATCAACCTGTGGTCCGTCGACACCGACCACGTGTCGGTGGCCTGTGACGAGGCCACCACCGAGGCGCACGTCGCCGACGTTCTCGCCGCGTTCTCCGGTGGTGCCACCGCAGTGCCGGCCGCGCAGGGGGGAGACGACATCGCGAACCGGACGTCGGAGTTCCTGACCCATCCGGCGTTCACGTCGTACCGCACCGAGACCGCGATGATGCGCTACCTGCGCTCGCTGGCCGACAAGGACATCGCGCTGGACCGCAGCATGATCCCGCTGGGCTCCTGCACGATGAAGCTGAACGCGGCCGCCGAGATGGAGCCGATCACGTGGCCGGAGTTCGGCCGGCAGCACCCGTTCGCGCCGGCGTCGGACACGCCGGGGCTGCGCCGCCTGATCGCCGATCTGCAGGCGTGGCTGACCGGGATCACCGGCTATGACGAGATCTCGTTGCAGCCCAACGCCGGATCGCAGGGCGAGTACGCCGGCCTGCTGGCGATCCAGGCGTACCACATCGCAGAGGGCCGGGCCGAGCGCAACGTGTGCCTGATCCCGTCGAGCGCCCACGGCACCAACGCGGCATCGGCGGCGCTGGCCGGCATGAAGGTCGTCGTCGTCGCATGCCGCGAGAACGGCGACGTCGACCTCGACGATCTGCGGGCCAAGATCGCCCAGCACGCCGAGCACCTGTCAGCGCTGATGATCACCTACCCGTCCACACACGGCGTCTACGAGCACGACGTCGCCGACATCTGCGCCGCGGTACACGATGCCGGTGGACAGGTCTACGTCGACGGCGCGAACCTCAACGCGCTCGTCGGGCTGGCCCGACCCGGCAAGTTCGGCGGCGACGTCAGCCACCTCAACCTGCACAAGACGTTCTGCATCCCGCACGGCGGCGGTGGCCCGGGCGTCGGCCCGGTGGCCGTGCGCGCGCACCTGGCGCCGTACCTGCCCGGTCACCCACTGGCCGAGGAACTCGGCGAGGAGTACACCGTGTCGGCGGCGCCCTACGGTTCGGCGTCGATCCTGCCGATCACATGGGCCTACATCCGGATGATGGGCGCCCGCGGGCTGCGATCGGCGACGCTGGTCGCGATCGCGTCGGCCAACTACATCGCCCGCCGCCTCGATGAGTACTACCCGGTGCTCTACACCGGCGAGAACGGCATGGTCGCCCATGAGTGCATCTTGGATCTGCGCGGCATCACCAAGGCGACCGGCGTGACGGTCGACGACGTCGCCAAGCGGCTGGCCGACTTCGGGTTCCATGCGCCGACGATGAGCTTCCCGGTCGCCGGCACGCTGATGGTGGAGCCCACCGAGAGCGAGTCCCTGGCCGAGGTAGATGCGTTCTGCGACGCGATGATCGCGATTCGTGCCGAGATCGACAAGGTCGGTGCGGGCGAGTGGCCCGCCGAGGACAACCCCCTGCGCGGCGCCCCGCACACCGCGCAGAGCCTGCTGGTCGACGACTGGGCGCACCCGTACACCCGGGAGCAGGCGGCGTATCCGCTCGGGCACGGCTTCCGGCCGAAGGTGTGGCCGCCGGTGCGGCGCATCGACGGTGCGTACGGAGACCGGAATCTGGTGTGCTCGTGCCCGCCCGTGGAGGCGTTCGCCTGAGGTGGTCGCGTAGTCGTTAAGGTGTCCCGGTGACGCAGCCGAGGTTGTTCATCTTTCCGCACGCCGGCGGGTCCGCGCAGTACTACGTTCCGTTCGCCAAGTCGTTCACGATCGACGTCAAGCGGACCGCGGTGCAGTACCCGGGGCAGCGCGGCAAGCAGGATTTCGCGTCGTTCACCAGCCTGCCGGCGCTCGCCGACGCGGTGGTGACGATGGTGTCTCCGGAGAAGGACCACGGGGGGCCGGTGTTCTTCTTCGGGCACAGCATGGGCGGGCTGCTGGCGTTCGAGGTGGCGCGCCGGTTCGAGGACGCGGGTCGACCGATCGACGGCCTGTTCGTGTCCGCGGTGGCCGCGCCGGGACACGTCGGCTACGAGGACATCCCCGACGACGACGAGGGGCTGCTCGGTGCGGTGAGCACGATGACAGGCGCCAACCCGGAGTTCATGAAGAACCCCGAATTCGCGGCGGCGATCCTGCCGACGCTGCGCGGGCTGAAGGCGATCGCGTCCTACAGCTGCCCGCCGGAGGTGACGCTGTCCGGTCCGATCCACGCCTACTTCGGCGACGACGACGAGATCGCCACCGCGCAGAAGGTGGCGCCCTGGGCCGACCGGACCCGCGGGGAGTTCACGGCGCGCGAGTTGCCGGGCCATCACTTCTATCTCAATGAGCAGCTCGGCGAGGTGGTGCCCGACATCGAAGCGAAGATCACCGCCAGAATCGCCCCATAGAGCCGCATCCGGCGGGTGTGGTCTTGACCACAGCTGCGCTCAGCGCGAGGAACCATGGCGGAGCGCGGAGCACATCGTGCCGGTTGGCGTCCGGTGTCCGTGTCGGCTTCGCGCGGTCGGTCGGACCTGCTTCTTACCGGCGAGTCAGGAACCTACTCGACATGAGCATGCAGATCTCGCAAACCGTTTACGCACGCGTCAAAGCAAACCGAGCATGGCATTGCGCTGCCACGGCGGCTGCTTCGCATACGGGACTGTGCCAATGACGAGCAACCGGCCACTCGGTGGTGAGGTGGCGCTTTGCCGAGGTGGCAAAACAACTGAGCTTGCATCGGGAATAAAATCGGCCGCTCGTGCAGCGCGTTTCGGGCGAAATTCCGGCCGATTGCGCAACTTCCCTCTGGCAAGCACTTCGTGGTCTAATCCTTGGTCGGATTACACGACATTTGTGACGGGTCGGTGTTAGCCTTCGGCCAAGCGGGGGATGCGCGGCCACGGGCTGGTGTCCGGTTTGCCACGCGGCAACGGGGCCGGGACGCAGGATCTTTATATGAAAGGACGTCGCCATGCCTTTGCTTGAGTCGACCATTCCCGGCCTCCTCGCCGAGCGTGCACAGCAGCAGCCCGAGGACGCCGCCTACACCTTTCTCGACTACGACATCGACCCCAACGGGTACGCCGAAACGTTGACGTGGTCGCAGGTCCACCACCGGGCCCAGGTGGTCGCCGCCGAGCTGCTGCGCCACGGCAACAAGGGCGACCGCGCCGCGATCCTCGCCCCGCAGGGGCTCGAGTACATCGTCGCGTTCTACGGCGCGATGGCTGCCGGCATGATCGCCGTGCCGCTGCCGGTGCCGGCGATGGGCCAGCTCGACGAGCGTGTCAGTGGAGCACTGCGCGACTGCCAGCCCGTCGCCGTGCTGACCACCTCCGCCGTCGTCGGCGAGATCCTCAATTACGTGGGGAACCTTCCGGGCGGCAACCCGCCGGCTGTCGTCGAGGTCGATGCCCTGGACCTCGATTCGCCGGTGACCCCCGACGTCAACGTCGGCCCGCTGCCGAAGACGGCCTACCTGCAGTACACCTCGGGCTCCACGCGGGCGCCCGCCGGCGTGATCATGACCCACCAGAACGTGATCGCCAACGTCAAGCAGGTCTTCGACGACTACATGGAGCACCGCAACGGCTTGCCGCCGCGCGACATCACGCTGGTGTCGTGGCTGCCCTTCTACCACGACATGGGGCTCATCCAGGGCGTCTTCGCGTCCCTGCTGACCCCCGACGAGGACAACGGCGGGAAGCTGCACGGTCGTCCCGCGGTCGTCATGAGCCCGGTCGCGTTCCTGCAGAAGCCGGCCCGCTGGATTCAGCAGCTCGCCCTGAACACCACCGCGTGGTCGGCCGCCCCCAACTTCGCGTTCGAGCTGTCGGTGCGCCGCACCACCGACGCCGATCTCGAGGGCCTGGACTTCACTGGCGTCCTCGGCATCATCAGCGGCAGTGAGCGCATCCACGTAGCGACCATCCGCCGCTTCAACGAGCGGTTCACCAAGTTCGGCATGCCCGAGACCACGGTGTTCCCGTCGTACGGCCTGGCCGAGGCCACCCTGTACGTGGTCTCGGCACCCATCGGGCACACCCCGGCGACCGTGCGGTTCGACTACGAGAAGCTGGCCGCCGGCCACGCCGAGCGATGCGGTACCGAGTCGGGTACCGAGCTCGTCAGCTACGGCGCGCCGCGGTCCTCCACCGTGCGCATCGTCGACCCGGAGACGTGTGTCGAGAATCCCGACGGCAAGGTCGGCGAGATCTGGATCCACGGCGAGCAGGTCGCGATGGGTTACTGGCGCGATCCCCAGAAGACCGAGCGCACGTTCAACGGGCAGCTGGTGAACCCGTCGGATGGCACGCCTGTCGGCCCGTGGCTGCGCACCGGAGACCTCGGCGTCATGAGCGAGGGCGAGATGTTCATCATCGGCCGCATCAAGGACATGCTGATCGTCGACGGCCGTAACCACTACCCCGACGACATCGAGGCCACCATCCAGGAGATCACCGGCGGTCGCGTCGCAGCGATCTCGGTGCTCGACGACACGAGTGAGCAGCTCGTCGCGGTGGTCGAGCTGAAGAAGAAGGGCACCTCCGAGGCCGAGGCACTCGACAAGCTCAAGGCCGTCAAGCGAGAGGTCGCCTCGGCGATCAAGAAGACCCACAGCGTGCGGGTGTCCGATCTGGTTCTCGTCGCGCCCGGGTCCATCCCGATCACCACCAGCGGCAAGATCCGGCGCTCGGCGTGCGTGGACCGCTACCGCTCCGACGAGTTCAGCCGGTTGGACGTCACTACATGACCGATGTTTTCGACGAGGATGCACTCCGGCACTGGTTGGTCGACTACCTGGTCACCAACATCGGATGCAGCCCTGACGAAATCGATCTCGATGCTCCTCTGAACGACCTCGCCGTCGGCTCCAGCGACGCCGTGGTGCTGACCGGCGAGCTGTCCGAACTGCTGGGTCGTACGGTGTCGCCGGTCGAGTTCTGGCAGTACCCGACGATCAACGCGCTCGCGAAGTTCCTCACCGGCGGAGAGGTCGAGCCGGCCGAGGGTGCCGCCGGTGCACTGGCCGCCGCTCGGGAGAGCGGCCGTGCCGACACCGACGACGCGATCGCGGTGATCGGTCTGGGGCTGCGGCTACCCGGCGGCTCCGACGCCGACGGCAACATCGAGGGACCGGATCAGTTCTGGGAGTTCCTCACCGAGGGCCGCTCCGCCGTGCGCGAGGTGCCCGCCGATCGCTGGGAGTCGTTCCGGATCGACTCGCCGGAGGCCGCCGCTGCACTCGCCGGCACCACCCGGTGGGGATCGTTCCTGCGCGACGTCGACGCGTTCGACGCCGAGTTCTTCGAGATCTCTCCGAGCGAGGCCGACAAGATGGATCCGCAGCAGCGGCTCCTGCTGGAGGTCACCCACGAGGCGCTCGAGCACGCCGGTATCCCGGCCCACAGCCTGCGGCACACCCAGACCGGCGTGTTCGCCGCGGCGTGCCTGGGGGAGTACGGCTACCTCTCGACCACCGACCTCGGCGATGTCGACTCCTGGTCGGGCACGGGAGGCGCGCTGTCGATCATCGCCAACCGGGTGTCCTACTACTTCGATCTGCGCGGTCCGTCGATGACCATCGACACGGCGTGCTCGTCGTCGCTGGTGACGATCCACCTGGCCTGCCAGAGCCTGCGCGCCGGTGATTCGGACGTCGCGCTGGCGGCCGGGGTGAACATGGTGCTCTCGCCCGCGGTGACCCGTAGCTTCGACCAGCTCGAGGCGATGTCGAAGACGGGGCAGTGCCACGCGTTCGACGCCGCGGCCGACGGGTTCGTGCGCGGCGAGGGCGCCGGGGTGGCGGTGCTCAAGCGGCTGTCGGACGCGCAGCGTGACGGTGACCGGGTGCTCGCGGTGATCCGCGGGTCGGCGGTCAACCAGGACGGCCGCTCCAACGGGTTGATGGCGCCGAACCCGGCCGCGCAGATGGCCGTTCTGCGGTCCGCGTACGCCGCGGCGGGCGTCGAACCCCGCGAGGTGGACTACGTGGAGGCGCACGGCACCGGGACGCTGCTGGGCGATCCGATCGAGGCTCGCGCGCTGGGCACGGTGCTGGGCAAGGGCCGGCCCGCGGACCGGCCGCTGCTGGTCGGTGCGGTGAAGTCGAACCTCGGCCATCTGGAGGCCGCCGCCGGGATCGCCGGCTTCGCCAAGGCCGTGCTGGCGTTGCAGCACAACGTGATTCCGGCCAACCTCGGCTACCAGAACCCGAACCCGCACATCCCGTTCGACAACCTGCGTCTGCGCGTCGTGGCCGAGCACACCGACTGGGCACCGACCGGACGCCCACGCCGGGCCGGGATCTCGTCGTTCGGCTTCGGCGGCACCAACGCCCACGTCGTCATCGAGGAAGCGCCCCGAGCGTCCGAGCTCGCATCCGGGGCCGCATCGGCGCCCGAGCCGGCCGTGACCACGCTCGTCGTCACCGGCCGCACCCCCGAGCGCGTCGCCGCCCAGGCCGGGATGCTGGCCACCTGGATGGCCGGTGCCGGCGCCGAGGCCCCGTTGGCCGAGGTCGCCCACGCGCTCAACCACCACCGCTCCCACCACAACAAGTTCGGCACCGTCGTGGCCCGCGACCGCGCCCAGGCCGTAGCCGGCCTGCAGGCGCTGGCCACGGGTCAGTCCGCCCCCGGCGTCAACGGCCCGCACGTCGGTGCGTGCACGCCCGGCACGGTGTTCGTGTATTCGGGTCAGGGGTCGCAGTGGGCCGGGATGGGTCGGCGGTTGCTGGCCGATGAGCCGGCGTTCGCGGCGGCACTGGCCGAGATCGAGCCGGTGTTCGTGGAGAAGGTGGGCTTCTCGCTGCACGAGGTGATCGCCGAGGGGCGTCCGGTCAGCGGCGATGCCGAGGTGCAGCCGGTGTTGATGGGGTTGCAGCTGGCGTTGACCGAGCTGTGGCGCTCGTACGGGGTGCATCCGGATGCGGTGATCGGGCATTCGATGGGTGAGGTGACCGCGGCGGTCGTGGCCGGGGCGTTGAGCCTGGCCGACGGCCTGGCCGTGATCGCGGCCCGCTCGTCGATCATGTCCCGGCTCGCCGGCCAGGGCGCCGTCGCCCTGGTCGAACTCGATCCCGACGCCGCCGAGGCGCTCGTCGCCGACTACCCGAGCGTCGAGATCGCCGGGCTGGTGTCGCCGCGCCAGACCGTGGTCGCCGGCCTGCCCGACGAGGTCGACGCGGTGATCGCCGCCGTCGGCGCCCAGGACCGGTTCGCGCGCCGGGTCAACATGGAGGTCGCCTCCCACACCGCGCTGATGGACCCGGTGCTTCCGGATCTGCGTGACGCCTTCGCCGGCATCACGCCGCGCACCCCGTCGATCCCGTTCCTGTCCACCGTCCGGGCGGGGGAGCAGGATCCGGTGCTCGACGCCGACTACTGGGTCGCCAACGTGCGCCAGCCGGTGCAGTTCAGCCAGGCGGTGACTGCAGCAGCGCAGGAGATCGGCACGTTCGTCGAGATCAGCCCCAACCCGATCCTCACCTACGCGATCGCCGACACGGTCACCTCCGGGCATCACCACGCGCTCGGCACGCTGGTGCGTGACGGCGACGACACGGTCTCGTTCCACACGGCGCTCAACGCCACCCACACCACGCATCCGCCGGAGGCGGACCACCCGGCGCACCCGGGCGGTGCGCGCATCGCGCTGCCGATCACGCCATGGCACCGCACCCGGCACTGGGCGATCCGCAAGCCGGCGTCCTCGGGTGCCACCGCACCCCGCCCCGGCACCGTGCTGGGCGGCCACACCGTGGTCGCCGGTCCCCAGGCCGGACACCTGTGGCAGGCCCGGCTGACACCGCAGGCCCGGCCGTATCCGCATCCCCACCGGTTCGCCGGCGTCGAGATCGTTCCGCTCTCGGTCGTGCTGCAGACGCTGGCGATGGCTGCCGATCGGGCAGGCGCCGCCGCGCTCGCCGATGTCCGGTTCGAGTTCCCGATCGCCCTCGACGCACCGAAGGTGGTGCAGGTCTACGCCGACGCGGACATCGTGTCGATCTCGTCGGCCACCGGCGACGACGACACAAACCGCACCTGGGTCCGGCACGTGATCGCACGGATCGACCGCGAGCCGGCCGGCCCCGCCACACCAGCCCGTGCCGACGTGAACGGTTACGACCCCTCCGCGCTGGCCGAGCTGCATCACGCCTGGGGCATCGAGGGACTGGCCTACCCGTGGACGGTCAGCAGCCACGCGCAGACGAGCGGCGAGGCGCGCACCGAGGTGACGTTCGCCGACGCTCCCGAGGCGCCGCTGGCGGCCGCGCTCGACGCCGCTGTGAACCTCGGCCGCCTCGTCGACGCGTCCACTCCGGGCCTGATGGTGCCGAGCGCCATCGAACACGTCGTCATCGGTGCCGACCCGGCGGGCCGGGGCACCGTCGTGACCCGCCACCGCGGCCGCACCGACGACGCGCTCGTCGTCGACCTGTCCGTCGAATCCGCGGACGGCACCGTCGTCGCCGACCTCCGCGGCATCCGCTACACCCCGGTGGATGTCGACGAGGCCACGCCGGCCGCGGCCGAGCCGCGCCGCATCGCCCACCGGCTGGACTGGCAGCCCGTCACCACCGATTCTCCGGGCACCGACACGGGCCCCGTCGCCGTTGTCGGGTCGGGTGCCGTCGCCGCCGCGCTGCGCCAGGCCGTCGGGACCGGGGCGGACGTGGCGCAGGCCCGCACGGTCGTCTACGTGGCGGACTCCGACGGGCCGTCGGCCCAGGAGACCGCGGTCCGGCTCACCACCGAGGTGGCCGATTTGGTCGCCACGCTTGCCGACCGGGAGCCGCGCAACCCCGCCACGCTCTGGCTGATCACGCACGGCGTCCGGGAGTCCGCCACCGAGTCGGCGCTACGGCAGAGCCCATTGTGGGGGCTGGCCGGCGTCATCGGCGCCGAGCAGCCGCAGCTGTGGGGCGGCCTGATCGACGTTCCCGAGACCGACAGCGCGACCGATGCGGCAGCGTTGGCCCCGTTGCTCGGGAGTCCGGTGAAGTCCGTGGCCGTCTGGCGCGACGGCGCTCTGCTGACCCCGACGCTGGCCGAGATCGCCGAAAAGCCGACGCGCGAGCCGCTGCACTGCCGGCCCGACGCGGCCTACCTGATCACCGGCGGCATGGGCGTGCTGGGTCTGCTGATGGCCGACTGGCTCGCCGACCGGGGCGCGCGCCGCATCGTGCTGGCCGGCCGCACCGCGCTACCGCCGCGCCGCGAGTGGGCTG
This sequence comes from Actinomycetes bacterium, assembly GCA_023404955.1. Lineage (GTDB taxonomy): Bacteria > Actinomycetota > Actinomycetes > Mycobacteriales > Mycobacteriaceae > Mycobacterium. The sequence continues at coordinate 36,425 of JAEXZY010000093.1, forward strand.
AGGCCACCGAACCCGACCTGCGGCACAAGATCGACGCGATCCGAGCGCTGGAGCTGCGTGGAGTCAGCGTCGACACCGTGGCGGTCGACATCGCCGATCGCGATGCGGTGGCCGCGGTGTTGGATCGCCGCGACGCCGACGGCGCGCCGCCGATCCGCGGCGTCATCCACGCCGCCGGTATGACCGAGGCGCAGCTGCTCACCGAATTGGAACCCGAGCGCGTGCACCGCACGGTGTGGCCGAAGATCGCCGGCGCCCAGGTGCTCGCGGATCTCTTCCCGCCCCAGGCTCTCGACTTCCTGTACCTGGCCGCCTCGGCGGGTGCGGTGTTCGGTGTCCCGGGTCAGGGCGCCTACGCCGCCGGCAACGCCTACCTCGACGCGCTGGCACGCGCCCGGCACGCCCAGGGCGACAACACGGTCAGCCTCGACTGGGTCGCCTGGCGCGGTCTCGGGTTCGGCAGCGAGGCGCAGGTCGTGGTGTCCGAACTGGAGCGGGTGGGCTCGCGTCCCGTCGCGGCCGGCGAGGCGTTCGCGGCGTGGGACCACGTCACCCGGTTCGACATCGACCAGGTCGTGATGGCCCCGATGGACTCGGCGCAGGATGCGGCCGCGGTCACCGGCGACCACCGTCCTGCCGCGCCGACGCGGAACTGGGCGGCGCTGGACCGCGACGAGCTGCTCGCCGAGTTGCGCGACGGGCTGCGCGGCATCCTCGCCACCGAGCTGCGGCTGCCGGAGAGCGACGTGCTGACGGATCGGCCGTTCGCCGAGATGGGGCTGAACTCGGTGATGGCGATGTCGATCCGCCGGGAGATCGAGCGGCTGGTCGGGCTGGAGTTGTCGGCGACGATGCTGTTCAACCATCCGACGATCGACAGCTTCGCCGGCTATCTGGCGCAGCAGTTGAACCCCGAGGCCGTCGCCGAGGACGCCGCGGCCGACGGCGATGACGACGAGGACAGCCTGCTGGACTCGCTGTTCGACAGCGTCGAATCGAACTGACCGCACGAGCGTGCCGATGCGACCGAACCACCAGAATTTCCCGGATCGACCCGACACGCGAGACCATGTCGGGAGATGTTTGCGAAAGGATCACTGATGCCAGCACTGACGGCGCCGACCGTGACGACCATTCCCGCGCTCCTCGCCGACCGTGCGCAGCAGCAGCCCGACGATGACGCGTACACGTTCTTCGACTATGGGGCGGACCCCGCGGGCATCGCCGAGACGCTGACCTGGTCCGAGGTGCACCACCGGGTCCGCGTGGTGGCCGCGAAGCTGGCCACCCTCGGCTCTCCGGGTGACCGCGCCGTGGTCCTCGCGCCGCAGGGCCTGGAGTACATCATCGGCTTCCTGGGCGCGATCGAGGCCGGGTTCATCGCGGTCCCGCTGACCATGCCGCAGCTGCGTCAGCACGACGAACGTGTCACCGGCGCGATGAAGGACTCGCAGCCCGTCGCGGTGCTGACCACCTCGGCCGTCGTCGACGACATCCGCCACTACGGCCAGCTCGACCGCCAGCGCGCACCGAAGTTCCTCGAGGTCGACACGCTGGACTTCGACTCACCGCTGCGGCCCGCCGCGCCGGTGGCGTTGCCCAAGACGGCCTACCTGCAGTACACGTCGGGGTCGACCCGGCTGCCCGCCGGTGTGGTGGTCAGCCACCGCAACGTACTGGTCAACGTCGCCGAGCTGCTCACCGACTACTACGAGGCGTACCCGGACGGGCGGGCGCCCGAGGACACCACGGTGGTGTCGTGGCTGCCCTTCTACCACGACATGGGCCTGATCGTCGGTGTGTTCATCCCGATCATGCTGGGCACCCCGGCGGCCTTGATGAGCCCGATCTCGTTCATGCAGAAGCCGTCGCGGTGGATGCAGCTGCTTGGCTCCCACCCGAGCGCCTTCACCGCGGCCCCGAACTTCGCGTTCGAGCTGGCAGTGAAGCGCACCAGCGACGACGACATGGCGGGCAAGGACCTCAGCTCCGTGGCCGTGATGATCAACGGCGCCGAGCGCGTGCACGGCACCACCGTGCGCCGGTTCAACGAGCGCTTCGCCGCGTTCGGCCTGCCCGAGGCTGCCATGCGGCCGTCCTACGGTCTGGCCGAGGCGACGGTGTACGTGGTGGCGACGGCGGGTGGCCGGCCGCCGACGTCGGTCCGGTTCGACTACGAGAAGCTGGCGGCGGGGCAGGCCGTACGCAGTGAGGTCGCCGACGACGGCACCGAGCAGATCGGGCTGGGCGTTCCCCGGTCGACGACGGTGCGGGTGGTCGATCCCGAGACGCTGACGGTGAACCCCGCCGGCACGATCGGTGAGGTCTGGCTGCATGGCGAGCACGTCGCCGGCGGCTACTACCAGAACCCGGAGCTCACCCAGAAGCTGTTCTCCGGGCAGCTCACCGAGCCGAGCGCCGACACCCCGAAGGGTCCGTGGCTGCGCACCGGCGATCTCGGCGTGATCTTCGACGACGAGCTGTTCATCGTCGGGCGCATCAAGGATCTGCTGATCGTCGACGGCCGCAACCACTACCCGGACGACATCGAAGGCACGGTCGCGGAGTTCACCGGGGGCCGGGTCGCGGCCATCTCGGTGCCCGACGGCGCCAGCGAGAAGCTGGTGGTCATCGCCGAGCTGAAGAAGCAGGTCGATCCGGCGCAGCTGGAGGCCGTCACCCAGCAGGTCACCTCGGCGATCTCGATGACCCACAGCGTGCGGCTGTCCGACTTCGCGTTGGTGCCGCCGGGCTCGCTGCCGCTGACCACCAGCGGCAAGGTACGCCGCGCGATGAGCGCAGACCTGTACCGCGACAACAAGTTCCAACGGTTGGACGCCACTAGATGACCTCTGCTTTCGACGAGGCTGCTGTTCGTCGCTGGTTGACCGACTACCTGGTCACGAACAACGGTTGCAGTCCTGAGCACATCGCGCGCGGCGCCTCCATGCACGACCTGGGGGTGGGCTCGCGCGACGCCGTGGTGCTCACCGGCGTCCTGTCGGAGTACCTGGGCACGCCGGTGTCGCCGGTGGACTTCTGGCAGTACCCGACGGTCGACGCGCTGGCGAAATTCCTGACCGGCGGCGAGGTCGAGCCGGTCGACGGTCCGGTCGGAGTGCGCGCCGGAGTCTCCACGGACGAACCGATCGCCGTGGTCGGGCTCGGACTGCGGCTGCCGGGCGGCTCCGATGTGGACGGCAACATCGACGGTCCGGACGCGTTCTGGGAGTTCCTCACCGAGGGGCGTTCCTCAGTGGTCGAGGTGCCTGCCGACCGCTGGGCGCCGTTCGACGACGGCACCGCGGACGGCGCCTCGGCGCTGGCCAGCACCACGCGCTGGGGCTCTTACCTGCGTGACATCGACGCCTTCGACGCCGAGTTCTTCGAGGTGATCCCGCGTGAGGCCATGCGGATGGATCCGCAGCAGCGGCTGCTGCTGGAGGTCACCCACGAGGCGCTGGAGAACGCAGGTATCCCCGCCGACACCCTGGCCGAGACCCGCACCGGGGTGTTCGCCGGTGCGAGCGCCGCAGACTACGCGCAGCTGGGCGCCGCGGACCTGAGCGCGATCGACGCCTGGTACAGCACCGGCGGGTCGATCAGCATCATTGCCAACCGGATCTCCTACTTCTTCGATTTCCGCGGTCCGTCGGTGACCGTCGACACGGCGTGCTCGTCGTCGCTGGTTGCGATCCACCTGGCCTGCCAGAGCCTGCGGACCGGTGATTCCGACGTCGCGCTGGCGGCCGGGGTGAACCTGCTGCTGTCGCCCGCGGGCACGCGCAGCCTGGATCAGGCCGACGCGATGTCGAAGACGGGGCAGTGCCACGCGTTCGACGCCGCGGCCGACGGGTTCGTGCGCGGTGAGGGCGCCGGGGTGGCGGTGCTCAAGCGGCTGTCGGATGCGCAGCGTGACGGTGACCGGGTGCTCGCGGTGATCCGTGGGTCGGCGGTCAACCAGGACGGTCGCTCGAACGGGTTGATGGCGCCGAATCCGGCCGCGCAGATGGCGGTGCTGCGCGCCGCCTACGCCGCCGCCGGGGTGGATCCCCGCGAGGTGGACTACGTGGAGGCGCACGGCACCGGCACGTTGCTGGGCGATCCGATCGAGGCTCGCGCGCTGGGCACGGTGCTGGGCAAGGGCCGGCCCGCGGACCGGCCGCTGCTGGTGGGTGCGGTGAAGTCGAATCTCGGTCATCTGGAGGCCGCCGCCGGGATCGCCGGCTTCGCCAAGGCGGTGCTGGCGTTGCAGCACAACGTGATTCCGGCCAACCTCGGCTACCAGACCCCGAACCCGCACATCCCGTTCGACAAGCTGCGCCTCGCCGTGGTGGCCGAGCACACCGACTGGGCGCCGGCCGGGCGCCCGCGCCGGGCCGGGATCTCGTCGTTCGGCTTCGGTGGTACCAACGCCCACGTCGTCATCGAGCAGCCCCCGGTAGCCACTCCCGTCGAGCCCCCGGCCGAGATTCCGGTGACGACGCTGGTGGTGTCGGGTCGTACGCCCGAGCGGGTGGCCGCGCAGGCGGGGATGCTGGCCACCTGGATGGCCGGTGCCGGCGCCGAGGCGTCGCTGGCCGAGGTCGCGCATTCGCTGAACCATCACCGTTCCCAGCACCCGGCGTTCGCGACCGTGGCCGCGCGCACCCGCGACGGCGCGATCGCGGGCCTGAAGGCGCTGGCCACCGGTCAGACCGTCGCCGGGGTGGTTCTCGCAGGCGCCGCGGTCCCGAAGCCGGGCACGGTGTTCGTGTATTCGGGTCAGGGGTCGCAGTGGGCCGGGATGGGTCGGCGGTTGCTGGCCGATGAGCCGGCGTTCGCGGCGGCGTTGGCCGAGATCGAGCCGGTGTTCGTGGAGAAGGTGGGTTTCTCGCTGCACGAGGTGATCGCCGAGGGGCGTCCGGTCAGTGGGGATGCCGAGGTGCAGCCGGTGTTGATGGGGTTGCAGCTGGCGTTGACCGAGCTGTGGCGCTCGTACGGGGTGCATCCGGATGCGGTGATCGGGCATTCGATGGGTGAGGTGACCGCGGCGGTGGTGGCGGGGGCGTTGAGCCTGGCCGACGGTCTGGCCGTGATCGCGGCCCGCTCGTCGATCATGTCCCGGCTCGCCGGCCAAGGCGCCGTCGCGCTGCTCGCCGTCGACGAGGACACCGCGACCGCGCACATCGCCGCCCACCCGAGTGTCGAGATCGCGGGCTATCTGTCCCCGCGCCAAACTGTGGTCGCCGGCCTGCCCGACGAGGTCGACGCGGTGATCGCCGCCGTCAACGCGCAGAACGCGTTCGCGCGCCGCGTCAACATGGTCGTCGCCTCCCACACCGCGTTGATGGAACCGGTGCTCGCCGACATCAAGACCGCGCTGTCGGACATCGCGCCCGCGGCACCGACGCTGACGTTCCTGTCGACGGTCACCGATCCGGGCCAGACGCCCACGCTGGACGCCGACTACTGGGTGGCCAACGTGCGCCAACCGGTGCGGTTCAGCCGGGCCGTCGCCGCCGCGGCCGCGGACCACGGCACGTTCGTCGAGATCAGCCCGCACGCCACGATGGGTCAACCGATCGCCACGACCCTGGCCGACGAGACCGGCATCCTGTCGGTCGGCACGCTGGCCCGCGACGCCGACGACACCGTCACGTTCCACACCAACCTCAACGCGACCCACACCGCCCGGCCGCCGCAGACCCCGCACCACGGCGAGCCGCACGTGGTACTGCCCGCCACCCCGTGGCAGCACACCCGGCACTGGGTGGACGTGCGGCCGGTGCGGCGCACCACCGAGGGGCGCCCGGGTGCGCTGCCCGCGGACAGCGCGGTGCCGGCGGAGTGGCTCTGCGACCTGACGTGGCCGGTGAAACCGCTTGTGCCGCAGGTGGATACGGCTGATCGGGGACGATGGCTGGTCGTGGGCGACTCCCGCATCGGGGACGCGATGGCCCGTGTGCTGGGCGCACCCGTCAGCACGCGCGGCGCCGCTGATACCGGTCTGGCCGACGCGGTGGCCGCGGCCACCCACGTGCTCTACGCGCCGGACGCCGGTGACGCCGACGACCTCGGCTACGGCATGTTCAACACCGGCCGCGCGATCGCATCGGCCGCTGCGACGAGCCCGGCGCCGCCCGCGGTGTACCTGCTGACCCGCAACGCGCAGCCCGTCAACGAAGGTGACCGGGCCGATCCGGCCCAGGCGGTGCTGTGGGGACTCGGCCGCACGCTGGCCCTCGAGCACCCCGAGATCTGGGGCGGCCTGGTCGACATCGACGCATCGGTGCCCGCCCCCGTGGCCGCCCGCTGGCTGCTCGCCGAAGCGCACACCGGTGACGGCGAGGACCAGGTGGTCTACCGCGCGGGTGCCCGGCGGGTCGCGAGGCTGGTGCACCAGCTGCCCACCGCCCCGGCGAGCGCCGGGCTGAACCCGGACGTCGCGCACCTGGTGATCGGCGCCACCGGCAACATCGGGCCGCGGCTGATCGAGGAGCTCGCCCAGATGGGCGCGAAAACGGTTGTGGCAGTGTCCCGTAACCCAGGTGGCCGGCTCGACGAGCTGACTGCGCGGCTCGCGGCGGCGGGCACCATGGTGGTCACCGCGGCCGCCGACGCCGCCGACGAAGCGGCCCTGAGCGCACTGTTCGACCGGTTCGGCAGCGACCTGCCCCCGCTGGGTGGCATCTATCTCGCCGCGATGAGTGGCGGACCGGTGACGCTGGCGGACATGACACACGACGACGTCGTCGCGATGTTCCGCTCCAAGATCGACGCGGTCGCGCTGCTGGACAAGCTGTCGCTGGACCATCCGGTCGAGCAGTTCGTGCTGTTCTCCTCGATCTCCGGCATCCTCGGCTCGCGCTGGCTGGCCCATTACGCGGCGACGACGACGTTCCTGGACACGTTCGCGTTCGCGCGGCGCGCCGCGGGGCTGCCGGCCTGCGCGATCAACTGGGGGCTGTGGAAGTCGCTGGCCGACGTGCAGACCGGTTTCGAGAAGCAGGCCACCGCGGAGTCCGGGCTCGAGCCGATGCCCGACGACGTCGCGATCTCGGCGCTGCGCCTGTTCACCGGGCCCGGTGCGCCCGCCCGGGCCACCGTGGTCGCCGCCGACTGGCCGCGACTGGCCGCGGCGTATCACACCCGCGCACAACTGCACATCCTCGACGACCTGCTGGCCGACGAGCACGAGGGCTCAGCGGCGCTGACCGGTGACACGGCGTTTCGGACCGCGCTGCGCGACGCGCCGCCCGAGCAGCGCAAGGATTTGCTGGCCGATCACGTTGGGGCACAGGTCGCCGCGGCGATGGGCCTGGCCTCGGCCCACTCGCTGGACCCGACGGTCGGCTTCTTCCAATTCGGCATGGATTCGCTGATGAGCGTAACGTTGCAGCGCTCGCTGAGCGAAAGTCTGGGGGAGGTCCTGCCCGCGTCGGTCGTCTTCGACTATCCGACCATCGAGGCGCTCACCGATTATCTGGCGTCGGTGCTGCCTGAGATAATCGAAACCGCCGGTAACGACGACGAGGTCGCCGGCGCCACCCCGGACGGGGATGACGAGGACGCCTACGACGACCTGGCCGAGGACGAACTGCTGGCCAGGCTCTCGGAACGATTGAATTGAGTGTGATGACCGCAAGCTCAGGATCGCCCGGTTCGGGTGCCGCGCCGGACCGTCGGGCGATCATCACCGAGGCGCTGCGCAAGATCGACGACCTGTCCGCGAAGCTCGCGGCGGCCGAGAAGGCCGAGACCGAGCCGATCGCCGTGGTCGGCATCGGCGCCCGCCTGCCCGGCGGGGTGGCCGACGCCGATCAGTTCTGGCAGTTCCTGCTCGACGGCGGCAACGGCGTGATCCGGGTGCCTGCCGACCGCTGGGATGCCGACGAGTTCTACTCGCCCGACCACAGCGTGCCCGGCACCATCTGCAACCGCGAGGGGGGCTTCCTCACCACATGGGCGCCCGACGAGTTCGACGCGGAGTTCTTCGCGATCTCCCCGCGCGAGGCCGCCGGCATGGATCCCCAGCAGCGGCTGCTGATGGAGGTGGCGATCGAGGCGTTGGAGAACGCCAACATCAGCCCCCGCAGCCTGCGCGGCTCGTCGACCGGTGTGTTCGTCGGCCTGACCGCCAACGACTACTTCCGCTCGGTGATCGGCGCGCTGCAGCCCGAGGAGATCGACCCGTACATCCCGTTCGGCAACGCCCCCAACTTCGCCGCGGGCCGGCTCTCCTACTTCCTCGGTGTGCGCGGCCCGGCCGTGGTCAGCGACACCGCCTGCTCCTCGTCGCTGGTCTCGATCCATCTGGCCTGCCAGAGCCTGCGCCGCGGTGAGAGCGACCACGCGCTGGCCGCCGGGGTGAACCTGATCCTGAGCCCGGAGAACAACATCGCGTGTTCTCGCTGGGGCATGCTGTCGCCGGCGGGCCGGTGCGCGACGTTCGACGCCGACGCGGACGGCTACGTGCGCAGCGAGGGCTGCGGCGTCGTGGTGCTCAAACGCCTCTCCGACGCGCAGCGCGACGGGGACCGCGTGCTCGCGGTCGTGCGCGGCTCGGCGGTCAACCAGGACGGCGCCAGCAGCGGCCAGACCGTGCCCAACGGGCCCGCCCAGCAGGAACTCATGCGCACGGCGCTCAAGAACGCCCGGCTGCAGCCGTCCGACGTCGACTACGTCGAGGCGCACGGCACCGGCACCGGGCTGGGCGATCCGATTGAACTCGACGCGCTCTCGGCCGTCTACGGCGACCGCAAGGACGCGGCCCCGCTGGTGCTGGGCTCGGTGAAGACCAACCTCGGCCACCTGGAATCCGCGGCAGGCGTCACCGGCTTCATCAAGACCGTCCTCAGCGTCCAGCACGCGGTCATCCCGAAGATGCTGCACTTCTCGACGCTGACGCCGCAGGCCGGCGACGGCGCGAAGAAGTTCCACATCGCCGCCGAGCAGATGCCGTGGCCGACCCATGACGGCCCGCGCCGCGCCGCGGTGTCGTCGTTCGGAGTCAGCGGCACCAACGCCCACATCGTGCTGGAGCAGGCCCCTGAAGCCGAACCTGCTGAGCCGCAGCCGGAACCGCCGGTCAGCACGCTGGTGGTGACCGGCAAGACCCCGGCGCGGGTCGCGTCGCTGGCCGGTGCCCTGGCCGACTGGCTGGGCAGCCCGGCGGCCGACGGCGTCAGCCTGGCCGACGTCGCCGAGACGTTGAATCACCGCCGCGCCCAGCACCCCCGCTTCGCCACCGTCGCCGCGACCGACCGCACCCAGGCCGTCGCCGGCCTGCGCGCGCTCGCCGAGGGCTACCCCGCGCCCGGCGTCGTGCCCGTCCACGACGGCGCCTGCGGCACCGGCGCCAAGCCCGGCACCGTGTTCCTGTACTCCGGACAGGGTTCGCAGTGGGCCGGTATGGGCCGCCGCCTGCTCACCGAGGAGCCGGCCTTCGCCGCGGCCGTCGACGAACTGGAACCCGACTTCGTGGCCCAGGCGGGATTCTCGCTGCGCCAGACGCTGGAGTCCGGCGAGACCGTGGTCGGCATCGACCGGATCCAGCCGGTGCTGGTCGGTGTGCAGCTGGCGCTGACCGCGCTGTGGCGCTCGTACGGCGTCGTCCCCGACGCGGTGATCGGTCACTCGATGGGTGAGGTGACCGCGGCCGTCGTGGCCGGGGCGTTGAGCCCCGCCGACGGGCTGAAGGTGATCTCGACCCGGTCCCGGCTGATGAAGCGGCTGTCCGGGCAGGGCGCGATGGCGCTGCTCGAGCTCGACGCCGCAGCCGCCGAAGAGCTGATCGCGGGGTACGACGGGCTGACCGTCGCCGTGTACGCGTCGCCGAACCAGACCGTCATCGCCGGACCGCCGGATCAGGTGGACGCCGCGATCGCGGTGGTCGACGCGCAGGACAAGCTGGCTCGCCGCGTCGACGTGGACGTGGCCTCGCACCACCCGATCATCGACCCGATCCTCGACGAGCTGCGGACCGAGCTCGCAACGCTGCAACCGCGCACCCCGAGCATCCCGGTGCTGGTCACCACCGACGGCAGGCCCACCGACGGGACCAACGTCTTCGACGCCGACCACTGGGTGGCCAACCTGCGCAACCCGGTGCGGTTCGCGCGTGCCGTCGCGACGGCCGGCGCCGACCACAGCGTGTTCGTCGAGGTGAGCCCGCACCCGCTGCTGGGGTATGCGATCAAGGACACGCTGGCCGGCCAGCATCATCACAGCCTGGCCACGCTGCAGCGCGACGCCAACGACACGCTGACCTTCCGGACGAACCTGAACGCCACCCACACCACGCGGCCGCCGAAGACCCCGTCGCGCCCGGGGCCTGGCGTGCAGATCCCGACCACGCCGTGGCATCACGCGCACCACTGGATCCAGACGCAGGCGATGCGTGCGGCCGCCGGTGCGCCGGCGGGGACGTCGGAGGCGCCGGCCGCGCGCGCCGAGGGCGGCTACCACGAGTGGCTGCACGAGCTGACGTGGCCGGTGCGCGACCTGGGCGGCGAGCGTTCCGACGCCACCATCGCGGTCGTCTCCGCCGACAGTGACGACAACGCAGAGCTGGCGGCAGCGCTGGGCGCGAACGCGGTCGGCATCGACGAGATCGGTGGTGCCGGCGCTGCGGATGTGCTGGTCTACGCGCCGGCGGTTCCGGCGCGGCGCTTCGACGCCGCTGCCGCGTACCAGATGTTCGACGAGCTACGTCGCATTGTCGTCGTACTCGCCGGAATGGCTTCCGCGCCAAGGCTTTTCGTGGTCACCCGCAACGCCCAGCCCGTCGCCGACGGGGACCGGGCCAACCCCGCGCACGCCGTGCTGTGGGGCATGGGGCGGACGCTGGCGCTCGAGCATCCCGAGTTCTGGGGTGGGCTGCTCGACGTCGACGAGACGCTGCCGGCCGAGCTGCTGGGTGCCTACCTGCGCACGGAGGCCACAGAAGCCCTCACGGCCGCCGGCACCGACCGGGACGACCAGGTCGTCTACCGGGCGGGGGAGCGGCGGGTGCCGCGCCTGCAGCCGCGGGCACTGCCCGCCGTCTCGGTGAACCGGTTGGAGAACAACACCAGCCACCTCGTCGTCGGTGCCACCGGCAACGTCGGCCCGTACCTGATCCGCCAGCTCGCCGACATGGGCGCGGCGACCGTGGTCGCGGTGTCGCGGCGCGGCACCGGCCTGGGCGACCTGGCTGCCGAGGTGGCGGCCAAGGGCACCACACTGGTCGAGGTTGCCGCCGACGCGGGCGACGACGCGGCGATGGCCGCGGTGTTCGAGCGGTTCGGCCGGGATCTGCCGCCGCTGGACGGTGTCTACCTGGCCTCGCTCGCCGGCGGTGAGGCGCTGCTGACCGACATGACCGACGACGATCTGCGGCCGATGTTCCGGGCCAAGGTCGACGCGGCGGCGGTGCTGCACAAGCTGTCGCTGACCACGCCGGTGCGCCGCTTCGTGCTGTTCTCGTCGATCACCGGGCTGCTCGGCTCCCGCGCGGTGGCCCACTACACGGCGGCCAATGCGTTCGCCGACGCGTTCGCCCACGCGCGGCGCGCGCTGGGCCTGCCGGCCACGGTCGTCGACTGGGGGCTGTGGAAGTCCTGGTCCGACGCCCAGCCGCAGATGAAGGCTGCCGGCCTGGAGCCGATGCCCAACGACGTCGCGATCCGGATGCTGCCGACGGTGCTCAGCCCGCAGGCCGGCACGCAGATCGTGCTCGCCGGCGCCGACTGGCCGCGGCTGGCCGAGGCCTACCGCATGCGTGCCGCGGTCAAGGTGCTCGACCGCCTGGTCGCCGGACCGGCCGAGGACGCCGATCTGTCCGCGCTCCCCACGTCGCAGTGGGGCACGGTGCTCGGTGAGCCGGCCGAATCGGCCGACCACGAGCACCTGTGGCGGGCCCGCCTGCTCCCCGGCGAGCGCACCTGGTCGGTCGCACACCGGGTGCGCGGCGTTGAGGTCGTCCCGGTCTCGGTGGTGCTGCACACGCTGGCGGTGCTGGCCCAGCGGATCGGTGCCGGGAACGTTCCCGGCGATGTCCGGTTCGAGTACCCGATCCTGGCCGACGCCCCGAAGGTCGTGCACGCCGTCGCCGACGGTGACGCGGTGACCATCTGGTCCAGCCCCACCGCCGACGCCGCCCCGCAGCGCTGGACCCGGCACGCCAGCGCCACGCTGACCGCCACGCCGCAGCAGCCACTGCAGGGCGATCAGAATCCGGTCGGCACGGTCTTCGACGGCGCAGCCATCGAGGACATGCAGCGGGCCTGGGGCGTGGAGGGCCGGCCGTTCACCTGGACGGTCGCCGACGCCACGGCAACCACCGCAGGCGCACGCGGCACCGTCGAGGTACCCGAGACCGAGTCGCCCGCCGCCGCCCTGCTCGACGCGGCGGTGCACGTGGCCCGCCTCGCCGACGCCGACAACGCCGCCCTGCTGCTGCCCGCGGGCGCCGAGAGCCTGGCCGAGGCCGAGACTGCTTCGGCGGGCACCGCGACGATCGAGGTGTTCCGGCGCAGCGGCGACGGACCGGCACTGGTCGTCGACGCGCAGGTCATCGGCTCCGACGGCACCGTCTGGGTCGACGTGCGCGGGCTGACGTTCGCGCCGGTCGAGTCGGCACCCGCCCCGTCTGTCGCCGAAAACGTGTCGGCGGCAACCGAGTTCATCGACTGGTCGACGATGTCGGCCACGGAGACCGTGGAGACGCTGCGGGTGCGGCTGCGCGCCATCCTGGCTCGCGAGCTGGGCATGCCCGAAACCGCGGTCGACGTCGAATCCGCGTTCCCCGAGCTGGGCCTGGACTCGATGATGGCGATGAACCTGTTGCGGGACGCCAAGGCCCTGGTACGCATCGACCTGTCCGCGACCATGCTGTGGAACCATCCGTCGATCGCGCAGTTGTCGCAGTTCGTGGCCGAGCTGCTGGCCCCGACCCAGCAGGCAGCGGCCGAACCGGAGGAGGAGCCCGAGCAGGCAGACGACTCCGACGAGTTCAGCCTGGACGACCTCTTCGACAGCATCGAATCTTCCGTCGAGTCGGCCAACGCCGGCAGTGAGGGCACCATCTGATGACGACCCCCAAGCCAAAAACGACATTCGACCGCATCTCGGCGATGTCCGCCGAGCAGCGGGACAAGCTGGCCGAGCAGTTCGAGAAGGCCTCCCGCGTCGCGGGCGCCGAGCCCATCGCGGTCGTCGGCATCGGCTGCCGGTTGCCCGGCGGCGTCACCGGACCCGACAGCTTCTGGAAGCTGCTGGAGAGCGGCACCGACGCCGTCACCGAGGTGCCTGCCGACCGCTGGGACGCCGAGGCGTTCTACGACACCGACATGAGCGTGCCTGGCCGGATGCCCACCAAGTGGGGCGCCTACCTCGAGGACATCACCGGCTTCGACGCCGACTTCTTCGGCATCACCCCGCGTGAGGCGATGTCGATGGACCCGCAGCAGCGGGTGGCGCTCGAGGTGGCCTGGGAGGCGTTGGAGAACGCCGGGTATGCGCCCGATCAACTGGGCGAATCTCGCACCGCGGTGATGCTCGGCGTGTACTACAGCGAGTACCACAACGCCTCGCCGGAGAACGCCGACGCGATCGACGCCTACTCGGCCACCGGTAACGCGCACAGCGTCACCGTCGGCCGCATCGCCTACCTGCTGGGCCTGAAGGGCCCGGCGGTGGCGGTCGACACCGCGTGCTCGTCGTCGCTGGTGTCGATTCACCTGGCCTGCCAGAGCCTGCGCATGCGCGAGAGCGACCTCGCGCTGGCCGGTGGGGTCAACCTCAATCTGCGGCCGGAAACCCAACTGGCCCTTGCCAAGTGGGGCATGCTCTCCCCGCACGGGCACTGCTACGCGTTCGATTCCCGCGCCGACGGGTTCGTGCGCGGCGAAGGTGCCGGCGTCGTGGTGCTCAAGCGCCTCACCGACGCCGTGCGCGACGGCGACCGCGTGCTGGGCGTCATCCGCGGCTCGGCGGTCAACCAGGACGGCCGGTCCAACGGGCTGACCGCGCCCAACGCGCCGTCGCAGCGCGACGTGCTGACCCGGGCGCTGAAGTCGGCCGACGTCGCGGCCAACACGGTCGACTACGTCGAATGCCACGGCACCGGAACGGCACTGGGCGACCCGATCGAGTTCGACGCGCTGGCCGCGATCTACGGCAAGGGCGACGTGCCCTGCGCGCTCGGCACCGTGAAGACCAACATGGGCCACCTGGAGGCGGCTGCCGGCGTGGCCGGGTTCATCAAGACCGTCCTCACGCTGGCGCACGGCACGATCGCGCCGAACCTGAACTTCGACAAGTGGAACCCGCAGATCGATCCGAAGCCGACCCGGTTGTACGTGCCGACCGAGGCGACGCCGTGGCCCGCCAGCGATCACCCGCGCCGCGCGGCGGTGTCGTCGTTCGGCTTCAGCGGCACCAACGCCCACATCGTGCTGGAGCAGGGCCCCGAACCGGCGCCCGCCACCGCCGAGGCCCCAGCCGTCACCACGCTCGTGGTGTCCGGCAAGACGCCGGCGCGGTTGGCCGCTTCGGCGCAGTCGCTGGCCGACTGGCTGGCCGGCGACGGCGCCTCGGTGCCGCTCACCGACATCGCCTACACCGTCAACCACCACCGCAGCCGCTACCAGACCATCGCCACCGTCTGCGCCCGCACCCACGCCGAGGCCGTCACCGGTCTGCGCGCGCTGGCCGCCGGCCAGCCGGCACCCGGCGTGATCGGTGCCCACGACGCCCGCCTCGGGAAGGGCACGGTGTTCCTGTACTCCGGACAGGGCGCGCAGTGGGCCGGCATGGGCAAGGCGCTGCTGGCCGAAGAGCCGGCATTCGCCAAGGCCGTCGACGAGCTGGAGCCCGCGTTCGTCGACAAGGTCGGCTTCTCGCTGCGCCAGACGCTGGAGGCCGGGGAGCCGGTCATCGGCATCGACCGGATCCAGCCCGTGCTCGTCGGTATGCAGCTGGCTCTGACCGAGCTGTGGCGCTCCTACGGCGTCGAGCCCGACGCGGTGATCGGCCACTCGATGGGGGAGGCCACCGCCGCCGTCGTCGCCGGAGTGCTCACTCCCGCAGAGGGTTTCGACATCATCGCGACCCGCACCCGGCTGATGAAGCGGCTCTCGGGCCAGGGCGCGATGGCGCTGCTCGAACTGGACCCGGCCGCGGCGGAGAAGCTGATCGCCGACAAGCCGGACGTGACGATCGCGGTGTACGCCTCGCCGAAGCAGGTCGTCATCGCCGGCCCGCCGGAGCAGGTCGACGAGCTCGTCGCCACGGTCGACAAGCAGGGCCGGCTGGCCCGCCGCGTCGAGGTGGACGTCGCGTCGCACCACCCGACGATCGACCCGGTGTTGCCGGAGCTGCGGGAGGCGCTGGCATCGCTGAAGCCGGCCGCGCCGAAGATCCCGCTGATCTCCACGGTCGCCTATACCGGCGACGCCCCGCTGTACACCGCGGATTACTGGGCGGCCAACCTGCGCAACCCGGTGCGGTTCAGCCAGGCCGTGCACGAGGCCAGCGCGGACAACAGCGCGTTCATCGAGATCAGCCCGCATCCGCTGCTGTCCCATGCGATCAACGACACGCTGGCGGCGCAGTCGGTCAGCAAGCGTTTCCACGTCGGGTCCACGGTGAACCGGGACAATCCCGAGACGCTCGCCTTCCACGCACAGCTCGCGGCGGTCCGCCCGCCCGCGGTCGGCGCGGAGGGTGCGGCCGGCCGGCTTGTCGACGTCCCGCCGACGGCGTGGCAGCACGTGCCGTTCTGGCTCAGTGACCGCGCCGGCGTCCCGCAGTACGCGGGCGCGCATCCGCTGCTCGGCGTGCACGTCGAGCTGCCGTCGGGCAACGGCCACGTCTGGCAGTCCGACGTCGGCACCGATGCGCATCCGTGGCTGGCCGACCATGTCGTGCACGGCCTTCCGGTGATGCCGGGCGCGGGTTTCGCCGAGATCGCGTTCGCCGCCGCGCAGGACGCGCTCGGCCGGCCCGCCACCGGTGTGGCGGTTTCCGTCGAGGTCGAGCAGATGTTGCCGCTGGACCCGAAGACGCAGCTGACCACCCAGGTCACAACTGACGAGAACGGCGTCCGGCGGGTTGAGATCCACTCCCGCTCGGAGGCGGGCGGCTGGACCCGGCACGCGGCCGGCACCATCGCCGCGGCGGAGTCCGAGACGCCGGCCAAGGTGCTGCCCGCCGACGGCGCCACCCCGGTATCGCCTGCCGACTTCTACACCGCGCTGCGGCGCACCGGCGCGCACCACGGGCCGGCGTTCGCGGCGCTGACCCGCATCGCCCGCTCCGCCGAGGCGGCCGACACCGAGATCGAGCTGCCCGAGTCGGTGACCCCGCAGCGTGGGATCACGCTGCACCCGGTGCTGCTCGACGCGGCGCTACAGGGCTTGGCCGCCGCGATGAGCGACGCAACGCTGGCCGACTCCGGGGAGGACACCTACCTGCCGGTCGGCTTCGGGACGATCCGGGTGTTCGGGGAGCTGGGCCGCCGGGCGCGCTGCCGGGCCGAACTGGTCAGCGTCGCCGACACCGGTGACGCGACCGGCCGAGTCACGTTGACCGACGACACCGGCACGGTGCTGGCCCGGGTCGACGACGTGCACCTCAAGCGCATCCAGCGCCGCACGGTGCCATTGCCGTTGTCGCAGAAGATCTTCGATTCCCGATGGGTCGAATCCGCCGCTCCCGCCGCGCAGGCGGTCACCGGCAGTTGGCTCGCGCTGGCGGACGGTGCCGCGGGTCAGGCTGCGGCGCAGGCGTTCTCGACCCGGTTCGGCGGCCCGACGCGACGCGTCGTCACCGCCGACCTCGGCGACGAGTCGGCGGTGCGGGAGGCGTTCGCGACCGCGACCGCTGACCCGGATCTGCCGCCGGCCGGCGTGATCGTGTTCGGTGACTTCGGGAGTGCGACTGAGATCGAGACCGGTCTCGCGCACGCCCGTGACGTGATCTGGGGGGTGGCGGGCACGGTCCGCGCCATCGTGGGCAGCTGGCACGGCAAGGCGCCGCGCCTGTGGCTGGTCACCCAGGGTGGTCTGGTGACCGCGCCGGCCGACGGTCCCGGCAACCCGGCCGCCAACAGCCTCAAGGGGCTGGTCCGGGTGCTGGCCTACGAGCATCCCGATCTGAAGACCACGCTGCTCGACACCGGCACCGATGACGCGGCCGGCGCGCTGAGCACCGAGGTCGAGGGCAACTCCGCCGACGACGTGGTCGCGTGGCGGGGCGGCACCCGCCTCGTCGAGCGCCTCTCCCGTGCCGCGCTACCGGCCACGCCGGGGCAGCTCACTGTCCGTGAAGACGGCAGCTACGTCGTCACCGGCGCGCTGGGCGGTGTCGGCATGGCCGTGGTGCGCTGGCTCGTCGGCCACGGCGCAGGCCGGCTCGTGCTCAACGGCCGCAACGGGCCGTCCGAGGACGTGGCTGCCGAGCTCGAGAGCCTGCGGCAGCGAGCCGAGATCGAGGTCGTCACCGGCGACATCGCCGACGCCGGCGTGGCCGGACGGCTGGTCGCGGCGGCCGAGCAGACCGGCAAGCCGCTGCGCGGACTCATTCACTCGGCCGCCGTGCTCGAGGACGAGATCTTCGTCGGCATGACGCGGGAGAGCCTGGACACCATCTGGGCGCCGAAAGCTCTGGGTGCGCTGCGCCTGCACGAGGCCACGGTCGGCAAGGATCTGGACTGGTGGGTCGGCTTCAGCTCGATCGTCTCGCTGCTCGGCTCGCCCGGGCAGTCGGCGTACGCGGCCGCCAACGCCTGGCTGGACGGTCTGGTGGCGGCGCGGCAGGCGGCCGGGCTGCCGGCCATCGCGATCAACTGGGGTCAGTGGGCCGACGTGGGTCTGGCCAGCACGCTGCGGTTCTCGGTGCTCGATCCGATCAGCCCGGCCGAGGGCGTCGACGCGCTGGGCGGGGTGATGGCCGCGGGTCTGCCCCGCGTCGGTATCGCCCGGCTGCGGCTGGATCGTGCCGCGGCGGCGTTCCCGGAGATCCACCAGATCGGGTTCTTCGCCGACATGGTGGGTGAGCTGCAGACCGACGACATCGACGAGGACTGGGGCGGCGCCGAGGCGCTCAAGACGATGGACGCCGCTGAGGTGCATCGGGTCGTCGTGGCCCGGCTGCGCCGGCGCATCTCGGCCATCATGGGTTACTCCGACGACAGTGCGGTCGACGTCGCGCAGCCGCTGACCGAGCTGGGGCTCGACTCGCTGATGGCGGTGCGGATGCGCAACACGATCCGCGGTGACTTCGGCGTCGAGCCGCCCGTCGCGCTGCTGCTGCAGGGCGCGACGCTGACCGATCTCGCGGTGGATCTGATCCGCCAGCTCGGCCTCGAGGAGCAGGAGTCGGCCGAGCGTCCCAACGCCCTGCGTGAGCGCGCCCAGCAGCGCGCCGCCGCGCGTCAACGTGCCGCATCGCGGCGAAAGGTAGGACCACGATCGTGACGAGCAGTACGGGCGAGCAGGACCTCCCGGACAACGCGATCGCCGTCATCGGCATGGCCGGGAAGTTCCCCGGCGCGGAATCGGTGTCGGCGTTCTGGCGCAACCTGCGCAACGGGGTCGAGTCGATCGTCGACCTGTCGGAGAGCGAGCTGCTGGCCAACGGCGTCACCGAACGCGCGCTGAGCAACCGCGGCTACGTGCGGCGGGCCGGGTTGATGCCGGGCATCGAGGAGTTCGACGCGGACTTCTTCGGGTTCACGCCGTACGCGGCGCGGATGCTCGATCCGCAGCACCGGTTGTTCCTGCAGGCGGTGTTCCATGCGCTCGAGGACGCCGGCTACGACCCTGCGGGGCTCGAGTCCACCGTCGGCGTGTTCGGCACCAGCAGCTCCAGCGGCTATCTGCTGCACAACCTGATGTCGAACTTCGATCCGATGATGGTGATCGGCCAGGGCGCCAGCTTCGAGATGGTGAACCTGAGCCTGCAGAACGACAAGGACCACCTGGCCACCCGGGTGGCGCACCAGTTCGACTTCCGCGGCCCGGCGCTGTCGGTGGCCACCGCGTGCTCCTCGTCGCTGGTGGCAGTGCACCTGGCCTGCCAGTCGATCCTCAACGGCGAGTGCGACATCGCGCTGGCCGGCGGGTCGTCGCTGCGCATCCCGCACCACGTCGGCTACTGGTACGAGCAGGGCGCGATGGTGTCCCCGACGGGGCAGTGCCGGCCCTTCGACGTGCGGTCCGACGGCACGATCTTCGCCAGCGGCGTCGGCGTGCTGGCGCTCAAGGCGCTGCCCGACGCGATCGACGACGGCGACCGCATCCACGCGGTGATCCGCGGTTCCGCGCTCAACAACGACGGCGCCACGAAGATGACCTACGCCGCGCCGAACGCGCTGGGCCAGGCCGAGGTCATCGCCGAGGCGCACGCGATCGCCGGCGTGGACGCGTCCACGATCACCTACGTCGAGACGCACGGCACCGGCACCCCGCTCGGGGATCCGATCGAGGTGGAGGGCCTGCGCCAGGCGTTCGAGCTGGCCGAGGAGACCCGCAGCGCACCGTGCTACCTGGGCTCGGTGAAATCCAACATCGGGCATCTGGAGACCGCGGCCGGCATCGCGGGGCTGATCAAGGCGATCCTGTGCCTGGAGCACAAGGCGATTCCCGCGACGCTGCACTACACCAGCCCGAACCCCGAGCTCCACATCGACCGCGGACCGTTCCGTATCCGCAATGCCGACGGGCCGTGGGAATCCGACGGCATCCGCCGCGCCGGGGTCAGCTCGTTCGGCGTGGGCGGCACGAACGCCCACATCGTGCTCGAGGAGGCGCCTTCTCGCCCGGCGCCCACACCGAGCGCCAAGCCCCAGGTGTTGGTGCTCTCGGCCCGCACCCAGGAGGCGCTCGCGCAGTCGCGCGCCGCACTGGCCGGCGAGCTGGCCGACAGCGGCGAGATCAGCCTGCCCGACGCCGCGTACACGCTGACCCGGCGCCGCAAGGATCCGTTCCGGCTCGCCGCGGTCGTGCACGACCAGGCCAACGCCGCGACGGTGCTCTCGGCGACCGAGACGGACAACGTGTTCGAGGGTCAGGGCGTCCCCGACATCGAGGGCTCCGGCGACCGGGTGGCCTTCCTGTTCCCCGGCCAAGGCGCCCAGCACATCGGCATGGCCCGCGGCCTCTACGACACCGAGCCGGTGTTCGCCCGCCACTTCGACGAGTGCGTGGCGGGGTTCAACGAGCTGATGGGCTACGACCTGCGCGCCGAGATCTTCGACGGCGTGGGCCGCAACCTCGAGCACACCGACCGCGCGCAGCCCGCGCTGTTCACCGTCGAGTACGCGCTCGCCAAGCTCATCCAGTCCTACGGCGTGGAGCCCGCGATCATGGCGGGCCACAGCATCGGCGAATACGCGGCCGCCACCATCGCCGGGGTCTTCGACCTCGACACCGCGATCAAGGTCGTCGCCAAGCGCGCGCAGTTGATGCACGCCGCCCCACGCGGCGTCATGGTCGCGGTCCCGCTGAGCCCGCAGGCCGTGGCCGAGCACCTCACCGGTGACGTCGACGTCGCGACGATCAACGATCCGGGCAGCTGCGTGGTGGCCGGCAGCGACGACGCGATCCGCACGTTCCAGGCCGCGCTGGCCGAGAAGGGCGTCGCGGCCCGCCGAGTCCGCACCTCGCATGCGTTCCATTCGCGGCTGATGGACCCGGTGGTCGCCGAATTCGGCGCGTTCCTGTCCTCGGTGACACTGAACGAGCCGCGAATCCCGTTGCTGTCCAACATCACCGGCACCACGATGTCGGCGGCCGAGGCCACCAACCCGAACACGTGGGCGCGTCAGATCCGTGCCACGGTGCGGTTCGCCGACGAACTCGACCTGCTGCTCTCCACCCCGGACCGGGTGCTCGTGGAGGTCGGTCCCGGTGGCACGCTGACCTCGTCGGCGGGCCGGCACCCGCGCTGGTCGGAACGCCACCGCGCGGTGCGGCTGATGCGCCACCAGGCGCAGAACCGCAGCGACGGCGACACGTTCCTGCTCGGGCTGGGCCAGCTGTGGGCCGCAGGCGTCGACGTCGATTGGACCCCGGCCTGGGCGCCGGACTCGACCTCTGACTCCGAGCCGCAGCTGGTCACGCTGCCCGGCTATCCGTTCGCCAAGCAGCGGCACTGGGTCGAGCACAACGCCAACGCCGCGTGGCTCAACGGGTCCCCCAACGGGGTGGCCCTCGACGCCGCGGCCCCCGCGGCCGCGCCGGCCGCCGCCGGTGGTGCGTCGTCGGTGGAGACGGTGCTGGCCCAGGTGTGGGCGCAGTGCCTCGGCCTGCCCGACATCGACCGCAACGCCAACTTCTTCGAGATCGGCGGCGACTCGCTGATCGCGATCAGCGTGGCGATGACCGCGGGACACCGCGGACTGGACCTCACCCCGCAGGATCTCTACGAGAACCAGACGGTGTCGTCGCTGGCGAAGGTGCTGTCCGCTCGCTACGCCGAGGGTGGTCTGGCCCGGCAGTCGCTCGACGACGTGATCACCCCGCCGGTGCCGCCGAACGTCGCCTACTTCCTGGAGCACGGATTGCGTGATGTGGGCCGCTGGCGCACCCCCGTGGTGCTCGGTCTGCGCGCCGACATCGGCGAGGACGACGTGCGCGCGGTGCTGACCGCCGTCACGACGGCCCACGACGCGCTGCGGGTGCACCTCGTGGAGCGGGCAGGCACGTGGGAGCAGCACATCGCCGAACCCGCCGAGTTCACCGAGCTGATCGTGCGCACCCTGCCCGACGGGGTGGCGGCAGGCAGCCCGCAGGAACGCGAGGCCGTGCAGGCGGCGCTGGACGAGCAGGTGCGCGAGCACCAGCTGCTCACCGCACCGCTGACCGCGACGTTCCTGCGCGGCGCGCACGGCGGCCGGTCGTCGCTGGCACTGACCCTGCACGGGGTGGCCAGCGGACCGGGCGACGACGGCACCTCCCGCGACGTCCTGCTGACCGATCTCGTGACCGCGTTCTCGCAGCGGATGGCGGGGGAGGAGATCTCCCTCGCCCCGGTGCCCACGTCGTGGCGGGAGTGGTCGCAGCGCTGCGCCGGGCTGGCCACGCATCCGGCGGTACTGGACAGCCGCGACTACTGGCTTCAAGTCGCCCGCGGCGCCACCGTCACGCTGGCGGGGCCGGAACCGGCCGAGCGCCCCGGTGCCGACGATCTGGTGCGGCTGTCGAGCGCGCTGACACCCGCGGAGACCGGCGAGATCGACGACACCCGTCGCCGGTTGCGATTGCCCGTCGAGGAGATCCTGCTGGCCGCGCTGGGCCGGACCGTCGCCGCAACGGTCGGCGAGGGCACCGTGGCCGTCGACCTCGGGGGCCGCGGCCGTTCGGTGCTCAAACCCGACGTCGATCTGCAGCGCACCGTCGGGTGGTTCTCCACCCTGCACCCGGTCGCGCTGCCGGCAGCACAGCAGACGGACGCGGTTGCGCTGCTCGACGAGGTGCGCGAGACGCTGAAGGTGGTGCCGCACTACGGCATCGGCTACGGGCTGCTGCGGTACCTGTACGCGCCGACGGCCCGCGCGCTGGCGGACACCCGCCCGGCGGACATCCTGTTCACCCACGTCGGCACGATCCCCGACGTGCCCGCCGAGCAGCCCGAGGACGCCGCGGTCCGGTTCGACGCCGACACCGCAATGCCGATCCGGGATGCGTTGCCGGGGTTGGGTCACGCGCTCGAGCTGCGGGTGTACCGGTCGGCCGGGGTGCTCTACACCGACTGGTGGTACGACAGCCGGCGGCTGGGCCCCACCGATGTGGAATCCTTTGCCCGGCAGTACTCGACCGCGCTGCTGGAGATCACGCGGGAAGCGCTGGCCGCCGAGGACGCCGACGCGGCCGGAGACGAGTTGGCACTCGTCGACCTCTCGTGACATCGCGCAACCGGGCAGGAGGAGCTCATGTCCCGCTCTGACAAGGCGGTCGTCGTCGCCGGAATCCGCAAGTCGTTCGGCTCGGTGGTGGCCCTGCGGGACGTCAGCTTCGAAGTCGGCCGCGGCGAGGTGCTGGGCCTGCTCGGCCCCAACGGCGCCGGGAAGACCACGACGGTCAACATCCTGTCGACGCTGATCACGCCCGATAGTGGGCGTGCGCTGATCGCCGGCCACGACGTGGTCGCCGACCCGGCCGGTGTGCGCCGGTCCCTGATGCTGACCGGGCAGTACGCCGCGCTCGACGACATGCTGACCGGCCGCGAGAACCTGCTGATGTTCGGCCGGCTGCAGGGCCTGAAGAAGAAGGTCGCCAAGGAGCGCGCGCTGGAGCTGCTCGAGCAGTTCGATCTCGTCGAGGCCAGCGACCGTCCGGTCAGCACGTACTCCGGCGGTATGAAGCGGCGTATCGACATCGCCTGCGGGCTGGTGGTGCGCCCCGAGGTGGTGTTCCTCGACGAACCCACCACCGGGCTCGATCCGCGCAGCCGCCAGGCGATCTGGGAGTTGGTCACCGACTTCAAGGAAGCCGGTATCGCCACGCTGCTGACCACCCAGTACCTCGAAGAGGCCGATCTGCTCAGCGACCGGATCATCGTGATCGACAAGGGCACGGTGATCGCCGAGGGCACCGCCGATCAGCTCAAGGAACGCACCGGCGGCACCTACTGCGAGATCGTGCCGCGCCACATCACGGACTTGCCCGAGGTGGTGCGGGTCCTCGGTCCGCTGTTGCCTGCCGCCAACCGCGCTGCGCTGACCGAGACCTCGGACCGCATCTCGATGCCGGCGCCGGAGGGCCCGCGCACGCTGATGGCCGCGCTGACCAAGCTGAACGAGGCCGACATCGAGCTGATGGACATCGCGTTGCGTCGCCCGTCGCTCGACGAGGTGTTCCTCGCGCTGACCGGCGATCACCCCCATCCGACGGCCGAACGCACCGAGGTCCCGGCGGCGGGCGCCTACGCGTGAGCGGGGCCGTCTCGACCGCACCCGCCCGATCCACGGTGCCGGCGGCGACGCGGCCGCCGGTGCGCGCACTGCAGCAGTGGTGGGTGCTGACGGTCCGGATGATCATCCCGACGCTGCGCAACGGCGAACTCGCCACGCAGGTCATCGGATCGATCGTGTTCACGATCGGGTACTACCTGCCGCTCAAACAGATGATGGGCGCGGTCCAGCCGCTGTCGAGCTACGCCCAGTACCTGACGCCGCTGATCATCCTGCAGGCCATCTGGTTCGCCGCGGTGTCGGCCGCATTCCGGTCGGCCACCGACTCGGTGCAGGGCATCAACCGGCGATTCCGGGCGATGCCGATCCCGGCGATCATGCCGCTGGCCTCCCGGCTGACCGCGAGCATGTACCGCTGCGTCATCGCGCTGGTCGTGTCGGCGGCGTGCGGCCACGTCATCGGTTTCCGTTTTCACGGTCCGGTCCTGCACATCCTCGGCTTCGCCGGCCTGGTGCTGCTGATCGGTGCCACGCTGGCCGTCATCGGTGACCTCATCGGGATCGCGACACAGAACCCGGAGGCCACCGCACCGATGATGCTGGTGCCGCAGCTGACGCTGGGGCTCGCATCGGTGGGTCTGCAGCCGGTCGAGCAGTTCCCCGACTGGATTCAGGGATTCGTCCGCAACCAGCCGCTGTCGCAGTGGGTCTACGGCTTGCAGGCGCTGGCCGGCGACACCACCGACGCGGCGCCGCAGGTCACCTGGGCGGTCCTCGCGCCGGGGCTGGCGTGGGCGTTGGGCGCCGGCGCCGTCGCCGTGGTGCTGCACCGCATCGTCAGCAGGAGGAGGCGGTGATGGCGCGCCCGGCGGCCACCCAGGAACCGGTGACGAAGGCGCCCTACCGGCCCGGCAGGCACCGCGAGGCCCGGGTGTGGGAGAACTCGCCGCGGCGGCTGGTGCCGCAGGTGCTGCTGCTCACGTATCGGATCCTGCGGCGGTGGAGCCGTGACCCGGCCACGCTCGTGCAGTCGTTCGTGATGCCCGCCGGCTTCCTCGCTGCGCTCGACGTCGTGTTCGGTGACGTGATCAAGCAGGTGAGCGGCCAGAGCGGGCTGTACGGGCAGGTCCCGCTGGTGGCGCTCGTCGGCGGTATGACCGGCGCGATCATCGGCGCGATCAGCGTGATGCGGGAACGCGACACCGGTCTGCTGTCGCGATTCTGGGTGGTGCCGATGCACCGCGCCGCCGGATTGCTGTCCCGCATGCTCGCCGAGTGGGTGCGCATCGTGGTGATCACGCTGGTCGTCATGTGCGTCGGGTTGGCGTTGGGTTTCCGGTTCGAACAAGGGCTGCCGGCCGCGATCGCGTGGGTCTTCATGCCGGCGATGTTCGGGGTGGCGCTGTCTGCGGCGGTGCTGACGTTGGCGCTGTACTCCTCGAGCACGCTGGTCCCGCAGGCGACCGACATCGTCGTGGCCGTGCTGATGTTCTTCTCGATCGGGTTCGTGCCGCTCGATCAGTACCCGAAGTGGTTGCAGCCGTTCGTCGAACACCAGCCCGTCAGCTATACGATCGAGGCGATGCGCGGCCTCTCCATCGAGGGTCCCATCGCCCGACCGTTGCTGTTCGCCGTGCTGTGGTCGGTGAGCATCCTCGCGCTGTGCGCCGTTCCGCTGGCCCTGGGCTACCGGAAGGCCAGCCGACGGGGATGACCGCACCGACGTCCACACCGTTTCAGAGGGAGTCCGATACCGATGTTTCCGTCCTCGGGGATTCGTAAGCTCGCCCGCAGCGAGGAGATGTTCGCCGAGACGCACAACTTCATCGGCTTGGCGGCGCACGTCAAGGGCCCGATGGATGCCGACGCGCTCTCTGACGCGTTCGACGCGCTGCTGGAGGCGCATCCGGTGCTCGGCGGTCACCTCGAGCAGCTGCCCGACGGCAAGTGGGAGATCGTGCTCGACGATCTGATGCATCCCGGTATCGAGGTGGTCGAGTTGACCGGCGACGAGCCGGCGCCGCCGCTGATCTTCGACCAGACCCAGTCGCTGGTGCACCTGCGCCTGACCATCCGTGACGGTGTGGCCCAGCCGACGCTCTACATCCACCACAGCCTGGCCGACGGTCACCACCAGTTCAGCCTCGTCGAGGAGCTGTTCTCCACCTACACCGATCTGGTCACCACCGGGACCACCAAGCCGGTCACGGTGCACCCCGCACCAGAGCCGCTGGAGACGATCCTGGCCAGCCGCGGCGTGGAGAAGCGGACCAGGTCGGGCCTGGAACGCCTGCTCGCCGCGATGTTCGCCTACGAGCTCCCGCCGTCGCGCCGCGCGCCCTCCGAGGTGAATCCGGTGCTGCCACAACTGGTTCCGATGGAGTACTGCACGCTGTCGGGGCAGGACACCGAGAAGATCATCGCGTTCTGCCGGGCCAACAAGCTCGGCTTGAACAGCTTGCTGTCCGCGGCGGTGCTGATGGCCGAGTGGCAGGTACGCAACACACCCAACATCCCGGTGCCGTATGTGTATCCGGTGGACCTGCGCTACCTGCTGACCCCGCCGGTGTCGGCGACCGAGAGCACCAACCCGGTGGGGATCGCGACGTACCTGGCCGAGATCCATCCCGGCACCGATGTGGCGGTGCTGGCCCGCGACATCAACGACACCTACAAGAAGGACATCGCCGAGGGCGTCATCCAGCAGAGCTTCCTGCACTTCAGCCCGCAGTACGTCGGCAACCCGCCCGGTCTGCCCGATGTGGTGATGTTCACCGACAACGGCATCGTGCCGCCGCTGCGCACGCCGGCGGACATGGAGGTGGCCGCCAGCCACGGCGAGTTCTACTTCGCCGTGGGAGCGGGCATCGAGATCTACACGTCGAAGATCTTCAACGGGCAGTTGATGATCGAGTACCACAGCCACGGTCCCGATCGCGACAAGTCGATCGCCGCGATCGAGGCCCAGCTGCGCAACATCGCGGCCAAGCAGACCGCGAGCACGGGCGCTTAGGCGCCGAACGCGTAGCGATGGTATTGCAGCGAGGTCCGCAGCGGCGGCACCGCCTTGACGAGGCGCTTGAGTACGTGCATGCCGCGACCGGTGCGCTCGTAGGTGCTGGCGTCGAAAAAGTCGGTGGCCGAGAGCAACCGGATATCGGGCAGCTTGTCGAGGATCTGCTGCGGGCTGTTGACCGCCCAGTACAGCACCGAGCCGGAGGTGCGCACCAGCGACTGGCTCTTCTGCGATTTGATGGCGAGCCAGTTGAAGAAGTCGATCTGCAACTCGCCGGTACCGAAGCGGTCGACGAACCGGCGAAGCAGCGCGATGCCCTCCTCCTCGGTCAGGTACATGCTGATGCCCTCGGCGATCAGCAGCGTCGGCCGGTCGGCGGGGATCTGGTCCAGCCACTGCGGTTCGGTGGCCGGCGTGGCGATCAGCTCGTAGTTGTCCCGGCTGGGGTAGATCTGCTCGCGCAGCGCGATCACCTGCGGGAAATCGACGTCGTACCAACGCACGTCGGGGCCCGGGTCGATCCGGAAGACGCGGCAGTCCAGCCCGCAGCCCAGGTGCACGACGGTGCAGTCCGGATGCGCGGCGATGAACTGGCGGACCCAGATGTCGTACTGCGCGGTGCGAACCGTGAACAGCGGCGCCCACTTCGGGGTGATCTCCAGCTCGCTCCAGTCGAAGTCGAGCTTGCCGAGGGCCTCCTTGGCGAACCGGTCGCCGAGGATGGGCTCGTCGAAATCAGCGTCGAGCGCCTTGAGGTACAGCGTGGACAGCATCGTCTTCGCGGGGCCGCTCAGATTGACCGCAACTTTGTCGTTCACGTGTGTGAGGCTATGCGCTTGAGGCCCGGCGTGGCACGCCGGGTTGCCCAGGCCACGAAAGGATGTGCCGGAGTTGGCTGAATCACCGAAGGTGCTGCTGCTCTATTACAGCTACACCGGGCAGGCCAAGAAGGTGCTCGACGCCGCGGCCGAGGTGTTCCGGGCCCGCGGCTGCGAGGTCACCGAGGCTCCGATCGAATTCACCGATCCCCGCTACGCCGAGCGATTCTCCCGGTTCCCGATGCGCAGCGTATGGCCCGAGTTCCTCGGCATGCTGCCGGCACAGACGCTCAAGCGCACCGGCGACATCCGCACGCCAGACGCGGTGCGCACCGGTTCCTACGACCTGATCTGCATCGGGTCGCCGACGTGGTGGGACACCGTGTCGATGCCGTTGCGCACCTTCCTGATGTCGCACGAGGCGCGTCCGGTGCTGGACGGCAAGCGTTTTGCCGTGTTCGTGGTGTGCCGGCGCAAATGGCGCAAGAACCTGGCCGGGGTCCGCAAGCTGGCGGAGAAGAAGGGCGGGCGCTACGTCGACGGCATCCACTTCACGTATCCCGGGGGTGAGCTGCCCTCGATGCTGTCACTGACGAGTTACCTCGGCACCGGGGAGTACCGGGATCGCTACTTGGGCGTCAAGCTCCCTCCGACCAACATAAACGACGAACACCTCGAAGAGGCACGGCGATTCGCCGGCCGCGTCGCCGACAAGGTGTTCGGCCGGGCCCCCTCGGAGCGTCCGTAGTGGCGCGTCCGTTCGACGTGAGCGCGGAGGCGAGCGCCGAGGTCGCCGACGTGCTCGCCGCTTTCGCGACCAAGGAGTACTGGCTGGCCCGGCTGGCCGCCTACGGCGGCGATTCGATGACGCTGGATTCGCTGACCGTCGACCCCGACGGCGCCGTCGTCGTCCAGACCACGCAGGACCTGCGCCAGGACATGCTGCCCGGTCAGATCGGGCGGATGCTGCCCGGAGACACCTCGATCACGCGCCGGGAATCGTGGCGGCCCGGCGACGACGCGGGGGAGGTGCACGGCGACTTCGCCATCACCGCGCGCGGCGTCCCCAGTTCCGGTTCCGGAACCATGGTGCTGCAAGCGATTCCGACAGGCTCCCGGCTTCGGGTGCGCGGCACGGTCGAGGTGAAGATCCCCATCATGGGCGGCCGCATCGAACGCTACGTCGCCGATCTGATCGCTCGCGACGTTCCGCAGATGCAACAGTTCACCGCGTCGTGGATCGCCGGGGAGGCATGACGGTGCCCGAACCGATCCCGAGAGCCGACGACGCGCTGGCCCGGCTGGACATGCCGTTGGTCGAGGCGATGATGACCCAGCGCGCGATCCGGCGGGTGCGGCCCGACCCGGTGGACGACGCGATCGTGCTGAAGTGCATCGAGCTCGCGTTGCGGGCCCCGACGGGCGCCAACGGACAGAACTGGGAGTTCGTGGTCGTCAAGGACCAACGGGTCAAGAAGAAGCTGCAGCGTCGATACCGGCTGGCGTGGCGGGCTTTTCATCGCACGTCGATCCGCGACATCGCGTCCTACGACGACGAGATGGCCAAGAGCGTCAAGGCCATCGAATGGCAGCTGGAGCACTTCACGGAGATTCCGGTGCTGGTGATCGCATGCCTGAAGTTGGGTAGCCGCGACGGCAAGGTGCCGTTCGTACCGATGCCGCACGCGGCCGCGTCGGCGTTCTTCGGATCGATCTACCCCAGCGTGCAGAACCTGCTGCTGGCGGCGCGCTCGATGGGGCTGGGCGCCTCACTGATCACGCTGCCGCTGTGGAACCTGACGTCCGCGCGCCGGATCCTCGGACTCCCCATCGATGTCACGCCGTGCGCGGTGGTGCCGCTGGGCTGGCCGAAGGGCCGTTACGGCCCGACCACGCGCAGGCCGGTGGACGAGGTGGTGCACCTCGACCGGTACGGCAACCGCGCGTGGTTCGGACCGCGTCGCTGAGCGGACCTACTCCGAATCGCCTGAGCCGCTTGCCTTGTCGGCCTTGGCGGCCGTCGATGCGCCGGCCGCGCTCTTCTCCGCGCGGTCGGAGTTCTTCTCCGCGCGTGCGCTCTTGCGCTCCGATGCGTTGTCGGCGGCCTGTTGCGTGGCGGACTCGAATTTCTTCTGCAGCGATGCGACGGTGTCCTTGACGCTGAACGTGCCCGCGCGACGCTTGGTGGTGGACTGGCCACCGCCGGATGCATCGGTTGTCTCGCTGGCCGTGTCGGCGGCTTCCTCGGCCGTGTCCTCGGTCGCCTCGGTCGTCTCGGGCGCCGGGGTCTGCTCGACGGTCTTCTTCACGGTGTCGACCACCGACTCCGTGGTGGCTGCCGGCTTCGGTGCGGCGGTCTCCGCAGGCGCCTGGACGTCGGTCTTCGCGAGCTTCAGCGTGTCCAGGCTGACCAGATTGGTCCCGGTCTCGGGAGCGCCCCCGGGCCAGTTCGTCGGGTTGTCCGGGTAGTCCTTGTCCTCGACGGCGGGGTTCTCCGGCTTCGGCACGAACAACTTGACGAACGTCTCGATCTCGCGCACCGCCAGCCAGTCCGGCACGTGCCCGGTGACCTGCAGTGCCGCAGCAAGATTGGCGCTGGCGGTGACGAAGTCGTACAGCGTGACGGGTCGGAAGGCCTCCGGCTCACCGGTGAAGTAGTCGGCGACGGACTTGATGACCTCGAACCGGTCCAGCTTGATCGTCTGGCCGGACCACTCGGTGGGCTTGCCGTCGACGGGGTTGATGACCTCGCCGAACGTGTAGCCCTCGGGGGAGTAGAACTTCCACATCGGCACCGTGAACATCGACTGCAGCATGCCGATGGGGTCGGTGCACTCGAACGCGCAGCCCTCGTGCATCGGCAGATTCGCTGCGGCCCACCAGTTCAGGTGCTCGCCGAGCGGGCGGGACAGCGCCGGGAACGGCACCAGCATGTCGACGAAGCCCTCGAGCATCTCGGGGTTGGCCGGATCCCAGCCCCACACGTTGTTGGGTTGCGAGACTTCCCAGCTGCCGCTGGCCGCCATCGCGTCGGCGAAGCGCTGGATGCCGAACACGAGGTTCGCCGGGGTGTTCAGCGCCGCGATGAAAGCGTTGGCGGGGATGTTGGCCACCGAGCCGGTCAGCGCGACGTCGGCGTCGCGCACCAGGGTGGTGTGCGGGGTGGGGGTGACCGGGCCGACGGCGATCAGGCTGGCCCCCACCAGCGCGACGCCCGCGGTCGCGTACGGACGCAAAGCTGTGTGCATCGAGAATCCTTCTGTGGTCGAGGGTGACGGCGGCGCAGAGCCCGCTCCCCGAATGCGGCGGACGGCGCGACCGTAGCAAAGTAACGATAGACGGTGTCGGTACCGCTGTGTGCAAAGACCCCGAATTCTTTCCCCGCGAGTTGCACCGCGGAGCTCGAGGCGTTCAGAGGCGGCTGACCTCGGAACTAAGTGTCATGAAATTGACCTGCCGGCAAATAAAGCGGTCCTTCGCACGTACCGCCCGTGTCGCGCGGATCACACCCAGCAAGGTAACGAAACCGGCCACTGCGGCGATGGCAGCTAACCCGGTACCCGCGCGTCTGTGCTCGACCCGGCGTCAGAGGTTCTTGAGCCCCCGCAGCACGGTCCCGAACGGCCCGCTCGCCGCGACCGCCTTGCGCAACCGTGGGTTCAGTTGGCTGGCGTTGAGCACCAGCAGGTACCGCAGTCCGTGGTCACGCCACTCCGCGATCTGGCCGAGCACCTCGTCGGCCGTGCCGTGGAACGTGATTTCGCGCATCAACGACGGCGGGACGGCCTTGGTGTAGGCGAGCGCGCTCTCGTAGTCGATGGTCTGGGGGACGAGGTCCTGCACGCCGGAGAAGTCCGCGCCCAGGGGGTGCACCGCGCCGTGGCGGGCCCACACCTCGGCCGGCGCGGCCAACGCCGACGACTTGAGGATCACCCCGTCGAGCGCCTCGTCCACATCGTCGCGGGTGCGGCCCACCACGACCGCGCGGTTGAGCGCCGGAACGATCACGTCGGGATCGCGGCCCGCGTCGGACGCCACGGTCCGGACGGTGTCGAGTGAGCGGGCGTAGTCGGCCGGGCGGGAGATCGTGAACGGCACCCAGCCGTCAGCGTGCCGGCCGGTGATGCGCAGCATCCGCGGGCCCTGCGCGGCCACCCACATCTCCGGCCAGGTGCCGCGGTAGGGCGGCAGGTCGAACACCGCGTTGTGCAGCGGGAAGAACTCAGAGTCCCGGCTGATTGGCTCGCCCCCGGAGTTCCACAGGGCACGAATCGTCGCGACCGCCTCCTCGAAGCGCGCCACCGGCTTCTCCCACGGAACGCCGTACGGTTCGTTGCCCTCGCGCTCGCCCACCCCGATGCCGAGCATGGCCCGCCCCTTGGTGAGCAGGTGCAGCGTGGCGGCGGCCTGCGCGGTGACCGCGGGGTTGCGCCGGCTCGCGTCGGTGACGCAGACGCCGAGCCGCAGCCGGGTCAACCGATTGCGGGCCGCCAGGTGACCGAGCATCGTCCAGGGCTCGAGGATCGCGTCGACCTTGGGCACCAGCTTGGCGCCGACACCAAGGTGCTCGGGGGTGGCGAGCGAGCGGGGGATCAGCGAGTTCAGGTGATCGCCCACCCACAGCGAGTCCCCGCCGTTGAGCGCGACGGTGGCGCCGGCGAACCGGGTGGCCGCGGTCGGCGAGAACCGCGTGTTGACTATCCCGTCGAGCAGGCCGAATCGCAGCCCGCCGGTGGATGTTCCGCCTCGTCGGGCGCTCGACCTCATGGCATGAACCATACTGTCGGGGGCGCTGCCCACCCGCAGATGCGCTGCCCACCCACCCGCCCGAAACCGAGGGAGACCATGCTCGAGGTTGTCGACCGGGGGCAGGCGAGCGCCGCGCATCCCGCCCCGCTGCTGTTCGTCCACGGCGCCTGGCACGCGGCGTGGTGCTGGGAAGAGCACTTCCTGGGCTGGTTCGCCAATCGCGGCTATCACGCGCTCGCGCTCAGCCTGCGAGGTCACGGCGGCAGCGGCACCGACAAACCCCTCAACGACTGCACGTTCGACGACTACGAGGCCGATGTCGCCGCCGTCGCCGCCACCTTGGCGACGCCACCGGTTCTGATCGGGCATTCCATGGGCGGTTTCGTCGTGCAGAAGTATCTGGAGTCCCACGAGGCCCCGGCGGCGGTGCTGATGGCGTCGATGCCGCCGCAGGGGTATCTGCGCTCGGGGCTGCGGTGGCTGCGGCGACATCCATGGCACTTCGCCAAGATGTCGGTGACGCGCAAGACGCTTCCGTACGTCAGCACGCCGGCGCTGGCCCGGGAGCGGTTCTTCTCGCCGCACACCCCCGAGGACCTGCTGCTCCGCTACACCGAACGGCTGGGCGAAGAGAGCGCCCGTTCGGGCACCGACGGGATCTTCAACCGGCCGCGCCCGGGCCGGATCCA
This sequence comes from Actinomycetes bacterium, assembly GCA_023404955.1. Taxonomy (GTDB): domain Bacteria; phylum Actinomycetota; class Actinomycetes; order Mycobacteriales; family Mycobacteriaceae; genus Mycobacterium. The sequence goes on from JAEXZY010000093.1 coordinate 69,578, forward strand.
CACGAAGATGCTGGTCTTGGGAGCGGCCGACGACGGTGCCGTCACCCGGGACGAGGTGGAGGCGACGGCGCGGGCCTACCGCACGGAGCCTGAATTCTTCCCCAGGATGGGGCACAACATGATGCTTGAGCCCGGCTGGGAGGCCGTGGCGGCCCGGATCGACGCCTGGTTGGCGGCCGAGAGGCTCTGACGGGCCCGCAGGCACGCTCCGGCAAAGGTTTGCAGCGCCCAGTCGCCGATGGGGTATTTGCGCTTTCACATTGCTGGTGAGGGTTCGCGCCCCGAGCTTATTGACGTTGCCGACAGCTGCAAACCACGGCCAGCCAGGGGATTTCGGCGACTGGGTCCGCCCGTGGCGAATTTCCCGCCGAGTGCGCTAGGCAGGCGAAACGTGCATTTCTCCGCGGACACATGTGACGGCGTAGCAATTTCGCAATAGCTGGACACCTGCATCACACTTCGGTACTGTCATCGTGATCTCGTCGTGACCCGTTACGCGAGACCCCCTAAGCACGTCCGACGAGAGGGATGCACAGATGCAGTCAGCGTTGCGACCGTACGTCACGACAGGCGTTGCGCTTGTCGGCGCGTCGTTGATCGCGGCGGGGTCGGTACTGCCGGTCGAGGCCGCGGTGAGCGCCGCCCAGGAACGGACCATCTCATCGATGGACGTGGACCTGGTTGCGGCGAGCACGGGCCTGAAGCCGGGCCAGTCCTACGCCAACATCATTCCGAACCTGTTCAACGCGGTGCTGAGCGTCCCGCAGGCCGAGATCGATGCGATCAACCGCTTCTCCGCGGCCATGGAGGAGAGCAAGAGCTGGTGGGTCTACAGCGACGTCAACGTCCTCGGGTGGGATCCGCCGAACGAGGAGATGACCAAGGGCTTCGTGGACATGCTCCTGCCCTTCAAGCCGTACTCGGAGCAGGCGGGCATCGCCACGTTCTACTTCCTCGCTGCGAACCTGCCGATGGATGCGGGCTGCTCCGGGTTCCCGCCGTGCCCGCACCCGGAGAGCATCCTCAGCCACATGTTCACCGTGGCGCCGTGGGAGTTCTACCTCGGAAACGGCTACACGTTCCCCGAGGTGATCAACCCGATCAGCGCGAACGAGACCTACTGGGGGCAGGAGCTCGGCGAGGACGGCTTGCCCACGAACTGGTCGGGCGAGACCGTCAAGCTCGATCCCAGTGCCGGCTGGAACGCCACGTGGGATTACCTGCTCAACGATCCGGAGCCGGTGGACTTCCCGTCCGGCAAGGAGATCTGGGACACCACGGTCCGGCTGACGTCGGCGCTGTGGAAGAGCTGGTACCCCTTCGTGCCGCAGAGCACGCTGTGGAACCCGCAGATGTCGCTGTCGGCGTACGTGCTGCGGCCGTTCGCCAAGGTGCTGTGCCCGACCTGCAACCCGGCGGATCCGTTCATGCCGACGGACTGGAAGCCGGGCGACGACATCCCGCCGAACAGCTACGTGCCGCTGAAGTACAAGAAGAACTACGGCCCAGACGGCAAGTGGATCGGGGATCTGCCCGAGGAAGAGACCTCGAAGTCGGTGGGCACCGCGCTGCTGGCGGCCAAGACCACGCCTGAGGTCCAGACCGCTGTCGAGGAGCCCGTCAAGGACACCTCGGTTGCCGACACGGTCAAGCCGGCCAAGAAGAACGACTTCCTGGCGAACGCGATCCAGAACCTGACCGATAAGTTCAACCAGGGCAAGCTGCAGGACGCCAAGACCGACACGGTCAAGACCGATGACACGGATGCCGACAAGGGTGAGGTCAGCCAGACCCCGGCTCCCGTTGTCACCCCGGTCGTCGACAAGACCGATGACGGCAAGTCGTCCGACGACACCGCCAAGCCCACCAAGAAGTGGTCGTTCGGCAACAAGGATCGCAAGACCGACGCCGCAAATGCCGGTGGCGCAGGCGCGGATTCATCGGACAGCTCGGCTCCGGCCAAGAAGGCTCCTAAGTTCGGCAAGCGTGACGCGGGTGCCGGTGGCGCAAGCGCCAAGGCCGGCGCGGACAAGTCCGACGGCGGTGACAGCAAGTAGGAGCGGGACTGCGATCGCCCGTACTATCGCTACGTGAGTACCGAGCAGTACGACGCTGTCATCGTCGGTGCGGGATTCGGCGGAATGGGCGCCGCGATCCAGCTCAACAGGCTGGGGTACCGCCGGATCGTCATCCTCGACAGGGAGGACGATCTCGGCGGTACCTGGCATGTCAACCGGTATCCGGGTCTGACGGTCGACGTCCCGTCCACGACGTACTCGTACTGGTTCGAACCGAACCCGTACTGGTCGCGGCTCTACGCCCCCGGCGCTGAGCTCAAGACCTACGCCGATCACGTCGCCGACAAATACGACCTGCGGCGCTACATGCGCTTCAACACCACGGTCGACGGTGCCCGTTGGGACGAGGAGACCCAGACCTGGCAGGTCTCGCTGCAAGGTGGGGAGACACTGCGGGCGCAGTTCCTGATCCTGGCAACCGGCTACCTCAGCCAGCCCAAGAAGCCGGACATCCCCGGCATCGAGGACTTCGCCGGCACGGTGCTGCACGCGCAGGAGTGGAACGACGACTACTCGCTGCGCGGCAAGAAAGCGGCGATCATCGGGACCGGATCGACCGGCGTCCAGTTGATCCCTAAGCTCGCGGACGACGTCGCCGAGCTGACGGTGTATCAGCGCACGCCGATCTGGGTCATGCCGAAATTCGACCTGTCCTTCGGCCCCGCCGCCCAGAAGCTGTTCGCGAGATTACCTGTGGCACAACGGCTTCTGCGGCTGTCCAGCGATCTGTTCATGGACCTCATGGTGACCATCGCGATGTGGAAGTTCCGGCAGTTCCGGCCGGTCAACAGCGCAGCGGCCGCGATCGGTGCCCTGCACCGCTTCCTGTCGATCCGGGACCGCGAGCTGCGACGCAAGCTCACCCCGAACTACGACTTCGGGTGCAAACGCCCGACGCTGTCGAACGTGTACTACCGCGCACTGAACAAGGCGCACGTACATCTGGAGACCGCGGGCATCGAACGCATCGAACCCGACGGCATCATCACCAGCGACGGCGTCAAGCGCACCGTCGACACCCTGGTCCTCGCCACGGGCTTCGACGTGTGGGAATCCAACCTGCCGGCGATCCCGGTGATCGGTCGCGAAGGCCGCGACCTCGGAAAGTGGTGGCGGGAGAACGGGTTCCAAGCTTACGAGGGCATGACCGTGCCCTTGTTCCCGAACATGATCAACCAGGCCAGCCCGTACGCCTGGGTCGGCATGTCCTGGTTCGACACCGTCGAATACCAGATGCGGCACATGAAGCGGCTTTTCGGCGAACTACAGCGCAGCGGCGGCCGTGCGTTCGAGGTCACCGAGGAAGCCAACGACCGGTTCCTCGACCGCATGCTGACGTTGCTCGACGACTCGGTGTTCCGGCTCGGCGATTGCACCAATTCGAGGTCATACTGGTTCAACAAGTCCGGTGAGGCGCCGCTGTTCCGGCCCACATCCATCCGAGCGGCCGTCAAAGAACAGGAACACTTTCCGCTCAGCGATTATCAGATCGCCTGACGTAGTCAAAGAGGTGACACCATGACAGCGGCCACCACAGATCCGATCAAGCTGCCGCCAGGCCCGCGCGTGCCCAGCCTGCTGCAGGGCGCGGTCGTACTCGCGGCGCGCTACGGGTCCATCGCGGCGCTGGGTCGCCGTTACGGCTCGACGTTCACGCTCCAGGTGCCGGTGTTCGGCACGACGGTGGTGATCAGTGATCCCGCTCTGGTCAAGGAACTGTTCAGCAGCAGCCGCGAGTTGATCGGCCGGCCGCAGAACAACCTGGGCGGCGACGTGCTCGGCCCCGGTTCCATCTTCAACCTCGAGGGCGATGCGTTGCTCGCCCGCCGTAAGCTGTTGCTGCCGCCGTTCAACGGTAAGAACATGCGCGCCTACGAGAGCGTCACCGAACAGGAGGTGCTCCGCGAGATCGGCACGTGGGCCGACGGGGTCGAGTTCCCGACCGTCGATCCGATGATGCGGATCACGCTGAACACGATCCTGCGGACGGTGTTCGGCGCCGAGGGCGCAGAGCTCGACGAGATGCGCGAGCTCATGCCCAAGGCCGTGGAGTTCGGGTCGAAGATCGCGCTGATGCCATCGATCGTGCGCAAAGACGTGGGACCGTGGAGCCCCGGCGGAAAGTTCGCCGGGTACCGCCGCCGGATGGACGAGCTGCTGAAATCCGTCATGAGCCAAGCTCGTTCGGATCCAGACTTCGCCGACCGCGGCGATGTGCTGTCGCTACTGCTGCAGGCCCGTTACGACGACGGCTCACCGCTTCCGGACAGCTACATCGTCGACGAGCTGCTCACCATGCTGGTGGCCGGCCACGAGACGACCTCGACGCAGCTGGCGTGGACCATCGAGCGCATCCGCCGCCATCCCGACCTGCTGGCCCGGCTGACCGACGAGGTCGACGCGGGCGGCAACGAACTGCTGCTGGCCACCATCGCCGAGTCGCAGCGCACCCGCCCGGTGCTGACTGCCGCGCTGCGCCGGGCTCGTACTCGAATCCAATTGGGGGAGTGGGTCATTCCCGAGGGTGCCACGATCCTGGCGAGCACGCAGCTCGCGATGGCCGCCGAGGACAGCTTCCCCGATGCCGAGAAGTTCGACCCGGATCGCTTCGTCGGCAAACCGCCCAACCCGTTCGCGTGGATTCCGTTCGGCGGCGGCATGATGCGCTGCATCGGCGCTTCGTTCGCGACGATGGAGATGGAGGTCACGCTGCGCACCATCCTGCGTGAGTTCCGCATCGAGCCGACCAGCGCACCCGATGAGAAACCGCACAGCCGGGGTGTCACCGTCACGCCGGCTCAGGGCGGTCGCGTCGTGGTACATCGCCGCACCCCGGCCGCACCGCGTGCCGCCGATTCGGTCTCGGCGGGCAACGGCGACCGCTAGAACCGGTAGGACAGCACCCGCGCCTTGCGGGCGATCGCCGGGATCCGGTGCGAAAGCCGCGCAGCCAGGCGCAGCCCGCGGGGGAACGTCGCCGCCTCGGGTCGCCTCATCACGCTGGCCTCGTCGCGCAGCGTCAACGCCGGATTCCAGGATTCCGGTCGGCGGGCATCTGCGAATCCCGGGAAATTCCATTGGTTGTGGGGCGAGTTCGTCTTGCGTGAGGTGGCCAGCCGCCCCAGAAGCCGGTTGGCTCTGCTCACCGGTCCGTAGTCGTTGAACGCGAGCAGCCCTGTCGCGAAATGGGTTGTCACATCGCGGAACAACGCTTTCACGGCCGCTTCGTCGAGGAAGGCGATCAACCCGTCGGCGAAAACCATCGCGGGCCGGTCGGCCGGGATCTGCTCGGCCCAGCCCGGGGCGGTGAGATCGGCGGGCACCGCGTGGTCGGCCGGGTGGGCCGGCAGTACGGCGGCACGCAGACTGAGCACCGCGGGCCGGTCGACGCTGTACCAGTCGACGCCGGGGCCCGGGTTCACCCGGTGCACAGCCGAGGACAATCCGGCCCCCAGATCGACCACCACGGCATCGGCGTGCTGGGACAGGAACTCGCGGATGACGTCGTCGAGCATCTTCGCGCGCAGGGCCACCAGCGGCACCACGCTGGGAGTGGCGGCGAGGCTGGTGAAGTCGTAGTCGATGGCGTCGACGGTGCCGGCGGCCCACCGGTCCCCGAGGATCGGTGGGGCTGCGCGCCGGTCGAGGGCGCGGCAGTATTCGGTCAGCAGAGCGGTCTGTTCGATCGGTGCGAGATGGCTGACGTCCATGACCTAGAGCCAAGCACAGCTCGGTTCCTCACTCCTGCGCGGATGCGCCGTCCGCGCGCGGAGTCGTCTTCGACGCCCTGCCCGCGGACGCGTTGTCCCGGTCGAACGGCCGGGCGAAGGGTCGCTTGCGGGTGGCCGCGCGGTCGGCCGCTTTCTGCTGTTTGGTCGGCTTGTCTGCCGCACTCGTGCCGGGCGTGCCCTCGTGGTCGTCGACAACTGACGCCTGGTCTTTCGAGTCATCCGGGGCCGTCGAGTCTTTCAAGTCCTGTTCAGGGACAGCGGCGGGCGCATCCGTATCCTCGGCTGCGCGGGCCTTTCGTTCCTCCCGCGCCGTGCTCAGCACGCTCGCCAACCGAGTGGCGGTGCGAGTCTGCGGCTCGGTCACAGGGTCGGGCTCGGATGGCGGCACGATGGGGGGCAGCAGATCTGGTGGCCAGCCGGGGGAGTCGGGTAGGTAGGACCGGTCGTAGCCCTTCTCGATCTTCGCTTTCAGCGGACCGTTAAGTTCGTCGGCGAGCTTGTCCAGCCCCATCTTGCGCAGCGGCTCCAGCAACGGGATGTTCTCCGTCGGGACGAAGACGTAGATGGTGTTGCCTTCTTTCCAGACGTAGTTGCCCGGGTCGTAGATGTTGATGTCGTCGTAGTCGACGTGGGTGTTCGTCAGCCCGGCGTTGGCGTTCAGGAAAGCCAGCAGGTTCATCGGGTTGTCCGGCCAGTCGGAGGCCCGATCGTATTGCCGTGTCACATCGATGATCCCGTAATCGGTATCGGGCGTGATCGAGCCGAGCCGGCGGTGCGTACCGCCGTACTTGCGCTCGGGATTGCCGATGAGCACGAAGCTCACCTGCTGCGGGGTCGGCACCCCTTCGGTCCCGGCGTGGTCTTCGAGCCACTGCGAAACGACTCGCGCGCCTTGGCTGTATCCGAACACGACCATGGGCGCAGTGAAGTCGGTCGAGGCGAACGCGGCCTGCAGATCGTCTGCCCCGGTGTAGCGATCGAGGTACGGATACTCCACCGGTGTGCAGGTGCGCGTGCCGGTGCACATGATGCCGCCGTGGTCGTCGCTGTTGTGGCCCGGGTACAGCGCGAGGGTGACCACTTTGAGTTGATCGGGCAGGGCCGCTTCCGCAGTGGGTGCCGCGGCGAGGCTGGGCACGGCGAGCATCGCGGGAAACACCGCCACCGCGGCGGTCACCGCGACCCAGCGACGCGCCGATTGCTTAGCTGACCTGTTGATGAACCGCACGTGCCCTCCCCGGCGCTGCAATTTGCTGCGTAGCGCACAAACTACTCGCCGGAGAGCCCAGGATCAGGACGTTAAGCTGTGAGTTTCTGAAATCAGGAGAACCGTCAATTATGACTTATGAGATTGCGGAGTCAAACGGGTTTAGAGGTGCGCCGAGGTGGGTAGCGGGTTTGCTCGACGATCAGAGTTTGCCGGCGACGAAGTCGGCCGCCTGCGCGACCATCCCGTTGTCCACGTAGGCGAAATGCGCCGGCAGGCTCAGCCCCTTGGAGCAGAACAGATCGTCGAGGGCGCACATGTCGATGCTGCGCGGGCCGTAGGTGCTGCTCATCGCAGGCAACGGACCGCCGCCCTTGACGTCACGCAGCGGATTGCCGAACACCGCAATGGCGGCGATGTGGTCGGAGAGATGCGCGGGCAGGGGGGTTGGCGTGTAGTGGCCCAGCGGCTGCGGGTCCACGGTGATCAGATCGATCACGCCGGCGCCCTGGGACATGCCGCCGAGCACCAGTCTAGTCGACGGGCAGTTGTCGGCCATCCACTGCACGCGGGCGGTGGCGTCAGCAGCGCCGGCGGGAGCCGACTTGTCGAAGTCGAAGCCTGCCGGATAGTTGACGGCGTAAGCGCCTACGGATCGACCGCCGACCTTGGATCGCAGCGCGTCGACGAAGGCATCGCCGACGAACCCCAGGCCCGGGTCGGCGCCGGTGCCCCGAGCGAAGATCACCTCGATGTCGGGGCAGGGTTGCGCCTGCACCGCGGGCGCGCCGGCGATACCGGCCAGCACCGCCGCCGGCGCCAGAATCACTGATCCGAGAACGCTCTTCGCCCGCCGCACATTCATGTAGCCATGCTAGCCACCGGGTTCACAGGAACCGGGAAAACCGATTCTGACCTGCGACGTCAGGCGAAGGCGTAGTGACTGAGCGGAAAGCTCTCGTTCTCGCGGTTGGTTTCGTTCGTCGACGCCGGCCGCACAAGGGTCTCCCCGCTGGGGCTGAAGTAGTAGGACCGCGACCGTGCGCAGTCGCCCTGCCGAAACACGGTCTTGCCCAGCTTCGCCGACATTCGTTCGCGGAACTCCGTATTCGCCTGCTCGGTGACCTCGAAGACGCGTGCGCCGCGCCGTTGCAGTTCACCGAACAGCCGGTCCATGTGCCGCATCTGATATTCCATCGTGTTGAAGTACGACAGACCGCTGGATGCGTAGGGCCCGGCCAGCATGAAGAGGTTGGGGAACGCAGGCACCGTGACACCCTGATACGACTGGAACCCGTTGTCGCGCCACCACTTACCGAGGTTGCGGGCGTCGCGGCCGATCAGTTCGATGGCCGGGATGTTGGCTTCCCAGATGTCGAATCCGGTACAGAGCACCAGCGTGTCGATCGAGGCCTTGGTGCCGTCGCAGGCGACGATGCCGTCGGAGACGACCCGTTCGATGCCGGCGGTCTGCAGGTGCACATGCGGTCTGGCCAGCGTCTTGTAGTACGAGTTCGAATAGGTGGGCCGCTTGCATCCGAAGTCGTAGTCGGGGGTCAACTTCTTTCGGAGGCTCTTGTCGCGGATCGACATGAACCGATGCCATTGCGACAGGTAGGACGCGAAGACGTTGAGCTGCCGGAAGTATTTGTAGTTGATCACCGACAGGATCATCATCACCTCGAGATTGGCATCCGTGGTGAAGCGGAACAGGCGCTGCAGCAGGGGCACCCGGGCAAACAGCCGACGCACGACAGGCGGAATCGCGAAATCCATCTTCGGCACGACATGGATCGGGGTGCGCTGATAGACCGTGAGCTCGGCCGCGGTCTTGGACAGCTCGGGGATCAACTGCACCGCCGTGGCGCCGGTACCGATCAGACCGATCCGCTCGCCCGCCGGGTTGTAGTCGTCATCCCAGTCCATGCTGTGGATGATCCGGCCGGCGAAGTCGTCGATACCGGGGATGTCGGGATTGCGCGGCTGCGACAGGTAGCCGGTCGCGGTGACGAGAAAGCGGGAGGTCAGCGTCTCGCCGCCGGACAGGGTGACCTGCCAGAGCTCGTTCTCCTCGTCCCATCGCGCGCCGTCGACCGGCGCATTGAAGCGCATGTGCCGGCGCACGTCGTACTTGTCGGCGACGTGGTCGGCGTACTCCTTGAGCTCCGAGCCGGGGGCGTAGAGCCGGGACCACCGCGGATTGGGCTCGAACCAGTAGGAGTAGGTCGGCGACGGGATGTCGACGGCCAGTCCGGGGTAGTGGTTGACGTGCCACGTGCCACCCAGGTCGTCCTCGCGATCGATGATCAGGAGGTTGTCGTAACCCATCTTCTTGAGCTGGATCGCGGCACCCATTCCGCCGAAACCGGCGCCCACGACGATTGCGTCGTACTGCGGCACATCCATGGACATCAACGCTACCTCACAGCAAATAGGTCTTCGGCCACAGCAGTTTAGGCCGTATCCCCGTCGATGCGCTCATCGTCGTACCCGCGTCAGCTGATCGCAGACACCACGAAGCCCCGGACAGGGCCGGGGCTTCGGGCGGGTGTCTGAAGGCTTCAGGCAGCCTCGAGTTCCGGGGAGGGCTTACTCCGAGGAGCCGGAGGAATCAGACGACCCAGATCCATCGGACGACGAGCCGTCGCCCTCGGCAGCCTGCTGGCGGGCCGCCTTCCGTGCTTCACGCTTGGCGGCCGCCTCCGCCTTCGCGGTGGCCCTGGCCTCGGCGCGAGCCGCCTTGGCCTCGGCCCGCTTGGCCTTGGCCTCTGCCCGAGCCTCGGCCCGTGCGTCACGACGATCCTGTGCCGTCACCTTCGGCTCCGGCTGGGCCTGTCCGGCAGAGGCTTCCTCACCGGTCGTGCTGCCGGCATCGGACGTCTCTTCGGGCGCCGTGACGTCGGGTGCGGTGAGCGCGGCAGCTTTGACGGCCGGCGCGGTTACCACGTCGTAGCGGCTGTAGCCCTTTTGGATCTTGGCCTTGAGTTCGGCCTCCTTAGGCTTCAGCCATGGCATCAGCTGCACCAGCGGCAGTGTGGTGGTGGGAACCAGGTAGTGCTCGGTGACACCGCCCTTGGCGTTGACCGTCTTCTCGTAGTACATCGTCCCCTTCAGCGCTTCCAGCTCTGCCATCGAGGTCGTGTACATGACGGGAACGTGCACGACGATCGAGCCGGCCATCGCGTTGGCCATCGCCAGGAAGTTCCACGGACGGTCGGGCATGTCGGCCATGCCGTCGTACTCACCGGTGATCACGACCACGTTGAACGGCGTGACGGGTGGCGGCTGGTAGGTGTAGTCGTACTTCGAGCTGTACTTGGCGTCCTTGATCAGTTCCTGGCGGCTGGAGTCCTCGACGACGATGAACGTCACCTTCGAGGGGTCGGGCATCGTGCCCTCTTCCATCCACTGGCGCATCACCTCGTTGACCACGAGCGAGCCGGCCGACAGTCCGACGACCGTGACCTTGTCCGTGGGAGCCGAGAGATTGCCGACGGCAGTGTCGATCGCAGCGTCCAGGTTCGGGATGCCGATGCGAATCGACGCGCCGAGTGTCATGTCGCCCTTGCCCGAGTACGGCCCGGCTTCGGCCGGCCACGTCACCGATGTTCGAACATCGTTCTTGAAGGCGCCCTCGAGCAGCGGCTTCATCAACGTGTCGTCCATGGACTTGATCTTGATACCGCCGATGATCACCGCGGTGCTCACGGCACTGGCTCCCGTGGCAGTGGTCAACGCTATCGCGATGGAGGCAAAAGCGGTGCCACAGGCAACACCGGCTTTGCGAATGGTGTTCTTCATGACATCTCCCCGAATTGAACTGATTGTCGACTCGCCGTGCTCGGCGCGACAAGAGCATATTGCGCGTCCGTCAAGAAGTTCGTAGCAAAAACACGACATTTCCAATAGACGCAATTCAGGCAAAGTGAACAGCTATTGCTGTTACCCATTGTTTATAAGTTCTCTACATTGGTAGAGAATTGGTTCGAGCGACGTCGGGAAATCTAACGAGTCCGTCGATACGAAGAACTGTTCTGTGGCTGATATGCCATCAAAGCGCACGGCCCGTCACTAATAACTCGAAGCGAGCAAAAATTACATTAACGTTGTTATGGGTGTCTCTGTATTCGTAGAGAATGGCGTCGAGACGTTGCTGAGACCTGACCGGCTAAAAAAAATTTTTGGTCTGTACCATCACCTGTAGCACACCTTTGCAGGTAGTTGTCCCGCAGGTGAACATTGCCTCCGCCCTAGCCCGTGCGTTCGGCCCCTGTCCTGCTGGCGCGAAAGGCGGAACTGACTGCGGAGTAAGAAAGTCGGCGCTCAGAGCAAACTCAACTGACATGCTCTGCCAGTCAGCAACGGAACGCGAGCTTGCCAGGATGCTCCGGCAGACGCCTGCACATCTCCCGCGCACAGCTCGGCGAAATGCGAAAACGCTTGTCTGACAGAGATTTTGGTGCGAATCGCCACGCCGACGGCGGGCACGGTCCGTCGGGGTCTCTCGGCAACGCACGTGGCGCCGCGACAACGTCGGGATAGCCACTACCGCTCAACATGCAGTCAGTAGCCGAATTTCACTCACCATGAGTTTGCTGTGTAGCCACGCAAAAACTAGTTGCATACGGTAACGTCCGCGGCGGTCGACGCGCCGGCACCCCGTCAGCGCAGAAGCGCAGTCGTGGCCCTCAGGCAATGGCCACGAACCCTCGCGCTCCCGTCGCTCGACCACTCGGTTGTACCGCTCCACCCCCAGCACCTGTCTCGTCATCCGGCGACCGCACGGTCGTCTCTTCTGGAAGGACCATGGCGTGAAACGAGCGACCAAGGCTGTGATGACCGCCGCGGCTCTGCCGATTGCGGCGACGCTGCCGCTCACCATCGGCGGTGCAGCGATGCCTGCCGCGGCGGCAGCCGCCACCGCGAGCGTGTCGCCGGTGATCCCGCCGGGACCCGCGACGGTGCTGCACCACGGGCCGACGCCGTGGGACATGGCCGACAATCTCGGCGGCGCGCTCTGTGAGGCGCCCAAGGTGTGCAAGGAGGTCTCCTACGACTGGATCCAGCCGTACGGCCCGATCGAATTCGGCGTCAAGGAGAACGTCGCGCGTCTCGACTGGGCGATCGATCACGTCGGAACCGACCCGAAGATCGTGTACGCGTTCAGCGGGGGAGCGCGCATCGCGTCGGTGTGGCTGCAGGATCACGCCAAGGACAAGGATGCACCGGCACCCGAGGATCTGTCGTTCGTGCTGCTCGGCAACGGCGGGCGCAAATACGGCGGGGTGAACGGCTGGTTCTGGGGTGATCTGCTGCGGACACCCACCGACACCCAGTACGACATCGTTGACGTCGCAGGCGAATACGACCCGATCGCCGACTTCCCGACCAATCCCTTCAATCTTCTCGCGGTCGCCAACGGCGTCGCCGCCTTCGTCTACGTCCATCTGCGCTACGACGAGGTCGATCTCGACGATCCGGACAACATCGTCTGGAAAGAGGGCAAGACGACCTACGTCTACGCACCGACCGAGCATCTGCCGCTGCTGCAGGGCTTCTACGACCTGGGGCTCGGATCGTTGGTCGCCGACATCGAACCGAAGTTGCGCGAGATCGTCGACAAGGCGTACGACCGAACCTGGTTGGAGGGCAAGCCCACGCTGGGCGAGCAGGCGGCGGCCGCCGCAGAATCGGTGTCCACCCCTGTCGCCGGGAAACAGGTTCGACCGCTGGTCCGCGCGGCGGACACCGTGAAGTCGGACACCGTGAAGTCGGACACCGAGAAGTCGGACACCGCGGCGGACTCCCAGAAGCCGAGCACCGAGAAGCCGGACACCGAGACAGCAGACGGTGCGGTGTCCGGTGGGAAACCGGCCGCCGAGTCTGAGACCGGACCCGAGGTCACTCCCGACGCCGGGCCGATCCCGGCGTCCGATGCGGCAGGGGACACCGACGGCGCCGCCGCGCCGGGGGGGAAGCACCGCATGCCACTGCGGGGGATTCTCAAGGCCGCCGCGGAGAAGGCTGCCGCTGAGAAGGCCGACAAGGCCGACACCAGCAAGACCGACAAGGCGAACACCAGCAAGACTCCCAAGGCGGAGAAGAGCGCAGCGTCCTCGTCCGCGGGGGGCGACGCCGACTCGGACGACTGACACACCGGCCGGCGGCTATCCTTCCGTCGTGGCATCACGGGGTAGGACTGCGGCGGGCAAGATTGCTTTCATCACCGGGGGTGCTTCGGGGATCGGCGCCGCCCTGTCGGAGTCGCTCGCCGCGGCGGGCGCCCACGTGTGGATCGCCGACCGGCAGATCGAGGCCGCCGAGACGGTTGCCCGACGCCTGCGCGGCACCGGTGCCACCGCGCACGCGGTGGCGCTCGATGTGCGCGACGCGGGCGCGTTCGAGGCCGCCATCACCGAGACGGTGCGCACCAGCGGCCGGCTCGACTTTCTGTTCAACAACGCCGGTATCGGTATCGGCGGCGAGGTCGACGCGCTCACGCTGGAGGACTGGACCGACATCATCGACGTCAATCTGCGCGGCGTCGTGCACGGCGTGCAGGCCGCCTACCCGGTGATGATCGCCCAGGGCAGCGGCCACATCGTCAACACGGCGTCGATGGCCGGCCTGATCACCACCTCCGCTCAGGCCGGCTACGCGGCCACCAAGCACGCCGTCGTCGCGCTGTCGAAAACGCTGCGCGTGGAAGCGGCCGCGCACGGCGTCCAGGTGTCGGTGCTGTGCCCCGGGGTGGTGCGCACGCCGATCCTGTCCGGCGGCGAATACGGCCGCAATCGCACGCTGAGCCGAGAGAACCTGATCTCGCTGGGCGAAACACTGCGGCCCATTGAACCAGCCCAGTTCGCCGAGCAGGCGCTGCGCGGCGTCCTGCGCAACCAGGCCATCATCGTCGTCCCGCGCTGGTGGAAGGCGCTGTGGTACCTGGAGCGGGTGTCGCCGACGCTGTCGATGCGGACCGCGGCGATCGCGCTCAAGAAGACCCGGGCGGTGGCCTCAGCCCCGCGGCAGTGACCGCTGCGCCTCGCGCGGCCGCAACGCGGCCAGCCGGAGGTCCCCGCGGTAGTGCTCCCGCACGCGCCGATCCATGACCCGCCGCCACAGGGGCGGGCACAGCGCCAGCACCACCATGGCGGCGTAGCCCGCCGGCAACTGTGGCGCTTCGTCGGCATGGCACAGCGCCTGATACCGGCGCTGCGGGTTCGCGTGGTGATCGGAGTGCCGTTGCAGGTGAAACAGGAACACGTTGGAGATCACCGAATTGCTGTTCCAGCTGTGCGCCGGCCGCACCGGTTCGTAGCAGCCGTCGCGCCGGCGCTGCCGACGCAGGCCATAGTGCTCGAGGTAATTGATGGTCTCGAGCAGGAAGATGCCGAGCAGCGCCTGGCCGATCAGCCACGGCGCCACTTCGACACCGAATCCGATGATCAGCGTGGCGAACAGCGCGACCGTCATCACCCAGGCGTTGAGCACGTCGTTGTGCAGCGTCCAGACCTTGCGCCCGTGCCGTCGCAGCCGCCGGCTCTCCAGCGACCAGGCCGAACGCAGACTGCCCAGGATCGAGCGCCAGTAGAACGCGTACACGCTTTCGCCGAGGCGCGAGCTCGCCGGGTCCTCCGGGGTGGCCACTCGGGCGTGGTGGCCTCGATTGTGTTCGACGAAGAAGTGGCCGTAGCCGGTTTGCGCCAGCGCGACCTTACTGAGCCAGCGTTCCGCGCGGTCACGCTGGTGACCCAGCTCGTGCGCGGTGTTGATCGCGATGCCACCGATGCCGCCGACCGTGAGCATCAATCCGACCTTGTCCGGCGGCGTCATCGTCACCCCGCCGCCACCGGTCCACAGCCAGCACGCCAGCACCAACGACACGTACTGGGCGGGCAGATAAATATAGGTGGCCCACCGGTAGTAGCGATCCTGCTCGAGGTAGGCCAGCACACTGTCCGGCGGGTTCTCCGAGTCTGGGCCGACGAGGTAGTCCAGCAGCGGGATGATCAGCAGCATCAAGGCCGGACCGGACCACCAGAACCGTCCCGACCCGGTGAGCAACACCGCTGCCCACGAGGTGGGCACCAGGATCGGGATCACGATGCCGAGCAGCCAGACGTAGCGCTTGCGGTCCCGCCAGTCGCGGGGCGCAGCAGAGGATCGGGCGTTGCGTGACCGTCGGGTCGGCATCAAGCGCTCGCTCCCCCTCATCGCCATACTGTTAGCTGATCGTCGCATCCCCACGCGTCGAACTGGTAACGCTGTCATATCATTGTTGCTTGTCAGTGGGCAATCCCGTACGCGAAACGGCTCGTGTCGCACCGCGCAACCGACCCTTTCCAGCAGTTGCTCGCCGTCCGATCTACCCTGACCGCCACCGGCGCCGGCCCAGGCTGACCCGCGGCGAGGGCGCCTCGCCGGAAATGTTGCGCAGCACCACGTCCGACAAGGTCGTCGTCGCGTCGATCACCGCGCACCCGACCTCGGAGAACGTCGCTTCACCGTACACGCCGGGGTCCAGGAGCGGGTTGGTCAACGCTTGGGAGAAGGCGTCCACCGCCACCATCGCACTCATCAGCGGCGGCAGCGTGCTGCCGCGCCGGATGTCCTCGGCGAACAGTCCGACGAACAGTTCGACATTGTTGATCCCGTCGGCGCCGTAACACGCTGTGAGCGCCTCGCGCACCCGCCGATTCGAGGTCAGGTCGTCGATGCTCCTCAGGGTGGGGAAGCCACACGCTTGCCGGTAGGCGTTGAACGACTGCAGCGCGGTGTCACGGCCGATCCCGATCGACTTCTCCTCGATCGCGAGCAGGCTCGGGTCCGTGTTGCCGAGGGAGATCGTGCTGCACGGCTGCCGCGACGCCTCATCGAACAACGCGGACAGTCCGTGCTCGGTGACGGGGCGGGTGTCCCACCACAGATCGGCGAAGCGCTGCCGCCGCCCGCCGACGGTGACCTCGGTGGGCACCAGGGAATGCCACCGGTACAGCAGGTTGAACTCGACCGACATCCAGTTCTGCCGATACCACCGCTCGCTGGCGCCGATGCCGGGCTCCACGAACAGCGGGAACTTGATCGGGGTGATGTGGTTGATGTAGTCCTCGATGACGATCTTGAGCAGTACCACCGTCAGCGTGTTGCGGGTGGTGTCGAACACCCGGTCGTCGCTCCACTCCGGATGCTTCCTGCTGATCAACCCGGCGATGCGGTTGTGTTCGCGCAGGAACAGAGTGCTCATCATCACGAAGCCGTAGTGGATGTTGCCCCGCGGGATCCCGAGCGCGAAGAGCTTCGACTGCAGCCCGTCGGGCACGGCACCGCCGCGTGTCGCCTTGAGGTCTCTGCCGTCGAAAACCGTTTCCAGGTCTTCGAATTCGGGCTTCACTCTGCCGTCGGCGTCGCACAGGTACGGCGGGAACTCCGCCTTCAGCGTGGGTTCGGTCTTGAGCCGGCCGCCGGTGCCCTCGCGCAGCAGGGCAGTCACCGCGGCCTCCTGGCCGTAGAGCTGACTCAGGTCGATGTCGTGTGTCGAGGTGTTCTTTCTGTCGTTGCCCGGGTCGGTACGGAGGAACCCGTCGACGAACCACTGCGCGAAAATCGGGAACAGCAGCGTCGACTTCGACGACTCCGGACACTGCGAGCCTGCCCGCGCGAACACCCGCGCCACGGTGGCCGGCGACGGCAGGCTGGCTGCGTAGGCGGGCGACGGTTCCAGGTGCCGCTGGCTGAAGGTGCGGTCGTGCAGCGACTCCCACGACGTCCAGTCCTGCATGGTGCTCAACGCACCGGGCCGGGTCCGCATCGTGTAGATCAGCGAGTTGATGAGCCAGCGGTTGACCAGATTCGACACACCCGGGGTCGCGCGCAGCCCCCGCCAGACCGGCGTGAAGTGCGTGGTGGCCAGGACACGGACACCGCGTGAGACGCCGTTCTTACGCCAGAACCCCCTGGTCACGGACGTCAATATACGGCCAGAACAGCAGTTGCGGGCGGTGCTCAGCCCATCATCGCGGCGATGGCCGCCGCCAGTTCGGGTCCCGACGAGCTGGACAGGTTCTGGTAGGTGCCGCCGGTCGTCTGTGAGACGGCCTCCCAGGTGGACCGGTCGGGGTCGTCGCCGAAGTCGATCACGTTGACCGCGACGGGCGTGGCCGGATTGAAGGCACCGCTGATGTATTGGCGCAGCCCGTCGCCACCCAGCGACTGGTCGGTGTGCGGGCCGGCCGTGATCACGAGCACCGAATTCTTCTGACCCTGGCGATATTTCGCTGACGCGTCGGTGTAGACCAGGCGCAGCGTCGTGAACGACACCGCGCCACCGTTCGACGGTGACTGCCCGTCGAGCGCCGCGGTCAGCGCCGCCGAGCGCGGCCGGCCGTCGACCTGGTCTGACAGCGGTCCCTGCGGCACCTCTGAGCGCCCCGACACCCCGTCGAACGTCCACAGCCCCACGCCGGAATCGGCGGGCAGCGCCTGCAGGCGCGCCTTCAGCGCGTCGACGACGTTGCTCAGCCGCGCCTTGCCGCCCTCGTCGGTCGGCATGGACTGGTCGAGCATCACGGTGACCGTCGGGCTTTCCGGCGGGCTGGCCAGCGTATCGGCGATGGTGGCCCGCAGTGCGTTGTCGCCGAGGTCGACGGGCGTGCCGAGCGGGCCGAAGTCCACCACGTCGCTCGACGGCGGTTGTTGGCCCTCCACCCGGAACCCGGCTTTGGCGAATTCACCGAGCTGGTCGGGCTTGCGCATGAAGCGGGCGAACTCGCTGGCCGCCGAGACCTGCTCCTGGGCCAGCCAATCGCCGGAGAGCAACACGGTGGGGAAGTCGGCGACCGCGGTGGGACCCGGCGGCAGCCACGCCGCCAGCTTGGACTTGGCGTCGGACACACCCGCGGCCTTCTGGAAGAGCCGCTGCTCGGTGGTCACCACGGCGTGCACCGGTGCGCTCGCGGGATCGTCGGCGCCGAGGAGCGCGTCGAGCGCAGTGCCGGCGTTCGCGTCGTCGGTCTTCGGGGCCGCGGCCATCAAGGTGCTGATGGCGCCCAGCCCGGCGCTGGGCGGTGAGCCCGCCGGTGCGGCTTCGGACGCGACCGCCTCGGCAGCCAGGTACGACGCATCGCTGTCCTGGCCGAGTGGCAGCGCGAGACGGAGTCCGCCCCAGCCCTGCAGCCCCAGCTCGTCGAGCCCGGCGGGATCGCTCTGCAGCCGCGGCAGAGTGCCCCAGTTCTGATCCTTCAGGGCGCTTCGGAGTTGCGGGGACGTGGCCAGCACGACCGGCGAGGTGACCAGGGAGCGGCTGTCGCTGACGGTGCGCGGCCCGGTCTTGGCCTCCAAACGGGCCTCCGACGCCGAGCTGCCGGGTATCCACAGGGCAGGGCGCTGCCCCAGGTCACCGGGCCAGTCCCCGGACAAGCCGTTGAACACCTGGTCGGAGTCGGCAGAGGTGACGTTGACCTTCACGCACTTGTCGCCGACGGGCTCGGCGGTGTCGTTGTAGCGCTGGGCCAGCGTGGTGACGGTGTCGGCGATCGCCGGGTCGGCCGCGACCGCGACGGCGACCTCGCCCTCGACGCAGCGAGCGGCAGCGGTGTCCGAGCGGCTCGACAGCGCGTCGCCGAAGAACCGCCACAGGATCACGGCGCCGACGATCACGACCACGCTGATCAGCGCGACGATGACACCGACCGAGAGGCCGCGGCGGCCCGGGGTGATCGCCCGGTGGCTACCGGTCCACTCGCCAATGTCCCAGCCACCGCTGCGCTGTCCGTCGGGACCCTGTCCGTCGGGGCGCTCTGCGGCGCCGAAGCGTTCGGTCTGCGACTCGTCGGGCGCCGGTCCTTGCCGCCTGGTCGAGTCGGAGTCGTCGGGATCGGGGAGGCTGTGTCTACCCAAGTCGTCCCATACCTACCTTGTTGTTGACCTGGTCTGTCGTTGAACCTCAGTGCGCGCTGTCAGCGGCTTTGAACTCGCGCCGGCGTCGGTGCAGGATCGGCTCGGTGTAGCCGTTGGGCTGCGCGCCGCCGTCGAGGATGAGCTCCTGAGCCGCCTGGAACGCGATGCTGGCGTCCGGGTCCGGCGCCATCGGCCGGAAGTCGGGGTCCTTGGCGTTCTGCTCGTCGACGACGGCCGCCATCCGGCGCAGGCTGGACTTGACGTCATCGGCGGTGATGACCCCGTGCCGCAGCCAGTTCGCCAGCAGCTGGCTGGAGATCCGCAGTGTGGCGCGATCCTCCATCAGGGCGACGTCGTGGATGTCGGGCACCTTCGAGCAGCCGACGCCCGCGTCGATCCAGCGCACCACGTAGCCGAGGATCGACTGACAGTTGTTGTCGACTTCCTCGCGGATCTCGTCGGACGCCCATGCCAGCTCCTTGGCCAGCGGAACCGTCAGCAGCTCTTCGATGGTGGAGCGGCGCTTGCCCTCGAGCTCCTTCTGGACCGCGAACACGTCGACTGCGTGGTAATGCATCGCGTGCAGCGTGGCCGCGGTCGGCGACGGCACCCAGGCCGTCGTCGCGCCCGCCTTGGGCTGGCCGATCTTCTGCTCGACCATGTCGGCCATCAGATCGGTCATGGCCCACATACCCTTGCCGATCTGCGCCTTGCCGGAAAGTCCGGTCTCCAGGCCGATGTCGACGTTCTGGTTCTCGTAGGCCTGGATCCACGCGGTGGACTTCATCGCGCCCTTGCGGATCATCGGGCCGGCCTCCATCGACGTGTGGATCTCGTCGCCGGTGCGGTCCAGGAAGCCGGTATTGATGAACACCACCCGGTCGGCGGCGGCCTTGATGCAGGCCTTGAGGTTCAGCGTGGTCCGCCGCTCCTCGTCCATGATGCCGACCTTGATGGTGTTCTGCGGCAGGCCCAGGACGTCCTCGACCCGGCTGAACAGCTCGCAGG
Source organism: Actinomycetes bacterium (assembly GCA_023404955.1). Taxonomy (GTDB): domain Bacteria; phylum Actinomycetota; class Actinomycetes; order Mycobacteriales; family Mycobacteriaceae; genus Mycobacterium. Next base: position 89,497 of record JAEXZY010000093.1, read on the forward strand.
TGAAGGCCACCTCGTCGGGACCGTGCATCTTGGGCTTGACGATGTAGATGGAGCCGGTGCGGCTGTTGAGCAGCGGGCCGTTACCGTCCTCGTCGCGCAACCCGTGGATGCCGATCAGGCCGGTGAACAGCGCGTCCTGGATACCCTCGGGCACCTCGGCACCGTCGGCCCCGTCGTTGTCGAAGACGATGGCGTCGTTGGTCATCAGGTGACCGACGTTGCGCACGAACAGGAGACTGCGGCCGGGCAGCGTGATCTCGTCGCCGTCCGGTCCGGTGAAGGTGCGGTCGTCGTTGAGCACGCGGGTGAACGTCTTGCCGCCCTTGCTGACTTCTTCGGAGAGGTCGCCGCGGTTCAGGCCGAGCCAGTTCCGGTAGCCCAGCACCTTGTCGTCGGCGTCGACGGCGGCCACCGAGTCCTCGAAGTCCATGATCGTGGTGATCGCCGACTCGAGCACGACGTCCTTGATGCCGGCCTTGTCGGTGGACCCGATGGGGGAGTCGGCGTCGATGAGGATCTCGATGTGCAGGCCGTGGTTGACCAGCAGCACCGCGGTCGGAGCGTCGGGCTCACCGAGGTAACCGGCGAACTGGGCCGGGTCCTCGAGAGAAACGGAGTCGTCGCCCAGCGTGGCGGTCACCGCACCATCGGTGACGGCCAGGCCGGTGATGTCGGCCCAAGAGCCCTGCGCCAGCGGCGCGGCGCCGTCGAGGAACGTGCGGGCGTAGGCGATGACTTTGTCGCCACGCACTGGGTTGTATCCGCCGCCGGACGAACCGCCCTCCGGCTCCGCGCCGCCGTCGGTGGGGATCACGTCGGTGCCGTACAGCGCGTCGTACAGCGAGCCCCAGCGGGCATTGGCCGCGTTGAGAGCGAAGCGGGCGTTGAGCACCGGCACCACCAGCTGCGGCCCGGCGGTCGTGGTGATCTCGTCGTCGACGCCGGCGGTGGTGATCGAGAAGTCGTCGGGTTCCGGCTCGAGGTAACCGATGTCGGTGAGGAACTGCTTGTACTCCTCGGGATCGAACCCGCCGATGATGCGGGCCCGGTGCCAGCGGTCGATCTGGGCCTGCAGCTCATCGCGGCGGGCGAGGAGGTCCTGGTTCTTGGGGGTGAGGTCGGCGACCACCTTGTCGACGCCGGACCAGAACGTGTCGGGGTCGATACCGGTGCCCGCGAGCGCCTCGTTGGTGATGAAGTCGTAGAGCACCGGGGCGACGCGCAGGTTACCCACCGTCACGCGTTCGGTCATGGTTCCTCCCTCGGCGGCATGCGCACGCCACACGCGCGCTACCTCTCGTGAATTCCGTCGATCCAGCTTACCCGCCGGTAATCGCCCCGCCCGTGCCGGTGAGCGCGGCCGCATCCGCGAGCGCGACGCACACGTCGATGAGCCGCGCCCGCAGCGGTTCGGCCCGCACGCTGATCGCCTCCTGGGCCGCGACGTAGTGCGCTCGGCCTGTGGCGGTTTCGACCCGGATGGGGTCGAAGCCGAAATCGCGCAGGTCGTAGGGGCTGGCCCGCATGTCGAGTACCCGAGCGTCGACGGCAAGGTCGAAACAGTCCAGCAGCAACGAGGATTCGATCAACGGTCCCAGTTTGGCCGCCCACTTGTAGAGGTCCATCCCGGCGTGCACGCAGCCCGGCTGCTCCTCGGCGATCTGTGTGGCGCGGGCCAGCGGCCGGGCATTGCGCGGTGCGGCGGCCGGGGTGAAGAAGCGGTAGGCGTCGAAGTGGCTGCAGCGCAACGGCATCGACTCGACGACCGCATCCGTGCCCGCTGCTCCCAGGCGCAGCGGCACCGCGCCGTGGCGCACCTGCGAGGTGCGGTAGACCATCGCCCACTCGTGCATGCCGAAGCAGCTGAACCTCGGAGGCCGCGACGCCGTCGCCGTCAGCAGGTCGGTGATGAACCCCACCGTGTCCGACCGCGCCGTCAGGTGGTCGTGACCGACCGTCACCCCGCCACCGTCGCGCTGATAGCCGGCCCGGGTCAGGTAGGCCTCGGCTCCCGGCCCCGTCAGCACGACGCCGTAGCCGGGATGCCAGACGCGCAGGTGCCGCGGGCGCAGCCGGTAATAGGTGAACAGGAAGTCGAACACGGGGTGGGGTAGCCCGGCCTGCCGACGCTCGATGTGCGGAGCGAGCAGCGCGTCGGCGCGCAGGCGGTGTGCTGCGGCCCGGTCCTGCCACGCGCGCTCGGAGACCTGCCCGCGTGCAGAATCAGACACGGTGGGTGCCGTCGCGGACCGTTCCGACCAGGTCCTCGACGAGATCTTCCAGCGCGACCATCGCGGTGATCGTGCCGTCGGCGGCGGTGACCAGCGCGAGATGGCTGTTGGTGCGGCGCAGCCGGGTCAGCGCATCGGGCAGTGGCATCGAGGCCGGCACCCGGGGCAGCGGGCGCACCATCGAGGACTCCAGCACCATCGAATCGTCATTGGGGCCGTCGAGCAGCGGCAGCACGTCTTTGATGTGCAGGTAGCCTGCGTACGCGCCCGAGGGGTCGGCGACGGGGAAGCGCGAATACCCGGTTTCCGTCAGCGCCTGTTCCAGCGCGCCGATCGTCGGCCCCGACCCGGCGCGGGCCGCGGGCACCGCGCGGATCTGGCGCAGCGGCAGCGCGACGTCGTTGACCACGCGGTTGCGGATCTGTAGCGCCCGGGTCAGCCGGGTGTGCTCCTCGGGATCGAGCAGGCCCTCCGACAAGGATTCGGCGATCATCTCCGACAGCTCGACCGTCGACACCGTCACGTCGAGTTCGTCCTTGGGTTCGACCCCGAACGCGCGCAGGGTGGTGTTGGCGCACCAGTTGTAGAACGCGATGAACGGGCGCGCGGCCCGGATCCACACCAGGTAGATCGGGATCAGCAGCATCGCCGTCGACTCCGGGCCCGCGATCGCGATGTTCTTGGGCACCATCTCCCCGAGCAGCACGTGCAGTGTGACCACGATCGACAGGGCGACCAGGAACGAGACGGTGTGCAGCAGCGCGGTCGGGATGCCGAGCAACTCGAACGGCTTCTCCAGCAGATGAGCGACGGCCGGTTCGGCGACGCGACCCAGCAGGATCGAACAGACCGTGATGCCCAACTGGGCACCCGCCAGCATCAGAGACAGGTTCTCCCCGGCCCGGATCACGGTGACCGCACTGTTCTTGCCTTGCTCGGCCAGCGCCTCGAGCCGGTCGCGGCGCGCGGAGATCAGCGCGAACTCCGAGGAGACGAAGAACGCGTTGGCCGCCAGCAGCACGAAGGTGAGCAGCACGCCGAAGACGTCACCCATCGACTGCCGCCTCATCCTCGGCGGTGTCGTCGGCGCGGCCCAGCTTGGTCAGCTCCAGCTGGTCGATGCGCCGGCCGTCCATCTTCACCACGGTGGCCAGCCACCGGATCGGGTCGTCTATCGGCCCGTCGGGATCGAACGCGATCAGCTCGACCGATTCCCCTTCGTCGGGGATGTGCCCGAGCTGTTCGAGCACCAGGCCGCCGATCGTTTCGTAATCGCCTTCAGGCGCGCGGAATTCGGTGTTCTCGGCGACTTCGTCGATGCGCAGCAGCCCCGAGACCTGCCAGCCTTCGCCGGCGTGGACCACGTCGGGCGGCTCGTCGTCGTGTTCGTCGCGGACGTCGCCGACGATCTCCTCGATCAGATCCTCGACGGTGACCATGCCCGCGGTGCCGCCGTACTCGTCGACGACCAGGGCGGTGGCCAGCCCGTTCGCCCGCACCTCCGACATCACCGCGTCGCCGTCGAGGGTCGACGGCACCCGCGCCACCGACTGCACGATGTCGGACAGCTTCGTGGCCGACCGTCGATCGTGCGGTACCGCGAACACCTGTTTGACGTGCACGACGCCGATCGTCTCGTCCAGGTCGCCGCGGATCACCGGGAATCGGGAGTGCCCGGTCCGCACGGCGGCCTGGCTCAGGTCCAGCACGGTGTCGTCGGCCTCGAGGGTGTCGATCTTCGACCGCGGCGTCATCAGCTCCTCGGCGGTGCGGTCGCCGAACTGCAGCGACCGGTCGACCAGCACGGCGGTGACAGGATCGAGCGAGCCGCTCTCGGCTGAGGTGCGCACCAGCGAGACCAGCTCCTGCGGAGACCGCGCCGAGCGCAGTTCCTCGGCAGGTTCGATCCCCACCCGGCGCAGGATCCAGTTCGCGGTCCCGTTGGTCAGCCGGATCAGCGGCGTGAACAGGAACGAGAACATCAGCTGCGGGCCGGAGGCGAACCGGGCCGTCGGGACGGGCCGGGCGACGGCCAGGTTCTTGGGCACGAGCTCGCCGAACACCATGGACACCGAGGTGGCGATCAGGATCGCGAGGATGAGCGCGAGCGTGGTGGCGAGGTTCTTCGGCAGCGACAGCGCGGCCAATCCGGGTTCGAGGAGCCGGGCCACAACGGGTTCGGCGAGAAAACCGGTGGCCAGCGTGGTGATGGAGATGCCGACCTGAGCTCCGGAGAGCTGGGTGGAGAGCGTGCGGTGGGCGCGCTGCACCATCTGGTCACGGCGGTTGCCGGACCGGGCGTTGGCTTCGACGGTGCTGCGCTCGAGCGCTGTCAGCGAGAACTCGGCGGCGACGAACACGGCGGTGCCCGCGGTGAGGGCCACGATGGCCAGCAGCGCGAGCAGAGAGGTCACGACGGTCACCGGCGGCCGCCCCGGGCGGCGGAACGGGGGGAGCCGGGCCCGGGGCCCGGCTGTCTAGAGGAGGGCTCGGTCTCCACCGGCTCCCGGTCGGGCCGCTCGGCGAGTATGGCCGGCTCGGATGGGCGTCCATCCAGTGCCTGCGGCACCTGATCCCTTTCGGCGCAGTGACGATGTGCCTGTCCATGCTAGCCGACTGCTCACCGTCGGGACCGCACGTCCAGAGCTGGGCGGTCGGTCTGGTTAGGCTCGCCTTAGCAGGTGGTAGGTTCACAGCGGACGATCAGGAAAGGCGGACCCATGTCGCTCACGCAGTCGGTTACCAGGCCCTCCCGGTGGGCGGGCGCGATCGCCACCGTCGCCGCGCTGGTGGCGCTGACAGCCTGCGGGTCGTCGAACACCTCCGCCGACGACGCCGACAAGGTGGTGGTCTACTCCGGCCGCAGCGAGGAACTCGTGGCCCCGCTGCTCGACCAGTTCACCGCTGACACCGGTATCGAGGTGGAGGCGCGCTACGCCGGGTCGGGGGAGATGGCCGCGCAGCTGATCACCGAGGGCGACAAGTCGCCCGCCGACGTGTTCCTGTCCCAGGACGCCGGCGCGCTGGGCGCGGTGTCGAAGGCCGGGCTGCTGGCCCCCATCGACGCCGAGACGCTGAAAGCGGTTCCCGCGCAGTACGCCGCCGCGGACGGAACCTGGGTCGGCGTGTCCGGCCGCGCGCGGGTTGTCGTGTACAACCCGACGCTGGTGCCGACGCCGCCGGACACCATCGACGGACTGCTGGCCCCGGAGTGGAAGGGCAAGATCGGGTTCGCGCCGAGCAATGCGTCGTGGCAGGCTTTCGTGACCGGGCTGCGCGTGGTGCGCGGCGAGGCCGGCGCCGAGCAGTGGCTGCGCGCCTTCAAGGCCCAGGACCCCAAGCCGTATGAGAACAACGTGGCCGTGCGCGATGCCGTCGATGCCGGCCAGGTGCCTCTTGGCCTGGTCAATCACTACTACCTCTATGAGCTCATCAACGCCAAGGGTGCCGACGCAGTGACGGCAGAGAACAAGTTCATGGCGGCCGGCGACCCCGGCGGACTGGTCAACGTGGCCGGTGTCGGTGTCCTGAAGGCGGCCCCGAATCCGCAAGGCGCACAACGGTTCGCGTCGTACCTGGTCGGCGAGGCCGCCCAGAAGTACTTCGCTCAGGAGACCGAGGAGTATCCGCTGGCAGCCGGTGTCTCGCCGTCGGCGCAGATGCCGCCGCTGAGCCAGCTGCAGCCGCCCGCGGTCGACCTGTCGCAGCTCGACGACATCGAGACCACCCAGGAGCTCTTGGTCAAGACCGGCCTGCTCACCAATTGACGGCAGGCTCGGTCCGGGCGGCGCGCCCGCCGGCGCTGCTGCTCGCCGCGGCCGCGCTGGTGGCCGCGGCGACGCTGATCCCGCTGGTCTATCTGGGTGATCGGGCGCTGTCGCGAGGCTGGTCCGCGGTCGTCGACGAGGTGGTGCAGCCGCGTACAGCGGCGCTGATCGGCCGGTCGCTGCTGCTGGTGGTGACCGTGACCGCCGCCTGCGTGATGCTGGGGGTGACCCTGGCTGTGCTGCTCACCCGCACCGACCTGGCGGGCCGGCGGATCTGGAGTGTCGCGCTGACGCTGCCGCTGGCGATGCCGAGCTACCTGCTGGCCTACCTGTGGGTGTCGGCGGTGCCGTCGATCGCCGGGTTCTGGGGCGCGGTGCTGGTCCTGACGCTCGTGAGCTATCCGCTGGTACTGCTGACGACGACGGCGGCGCTGGCCCGGGTGGACCCGGCGCAGGAGGAGGTGGCGCGCTCGCTGGGCCGGGGCGGCTGGGCCGTGCTGTTCGGCGTGACGCTGCGCCAGGCGCGGTCGGCGATCGCCGCCGGTGCGCTGCTGGTGGCGCTCTACGTGCTGAGCGATTTCGGGGCGGTGGCCGCGATGCGCTTCGAGGCGTTCACCTGGGTGATCTACGGCGCCTACCGCTCAGGGTTCAATCCGTCCCGCGCCGCGGTGCTGTCACTGGTGCTGCTGGTGTTCGCGGTGGCGCTGGTGGTCGCCGAGCACGCGGTCCGCGGACGGGCCGCAGCGTCGCGCGTCGGCTCCGGCGCCCCGCGGCCCGCGCCGGTCAGCCGGCTCGGCGCGTGGCAGGGGCCCGCGCTGCTCGTGCCCGTCGCGGTGCTGGCCGCCTCGATCGTCGTCCCCGGCGCCGAGCTCGCGGATTGGCTGGCCACCGCGGGGACCCGCTGGGATGGCGGCCTGTGGACCGGGGCGCTGGTGGCCACGCTGTGGCTCTCGGCCGCCGCCGCGGTCGTGTCGACGGTCGCCGCGGTGCCGCTCGGCGTGCTGGCCGCCCGGCATCGGGACCGTGCCACCCGCGCGCTGGAGGGTGCCAGCTACGTCGCGCACGGCTTGCCGGCGATCGTCATCGCGATCTCGATGGTGTCGCTCGGGGTGCTGCTGCTGCGGCCCATCTACCAGCGCGAACCGCTCCTGATCCTGGCCTATACGGTGTTGTTCGTGCCGCTGGCCGTGGGTTCCGTGCGCGCGGCGGTCGAATCGGCACCGATCCGGCTGGAGGAGGTCGCGCGGTCACTCGGCCGCCCCCCGGTGCGCGCGTTCACCGAGGTGACGGCTCGGGTCGCGCTGCCCGGCATCGCGGTAGGCGCGGCGATGGTGCTGCTGACGTGCATGAAGGAACTACCGGTGACACTGCTGCTGCATCCGACGGGGACCGACACGCTGGCCACCCGGTTGTGGGGCTACAGCTCGGTCAGTGACTACGCCGCCGCCGCGCCGTACGCGGCGGCCCTGCTGGTGTTCGCCGCGATACCGACCGCGCTGCTGGGCGCGTGGAGTGTGCGCGGTGACTGATGGGTCGACCGATGGGGTGGCCGCGCACGGCATCGAGAAGTCCTTTGGTACCCGCCAGGTGCTGGCGGGGGCCGACCTGGTGGTTCCCGAAGGCACGATGACCGCGGTGCTCGGGCCGTCGGGCTGCGGGAAGACGACGCTGCTGCGCATCCTGGCCGGGTTCACCGATCCCGATGCCGGCACGGTCCGCATCGCCGGCCAGCTGGTGGCCGGCGGGCCCGCACCCGTGCCGGTGCATCGACGCCGGGTGGGGCTGATGCCCCAGGAGGGCGCGCTCTTCCCGCACCTGAGTGTCGGCGGCAACGTGGCGTTCGGGATGCCACGCGGTGAGCGGGTCGAGCACTGGCTCGAGGTGGTCGGCCTCGACGGGCTCGCCGACGCCCGGCCGCACGAGATCTCCGGTGGGCAGCAGCAACGCGTGGCGCTGGCCCGCGCGCTCGCGGCCCGGCCCCGGGTGCTGCTGCTCGACGAGCCGTTCGCGGCCCTCGACGCCGGGCTGCGGACCCGGGTGCGCGAGGACATCGCGACGATCCTGCGGGATACCGCAACGACGTCGATCCTGGTCACCCACGATCAAACGGAGGCGCTGTCGCTGGCGGACTCGGTGGCCCTGCTCATCGACGGGTCCGTGGCCCAGCACGGCAGCCCCGCGGAGCTGTATCAACGCCCCACCACGCTGGCCGCAGCACGGTTCGTCGGCGCGACGGTCGAGGTGGCCGGCACTGCGGACGCGGGCGTCGTGCGGACGGCGCTGGGGCCGCTGCCCGCGTTGGTGCCGATTGCCGACGGCCCCGCGGTGGTGGTGTTGCGGCCCGAGCAGCTGGTGCTGGGCCCCGGCGTCGCGGCCCGGGTGGCGGCGTGCCGCTTCTACGGCCCGGACACCGCCGTCGACCTCGTGCTCGCCGACGGCAGCGCCGTGCGAATGCGCACTCCCGGGCAGGTCGACGTGGCGCCCGGCGCCGATGTCACGGTTCAGGTCAGCGGGCAGGTGCTGGCCTACCCGTCACCACCCGGTCGGCAGGGGATGGCCCTCGGCGAAGCCGGCGGCTGACTGCACCCCGAGCACCACCTTCTCGTGCAGCTCGGGCAGCGTCGCGGCGCCCACGTAGGTGCAGGTGCTGCGCACACCGGAGGTGATGTGGTCGAGCAGGTCCTCCACACCGCCGCGCGCCGGGTCCAGGTTCATCCGCGAGGTCGAGATGCCTTCCTCGAACAGCCCCTTGCGGGCCCGGTCGAACGCGCTGTCGGCGGCGGTGCGGGCGGCGACGGCCCGCTTGGAGGCCATGCCGTAGCTTTCCTTGTACGGCTTGTCGTCGCGGTCGTGCAGCAGGTCGCCGGGGGACTCGTAGGTGCCGGCGAACCAGGATCCGATCATCACGTTCGACGCGCCGGCAGCCAACGCCAGCGCGACGTCGCGGGGATGGCGCACACCGCCGTCCGCCCACACATGGCCGCCGAGTTCCTTTGCCGCAGCGGCACATTCGACCACCGCGGAGAACTGGGGGCGACCGACGCCGGTCATCATCCGGGTGGTGCACATCGCGCCGGGGCCGACGCCGACCTTGACGATCGATGCGCCGGCCGCGATCAGGTCACGGGTGCCCTCGGCGGAGACGACGTTGCCGGCCACCAGCGGCAGCCCGAGGTCCAACGCGGCGACGGCGGCGATCGCGTCGAGCATCTTGGCCTGGTGGCCGTGGGCGGTGTCGATCACCAGCAGGTCGGCCCCGGCGTCGGCGAGACCGCGCGCCTTGGCCGCGACGTCGCCGTTGATGCCGACGGCGGCGGCGATGCGCAGCCGGCCCCGCGCATCGAGGGCGGGGGTGTAGATGCCGGCACGCACAGCCCCGGTGCGGGTCAGCACGCCTGCCAGGGCACCGTCGCCGTCGGTCAGTACCGCGACGTCGGCGCCTTTCGTAGGAGCGTGATCGAGCAGGTCGAAGACCTTGCGCGGGTCGGTGCCCACCGGCGCGGTGACGAAGTCTGCGAGCGCGACGTCGCGCACCCGGGTGAACCGGTCGACGCCGCTGCAGGCGGCCTCGGTGACCAGCCCGACCGGGCGGTTGTCGGCGACGACGACCGCGGCGCCGTGCGCCCGCTTGTTGATCAGCGCGCACGCGTCGGAGACCGAGTCGTCGGGGGAGAGGGTGACGGGGGTGTCGACGACGGTGTCGCGGCTCTTGACGAAGTCGACGGTGTGCTCGACGGCCGAGAGGGGCAGGTCCTGGGGCAGCACCACGATGCCGCCGCGGCGGGCGACGGTTTCGGCCATCCGCCGGCCGGCCACCGCGGTCATGTTGGCGACCACGACCGGGATCGTCGTGCCCGAGCCGTCGACGGTGGAGAGGTCGACGTCGAAGCGAGAGGCGACCTGCGTGCGACCCGGAACGATGAAGACGTCGTTGTAGGTCAGGTCGTACGGCGGCCGGTGGCCCTCGAGGAACTTCACGCCGACGAGTCTAGTGGGGTCACCTCATCCGGCGAGCAGACGCGAACTCGAGCTGTCGGGGCCCGAAATACTCGAGTCCGCGTCTGCTCGCGGAAGAAACTAGGCGTCGATCTGGCTGCGGTCGCCGCTCCACAGCGTGTGGAACCGCTTGGCGGGGTCGGCGTCGATGCGCCCGTAGGTGTGCGCGCCGAAGAAGTCGCGCAACCCCTGGGTCAGGGCCGCGGGCAGCCGCTCGGTACGCAGCGCGTCGTAGTAGGACAGCGCCGAGGCGAAGCCCGGGATCGGGATGCCGAGCTCGGTGGCCTTCACCACGACGCGGCGCCAGCTGTCGATGCCGGACTCGATCGCGTCGCGGAAGTACGGCGCGGCGATCAGTGTCGCGAGCTCCGGGTCCTCGTCGAAGGCCTCGGTGATCCGGTTGAGGAACTTCGCCCGGATGATGCAGCCGCCACGCCAGATCCGCGCCATGTCGCCCGGCTTGATGCCCCAGTCGTACTCCGCACTGCCGGCCTGGATCTGGTTGAAGCCCTGGGCGTAGGCGATGATCTTCGACGCGTACAGGGCCTTGCTGACGTCGTCGATGAATCGTGCTGCGTCAGACGGCTTTTCGCCCAGATCGCCGGATGCCAGCCCGGTGGTGGCCTTGCGCTGGGCGACCGACCCGGACAGGGCGCGGGCGAACACGGCCTCGGCGATGCCGGTGACGGGGACGCCCAGATCGAGCGCGGACTTCACGGTCCACCGGCCGGTGCCCTTCTGCTCGGCCTCGTCGAGGATGACGTCGACCAGCGGCTTGCCGGTCTCAGCGTCGGTCTGGCGCAGCACCTGCGCGGTGATCTCGATCAGGAAGCTGTCCAGATCGCCGTTGTTCCATTCGGCGAATATGTCGGCGATTTCCGGGGCGGTCTTGCCCAGCCCGTCGCGCAGCAGCTGATACGCCTCGCCGATCAGCTGCATGTCGGAGTACTCGATGCCGTTGTGCACCATCTTGACGAAGTGGCCGGCGCCGTCGGGGCCGATGTGGGTGCAGCACGGCACACCGTCGACGTGGGCTGAGATCTCCTCCAGCAGCGGTCCGAGGCTCTTGTACGACTCCGCGGGCCCGCCCGGCATGATCGACGGGCCGTTGAGCGCGCCCTCTTCACCGCCGCTGATGCCGGCGCCGACGAAGTGCAGGCCGCGCTCGCGGATCGCCTTCTCCCGCCGGATGGTGTCGGTGTAGAGCGCATTGCCGCCGTCGATGATGATGTCGCCTTCTTCCATGGCGTCGGCGAGTTCGTTGATGACGGCGTCGGTGGGATCACCGGCCTTGACCATGATGATCACGCGGCGCGGCTTCTCCAGCGCGTCGAGGAACTCCTCGATCGTCTCGCTGCGCACGAACTTGCCTTCCGAGCCGTGCTCGGCCAGCAGCGCGTCGGTCTTGGCGGTGGTGCGGTTGTGCAATGCGACGGTGTAGCCGTGATGGGCGAAATTGCGCGCCAGATTCGACCCCATCACCGCGAGGCCGGTCACTCCGATCTGTGCGGTGCCTGTCGTCGAGCTGGCGGAGTCGGTCATGCAGTGCGCCTTTCGTTGTGCGGTTGTCGGAGATTCAGCAGATCAGGCGGTGAACAGCCGGTGCAGCTCGGTGAGCCACGGCACCGCCAGCGCGATCGTCGGGACGATGAGGACTGCGGCGGCGCAGACGTAGGCGGCTGCGGCCAGGGCGCGGCTGTTCGGGGCACCGCCGAGGCGGCGGACCCGCACCACGGTGGTCGGCCCGCCCGCGGCCAGCGCCCCGCGCGGTGTGTGCCCCGCGGCGCAGGCGACCAGCGCTCGCGCCAGGGGGGTGGGTCCGGTGTGGCGCACTGCGGCGTCGTCGGCGAGCGCCTCGATGAGCAGCCGCACAGCGTTGAGGGCGTGTCCGCTGCGCACGACGCGGGGGAACGCGGCGTGCACCGCGGTGAACATCTCCAGCACCAGGTCGTGGCGCGCCCGCAGATGCGCCTGCTCGTGCGACAGGATCGCCGAGATCTCGCGGTCGGTCAGTGTCTGCAGCGCGCCTTCGCTGACCACCACCCGGCTACGCACCCCGGGCAGGCAGTAGGCCAACGGCTGGGCGACGTCGAGGATGCGGACGCCGTGCGCGGGCATCGGCCGGGTGGGGTGGGCGCCGACGAGATCGACGATCATCCTGTGGTGGGCACGACGACGCCGGGTGGCGATCGCCACCTGCAGTATCGACGTGATCAGCCGCGCACCGACGACCAGCGTCAGCGCGAAGACGACGACGTAGGTGGTCCACAGCGGCCAGCCGAGATCGTCGAGCGCGGTGACGATCGTGGCCGTCGGCTTGCCGTCGGGTCCGGGCTCGAAGAGCCTGCTCGCAATCGCGATACCAGCGGAGAAGAAGGACAGCACAGCGGCCAGTGCGATGGATTGCCACAGCACGATCGCCGCCCTGGGGGCGCGCAACGGCCATGATGCGCGGGCCAGCAACGCAGGCACCGGCCCCGACAGCATCAGGGCGACGACGGTGAAGGCCAGCGCGGACACGCTGTCAGTGTCTCTCAGCTGATGCCGTGATCGCCACCGGGTAGGCCTGCGCGGTGTTTGTCTTCGAGTTCGGCCAGGGCTCGACGCAGGGCAGCGGCCTCGTCAGCGCCGACGCGCTCGACGAAATGCACCAGCGCCGCCTCCCGGCTCCCGGAGTCCGCGGCCTGGTCAAGGGCGTCGACCATCAGGCCGGCGACCAGTTCGTCGCGCCCGTGGGTGGGGGCGTAGCGGTGGGCCCGGTCGTCGCGGTGCTGGACCACGAGATTCTTCTTGGCCAGCCGCTGCAACACGGTCATGATCGTCGTATAGGCCAGGTCGCGCTCAGCCGACAGCGCCTCGTGGACCTGCCGCACGGTCTGCGGCTCACCGGCGGACCACAGATGGTCCATCACGGAGCGCTCGAGCTCGCCGAGCCGAGTCAACTTGGGCATGGTCCTCTCTCCTGTCGGCGGTGAATGTGAGCCTACTACGGGATTACTACCGCGCGTCGTATCACGTGGGGGAACCCTGACAGTCGCAACACCGCGATGCTGACCGGCAGTGCCCGGCGTTGTGGTGAGTCCGATCACAGCGGCGACCTCCCATGGACTGAGCATCCCTCGTGGTTATAGTAAGGCTAACCTAACTCACTGGAGGTGGCCGTGCCGGTTCTCGTCGACGATCCGCTGATCGCGAGCATGACGATCAGGCGTCCGCTGCCGATACACGCCTCGAGCTGCCGGCTGCGGACTCTGGAGCCGGACTGTCCACGGGTGTACGGCGTCGCCGTCATGAGCGACCTGTCGCGGCGCCGGTGGTGGCCGCTGGCCGAGCTCCTGACCACCGATCGGCTGTCCCGGATGTTCGCCGCAGGGCTGGCCGAGATCGGCAATCCGGTGACGGTCACCCAGCAGTTGGCGGCGACGTTCGCACACGTCGTGGTCGGTCGCGTGATCCCCCTGCTGGTGCTGGAAGGGCGCGCCTGGGACACCGGGCCGGAGAATCTGTGGGTACACGTGGACTCCGAAGGGGCCATCGATTGGGTGGGCGTCGTCGATCCGGTACTGCGCGCTCTGGCTGACGATCCGGCGTTCGCCGGAAGGTCCGACGATCCGGCCTTCGCCGGCCGTCGCACCCTGCGGCGCGAGGGCATCATCGCGCTGCCGAGCGAGGCGGCATTGACGACGTGGGTCGCGCACCGCAGCCATCGGGCGCTGGGCCCGCTGTTCACCCGGCTCAGCGCCGAAGGTGGCGGGGTCACCCCGGTCTCTGCCATGTGGCACGCCGTCGGCGCCGCCGCCGTCAGCGCGGCGACCCAGATCCCGCTGCTCGCCGGTAGCAGTGAGGCGGTGAGCATGCGGCGCACCCAGGCTGTGCTCGACGCGTTGGTGAGCTTCGGCCTGCCGGTCCGAGGCAGCCACCGCCCCGCTCTGGTGAAGCTCTTGCTCAATTAGGGCAGCCTTGCCTATATTGAACGTGTACCACCCGGACCGCGCCGGAGTCCTGAGGGCTGCAGAGACCCCCGGTCCGCTCGAGGGCGGGTCCCGCGTTGTAGACGCGGGACCCGCCCGCATCTTTGTGGCGATACGGCGTGTAGACACAAGGACTGTGACCACTGATTCCACCGAACGACTGGGCCAGGGATTCGACTCCGAACTGGGCCTGACCTACCTGGAGCTCACCCCCGACGGCGGCCGCGCCCAGCTGACCATCCACGACAAGCTGTTGCAGCCGTGGGGGATCGTGCACGGCGGTGTGTACTGCGCCATCGTCGAGAGCCTCGCCAGTGTGTCCGGACACGTATGGCTGGCCGAGCACGGCGGCGGCACCGTCGTCGGGGTCAACAACAACACCGACTTCCTGCGTGCCATCAAATCCGGCACCGTCACGGCGGCGTCGACGCCCATTCACCGTGGGCGCCGCCAGCAGTTGTGGTTGATCACCATCACCGACGAGGATGACCGCATCGTCGCCCGCGGCCAGGTCCGGCTGCAGAACATCGCCGACTGACCGCAGCGCTGCCGAAACTCCCGCGGCGTGGCAGGATCGCGCACTATGCGTTTGACGCCGCATGAACAGGAACGACTGCTCATCTCCTACGCCGCGGACCTGGCACGCCGCCGGCAGGACCGGGGTCTGAAGCTCAACCACCCGGAGTCCGTCGCGCTGATCACCGACCACATCCTCGAGGGTGCGCGGGACGGCCGCACGGTGGCCGAACTCATGGTCAGCGGTCGTGCGGTGCTCACCCGCGATCAGGTGATGGACGGTATCCCCGAGATGCTGCACGACGTCCAGGTCGAGGCGACCTTCCCCGACGGCACCAAGCTCGTCACCGTCCACCAGCCGATCTCCTGAGGCCGTCGCGATGATTCCCGGTGAGATCCTCTACGGCGATGGTGACATCGAACTCAACCACGGTGCCGAGCGGCTGTCGCTGCCCGTGGTCAACGGCGGGGACCGACCTGTCCAGGTCGGTAGTCATGTGCATCTGGCCCAGGCCAACAGTGCGCTGGAATTCGACAGGTCCGCCGCGCGCGGGTATCGCCTCGACATCCCCGCCGGAACGGCCGTGCGGTTCGAACCCGGTATCGCCCAGACCGTGTCGCTGGTCCCGTTGAGCGGCACACGCGAGGTGCACGGACTGTCACTCGATCCGCCAGGAAGATTGGATCCGTCTCTGTGAGCTCGCTTTCCCGCGAACGGTATGCCGCGCTGTTCGGACCGACCACCGGTGACCGGATCCGCCTTGCCGATACCGATCTGGTCATCGAGATCACCGAGGACCGCAGCGGTGGACCGGGGTTGGCCGGTGACGAGGCAGTCTTCGGCGGTGGCAAGGTGCTGCGCGAATCGATGGGCCAGTCGCGGGTGACGCGGGCGCAGGGCGCTCCGGACACCGTCATCACCGGCGCCGTCATCTTGGATTACTGGGGAATCATCAAGGCCGACATCGGTATTCGTGACGGCCGTATCGTGGCCATCGGCAAGGCAGGCAACCCGGACATCATGTCGGGTGTGCACCCCGACCTGGTGGTCGGACCCTCCACCGAGATCATCGCAGGCAACGGCCGCATCGTGACCGCGGGTGCCATCGACTGCCACGTGCACCTGATCTGTCCGCAGATCATGGCGGAGGCACTCGGCGGCGGTATCACCACGATCGTCGCCGGCGGCACCGGTCCGGCCGAGGGCAGCAAGGCCACCACCGTGACGCCGGGGGCGTGGCATCTGGGCCGCATGTTGGAGGCCCTGGACTCCTGGCCGCTGAACATCGCACTGCTCGGCAAGGGCAATACCGTCAGCGAAGAGGCGATGTGGGAGCAATTGCGCGGCGGTGCGGCGGGATTCAAGCTGCACGAAGACTGGGGGACCACGCCGGCGGCCATCGACGCCTGTCTCACCGTTGCCGATGCCGCCGGTGTGCAGGCCAACATCCACACCGACACCCTCAACGAGATGGCCTTTGTCGAGGACACCTTGGCCGCGATCAAGGGCCGTTCCATCCACGCCTACCACACCGAGGGTGCCGGCGGCGGGCATGCGCCCGACATCATCACGGTAGCCTCGCACCCGAATGTGTTGCCCAGCTCCACCAATCCGACGCGCCCGCACACCGTCAACACCCTCGACGAACACCTCGACATGCTGATGGTGTGCCACCATCTCAATCCGCGAATCCCCGAGGATCTCGCGTTCGCCGAGAGCCGGATCCGGCCGTCGACGATCGCCGCCGAGGACCTGCTGCACGATATCGGCGCGATCTCGATGATCGGTTCGGACGCCCAGGCGATGGGTCGCATCGGTGAGGTGGTGCTGCGCACCTGGCAGACCGCGCACGTGATGAAGAAGCGCAGGGGAGCGCTGGGGGGTGACGGATCCGGCCCTGGGGGAGCCGATAACAACCGGGCCCGCCGGTACGTGGCCAAGTACACGATCTGCCCGGCCGTCGCGCACGGCCTCGACGGTGAGATCGGATCGGTGGAGGTCGGCAAGCTCGCCGACCTGGTGTTGTGGGAGCCGGCCTTCTTCGGCGTACGTCCGCACGCCGTGGTCAAGGGTGGCATGATCGCCTGGGCCGCGATGGGCGACGCCAACGCATCCATCCCGACCCCGCAGCCCGTGTTGCCGCGGCCCATGTTCGGAGCCGATCCGGTCGCCGCCGCCGCCACGTCGGTGCACTTCGTCGCCCCCGCCGCCGTCGAGGACGGGTTGGCCGATCGGCTGGACATCCGGCGAAAGCTGGTGCCTGTCAGGAACGTTCGTCAGGTCGGCAAGGCGCAGATGCCGCTCAACGACGCCATGCCCCGCATCGAGGTCGACCCCGATACGTTCACCGTCCGCATCGACGGTGATGTCTGGACCGAACAACCCGCCACCGAATTGCCGATGGCGCAGCGTTACTTCCTGTTCTGATGCTCGCCCAGGCTCCGCACGAGTTGGCCACGCTGCTCACCCTCGCCGATTCCCGACTGCCCACCGGTGGGCATGTGCACTCCGGTGGCATCGAAGAGGCGATCACCACGGGCCGGGTCAGCGATCTGGGCTCCCTGCGCGCGTATCTGTGCCGCCGGATCCGCACCCAGGGTCTGGTGAGTGCCTCGCTGGCCGTGGCTGTGCACTCCGGTGACCTGTCCGTCGAGCTGGCCGATGCCGAAACCGATGCGCGCACACCGTCGCCGGCCGCCCGCGCGGCCTCGCGGGCCCAGGGCCGCGGACTTCTGCGGCTGGCCAAAAGAGTGTGGCCGGAACCGGTGGCAGGCCCGGTACCAGGCTGGGCCGGGCTGGGTGTCAAACCACATCTGCCGGTGGTCGCCGGCGTGGTGGGCAGCACCAGCGGCATCGCCACCGAGCACACCGCGCTGTCGATGGTCTACACGACCATGACGGGGTCGGCGACCGCCGCGCAGCGTCTACTGGCGTTGGATCCCGCCGATGTGGCAGCCATGACCTTCGAGCTGTCCCCGCTGTGCGCGCAGACCGCCGCGCAGGCGCTCGACGGTCCGGCCGAGCTGTCCGACCCGCTGCTCGACGTGCTGGCCGAGCAGCACGCTACGCGCGAGCGCCCGCTGTTCTCCTCCTGATCGACCGATATCCAAAGGAAATGACATGCCACCACATCTGATCGACGGCGAACCCCACGATCACCACCACGACCGGCCGAAGCGGGTCCGGCAGCCGGGCGAGCCGCTGCGCATCGGGATCGGCGGGCCGGTCGGGTCGGGTAAGACCGCGTTGACCGCTGCGCTGTGTCGGCAGCTGCGCGACGAGCTCTCGCTGGCCGTGCTCACCAACGACATCTACACCACCGAGGATGCCGACTTCCTGCGCCGTCATGCCGTGCTCCCCGACGAGCGCATCACCGCCGTGCAGACCGGCGGTTGCCCGCACACCGCGATCCGCGACGACATCACCGCCAACCTCGACGCGATCGACGATTTGATCGCCGCAAACCCGCGGCTCGATCTGATCCTCGTCGAATCCGGCGGCGACAATCTGACCGCCACATTCTCTTCCGGTCTGATCGACGTCCAGATCTTCGTCATCGACGTCGCGGGCGGGGACAAGGTGCCGCGTAAGGGCGGCCCAGGGGTGACCTTCTCGGATCTGTTGGTGATCAACAAGACCGACCTGGCACCGATGGTGGGTGCGGATCTGGACGTCATGCGCCGGGATTCGACGACCGTGCGCGGGGATCGGCCCTTCGTGCTCATCTCGCTGACCGAGGATCCCACCGCGGCCCCGGTGCTGGCGTGGGTCCGCAAGCAACTCCAGGTGCCGGTGTCGGGCTGACATCGTGCGTTCCGATGTCCTGTTGGTGGCGCGGCCCGGTCGTGGCACACATATCGAATGCACCGGCGGCATCACCGCCCGGCGCACCGGCGCCGAGACAGTGCACCTGCTCTCGGCTGCGGCCACACCGCTGGGCGGTGACGTCATCACGGTTCGGATCATCGTGGAACCGGGAGCACGGTTGGCGGTCCGTTCGGTGGCCGCCAGCGTCGTGCTGCCGGGCGCCGCGACCTGCGAGTCGCACAGCACGTGGGACGCGGAGGTGCACGGAGAGCTCGACTTCGACCCGGAACCGACTGTGATCGCGGGCAAATCGCGGCATTCGGCGGCCACCCGGGTTCGGGTGGCCGCCGACGCGCGAATCCGGGTGCGCGAACGGATCCAGATCGGCAGGCACGGTGAACGCGACGGGTACTGGACGGGGTCGATGCGCGCTGATGTCGACGGCGCGCCGTTGCTGCGACACCGCGTCGAGTTGGGCACCGCATCGGTCAACGATGATCAGATCGCCGCCCCGCGCGCCTGTGTCAGCGAATTACGCTATCCAGAAGCGTCTTTCGCAGGCGCCGGGACGGTGCTCAGTCTCGCCGGCCGCGGCGCGTTGTCGACCTGGCAGGGCTTGCGGCTCGACGAGACGCCGGCCTGAGCCTTGCGATCGGTTCAGCGCTTTCCGCGGAACATCGGCGCACCCTCGAACGGGTTCCAGCTGGTGCTGCCGCGGGTGACGTGCAGGAAGTAGGCCCAGTTCGCCGTGCTGGAGTAGAGCACGCCGATCGCGGCGCCGTACGCCGCCGACGAGAAACTGAAGTTCAGCACGATCTCGATCACGCTGATCACCAGCGCGAGCACGAACGAAATGCCGAACAGGCTCAATCCTTTTCGCCACGGTCCCTTGATGGCGAAGTAGATCGGTCCGAAGAAGAACGCCGGCCCGTTTGCTCCCAACCGCATCCGCTGGCCGAACGAGAGCTGCTTGAACGCTGCCTGCGCGGCCGGTGTGGAGGCCGGATGCCCGTAGCGCGAGAAGAACTCGAAGCGGCTACGCCACTGCTCGGGAACCTGGAAGCCCGCGGGTCCGGGAGCCGGTGTGCCGTAAGGGATGTCGGGATTATGGGGATACTGGGACGGGAAGCCGCTGTCTGTCACCGCGCAATAGTACCGTTCGCGCACTTCGTCATGTGGCTACGGTCGGTGGATCACGAGGTGCGGTCAAATCGGTTCAGCTGGCGGCTTTCTCGCCCTCCTGTACCGAGGCTGCAATCTCCTGGAGTTCCTCGATCCTGATCCTCGCGTAGGCCTGCTGCTCGGTGATGGTCAGCTGACCGCGTTGTCGGCTCAGGAACGTCACCGCCCATGACAGCAATGTCGCGATCTTGGTCTTGAAGCCGACCAGGTAGATCAGGTGTAGTCCGAGCCAGGCGAGCCAGGCGATGAAACCACCGAACTCCAGCTTGCCGACCTTGGCCACCGCGTTCCACTTCGACACCGTGGCCATCGAGCCCTTGTCGAAGTACTTGAACGGCACCCGCGGCTTGGGCTTGGTGCCATGGGCGCGAGCCGCCGCCTCGTTCTTCACGATCGCCGCCACGTACTTCCCGCCCTGGATGGCGCCCTGCGCCATGCCGGGTACGCCGGGCACGAAGGCCATATCGCCGACCACGAACACGTTCGGGTGGCCCGGGATCGACAGATCCGGGTTGACGACGACGCGGCCGGCGCGATCGATCTCGGTATCGGACTGTGCCGCCAGGTCCTTGCCCAGCGGACTGGCCTGCACGCCCGCCGACCACACCTTGCATGCCGACTCGATGCGACGCAGTGTGCCATCGGAGTCCTTGACGGTGATCCCGTTGCGGTCGACGTCGGTGACCATCGCGTTCAGCTGGATCTCGACGCCCATCTTCTCCAGGCGTTCCTTGGCCTTGAGGCCGAGCTTCTCGCCCATCGGAGGCAACACCGCCGGAGCGGCATCCAGCAGGATGACGTGGGCTTCGGTGGGGTCGATGTGTCGGAAGCTGCCCTTGAGCGTCTGATCGGCGAGCTCCTGGATCTGCCCGGCCATCTCGACGCCGGTCGGGCCGGCGCCGACGACTACGAACGTCAGCAGCTTCTTGCGCCGCTCTGGATCGCTGGAACGCTCTGCCTGCTCGAAGGCGCCGAGGATGCGTCCTCGCAGCTCCAGTGCGTCATCGATGGTCTTCATGCCCGGCGCCCACTCGGCGAAATGGTCATTGCCGAAGTAGGACTGACCCGCACCAGCCGCCAGGATCAGGGTGTCGTAGGGCGTGCTGTAGGTGTGCCCGAGCAGCACCGACTCCACGGTCTGCTTCTCCAGGTTGACATGGGTGACATCGCCGAGAAGCACCTGGGCGTTGCGCTGCTTGCGCAGGATGAGCCGCGTCGGCGGAGCGATCTCGCCCTCGGAGATGATGCCGGTCGCCACCTGGTAGAGCAGTGGCTGGAACAGGTGATGGGTGGTCCGCGCGATCAACTTGATGTCGACGTCGGTGCGTTTGAGCGCCTGCGCGGCATTCAACCCACCGAAACCCGATCCGATGATGACGACCTTGTGCCGATCCGATGCCGTAGCTCCGGGATGGCTCATCTCTGCTCCTAGCGAAGTGCTTTGTCAGTACAACCCCAGGGTAGTCGGTGGCCATCCCACCAGCGCGGTGAGATGGCACACCGGACCGAGAATTCATCCACCCGGGGCCGGGCGTGCCAGGAAGCTTTACCCCGAAATCAGCGGTTTCAGCGCCTCGGCGACCCCGGTGATCCCTCCGGGGACGTATCCGCCCATCGTCGCCGGGCTCAGGATCACCCCGTCGACCCCGACGTCGTAGACTTTCTCCTTGAGCTGTTCGGCGATCTGCTCGGGGCTGCCGAACACGGCCTGCTGCTTGAAATCATCCGGGATCATCTCGGCGGTGAACTGTTCACCGATCAGCGCCACGACCAACATGCTGGTCTCCAGCGTGCCCGGGTCGCGGTCGATCTCCTCGCACTTGGCCCGCACGACTTCGAGCTTGCGGGTCAGCTCGTCGAAGCCGGCGATGATGTTGAGGTGGTCGAAGTGCCGTGCGGCCAGCGGGATGGTCTTCTTCTCGCCGCTGCCGCCGATCATGAGCGGAATGTGGTCTCGGAAACGGGGATTGGCGAACGCTTCGTTGGTGCGGTAGTAGGTGCCGTCGACGGTGACCCGCTCGCCCTTGAGCATGGGGATGATGATGCTCAGCGCTTCGTCGAGCTTCTTGAATCGATCGGTGAAGGTGCCGAATTCGAAACCGAGGCTGTCGTGTTCGAGTTCGAACCAGCCCGTGCCGATACCGAGGATGGCGCGGCCCTGGCTGATCACGTCCAGGGTGGTGATCTCTTTGGCCAGCACCGTCGGATTGCGATAGGTGTTGCCGGTGACCAGTGTGCCCAGCTGGACCCGTTCGGTGGCCGTCGCGAGAGCGCCGAGGGTGGTGTATGCCTCCAGCATCGGTTCTTCGGGGGCGCCGAGACCGGGGAGTTGGTAGAAGTGGTCCATCACGAAGACCGAGTCGAAACCGGCCTCCTCGGCTTCCCGGGCCTGCGCGATCACCGTCGGGAAGAGCTCGGAAACACCCGTGCCGTAGGAGAAGTTGGGGATCTGGAGTCCAAGTCGAATCGCCATGGACCCACCAAACCACAGCGAACCGGAGTGGTCACCCCGTTTCAGCTTGGGGTGAACGCGGAATATTTCAGCCGAATTGTGCCGACGCGCCCTGGCTCACGTGCAGCGTCTCGCCGGTGATGTGACGGGCGGCCGGCGTGGTGAGGAAAAGTGCAAGGCGGGTGATCTCGGCCGCCGTCGAACCCGCGGCGGGGTCGGCGCCCGGGTAGCCGCCTTCAGCGCTGCGGCCTGCGGCGATCGTGTTGATGGTGATGCCGCGGATTCCGAAATGGGAAGCCTGGCCGGCGGTCCAGTTCGAGACCGCGGCTTTGATTGCGGCGTCGGCACTACCCTCGGCGGGATTCTCGGGAACGATGTTGAGGATCGATCCACCGGAGCTCAGTTGATCACCGAGGACGGTCACGGTCAGCACCGCTGACAGGACGGTGGTGTCCAGTGCATGCCGCCAGGTGGCGGCGCGCTCGGCCAGCGAATGCGTCCGGGGATCGCCGGCATCCCAGCGGGGCGCGGGGACGTTGACGATGCCGTCCAGGTGCTGGGGGAGCGTCCCGCGCGCGGCCTCGAGGCTGGCCGGGTCGATGTTGTCCAGGACGATGAAGTCGACGTCGAGTTCCTTGGCGGCAACCTCGAGTTCGGCGCGCCGCGCGCCGGCGATGAGGACATCGTGGCCGGCTTCGCGGAAACCGCCGGCGATCTGGCGGCCGAGGTCGGTGTCGCCACCGGTGAGCAACACGTGCATCGAACCCTCCTTGGATCAGCGCTGAGTCAGCGGATACCGGCGATGTTACTGGACGGTAGCTAGGACGTGAAATCTGACGCGCCCGCCCGAGGGTGCTGCGGTAACGCCGGCGCATGCGCGCGCGAAACATCGATGAGACCCGCCGAACGTGCGTTGAGCACGGTTGGTGTGCCCCGCGCTGACCGGCCGTTGCCGGCAACCTGGGTAGGGTCTATCTGCGTCGTGTTTTGGCAACGCCAGCTATCTTTCGGCAAAACACTATTAGAGCAACTCACACTTGCGTCACGGCTGTAACACGGTATTTTCTTCTCCATGGATCAGTCGGACGTGAATTCCTCACACCGCAGGCGCCGCGCCGCATTGTTGGCGGCTGCCGCCGCCGGTGCGACAGCGGCTGCGCTGACGCTGCCGGTGGCGGTGTCGCATGCCGAGCCCGTTCCGGCTCCGCCTCCTCCTGTTCCTGCTGACCCGGCACCGGCACCGGCACCGGCACCGGGTGCTCCGGTGCCCGCCCCGGCCCCGGCTTCGCCTGCCCCCCTTCCTCCCGGCGTGCCGCCACCACCGGCCGATCCGAACGCGCCGCCGGTGGATCCGAACGCCCCGCCGCCACCCCCCGCGCCCGAGCCGGGCCGCGTCGACAATGCGGCGGGCGGTTTCAGCTATGTCGTGCCCGAGGGCTGGAAGGTCGCCGACGCCACACAGCTGTCCTACGGCCAGGCGCTGTTGACCAAGATTCCGCCGGCAGGCACGGAACAGCCGGCCAACGACACCAGCGTGCTGCTCGGCAGGCTCGACCTGAAGCTCTTCGCCGGTTCGGAGGCCGACAACGCCAAGGCCGCAACCCGGTTGGCCTCGGATATGGGCGAGTTCTTCATGCCGTTCCCCGGGACCCGACTCGGCCAGGAAAGTACCCCGCTGACCGCAGGCGATCTCGCCGGGTCCGCGTCCTACTACGAGGTCAAGTTCACCGATACCAACAAGCCCAACGGCCAGATCTGGTCCGGAGTGGTCGGTGCGCCGGTGGCTGCGGGCACCCGTGGGCAGCGTGCTCCCGAGCGTTGGTTCGTCGTGTGGCTGGGCACGGCCAACAACCCGGTCGACAAGGCCGCTGCCGTGAATCTCGCGCAGTCGATCCGGCCATGGTCGCCGCCCCCGCCTCCGCCGCCGCCGGACCCCAACGCGCCTCCGCCACCGCCGGATCCGAACGCCCCTCCGCCGGACCCGAATGCACCGCCGCCGCGCCCCGCGGTGGGTGTCCCGGTCCCGGTGGACCCGAACTCCGCGCCCGGGATGCTGCCGCCCGCCTGATCCCGACGGACTCTGGCACGATCGTGCCCATTTTGGGGGCGTGATCGTCACCTGACGGGGGTACACCGGAGGACAGCCCGGCCGGAAGCGGCCGGGCGTCCCATCCAAGGGAGCCCATCCGGGCTGCCCGATCCGGGTATCTAGGCAGGAGTGTGGATATGGACATGCTGGCGGCAACGGAAGTTCTGGCCCGCTCGACCACCCAGACGAGCGTGGGGTGGATCGGCTACATCATCATCGGCGCGATTGCAGGCTGGATCGCCGGAAAGATCGTCAAGGGCACCGGATCCGGGATCCTGATGAACATCGTCATCGGCATCGTCGGCGCCCTCATCGGTGGCTTCCTGCTCAGCTTCTTCCTCGACACCGCCGGAGGCGGATGGTGGTTCACACTGTTCACCGCGGTGCTGGGCTCGGTGATCCTGCTGTGGATCGTCGGACTCGTCACCAGGAAGTCGTAACCGTTCAGGCGCGCGCTGTGAGCACCCGAGGTGCGCCATCGGTGACGGCGATGGTGTGTTCGCTGTGTGCGGTACGGGAACCGTCGGCGGACCGAATGGTCCAACCGTCCGGGTCATAGACGATCCGGTCGGTGCCGGCGGCGAGCCACGGTTCCAGCGCCAGGGTCAGGCCCGGCCGCAGCTTCAGGCCGCGGCCGGCTCGGCCGACGTTGGGCACGTGGGGGTCCTCGTGCATGGTTCGGCCCAACCCGTGCCCGCCGAAGTCGGTGTTCACCCGGTAGCCGTAGTCGGCTGCGACGTTCCCGATGGCCGCGGAGATGTCGCCGAGTCGGTTCCCCGGTTGCGCCTGGGCGATACCGGCGGCGAGTGCGCGTTCGGTGGCCTCGATGAGTCTCAGATCCTCGGCCCTCGGGGTGCCGACGATGACGCTGCGGGCCGAGTCGGCCACCCAACCGTCGATCGACACGGCAATGTCCATCGTCAGGAGGTCGCCGTCGGCAAGGGTGTAGTCGTGCGGTAGCCCGTGCAGGACCGCGTCGTTGACCGACAGGCAGATGACATTGCGGAACGGTCCGCGGCCGAACGACGGCGCGTAATCCCAGTAGCAGGATTGCGCGCCGCGTTCGTCGATGAGGTCTCGGGCGCGTTTTTCGAGGTCGAGGAGATTGGTTCCGGGCCGGGCGCGGTCGGCGAGATCATCGAGAAGGGCGGCGATGAACGCTCCGGTGACTCCCATCGCGTCGACTTCCTGCGTTGTCTTCAGTTCCACCATGTTCTCGGTTCCTCACCGTGATCGTCGAAGCCGGTATGAAAATACCGGCTCGTGCTCACGGTAGTCGACGCTGTCGGTATTTTCATACCGGGCGCGTTAGGCTGGCCGCATGGTGCGACTTCCGTTGACCGCCGAACAGCTCGCCGCCGGTAAACGCATCGGCGAGCAACTCCGCCAGGCCCGCGGTGAACGCACGCTGGCCGAGGTGGCCTCGTCGGCCGGGATCTCACCGGAGACACTGCGCAAGATCGAGACGGGGCGACTGGCGACCCCGGCATTCACCACCGTTGCCGCGCTGGCGCGGGTGCTGCCGGTGTCGCTGGACGAGCTGGCCGACAGCTGCCTGTTTCCGGTCGACCTGGAGCACGCGGGCTGACCCTGTTCAGGTGGAGGCGTGCCACACCAGCGCCGCCGCCAACGCACCCATGCCGTTGAGTGACCAGTGCAGCGCGATCGGTGCGATGAGGCTGCCGCTGCGGCGCCGCAACCAGGTGAACACGAAACCCGCGGCGCCGGTGACGATCACGGCGCCGACGATGCCGGCCACCATGCCGAACACCCCGCCGCCGAGAATGCGGCTGAAGCCGACATTGCCGCTGGTCAACCCGAACGAGCTGGCGATATGCCAGAGGCCGAACAACAGCGATCCGGCCGCGGCGACGCCACGGAAACCCCAGGCGCGGTCCAACGCCCCGTGTAGGACCCCGCGGAAGGCGAGCTCCTCGGGGATGACGGTCTGCAGCGGGATGATCACCATCGATGCGACGAGAGCGCCGGACAATGTGGCGTAGTGGTTGTTCAGGAACATCGGCCGCGTCCACGGCAGTGCGACGCCGATCGCGATGACGGCCAGGACGAGGCCGACGGCGGCCAGTGCGTAGCCGGCACCCGAGCGCCACTGCTCGCGGCCGAGACCCAATTCAGACCAGCCCAACCCGCGCGAGCGCACCAGGATCACCAGGCCGACGGCGGCGGCGGGGACGATCGCAATATTTGCCCATGGGGTGGTGAAATGGGCGATGAGGTTGGTGGCCACCAGTACGGCGACGACGATCCCCACGTCGATGTACACCCGGAAACGCTGCAACGGAGAAAGCTGCCCAACCAGCGGGTGGGCAGGCGAATCGATCGGTGAAACCACCGCGTCGGCGTCAGACATCGCTTGTCAGTGTACGTGCCGGTGTTGTCTACCTAAGTTAGCGAACTGACACGCTATGGTGTCGGTCGTGCGGAAGAAGATCTTGTGACGGCGGGGCAGGTGCTGCTCGACGGAGTGCGCGTTGTCGATGCCGCCGGAGCCGGCGGGTCGGCGGTCACCCGACTGCTCGCCGATCTGGGCGCCGACGTGATCAAGATCGAGGTGCCCGCCGCTCACGGTGGCAGGGCGGCATCGCCACTGGTGGGATCGCTCAGCATCTCGCACACGCTGGACAATGCCAACAAGCGGTGCCTGGCACTGGATCCCACCGACGACATCGATCGAGGCCGGTTCCACGAGCTGGTCGGCGGTGCCGACATCCTGGTGGCCGACGGTGATCTCGCTGCCGCTTTCGGCGCCGGCGCCGCGGAACTCGCCGATCGCCATCAGGATCTCGTGGCCATGACGATCACCGACTTCGGTGCCGATGGGCCCTACCGGAACTGGCGCGGTACCGACGCGGTCTTCTACGCGATGTCGACGGCACTGTCGCGCTCCGGACCCCCCACCGGCACCCCGGTCCTTCCGCCGGTGGGAATCGCCTCGGCGACCGCCGCGGCGCAGGCGGCCTGGGCGGTGCTGGCCGCCTACTATCACCGCCTGCGGCACGGCGGGGGAGAGCACATCGACTTCTCCCGGTTCGAGGCGGTGGTCCAAGCCCTCGATCCGCCCTTCGGCTCCCAGGGGCAGGCAGCGGCAGGACTCAAACGTTCCGGCGGATGGCGTGGACGCCCCCGCAACCAGCAGATCTACCCGACGTTCCGGTGCCGTGACGGTTATGTCCGTATCTGCCTGCTGTCGCCGCGGCAGTGGCGCGGGATGCGGGCCTGGCTCGGTGAGCCCGCAGAGTTCGCCGATCCCAAATTCGACTCGATCGCCGCCCGGTTCGCTGCCACCGACCAACTCAACGCGCTGATCGGGGCACTGTTCGCCGAGCAGACGATGGCCGAACTGGTGAAGCACGGGCAATCGCGCGGCGTGCCGATCGCTGCGGTGCAGACGCCGGCCGAGGCGCTGGCCTCCGATCATCTCCGCACCGTCGGAGCCTTGGCATCGCTGCCGGTGGACGCCGAGGCTTCGGTGACCGTGCCGGTGGGGCCCTTCGTCGTCGACGGGCATCGTCGCGGGCTGAGGCGGCCGGCCGTGCACGACGCCGCGGCGCAGTGGCTGGGTGCGCCCAACGCGCTGGGACGCCCGCAGAAGCAGGGTGTGCGACCGTTCGACGGTCTGCGCATCCTGGACCTCGGCGTCATCGTCGCCGGTGGTGAACTGGGGCGGCTGTTTGCCGATCTCGGTGCGCGCGTGGTGAAGGTGGAGAGCGCCGCCTATCCCGACGGGCTGCGCCAGACCGCCCCGGGGCAGGCCATGAGTGCATCCTGGGCGCTGACCCACCGCAATGAACTGAGCTTCGGTGTCGATCTGCGCAGTACCGAAGGCGCGGAGATCTTCGCCAAGTTGGTCGGTCGGACCGATCTGGTGTTCGCCAACTTCAAACCGGGAACCCTTGCCGGGCTCGGCTTCTCCTTCGAGAAGCTCCGGCAGATCAACCCGCGGCTGGTGCTGGCGGAAAGCAGCGCGTTCGGCGACACGGGACCATGGAGTGCCCAGATGGGCTATGGGCCGCTGGTGCGGGCCACCACCGGCGTCACCCGGCTATGGCGGGCACCCGGGGGGCGCGGGGACAGTTCTGCAGAGTTCTCCTCTACACAATTCTTCGATGCGACCACGGTCTTTCCCGATCACGTCGCCGCCAGGATCACCGCGATCGCCACCCTCGCCGCGCTGATCGGCCGCGAACGCACCGGAACCGGTGCGCATGTGCACATCTCGCAGGCCGAGGTGGCGATCAACCAGCTCGCGGTGGCCTACGTCGCAGAGGCGGCCGCCCAGTCCGGGCTGGAACTCACCGAGGATCCGGCCGTCCACGCGGTGTGCCCCTGTGCCGGCGACGACGAGTGGTGCGTCATCTCGGTGCGCGATCAGGCCGATCGCGACACGCTGGCCGCCCTCATCGGCATCGACCTGCCCGTCGGGGTTGCCGCGCTGACGGCCATCCTCGGCGCGTACACCAGTGGGCGTGACAAGCACGAGCTCACCGAGCAGCTGCAGCAGGCCGGCATCCCCGCCGGCCCGATGAACCGTCCCGCCGATGTCCTCGACGATGTGCAGCTGCAATTCCGATCGCTCTACGCGGATCTGGAACATCCGCTGTTCGACGAACCCATGCCCAGCGAGACCGGGCCCGCCCCGTACCGCCGGATCCCACGGGGTGAACTGCGCCCGGCACCGACGGCGGGGGAGCACACCCGCGATATCGCGCACCGGGCGTTAGGACTGGACATCTCCGATATCGACCGTTTGATCGCCGAGGGTGTTCTCTTCGAGACCGCATCATCTACCGCTACCCCCACCGACCAGAGGACCGCGACATGAGCACCGCAACCATCTTCATCGACGGTGAGTTCCGTCCGGCGTCGCAGTCGACCCCGGTCATCGAGGCTGCCACCGAGCAGCAGCTCGGGTTGGGTTCGGCGGCAACCGAATCCGAGGTCGATGCCGCGGTGACCGCGGCGCGCTCCGCGCTGACCGGATGGCGGCAGACCCCGGCAGCCGAACGCGCCGCGACCCTACGGCGCTTCGCCGACATCCTGCAGCAGCGCGGCCCCGAAACGCACACGCTGTGCTCGCGCGAGAACGGGATGCCCACCCGGTTGTCCAAGGGCGCCAACGGCCTGTACCCCGCGCTGCTGTTGCGCTATTACGCCGATCTCGTCGAACACGGCGCCGACGAGGAGACCCGCACCGCCGCCATCGGACACACCATCGTGCGTCGCGAGCCGGTCGGGGTGGTCGCGGCGATCACACCGTGGAACTATCCGCAGGCCCTCGCCGCGATGAAGATCGCGCCGGCGCTGGCCGCCGGCTGCACCATGGTGCTCAAGGCCGCACCCGAAACGGCCTTGGACGCATTGGTGTTCGCCGAGGCGGCACACGAGGCGGGGTTGCCCGCAGGCGTGCTCAACGTGCTGGCCGGTGGGCCGCAGGCCGGAGCGCATCTGGTGTCGCACCCCGGGGTGGACAAGGTCGCCTTCACCGGTTCGACCGCGGCCGGGCGGACCATCGCCGAGACCTGTGGCCGGCTGCTGCGCCCGGTCACCCTCGAACTGGGCGGCAAGTCGGCGGCCATCATCCTCGACGACGCCGACCTGGACGCCACCATCAAGGGGCTGCGCTCGGCCTCGTTCGTGAACAATGGTCAGACCTGTCACCTGAGTTCGCGGATCCTGGCCCCACGCTCGCGTTACGGCGAGGTGGTCGACGCCGTCGCCGCCCTGGCCGACGGACTGGTGGTCGGTGACCCGCTGCAGAAGTCCACCGATATCGGACCGCTGGTCAGCAAGCGCCAGCAGCAGCGCGTGCTGGAGTACATCGAGGTGGGCCGGTCCGAGGCCAAACTGGTTGCCGGCGGCGCGGTTCCGGCCGACCAACCGCAGGGCTGGTTCGTCGCACCGACGGTGTTCGCCGATGTCGACAACTCGGCGCGCATCGCCCAGGAGGAGATCTTCGGTCCGGTACTCACGGTGATCCCGTACGGCTCGGACCAGGAGGCGGTCGATATCGCCAACGACAGCGAGTTCGGACTCGGCGGCACGGTGTGGTCCCAGGACGTCGAGCGTGCCACCGAGATCGCGCGCGCCGTGCACACCGGCACCATCGGCGTCAACGAGTATCAGCTCGACGTGAACGCACCCTTCGGCGGCGTCAAGGCCAGCGGGCTGGGCCGCGAGCTCGGACCCGAGGGGCTGGCCGCCTATCAGGTACTCAAGTCGATCTACCGCGTCGGCCCCGCCTGATCCCCCAACCCGAACCCGGCGAGCGTGCGTGTCTGCACCCCGACACGCTGCTCCGACACTGAATTTTCCGCACGCTCGTGGAGAGGAATGCACGCATGACCATCGATCCCAGGACCCCGGTTCTCGTCGGTTTCGGACAGACGAACCAGCGCGAGGAGAGCGCGACGACCGAGCCCGTCGACCTCATGGAGGCCGCCGCGCGCGCCGCCGCCGACCCGCGCGTGCTGGCCGCCGTCGACTCGGTGCGGATCGTCAACCTGCTGTCCTGGCGGTATCGCGATCCCGGTCTGCTGTTGGCGCAGCGCATCGGGGCGGCATCTGCGGCCACCCGCTACACCCCGATCGGTGGCAACGTGCCGCAATCGCTGGTCAACCAGGCGTGCCTGGACATCCAGCAGGGACGCAATGACGTCGTCCTGATCAGTGGCGGCGAAACCTGGCGCAGCCGGACCCGGTTGCGGGCCCGCGGGGAAAAGCTCACCGGCACAAAGCAGGACGAGTCGGTGCCGTTGGCACCGGGCTCCGATGACGAGTTCGCGCTGGCCGGGCCCGGCGAGCTTCGCATCCATCTGGACCGTCCGTCATTCGTGTACCCGATGTTCGAGCAGGCGTTGCGTATCGCGGCGGGCACCGCACCGGCCGAGCACCAGCGGCGCATCGGCGAACTGTGGTCGCGCTTCAGCGCCGTCGCGGCGACCAATCCGCACGCCTGGAACCAGCAGGCATTGTCCGCCGACGAGATCGCCAACCCGGGACCGAAGAACCGGATGATCAGC
Organism: Actinomycetes bacterium; assembly: GCA_023404955.1. GTDB lineage: Bacteria > Actinomycetota > Actinomycetes > Mycobacteriales > Mycobacteriaceae > Mycobacterium. The sequence continues at coordinate 120,549 of JAEXZY010000093.1, forward strand.
ACGCCCTACACCAAGCTGATGAACTCGAACAATATGGTCGACCAGGGTGCCGCGCTGATCCTGATGTCCGCGGAGAAGGCGACTTATCTCCAGATACCTACCGAGCGTTGGGTTTTCCCGTACGCGGGCACCGACGCGCACGACACCTATGAGATCAGCCACCGCGCCGAGTTCCATGGCTCACCGGCCATTCGGATCGGTGGAAAGACCGCGCTGGAACTGGCACAGACCGATCTCGCCGATATCGCGTTGGTCGACGTCTACTCGTGCTTCCCGTCGGCGGTACAGGTCGCGGCCAACGAACTAGGACTGGCGCTCGATGACCCGCGCCGACCGCTGACCGTGACCGGCGGACTGACCTTCGCCGGCGGACCGTGGAACAACTATGTGACACATTCGATCGCGACGATGGCCGAGCGGCTGCTCGCCGAACCGGGCAGCCGGGGCCTGATCACCGCCAACGGCGGCTATCTCACCAAGCACAGCTTCGGGGTGTACGGGACCGAGCCGCCGAGTCACGAATTCCGTTGGGAGGACGTGCAGCAGAAGGTGGACGCCGAACCCAGCCGGGCGGCCGAGGTCGAGTGGTCCGGCGTCGGCACCGTGGAGACGTGGACGACGCCGTTCGACCGCGACGGCGAACCCGAGAAGGCGTTCCTGGCGGTGCGCACCCCCGCCGACACCCGCACCCTGGCGGTGCTCACCGATCGCTCCGAGGCGCGGGCCAGCGTGGCCGAGGACATCGCCGGGGCGAAGGTCACCGTGCGCGCCGACGGCACGGCGACGCTGGGCTGACCTACAGCAGGCCCAGTGCCGCCACCGCGTCGCGCTCCTCGCGAAGTTCGGCTACCGAGGCGTCGATCCTGGCGCGGGAGAACGCGTTGACGTCGAGCCCCTCGACGATCTCCCATCGGCCGCCGACCGACCGGCACGGAAACGAGGACACCAGACCTTCGTCGACGCCGTAGACGCCCGGCGACGGCAGCGCCACCGAGGTCCAGTCGTCGGCCGGGGTGCCGTGGACCCAGTCGTCGATATGGTCGATGGCCCCGTTGGCGGCCGAGGCCGCCGAGCTGGCGCCGCGCGCCTCGATGATCGCGGTGCCCCGACGAGCCACCGTCGGGATGAAATCATCGGCAAGCCAATGGGTATCGGCGGCGTAGTCGGCCCCGGACCGGCCACCCACCACGGCGTGGAAGATATCGGGGTACTGCGTCGGGGAGTGGTTTCCCCAGATGGTGATCCGGCTGATCTCGGTGACCGGCACCCGCGCATGCCTTGCCATCGCGGCGACGGCCCGGTTGTGATCGAGGCGGGTCAGGGCGGTGAACCGGTCACGCGGGATATCGGGTGCGTGCGCCGATGCCACCAGCGCGTTGGTGTTCGCGGGGTTCCCGACGACGAGCACCCGTACATCGGCGGACGCACCGGCATTGAGCGCAGCGCCCGCGTTGGCGAAGATCTGCGCGTTCGCACTGAGCAGGTCGGCGCGTTCCATGCCCTTGGTCCGCGGCCGGGCACCGATGAGCAGCGCGACATCCACCCCGTCGAACGCCCGTACCGGGTCGTCATAGATCTCGGTACCCGCCAGCAGTGGGAACGCACTGTCGTCGAGCTCCATCACCACGCCCTCGGCGGCGCGCACCGCATCGGGCAGTTCCAGCAGTCGCAGCGTGACCGGCGTGTCATGACCGAGCATCGCACCAGCGGCGATCCGGAACAACGCCGCGTAGCCGATCTGGCCGGCGGCGCCGGTGACGGCGACGGTGACAGGGGTGGGGGACATGCCGACCACCCTAATCGCGCCTGTCCGCGGTCAGCCGAACAGCTCGGCGAGCGGCACCTTCGGGTCGGTGAGCTTTTGCCGGTCGATCTTCGCGCCGGATCGGATGAGCGCCTTGATGTCATCGAGGCCCTCCCAGATGTTGACGTTCATCCCGGCCAGCACGCGGTCCTTCTCGTCCAGCCAGAACGAGGTGTACTCACGCCCGTCGACATCGCCGCGGAAGACCACGGCCGCGTAGTCCGGTGCGTGACCGACGTACTCCATACCGAGGTCGTACTGGTCGGTGTAGAAGTAGGGCAGCTCGTCATAAACGCCCGGCTTGCCGAGCATCCCTGCGACCGCCACGGCGGGTTGCTTCTTGGCGTTGGCCCAGTGTTCGGTGCGAATCCTGGTGCCGTACAGCGGATGCTGCGCCGCGACAATGTCACCGACGGCATAGATGTCCGCATCGCTGGTGCGCAGCGACGCGTCGACCGCAAGCCCACCGTCGACGATGTCCAGTCCTGCGCGTTCGGCCAGCCCGAGATTCGGTTCCGCGCCCACCGCAATCAGCACGGCGTCGGCGGACACCGTGGAACCATCGCCGAGGCGCACCCCGGAGGCCCGTCCACCGGCGGTGGTGGTGATGCCCTCGACGGTCGCGCCGAACCGGAAGTCGACGCCGTGCCCGATGTGCAGGCCGGCGAACACCTCGGCGTTCTCCCGGCCGAGCGCCGTCAGCAGCGGCAACTCCGCGTTCTCGATGACAGTGACGGCGAGATCACGGGACCGTGCGGCGGCGGCGACCTCCAGGCCTATCCAGCCCGCGCCGATGATGGCAAGTCGCTGCCCGCGCTGCAGCGCCGACAGCAGGGCATCGGCGTCGGCGACTGTGCGCAGTACGTACACACCATCGGCATCGGCACCCGGGATATCCAGCCGGCGCGGCCGTGATCCGGTGGCCAACAACAGTTTGTCGTAATGCTCATGCCGGCCCTCGTCGAAACCGACGGCATGTGCGGCCGGGTCGATGGTGCGGACCTCGGTACCCAACCGCAGATCCACATCGTGTTCTCGAAACCATTGCGCGTCGTGCACCGTGAAATCGGGCGGTGCGGCCTTGCCGAGCAGGTAGTCCTTGGACAGCGGCGGCCGTCCGTAGGGCAGCGCGGATTCGGCACCGAAAAGCATGATGCTTCCGTCGAAGTCGTTGTCGCGCAACGCTTCGGCGGCCTTTGCACCGGCCAGGCCGCCACCGATGATCAGATAGCTGGGTGTGGTCATGTCTGCTCCGTGGTTGCGGTGATGAAGGATTCGCGTAACTCGTCGTCGAGGGAAACCCGCACCAGGGCGGCGGCCAGCCGGGCCGATCTGCGGGGCGCCAGGCGGTGCAGGGCCTCCGGATCATGGGGCAGACCCAGCCCGCGTGCGGCCTCGATCGCACGGTCGTCGAAGTAGGGCCGCACCCAGGGCCACACGTCCTGCACCTCGCGCAGGAAGATGTCGGCGCCCGTCGGCCCGATGCCGTTGAACTCCTGCAGTTCCCGTTTCGTCGCCGCAACGTCGTGGCCCGAGTTCTCGGCAAGCATGCGAAGATCCCCGGAGTAGTGCCCGCGGACCCGGGTCGCGAGTTCGGTCAACCGGGTCGCCGAGCTCTCGTCGTAGCGGGCGTAGTGCGCCCGGCCGAAACAGTCGATCATCGTCCGTCGGTCCGAATCCAACACCGAGTCCGATGTGCGTAGGCCCGCGGTGTGGAGTTCGCGGGCGGCGGCGGTGGCGATATCGGCGCCGATGGGCTTGCTGGCGAGCATGGCCAGCGTCAGCAACTGGAACAGCGGGGCGGGGGTGTCCTTGAGCGTGATGCCGGCTTGTTCGGCATACGTCGTGCCCGCCTGCTGGATCAGCCGCTCGGCCCTGTTCTGCGAATCAGACATCGGTGTTGAGGTACCCAGGGCGGTCCGGCACAAACGTCGGCTACTTCGGGGGCTACTTAGGGTGCAGTGACCTCGCATACGCGATCCCACGATCCACCCAGGATCGCAGCCTGCGGGTATCGGAAACACCGGCGGTCGACACCCGGATCCAGCCACGGACCTCGCGCCCCGACATCACCATCGGCTCGACATGCTCGCGGCCGATCAGGGCGCCGGTCTCTTCTGCGGGCACTCGCACCATCAGTCCGCCCTGACCGGATACGCAGACGGCCATGTGCCCGTTCACCAGGAAGGCCAGCCCGCCGAACATCCGCCGCTCATCGGCCCCGCCGACAAGCTCCCGCACGCGCTCCGCCAGATCCAGGTCGTAGGCCATGTCAGTTCGGGGCCGCCCGGACGGTCAGCAGGTCTGTCATGTCGAGATTCTAAGCAGTGCCAGGCTCACAGCGGACGTCGAATTTGACCGAATTCGCGATGAAGCACAGCTGATGGGCCCGCTCATGGATTGCGGACAACGCATCGAGGTGCCGAGGATCGTCGACCCGCACCTCCGGTCGCAGCACCACCTCGGTGAAATGCCCACCGCCGTCCTCGGTTTCGGTCATCGTGCCCGACGGATGGTCGGTGTAGTCGGTGACGACGATGCCGTCCTGAGCACACAGCCCCAGAAACCACAGCATGTGGCACTGGGACAGGGACGCGACCAATAGCTCTTCAGGGTTCCACCGCTGCGGATCGCCCCGGAAGGACGGATCCGCGCTGCCGGGGATCGTCGGCTTGCCGGTCCCGCTGATCTCATGGGCGCGCTCGTATGCGCGGTAACCGCTGGTGCCGGTTCCGGTGTTACCGGTCCAGGTGATGTCCAGTTCGTAGCGGTGCGTCTTGCCGGCCATGCTCATACGGTAGGGGTCCACCCGAGCGCCGGTCCCAGGTGGGCGGCCAGGTCGCCGATGATCTGGGTGTAGTCGGCCGGCTCGAAGGTGAACGGTAGCGCGAAGGTGACCTCGTCGGCGCGCTGAAATCCGGCGTGCTCATAGAGCAATTCGGCGAGTTCGCTGGAGGGGCCGACGTAATCGGGTGAGAACAGCATCCCGCGCGGGCCTTGGGGTTTCTTGGTCCGTTCGAAGCGACTCGCGGCGTAGTTCCGATAGCGGCGCACCTGTTCATCGGTGGCGCTGTCGGTCGGGATGACCACCAAACCCTGTGACACCCTGGGGTTTCCGGTATGGGCGGCCCGGTACGCATCGATGTGCTCGGCCTGGATCGTGGCGAAGTCGCGGGAATCGGTCCCCTCAATGGAGACGACGGAGCTGGTCAGGTAGTTCAGGCCGAGGTGGCCGGCCCAGATGGCCGAATCCCGGCCACCGCCGTACCAGATCCGTTCGGTCAGTCCAGGGGAGTGCGGTTGTACCTGGTCGGTGAACTGCTCGATGCCGACGGTGCCGGCGAAGTCGCTGACCGGGTCACCGCGCAACGCACGGACCAGGCGCAGCACCCGCTCCTTCGAGAAGTCCTCGATGTCGTGAGTGTCCGGGTAGAGGGCGGTCTTGTAGTGCTCGTAGAGCATCGGGGTGCCGACCGAGACACCGGGATTGATGCGACCACCGGAGAGCAGGTCGACGGTGGCCAGGTCCTCGGCCAGGCGAAGCGGGTTTTCCAGACCCAGCGGGATCACGGCGGTGCCGAGTTCGATGCGGGAGGTGCGCTGGGTGGCGGCCGCCATGATCGCGACCGGTGAGGAGATGCCCGGTTGCAGATGCCGACACCGCAGCCAGACGCTGTCGAACCCGAGCTGTTCGGCGAGCTCGATGACCTGCAGGGTCTCCTCCAGCCCAGGACGCGGATCGGCCGCGTCGAACCGACCGATGGTCAGGAATCCGAGCTTGCGCAGTGGTTCACCGCGTCGTGGCATGGGTGGTCACCTCTCTATGGCGAGCAGACGCAAACTTGCACTATTTCCAGGGAAATGCGCGAGTTTGCGTCTGCTCGCGGGAAATCAGGCAGCCGCAGTGACGGGCTCGGCTGCCGGCTCCAGTGCCAGCGCGACGATCTCGGCGACATCGGTCATCGGCCGGACATCGAGCGCAGCCAGAACTTCCTCGGGCACCTCGTCGAGATCGGGTTCGTTGCGCTGCGGGATGAAGACGGTCTTCAATCCGGCCCGTTGTGCGGCAAGCAGTTTCTGCTTCACACCGCCGATGGGCAGCACCCGACCGTTCAGCGTGACCTCGCCGGTCATGCCCACGTCACCGCGGACCTGCCGCCCGGTCGCCATGGAGACCAGGGCGGTCACCATGGTCACACCGGCCGACGGGCCGTCCTTGGGCACCGCGCCCGCGGGCACGTGCACGTGGATCTGCCGGTCCAGCGCCTTCGGGTCGACGCCGAGCTGTTCGGCATGGGCACGCACGTAGGACAGGGCGATCTGCGCCGACTCCTTCATCACGTCACCCAGCTGCCCGGTCAGCTTCAATCCCGGCTCTGCCTCGACCGAACCGGCCTCGATGTAGAGCACATCACCACCGAGTCCGGTGACGGCCAGACCGGTCGCCACGCCCGGCACCGCGGTGCGCTCGTCGGAGTCCGGAGTGAACCGCGGACGGCCCAGGTACTCAACGAGATCCGGCTCATCGATGATGAGGCCGGTGATCCCTCCAGCCAGCTTGGTGGTGACCTTGCGCAGTGCCTTGGCCAGCAGCCGCTCGAACTGGCGCACACCCGGCTCGCGGGTGTAGTCGGCGGCGATCTTGCGCAGCGCGGCTTCGGTCACCGTGACCTCACCATCGGCCAGAGCGGCTCGCTCTGCCTGCCGGGGTAGCAGGTAATCCCGCGCGATGGCCACCTTGTCGTCCTCGGTGTAACCGTCGATCTGGATCAGCTCCATGCGGTCCAGCAGTGCCGACGGGATGTTCTCGATGACGTTGGCCGTCGCCAGGAACACCACATCGCTCAGGTCCAGGTCGAGCTCCAGGTAGTGATCGCGGAACGTATGGTTCTGCGCCGGATCCAGCACCTCCAACAACGCCGAGGACGGGTCGCCCCGGTAGTCGGAGCCGACCTTGTCGATCTCGTCGAGCAGCACGACGGGGTTCATCGACCCCGCCTCCCCGATGGCCCGCACGATTCGGCCGGGCAGGGCGCCGACGTAGGTTCGCCGGTGCCCGCGGATCTCGGCCTCGTCCCGCACGCCGCCGAGGGCGACGCGGACGAACTTGCGGCCCAAGGCCCGTGCGACGGACTCACCCAACGAGGTCTTGCCCACCCCGGGCGGACCGGCCAGCACCATGACCGCGCCGGAGCCACGCCCGCCCACGACGGACATGTTGCGCTGGGCGCGCCGCGCCCGCACCGCCAGGTATTCGACGATGCGGTCCTTGACGTCCTCGAGGCCATGGTGGTCGGCGTCGAGGATCTCGCGGGCCGCTTTCAGGTCGGCCGAGTCCTCGGTCGTGACGTTCCACGGCAGGTCCAGCACGGTGTCCAGCCAGGTGCGGATCCAGCCGCCTTCGGGGCTCTGGTCGCTGGCGCGTTCCAGCTTGCCGACCTCACGCAGCGCGGCCTCGCGGACCTTCTCCGGAAGCTCGGCGGCCTCGACGCGGGCTCGGTAGTCGTCCTCACCCTGCTGGCCGTCGGGACCCAGCTCGCCCAGTTCCTTACGGATCGCGGCCAGCTGTTGGCGCAGCAGGAATTCCTTCTGCTGCTTGTCCATCCCCGCCCGGACGTCCTCGGCGATCTTGTCGTTGACCTCGACCTCGGCCAGGTGCTCACCGGTCCAATCGATCAACAGACGGAGTCGACGCTCGACATCAGAGGTCTCCAGCAGCTCACGCTTCTGCACATCACTCAGGTATGAGGCGTAGCCGGCCGTATCGGCCAGCGCGGACGGGTCGGTGATCTTGTTGACGACGTCGACGATCTGCCAGGCCTCGCGGCGTTGCAGCATCGCCAGCAGTAGTTTCTTGTACTCGGCCGCCAGGGCCTTGGTCTCCGCAGAGACCTCCGAATCGGCGATCGGCTCGACCTCGACCCACAGCGCCGCGCCGGGTCCGGTGGTGCCGGAGCCGATGTGTGCGCGGGTCTCGCCCTTGACGACGGCGGCCGCGCCGCCGCCTGGAACCCGACCCACCTGCACGATCGAGGCGAGCACTCCGTAGGTGGGGTAGCGGTCATCCAGGCGGGGGGCGATGAGCAGCTTGCCGGTCTCGCTGGCCTGCGCGGCGTCGACCGCGGCACGGGCAGCGTCGTCGAGCTCGATGGGCACCACCATGCCGGGCAACACGATGGGCTCGCTGATGAACAGGACCGGGACTGCGATGGCTTCAGACATCAAACCTCCAAAGTTGATTCTGATGCACTCAACCCAGGGCGGTCCCTGGTTGTTCCCGGAGCATGATCACTGCGCTGAGGGCGAACACCTCGGTGCCTGGGGATCGGTGGACGGCACCGCCGATCCGTTCGTGTGCTGCCATCGCGCCCGCGCCCGTTTGGCGATGACGACCGTCAGCAGCGTGAGAACTGCGATGACGATCAGCGACACCGCCGTGTTCAGGCCCTTGCCGACGTCGACCGAGAACGAATAGATGACGCACAGGCTCAGCCCAGCGCCGACCAGTAACCCGACACCCCATATCGCAGAGAGCAGGACGTGGATGTGGCGTCGGAAGGCCGCGGCCCCGGCGTCCACCGACTCCGGCGCGTCGTCCGGTTGCACGCGCTCGGCGACAACCTGGGTCAAGGGCTTACCGATGACACAGCTGCCGAGGAAGATCAGTGCGCCGATGCCGCCGACCAGGGTGTCGCCGACCATCAGCATCCGGGCATCCGATGTCACCAGTCCGACGGCCAGGCTCAGCCCGAAGTTGAGCATCAGGTAACCGGCGAACGGGTCCAGCCGGCGCGCGCGGACCGCGTCGTAGCCGACCTTGGCGCCGGCCAGCAGCGTCGCGGTGAGCAGGGCCAGATATTCGGACACCCCCGCGGCGCGCAACCCGTAGTAGGCGACCAGCGGCGGCGCGATGTCGAGCAGCATTCCGCGCAGAACCGGGGTCACGGGCAGATGCTAAGTGGCGATTCTGGCGATCAGCTGTCAACCTCCACGAGCTGCGAGAGTGACGTTTCTGCGCTGTCCAGACCATGGAATGCGCAGAAACGTCACTCTCGACGAAGACACAAAAGCAGGGAGCCTGCCGTTCGGGGGGTACGGCAGGCTCCCTGGGTCTTTGGTGCGTCGGGTCAGTCCGTCATCATGCGACGGCCTGGGCTCCCAACACGCGCTGGATATCAGGCTTCATCATCTGAAGCTGCTGACCCCAGTAGCCCCAGCTGTGGGTGCCCTGTGACGGGAAGTTGAAGACACCGTTGGTCCCACCGGCCGCGACGTACTTGTCCCGGAAGCTGACGTTGGTCCGCAGGGTGAAGCCCTCCAGGAACTGCGCGGCCATCAGGTTGCCGGTGTTGGCGCCGACGTCGAGGTCCGACGGGGTGCCGGTGCCGCAGTAGATCCAGATGCGGGTGTTGTTGGCCACCAGCTGGTTGATGTTGACCATCGGGTCATTGCGCTTCCACGCCGGGTCCGAGGACGGGCCCCACATGCTCTCGGCGTTGAAGCCGCCGGCATCGTTCATGGCCAGCCCGATCAGCATCGGCCACCAACCCTCGGACGGGTTGAGGAAGCCGGAAAGCGATGCGGCATAGATGAACTGCTGCGGGTGGTGGATCGCGTAGTTCAGCGATGCGCTACCGGCCATCGACAGGCCGACCACGGCGTTGCCGGTGCGCGACACACCCTTGACGGTCTCCAGGTAGGTGGGCAGCTCCTGGGTCAGGAAGGTCTCCCACTTGTAGGTGTAGTTCTGCCCGTTGCCCTTCGATGGCTGGTACCAGTCCGCGTAGAAGCTGGACTGTCCGCCGACCGGCATGATCGTGGACAGACCGGACTGGTAGTACCACTCGAACGCCGGGGTGTTGATATCCCAGCCGTTGTAGTCATCCTGGGCGCGCAGTCCGTCGAGCAGGTAGACCGCGTGCGGTCCGCCACCCTGGAACTGCACCCGGATGTTGCGGTTCATCGACTGGGAGAACACGTCGAGGTACTCGACGGGCAGTCCGGGCCGAGAGAACGCACCAGCAGTCGCCGAACCCCCGGCGAAACCGATCAGCCCGGGCAGCGCCAGCATCGACGCGGCAACCACCGCCAGTCTGCGTAGCCATCCGCCACGGATTTTCCCGATGGTCTTCATAACGGCAACAAACCCACCTTTCGTGTCCAAGCAATCGCCGTTGCTTTCTTCGATGGGTAGTTCAACACGGGCCACTTGCGTCACACGCGTACCAGCGCGGCGTGGTGTATCGCGGTTGGGCAACGATTCCGACTCGACGTCGAGACCGAGTGAGCGGCTACTCGGTGACGGCCATCGCCCGACGCATCGAGGCGCGTCGGTCTTCGATGGCCCGGCCGATCTCCTGCAGCAGCAGGGGTTCGCGCATGACCAGATCATCGAGATGTGTGCGGTCGATCTGCAGCATCGTCACCTCGTCGACGGCATGGCCGGCGGCAAGCACCGGCTCGCGGGTCAACGCGGTCTGTCCCAGGAAATCCCCGGACTCCAGCGTGGCGACGGTGACGATCGCACCGTCATCACGGGTGGAGGTCAGACGCACGTGCCCGCCGACGATGAAACTCATCCGCGAGGGCACCTGGCCGGCGAACTGGATGGTCTCGTCGCTGCCGTAGCGCGCCAATCGGAAATGCGGGGCGATCTCGGCAAGATCGTCTTCGTGCAGGCGCAGGGTGGACCCGACGACGTGCAGGTAGTGCGCGATCCGCTCCGGTGTGCCGAAGTCGTCGTCGGCCTCGTCGAGATGAAGCGCAGCGCGCCGCGACGCGTACCAGATCCAGCGCAGAAACGTCGATTTCGCGGCACCGTCATCGGCAGGGGAACGCAACGGAATGGTCGTCCGGTACTCCGCCCCGCCGATATAGACCGCTTTGGGGATTGCTCCTGGCCGCACCTGGGGCAGCGTTCCGGCGATCCGGGTGAGCAGTGCGCATACCTGGTCGGGAGGATCGGCGGCACCGAAAACACTTGTCAGCGAGATGGAATGGTCCCCGGGCGGCCGGCTGAGATTGGTGAACGATGCCGCGGCGAGCACCGAGTTGGGCATGATCTGCAGCCCGCCACCGCCGGTGTCGACGTGGGTCGCCCGCCAGTTGACCTCGACCACCCGGCCACGTGCCGAGGGGGTGTCCAGCCAGTCACCCAGCTGGAACGGCTGCTCGAACAACAGCAGCAGACCGGAGACGATCTGGCCGACCGCGTTCTGCAATGCCAGACCCAGCACGATCGAGGTCACGCCGAGGGCGGTGAACAGTCCGCCGACATCGGCACCCCAGATGAACGACATGATCATCGCCAATCCGATGGCAATGACCACGAAGCGAGCGACGTCGAGGAAGATCGACGGAATCCGTTTGCGCCAGCTGCCTTCCGGCGCACCCTGGAACAGGGTGGCATTGAACCCCGAGAGCAGCAGGATCAGCACGACGAAACCGAACACCGTGGCGATCAGGCGCACCGGAGTCGCGTCCGGGGACACCTGGTTGGCCTGGGTCAACAAGAGCAGCAGCGCGCCCAGCGGCACGACGTAGTTGCGTATCAGCCCGACCGCTCTGGTGAGCGCGCTGCCGCGGCGGGCAAGCGCGTTGCGCAGTTCGGTCAGCAGCACCAGCGTGATGGGCAGACCGATGGACACACCGAGGGCCCACAGAAACCATGAGGTGTCGAACAATTCGGCCATCGTGTTACTCGGCCAGTCGCCAGACCGGCTCGGACCGGCCGGCGATCTCCACCGCGTCGGCGGCGGTGAAATCCCGGGTGCTGCTCATCGCGTCGTGAACCCGCGATGTCACGTAGATGCCCGGTTGCGACGACCCGCTCTGCATGCTGTTCGCCAGGTCGACCGTGGTGCCCCACATATCGTAGGCGAGACTCGACCGGCCGATCAGGCCGCTGGTGACGGTTCCGGTGTCGATGCCCGCCCGCAGCTGGAGGGCATGACCCGTCTCGGTGTTGAACCTGTCGACGATGCGTTTCATCTCCACCGCGAAATCGACGGTGCGCCGTACATTGTCGAGTCGGGGAGCGCTCAGTCCGCAACTGGCCAGATAACCGTTGTGCAGGGTTCGCACCTTCTCGATACCCAGGCTTTCGGCAGCGGCGTCGAACTGCCGCACCAGCCGGTTGACCAGGGAGAGCCCTTCGTCGGCACTGAGATCGGCGGAGAGTTCCTCCAGGCCCGCGATCCCGGCGAATATGACGGTGACGTCGCGGTGATCCTGGGCTATGGTCTCCTCACCGCCGCGGTAGCGGGCGACCACCGGTTCGGGCATCAACGACCGCAGTAGCCGGTCATTCTCCTGACGCTGTTCGTTGAGCAGGTCCTCCTTGATGGCCAGATTCCGGCTCATGGCATTGAATGCGACCGTGAGATCACCGAATTCGTCCTTGGACTGCACCGGCACGGTCACCCCGTAATCTCCGGAGCTGATCTGTTGCGCCCCGGCCTCCAGCCGGCGGATCGGTCTGATGAACAGCCGCGCAAGCAGCATCGATGCGATCGAGACGATGAAAATGATTGCGGCGGTGGATAACACCAATGTCCTGGTGAATGTCGATACCGGGGCGAAGGCCTCGTCGGCATCGATGTCGGCCACCACGACCCAATCCAGGCCAGGAAGGTTCACCGGCGCATAGGCCTGCAGTGCTTCGCTGGCCAAGTAGTCGGTTTCGATGATGGTGCCGGACTGGCCTCGGTGCGCACGCCGCGTTGCTTCGCTGTCGATGGGTTGGACCAGGATGTTGGTACCGCTCATCAGTGATCGATCGGCGACGTCAGGCGGTGTCCCACCATCGATGACGCGCTTGCGGAACTCATCCTTGTTCTGCTCGAACATGCGTGAATTCGACCGCATCAGGCCATCCGGCCCGACCAGGAAGGTCTCACCGGTCTCGCCCATGCCGGCTTTCTGCCAGTCGCCGTCCATGGTCATCACGCGGTTCACCCCGCCGGTGGGGAACTGCAACGCCAGAACCCCGGCAATCCGGCCGCCGGATCCGATCGGCGACAGCAACCAGGCCGCAGGCTCGGCCGATGGTTGGTAGTAGGAAAAGTCGGTGACCCCGACGTAGTCCACGACATTGGAGTTCAGTGCATCGCGGTAGGCGCCGGCTAGCGAGCCGCCGGAGTACGGCCCGGTGAGGATGTTCGTGCCGAGGTCCGGACCCTTGTACGCGGTGTATACGACGTTGCCGCGCGTGTCGAGCAGCAGCGCGTCCTCGTATTTGAACCGACTCACGATCTGACGGAAGAAATCGTTGAAACGGGCGTTGGCCGCCGACCATTGGCTGCCATCTCCGGCGTCATCGTTCTTCAGGGACTCATCCCAGTTCGAGAACGGCACCGTGTAGCGCGCCTGCAGATAGCGCTGCGCCGGTGAGCTCGGCAGCAGTCCACTGACGTCGATGTCCTGGCCGGTCGCCTCGGTGGTCAGCTCGGCGAACTGGCTCTTGTAGTAATTCAGGATCGCGGCGTCGTCGGCTGGCGTCACCGGCGCAGCGGCCAGATCGTCGAAGCCGGCTGTGAAGGCGCGGGCAGCCTCCTGGGCGGTGGAGCCACGGGTGTAGATGACCAGGGATTCGCGCAGATAGCGGAATTCGGCCTCCAACTGCCTGGTCTGGGAGGACAGGATCTCGTTGAGTCTGTTGAAGGCGGCATCGCGCAGCGAACTTCGCCCCGACTGGTATCCGACATAACCGATGACGGCTGCCGACAGGATGCTGGTGGCCAACAACATCACCAGCAACTTGGATTGGATGCTCATCCGAGACCGCACGCGGCGGCGGCGGCGCAGCGGGGAAATTGCGCCGTCTGATGCAGGCTCAGGGCGCTCAGGTGTGGTCATCAATTCGGGAGCCTAGCTCTGTACGCCCGTATTGCGCTCTGCTTGGCGATATTGCACAGCGGCGCGACATCGGCGCACCGCACCGTGGGGCTACTGTGGTGATGATGGACGACCAGCAACTCCGGGTGCTCATCATCGGGGGCGGGTTCGGCGGTCTGTTCTGCGCCCGCCGGCTCGGCCGCACCGACGCGTCGGTAACACTGCTCGACCGTGCGGCAGGACACATCTTTCAGCCGCTGCTCTACCAGTGCGCCACCGGAACGCTGAGCATCGGTCAGATCAGCCACTCGCTGCGCGAGGAGCTTTCGCGATACCCCAATGTGCGCACCCTGCTCGGTGAAGCTGTCCAGCTGGATCCGGACGCCGGGACCGTGACGGCGTTGCGTCCCGACGAATCGACCTACACGTTGCACTACGACATCCTGGTGATCGCCGCGGGCATGCAGCAGTCTTATTTCGGCAACGAGCGTTTTGCCGAGTGGGCACCGGGGATGAAGTCACTCGATGACGCGCTGTGCATCCGGCAGCGGTTGTTCACCGCATTCGAGATCGCCGAGACGCTGCCGGCCGGGCGCGAACGGGACAGCTGGTTGACCTTCGCCGTGGCCGGCGGTGGGCCGACCGGGGTCGAGATCGCCGGCCAGATCCGCGAAGTCGCTTCGCGGACACTGGCAAACGAGTTCCACAGCATCCAACCCGAGGACGCCAGGGTGCTGCTCTTCGACGGTGGTGACCGGGTCTTGAAGTCGTTCGCCCCGGGCTTGACCGAGAAGGCCACCCGCACCCTGCAGGCGCTCGGTGTCGAGTTGCACATGGGCGTCCACGTCACCGATGTCGACCGCGACGGCGTGACGGTCACGCCCAAGTCCGGCGGACCGCAACAGCATTACGAGGCACGGACGGTCCTGTGGACCGCCGGTGTCGAGGCGGTGCCGTTCGCCCGGCATGCGGCGCAAGTCCTGGGCGCCAAGACCGATCGATCCGGCCGGATCGACGTCCAACCTGATCTGTCGGTGCCCGGTCATCCCGAGGTCTTCGTCATCGGCGACCTGGCCGGGGGCGATTACCCCGGTGTGGCCGAGAACGCGATGCAGGGCGGTCTGCACGTCGCCTCGTGCGTGCGTCGTCAGCTGGCCGGTAAACCGCGCCGCAGATACCGGTACCGCGATCTCGGCTCGGCGGCCTATATAAGCCGCGGCAATGCGCTGCTCCAGGTCGGCCCGGTGAAGCTCTCGGGTCGGCTGGGCTGGATGGCGTGGGGCTTCATCCACATCGCGTTCCTGACCGGTGTGCACAACCGGGTCAGCACGGTGCTGACGTGGATGGCGGCGATCGGGCGCGACGAGCGTGAGCATCGGACGTTCATGCTCGGCGATCGCGGTGTGCCCGAACAGCCCTATACGTGGACCAAGGACGATCAGCCGTAGTCGACGATCACCCAGCCGTGCGGCGGCACGATGAGTTCGTCGACACGTTCGGCAGGCGGGGCTCCGGATCCCGCGATCACCCGCCCGGTTCCGGGCAACCCTGCCGTCAACGGGGCGTCGTCGACGTTGAGGGCCACCACGATCGCGCGTCCATCGGCAGCGACGCGGTAGGCGTAACCGGTGTTGGTCAGGCTCAGTGATTCGGTACGGGCGTTGTGCAGCCACGGGTTTCGCCGGCGCAGGCCGATCAGGTACTGGTACAGCCGCGTCATGTCAACGGGTGGGATCGGCGGCGCGCCGAACTCGGGGCGGATCGCGTCATCGCCGCCGACGCGCTCTTCCTTGACGCCGTGCCAGGCCCACTCGTCACCGGCATAGACGCTCGGCGTGCCCCCGGTGGTCAGCAACAGCACAAGAGCATGCTCGAGATGCCGGGGATCATCGATGCGACTGGCGATTCTGGTGACATCGTGGTTGCCGATGAACGTCAACGGCACAAAGGAATCGAGAAAGTCGTTGTGCCGCTGCAGCGCCCAGTCGAGTTCGTGGAAGTTCTTGTCGTTCAGGGCACTCCAGACGGCCTTCCACAGTTCATACTGGGTGACCGAGTCGTATCCGGCGGCGCTCACCTGCGCCGCGTAGTCGCCGTGGATGACCTCGCCGAGGAACCAGGCGTCGCGATGGCGGCGACGAACCTGCGGTAGGACCTGCCGCCAGAATTCCGGATCGACCGCGTAGGCGGCATCGAGGCGCCAACCGTCGGCACCGCGATCGAGCCAGTGGTTCATGACCTCGACGGTGTGCGCCACGACTTCGGGATCACCGTGGTCGAGCGCGATCAATTCGCCGTGACCCTCGAAGGTGTCGAAACCGTCCGAGCCATGACGGAACCAATCCTTCGGGCCGCCCGCGACCGCGTCGCGATAGCGCGGGTGGTCGGTGCCGACATGGTTGAACACACCGTCGAGCAATACCCTGAGCCCGCGCCGGCGGCATTCGGAGATGAGCCGGTCGAAATCGGCATCGGTTCCCAGGCGTGGATCGATGCGGAAGTGATCGGTGGTGTCATAACCGTGGGTCCGGGAGCTGAACACCGGTCCGAGCGCCAGGCCGGAGGCACCAAGGTCCAGTGCGTGGTCGAGCCAGTCGATGATCCGCAGCAGACGGTGTTCGTCGGCCGTCGGTGCGGGATCGGCGGGAAACGCACCGACGAACCCGAGGGGATAGATCTGCCACCAGATGACGTGGCGTACCCAGTCGGGATCGGTCATGGCCGGAACGCCCGCTCGTAGAGTGCACGCATCTCGTCATGCAGTTGCGGCGCTGGGCCGTCGACGACGAGCTCCGGCGCGACGGTGGTGATCGGAAGTGGCGCGACCGGCGCCGGGGGAGTACCCCACTCGGCGCACCACTGGCTGAGCTGCCGGGCCGATGTCGCGTAGACGATGCGCCCGAGGCCCACCCATGCGTGTGCGGCCGAACACATGGCGCAGTGTTCACCCGAGGTGTAGACCGTGGCGCTCGCACGTTGTTCGGGGGAGAGGTGCTCGGCGGCCCATCGGGCAATGGCGAACTCGGGGTGTTCGGTGGCGTCGCCGTTGCCGACGTGATTGTGATCGGCGAACAGGGTGTCACCTGTGTTGTCGACCAGTAGGGAGCCGAAGGGCTCGTCGCCGAGGTCCAGCGCGTCGCGTGCCAGTTCGACACACCGCCGAAGGAATTCCAGATCCGCGTCGGTGATCGCCACGCGGGCGAGTTTACCCAGCGGGGAGGAATGTCAACCGCAGCGCAACGGTTGGGGTGCCGATTCGTCGGTGGCCGCACCCCAGCACCACGCCGCGTACGCGGCCGCGACGGCGATGGCCTCGACATCGGCTTTGCTGCCGCCGGCGGAACGGACCGGGTCGCTCACTGCGTGCCGGATCATCCCGACCAGTGCGACCAGTGGCTCGTCCTTGGAACGGAGGTGCGCCAGGTGGCGTTCGTTGGACATCGTTGTCCTCTCCACAGGTAGGGGCGGGAGCGCACTCGGCTTGCGCGGGCCCCCGGTTCTTTTCCTGACGCACACGATAGTGGCTCGGGGCCTCGTTGGTTGCATGACACGTTGACTGCCAACTAAATTCACCTATTCGCAACAAGTCTCCGGCCCTGCCGTGACATCGAGGCGGCACGCGCAGGACGCGAGAACGGGAACATCGGCGCGGGCGCGGGCCAACATCAGCTGCTGGCCGATGATTGCCGCTTCTGCATCACGGCCCAGACGTTGCAGGCACTCGTGGTATCCGTGCAGACTCCAGACGTTGCCAGGATGCTGGCACGACCGGCGAAGAGTGCTGTCGAGACCGAGATCCGCTGCGTACACTTCGGCGGCCTCGGACACACGGCCCTGCTCGAGCAGAAGAGCGCCGTAGGCGTGCCGTGTCGGCTGCATCCAGCCCCAGGGTTCGTCGTAGGGCAGCGCGTCGTCGAGGGCGATGGCATCGCGGAGCCGGGCGAACGCGTCGTCGAATCGCCCTTCCCGATAAGCGATTTCGCCGTCGAGCATGGCGACTCCGATGGCGAGGATATCGCGGCTGGTGTTGTTGAAAAGGTAGCGGGTATCGGGAATCCGCGCGTAAGCGGCTGCGAGAGCATCACGTTCGATGTATGCCTGAGGTAGCTGACCGGTAGCGGCATAGGCGACCCCGCGGCCGTAGTGCACCGTCGCGGTGGTGGTGCAGTAGAGCGCACCGTCATCGGGCACCGGCAGCGAGATCAGATCGGACCACCGGCCGAACCGCACCAGGACGTGAACCTCAAGGGCGGCGAACGCTTCCAGCCAGTCGGCCATCGGGGGCGAGGGGATGGCGAGCAGTTCGGGTGTGAGCTGTTCTGCGAGCTCGCGCGCGGCGTCGTGGGCAATCTGGAACCGGCCCTCGAACATTGCCGAGTACACCACGAAGTGCAGATCGTGGGCGCGGTAGAGCGAATAGAAATTCAGTGGCCCGGCATCGGCGACGAACAACCGATCGGCGGCCACGGCGGCCTGGTTGGCCACCACCGAGGCGCGGTAGTCGCCGCAGAGCACGTCGATATGGCTGGGCATGTGCTGCAGATGGCCGGCATCGGGTACCAGGCCGCGGAGCAGGTCGGCCGCGGGCAACGCGAGCTCGGGGTGCGCCGACATCTCCATCGCATGGATGTAGAGGTGCAAGACCCCGGGATGTGCCTGTCCGGCGGTCCCGGCAAGAGCCGCCTCCAGGATCGTCGTGGCCTCTTCCACCCGCGAGCCGGGGGCCGGCTGACCGGTCGCGCTGTCCCAGAGTTCCCAGGCGCTGACGTTGAGCAACGCGTCGGCGGCCAATGCCTGCACGTCGACATCCTTGGGGGAAGCGCGCGGCGACCGACACCATCGCGTCTGCGTAGGCGGCGTGCGCGCCGCGCAGCGCGGCGTCATCGGACGGGTCGTCGGTCGGGAACCGCAGCGACAGGGCGTCGATCAGGGCACGTTCGGTGGCAGAGGCCCGCCCCGCTGCGGCCGAGGCCAACTCTGCGCGCGCCCGCCGCAACGCCTCGTCCAGTTCGACGGGATCGAAGGCATCCCAGGCCTTGTTGTAGTTCGGGCCGACGGCGTAGGCGATGCCCCAACGGGCGACGGCCAGGTCACCGTCGTGTTCCAGCGCACGTTCGAAACAGCGCACCGCTTCGTCGTGGTTGAAGGCGTAAGCCCATACCAGACCCCGGTCGAACCACAACTGCGCCTGTGCAGAATCGGTGTCGACCGGGCGTCGGTAGCTGCCCAGGTTGTAGTAGCCCGCATCCATCGACCAACCATAGTGGGATCAGCCGCGCGAGCCGGCGCGACGGCGCAGACGCTCGACGGCCGGTGTGCGCACGGTGGTCGCCAACGCGGCGAGCGCAAGTCCGGTGGTGGCCCAGATCATCAGCGTGGCAAAGGGTGTCAGCGCACCGTTGCCGTCGAAGTACTCGATGCTGCGCAGCAGCGAGACTCCCGAACCCTGCGGCACGATCTGGTTGAACAAGGTGTAGAAACCGGTCAACAGCGGTCGGCCGATCGGGCCGGCCGCCGCAGCATTGCCGACGACCACCAGGAAGGCGGTGACCGTCATGGCCGCCACGGTGCCGAAGGCGGCCGCGACCCCGGTCACCGCGCCGCCGACCGCCATGGCGTAGAGCCACAACACCCCGAAAACCTGCCAGGGATGACCGGTCAGTGCCCCGAGCCCGCTATCGACATACACGGTGACGACACCGGCCAGCAGTGCTGCGTAACAGCAGAGCGTGACCGTCCGCAACGCGAGGGTGGCAGGACGGTGCACGGCGCCGACCAGTCGCCCGAACGCCGCCGCTCCCACCGAGGCGCCGATCGAGACGAAGATGACCGCATAGAACTCGACGGTGCCGGACGGGTCACCCGCCGAGGTCGGCGCGATATCGGTGACAGTCGGGGTCAGTCCGGCTCCGGCCGCGACGCTGCGGCCCACGCTCTCGGCGGCAGTGGCCACGCTGCGGCCGCCGCCGCCGGCGACGTAGATGTCCAGGGTCCCCGTGGGCCGTGCGACCAACGCGGCGTCGGCTTTCCGCTGCAGCACGAGATCGCGGGCGGCGCCGTCGTCGGCGACCGCGGTGACGGCGAGCTCCGGTCTGGCCTGCATCGCCTCGACCAGCTGGGTTGGCGCGGCGACCGCGATATCCATATGGCGCAGAGTCGGTTTGGCGAACGCACCGGCGTAGCTGGCGATCATGGCCAACACCAGGGCGGTGAACACGCCCATCGCGAGTGCGACGTTGCGGACCTGGGTCGCGGTGACGACCGGAGGTGAGTCGCGATGCTTGGCCATCAGATTCGTCCCGGCAGCGTGAGCAGGGCGTTGACGGTGTCGAACGCGGCGGTCACACGCTCACGGAGATCACTCGCATCACGCTGGTCCGGTGCCTCCATCCACGATCGCAGCACCTCCATGAACCCTCCGACCAGGAAGCGGGTCACCGCTTCGACGGTGAGCCCGGACATCGGCGCGATGACCGACATGCCCTGTGCGGCGATCTCGGCGCAAGCAGGTGCCAGTTCGGCGCGGAAGGCGTTGACGACCCGCTGGGTGACCGCGCTGGGGATGACGTTTCGGTACATCTCGCGATGCTCCCCGGCGAAGTCGAACAGCCGGGTGATGCGCACCCGGGGGTCGTCCCCGATATCGGTGGTCGCCTGTACGAATGCCACCGCGAAGGCGGCCGAGACCGCGTCGTCACGGTCGCGGAAATGTTGGTAGAAGACCTGCCTGCTCACGCCGGCGCGACCGACGATGGTGGCGACGGTCAGCTCGTCGACCGGATGTTCGTGGGCCAGCGCGAAGGCGGCCTCGTGGAGAAGGGTGCGGACCCGCTCTGCGCGCGGGTCCGCACTGTGTGTGCGTGCAGCCATGGATGCGAGGGTAATGCATTTCGTAGACACGTGACCACGAAAACTTAGGTTATCTATACCACCGACGGGCTGTCGTGTGACCCCCGCCGCTCCGGGTTTCGGGAGGTGGCTCGACAGCGTCGTTAGAACATGTTCTAGTTCTGGGATGTTGGACTTCACCCACCAGGACCTCAGCACCGAGGAGGTCGAACGGCTGCGCAGCATCTTCGGCCCGCTCACCGAGTCGGTTCGTCAGCTCGTCGACGCGACCATCCGCACGGAGGCCGATGCCGACACCGTGGCGGCCGCCACGGCACGCATCGACGAGGTCACCACGGCCCTGCGTACCAACCAGCTCGAAGGTGCATTCGGCGTGCGATTCACCGCCCATGGCGACCGGATGCCCTGGGGTAACGCCGTGATCGGTCTGCGCAACCCCATCGCCCCGCCGTTGACGGTTCGCCGCGGCGACGACGGCTCGGTGGCGGCCGACTTCGTGCTCGGCGCACCCTACGAAGGCCCGCCGGGACATGTGCACGGCGGTATCGCCGCGCTCATCCTCGATCACGTCCTCGGTGAGGCGGCCAGCCCTGCCACCAGCCCCCGGTTGACCGGAACCATCACTGTGCGATACCTGCGGCCGACACCGCTGGGTGCGCTGCGCGCCGAGGCGGCGATCGTACGTACCGAGGGCATCAAAACCTTTGCGGCGGGCACGCTATCGGACGGCTCCGGGGCGACGGTGCAGGCCGAGGGGGTGTTCATCCAACCCAGGTGGGCTCGGGAGTGACGCCGGTTCAGCCCACCTCGATATCACTGGCTGCGACCTCGGTGACCACCGCGGTGATGGTGGCGATCTCGGCAACGAGTACCCGCTCGGCGCCATCGGCGTCGGTCAGCAGCGCCGCCGCGGTCCGCACGCCGGTATTGGCGGCGAGCAGCGCGTCGGTATCGACGCGCCACGGCGCGGCGGGGGTGGCGGGATCACCCGACAACGCCTTGACGTATTCGTCGACTGCCGCCACGAACTCCCGGTCCAGGTCGGCCGGCGGATGTGCAGGCAGGTTGGCCTCCAGCGTGGCGCACGAGGTGGTGACCGCGTTCAACGCCGCCCGGTAAGAGCGCATCCATCGACGTAGTTGCTGCCAGTCGGTTCCCGTCGCCCCGGCGGTCGCCTCGAACGCGGTGCGCGCACTGACCGCCCTTGCCCACGCCGACTCCAGCGACTCCTTGGGATGATCCAGGTCGTGCACGAATGCCCGCACGACCATGGCTGCATAGTCGATCTCGGTCTTGAGCAACTCGCCCGCGCGCTGTCGCAACCGCACCAATGCGTTGTCCGGTAGGGCGACGTGCACCGTCACCGCCAGCGCGCCGCCTATCAGTACCGCCAGCAGGCGGTCGGCAATGGCGGCTGCATCACCGGTGCCGCCGGTGTTGAGTAGCAGGACGAGGGCCGCGGCGATCGCCGTGTTCACCGCCAGATAGCTGACCTCTGCGCTGGCGTACGCCGACGCGATCAGCAGTACAGCAAGGATCATCGACGCGATCGGCGACGGTCCCAACACCGCGACGAGGATGGCCCCGAGTGCCACCCCGGCGGCGGTGCCGACTATTCGCCACACGCAGCGGGTGTAGGTGTGTGCGGTCTCTGGTCGTAACACCATCAGAACGGTGAGCGCTATCCATGCCCCGTGCGGCACGCCGGCAAAACGCCACACCGCCACCCCGATGACGGTGGCGGCGGCCAGTCGGATCGTGTGTCGCAGGATCGGTGAGTACCGGTTTGTCTGTTCGCGCATCAGGTCGACGGCGGCGGCGAGGGCGTGCGGCAGACCCGGGCTGCGCAGGTGGGCGACCTGCTCGGGTTCGAACTGTCCGTAGCGCAATTCGACCGCCTCACGCAGCTGGCCCACCAGGCGGATGGCGGTGTCGTGTGCCGGGCCGTCGACGGCCTGCGCCGAGCCCTCCAGTCGGCCGAGGGCGAGGGCGAGGTCGTGCCGAGAGCGGCGCCTGGCGTATGCGATGACCGTCAGCAGATCGGCAGCAGCGCGCAGCAGCCGTGCGACGTCCTCGTCGTCCGCGTATCCGCGCAAGCCGGCCAGGGACTCCGAGATGCGTTCGGGCAGGCCGTACCAGCCGCGGTAGATCGGCGGCCGGCGTTTGGCCATCGCCTCGCTGACGGTGAAGGCCTCCCGTAGCCGCAGCAGCGGCTCATCGTCCGGTTCGGCGCCAGGATCGGTGAGCACGGCTTCGGCATAGCTGGCCAGCGCCAGATAGGCCCGGGTGAGGGCGTTGCGTTGGTCACGCCATCGGCGCTGCGGCCACAGCGCGATGAGCACGGCCTGGGTCAGTCCGGCGGTCAACGCGAGCGCGGACGCGCTCACTGCCGCCGAAACCGTCGCCGGCGGCTCGGCCGTCAGCAACAGCGCTGCGCCTGCCGCGGCGACCAGACCAGCGTTGGCGCTCAGCGCCCAGTGCAAGCCCGCCACCACACACCAGAACGCCAGGGCGATGAGCAGGGCCAGATCGCTGGCGCCTGCCAGCGCGCCGAGCAGGACCGCGACCGCCATCTCGGCCGAGACGAGGACCACGATCGGGAACCGGCCCCGGGGACTGTCCTGTAAAGCACTGGCGCCGGCCACGATTCCGGCCATCGCGGCGCTCGCCACCGCCGACAACTGGGCCGGGACCCCGAGCACTATCGCGGGCATCGTAATCGCGACGACACCCACCAGGCTGCGGATCACCGCACCCGAGTCATACAGGGTCAGGCGCAGCCGGCGGCTCGTCGTCATCACGCCATTGTCACCCCAGCCGCACCCGTAACTCCGGCGATCGTCACTTCCCGCGCGCCGTTGTCATCGTCGAAACCGGCTGCGGTTGCTACGTTCTGCTCGTGGAAAAGGTGATGATCACGTTGCGCCGCTCGGCCGCCGATGAGCAGTGGTGCCTGCGGTTGCGGACTGAGGTGGCCGCCGACCTGTCCGGGTTGGGTCTTAGCGGTCTGACGATCAACGTCCGCGATGACGACGTGCGTGCGTCGATGATGACGCTGACCACTCTCGACCCGCCGGTCGTCGCGGTGGTGAGCATCTGGACCCAGCAGTACTACGGGAGCGCGGTCGCGGCGGCGCTGCAGCGGCTCTCCGAAGAATGTGAGATGTTGGCCGCCTACCTGGTGACCGAGTCGGTGCCGCTGCCCGCCCCGGAGGTGCCTGCCGGTGCGCGCACACCTGGTCTGGCCAACGTGGCGCTGCTGCGCCGTCCCGCGGATCTGGACATCGCGACGTGGTTGTCGCGCTGGCATATCGACCACACGCCGGTGGCGATCGAGACGCAAGCCACCTTCGGTTACACCCAGAACACGGTGGTCCGCGGCATCACCGCCGATGCGCCGGTGATCGACGCCATCGTCGAGGAACTGTTCCCGATCGAGGCGGTGTCGGATCTGCTGGCTTTCTTCGGTGCCGCCGATCAGAGCGATCTCGCCGACCGGATGGGGCGCATGGCGGCCAGCGTCGCGAGGTTCGGCGCGGACCGCGATATCGACACGGTACCCACCAGTCGGTACGTCTGTTCGGTCCAGGGGCTTACGCTGCACGCGTGACACTTTTGATCTCGGATGACAACCGGGTCCGGACCCTTACCCTCAATCGACCGGAGGCGCTCAACGCGTTCAGCGAGGCGCTGTACGACGCGACGACGGAGGCCTTGCTGGCGGCGGCAGAAGACCCCGAGGTCTCGGTGGTTCTGATGACCGGCGCCGGCCGGGCTTTCAGCGCAGGCAACGACCTGGTCGAGATGCAGAAGCTGGTCACCGACCCCGAGTACACGCCCGGTAAACATGGCTTCCGCGGGCTGATCGAAGCGTTGACGGCTTTCCCCAAACCGCTGATCCTCGCCGTCAACGGCCTCGGATTGGGTATCGGCGCAACCATTCTGGGCTATGCCGATCTGGCCTTCATGTCCGACACCGCGCGGCTCAAGTGCCCGTTCACCAGTCTGGGTGTGCCGCCCGAGGCGGCCTCGTCCTATCTGATGCCCAGGTTGATCGGACGGCAGAATGCGGCGTGGCTGTTGCTGTCCTCGGAGTGGATCGATGCCGACGAGGCGCTGCGGATGGGACTGGTGTTCAAGGTCTGTGATCCCGCAGAACTGATGTCCGAGGCGCGTTCTCATGCGGAGCTGTTGGCATCCCGTCCGCTCAACAGCCTGATGGCGGTCAAGCAGACCATGATGGAAGCCATCCGTCCGGCGATCGCCGCGGCGTCCGAGCGCGAGAACGCACTGTTCGCCGAATTGTTGGGTCAGGCCGCCAACGTCGACGCGCTGGCGTCGTTCAACGCCGGACGCGGCTGACAGGTCAGCCCGCGGCGTGCACCGGGCACTCGGTGGTACGGGCTGCGGCCAGGATCGCCCGCACCGTCCGGCGACACCGGCCGCAGTCCGAGCCTGCCCCGCAGGCCTCGGCAACCTGTCGAGACGTCGTAGCGCCTGCAGCCACGGCGTCGTGCACCGCCTGGGTGGTGGCGCCGGTGCACAGGCAGACGAACATCGGATCAGGCCGCCGTGCTCACGTTGCCGAGCGGGCTATCGGACAAATGCAGCGCACGGTGACCTGCCGAAAGCGTGCCATTCATCGACAACGAATTACGCGCGAAATCGGAAATCGGGTGTCGTGGCGCCGCGGGTGTGAACAACTGGTCCGAATTGCGCCGGTCAATAGCCGAATGGGGTGAGGAATCCGCGCTTTGCGTCATGATTCCCCTTTCGATTTCGTGTCCCGCGACGCTGTCGCCGGCGCCGGATGCAAGTTAGGTCATCGTAACCTAAGTAAGGGTAGCCAGTCCATAAGATGTTCGGATACTTGGGTTTGCCTTGCCTACGGCACGCCGTAGCGGCGGAAATCTCTCCGACAAACCGCCGTCGACACCCTCGCTGCCGCCTTCGCGCTGGACTAGATTCAGGTGCGCACGGCTTTGGCGACACTTGACAGCCCTCAAGGTGCTTAGGAGCGATATGCAAGGCGATCCGGATGTTCTGAAACTGCTCAACGAGCAGCTGACGAGCGAACTCACGGCGATCAATCAATATTTTCTGCATTCCAAAATGCAGGACAATTGGGGATTCACCGAATTGGCGCGTCATACCCGCGAAGAATCCTTCGAAGAAATGCGCCACGCAGAAACGATCACCGACCGCATCCTGCTTCTGGACGGATTGCCCAACTATCAGCGACTGTTCTCGTTGCGAGTCGGGCAGACGCTGCGGGAGCAGTTCCAGTCGGACCTGGCCATCGAGTACGAGGTGGTCGAACGTCTTCGCCCCGGGGTCATGATGTGCCGTGAGAAGGGTGACGCGACGTCGGCGGGCATCCTGGAGACCATCCTGGCCGATGAGGAAAACCACATCGACTACCTGGAGACCCAGCTCGAATTGATGGACAAGCTGGGCGAAGAGCTCTACTCCGCGCAATGTGTGTCGCGGCCGCCGGGTGTGGGTACCGCCTAGGGCGTGCGGTCGTCCGGCTCACCGACCGCGGTATATTAGATAGCAAGGCTAATATTTCGCTGGGTCGGGGAGGACCGGGGAATCGTGACGGCCATTGCCACCGGGTCGAGTGCCGCCGACGCACAGATCAGCCCGCAGCGCCGCAACATCATCTTTGTTGCGGTGTTGTTGGGCATGTTGCTGGCGGCGCTCGACCAGACCATCGTCGCGACCGCACTACCGACGGTTGTATCTGATCTCGGGGGAGCGGGACATCAGTCCTGGGTGGTGACCAGTTACCTGCTCGCGTCGACCATCGCGACGGCGATCGTGGGAAAGCTGGGCGACCTTTTCAGTCGGAAGTCCGTGTTCCAGGTCGCCGTGGCGTTCTTCCTGCTCGGCTCGGTGCTCTGTGGGCTGGCCGATTCGATGGCGATGTTGGTCGGTGCGCGCGCCTTGCAGGGTGTCGGCGGCGGTGCGTTGATGGTGACCGCCACCGCCGTCATCGGTGAGGTGATCCCGCTCCGCGACCGTGGTCGCTATCAAGGTGCGCTCGGCGCGGTGTTCGGTGTCACCACGGTCATCGGCCCGCTGCTCGGAGGGTTTTTCACCGATCACCTGTCGTGGCGCTGGGCGTTCTGGATCAATGTGCCGGTCGCGGTGGTGGTGTTCCTGGTTGCAGCAGTCGCCATCCCGGCGTTGGCTCGCGCCTCGCGCCCGGTGATCGACTATGCCGGTATCGCTCTGGTCGGTCTCGGCGCCTCCGGTCTGACATTGGCCACCAGCTGGGGCGGCGGTGAATACGCCTGGACATCGCCGGTGATCATCGGTCTGTTCGCCGGTTCGGTGATCGCGTTGGCGATCTTCGTGTGGGTGGAACGTCGTGCACCGGAACCCATCTTGCCGATCCGCCTGTTCGCCGGACAGGTGTTCACGGTCTGCTGTGTGCTCGGATTCATCGTCGGTTTCGCGATGCTGGGTGCGATGACGTTCCTGCCGACGTTCATGCAATTCGTCGACGGCGTATCGGCAACCGTATCGGGTCTGCGCACCCTCCCGATGGTGGTCGGCATGCTGATCACCTCGATCGGCAGCGGTTCGATCGTCGGCCGCACCGGACGGTACAAGATCTTTCCGGTCACCGGAACAGCTGTCATGACCGTGGGATTCGCATTGTTGTCCACCATGGACGCGCACACCGCGTTCTGGATGCAGTCGTTGTATCTGTTCATT
This sequence comes from Actinomycetes bacterium, assembly GCA_023404955.1. Taxonomy (GTDB): domain Bacteria; phylum Actinomycetota; class Actinomycetes; order Mycobacteriales; family Mycobacteriaceae; genus Mycobacterium. The sequence continues at coordinate 147,763 of JAEXZY010000093.1, forward strand.
CTCGGTGCCGGTATCGGATTGTGCATGCAGGTGCTGGTCCTGGTGGTGCAGAATACCGCCGATTTCGCCGATCTCGGGGTGGCGACATCGGGAGTCACATTCTTCAGGACGATCGGAAGTTCCTTCGGCGCTGCCATTTTCGGGTCGTTGTTCGCCAACTTCCTGTCGAGCCGGATCGGCCAGGCGGTGGCTGACAGCGGCGCGCCCCCGATCGCCGCGGAGTCGCCACAGGCGCTGCGCGAACTGCCGCCAGAGATGGCGGCCCCCATCATCGACGCCTATGCCGATGCCCTCGGCATGGTCTTCCTGTGCGCGGCGCCGGTGGCCTTCGTGGGATTTATCGTCTCGCTGTTCCTGAAAGAGGTTCCGCTGCGTGAGATCGAGACGGTCTCGGCATCCGATCTCGGCGAAGGGTTCGGCATGCCGACGTTGGAGACCTCCGACGAGATACTGGAGATGGCGGTGGCGCGCATCTTCCGGGACTCGCCGGATATCCGCCTGCGCAGGCTCACCGACCATCCCGGGTGCGAACTCGATATCGCCAGGCTGTGGGCCGTCGTGCAGATATACCGGCACAACCAGGTCTACGGGTCGGCAACCCTGACCGATATCGCCGATCTGCGACGCGTTCCCGCCGAGGTGCTTGAGCCGTCCTTCCAGCGGTGTGTCGATACCGGATACGCGTTGCGCACCGGTGACCAGCTCTGGCTGACCCAAGCCGGGGCTGACCAGGTTCAGGTGGTCATCGATGCACTGGTGAGCAAGCTGATCGACCGCCTCACCGGGGCGAGCGCAGCGACGGGTGACGGGCGCGGGGCGAGCGCAGCGACGGGGGACGGGCACGGGGTGAGCGCAGCGACGAGCGTGCGGTTCGCTGCCCGGCCGGACCGTCTCCAGGTAGAGGCGGCACTGGAGCGGATCGCCCACCGCATGATGGTGCAGCCGCAATGGGTGGAGGATCGCGACGAACTGGCCACCGCCGGCCCACCAAAGAACTAGAACACGTTCCACTTCGTTCGTCGGCGGCGTACGGTTGCGCGTATGAGCCGTATCGGAGATTTCGCTGACGACGATGCCGCCGCCTGGATCACCAAGTCACCCGATATCGGGATGGCGATGGCGGGCTACACCCACGCCGTCTACAACAAGAACCGGCTGCCCATGCGGGTGCGGGAGCTGGCGCGCATGGTGATCGCACTGAACAACGAGTGCGTGGTGTGCCAGAACACCCGCGATTCTGAGGGCGCGGCGGCCGGGGTCGATGAAGACCTCTATGACCACGCGGCGGTGTGGCAGACCTGGCCGGGGTTCAGCGACCAGGAGCGGGTCGCCGCCGAGTTCGCCGAACGTTTCGCCGGCGACCACACCGGTCTGCGTGATGACGAGGATTTCTGGGCCCGCTGCCGTGAGCAGTTCAGCGATGAACTGCTCACCGATCTGGCACTGTCCTGCGCGATGTGGCTCGGGATGGGTCGCATGCTGCGCACCCTCGACATCGGCCAGTCCTGCAAGATCACCCTTTGACCGTTCTCGCCGGGGCGACTGCGCTCACCTTCGTCTGGCTGGGCATGGTGTTGGCGATCTCCTTCTTGGAGGCGCCACTGAAGTTCCGGGCTCCCGGTGTCACCCTGCGCATCGGCCTCGGTATCGGCAGGCTGGTGTTCCGTGCGCTGAACGTCGTCGAGACGGTGCTCGCCGTACTCATCGGCACGGCCTTGACGCTTGCGTCGGCACGCGGGCCCGCCCTGATCGGATTCGCTGTTGCGGCAACGATGTTGACGATCCAGCTACTGGCTGTCCGGCCAAGACTGAGCCGCCGTTCGGATGCGGTGCTCGCCGCGCCGCAGGGTGGTGGCGAGCCCGTTCGGTCGCGAGCGCACTACGCCTATGTCGGGTTGGAACTGGTCAAAGTCGCGGCGCTCGTCGTGTCCGGTGCCGCGCTACTGCGCTGACGCCGCCGCATGCGGGCATCCCGGGGACGTCGCCACGGCGTGCCGCGCGCGCACGCGAATCCTGGCCCCGCGGTGCGGCATCAGGATCACGCTCTTGATGCGGCGCCGCTCGCCCGGCGCCGTCGTGGTGTCCAGATCGACGCGTCGCAAGACCTCCCGTAGCACGATCGCCATCTCCACGAGCGCGAAGTTCGCACCGAGGCAGCGCCGGTTGCCACCGCCGAACGGCAGCCAGGTGGTCGGGCCCAGTTGGGCGTCGAGCATCCGGTCGGGATCGAACGTCTCGGGATCGGGATAGCGATCGCCATCTGCGTGCACCAGCCCGATCCCCGGCGCGACCATCACACCGGCCGGAAGTCGATACCCGCCGATCTCGACCGGCTCGGTGAGAACCCGTCCGACGTCGAAGACAACCGGGCGGATCCGCAGAATTTCCTTGCACACGGCATCCAGGTAGGCGTCATCGCCGCCGCGGGCCGCCGCGGTGGCCTTGGCGAGCAGATCCGGGTGTCGGGTCAGCCTCTCCAACGCCCACGACAATGCGGTCGCGGTGGTGTCGTGTCCGGCGACCAACAGCGTCATCAGCTGATCGCGCAGTTGTTCATCGGACATCTCGCCGGTGCGGATCATCATCGCCAGCGCATCGGTCCGCGATTCCAGCGCCGGATCGGCGCGCCGCTCGGCGATCTCGGCGTACAACAGCTCGTCGGCTGCGTGCAGTCGCTCGGCGAAGGGCCGCCACGGCGTCAGGCGCTGCAGGCCCGGCGTGCTGATCGCCAGTGATTCCCAGGTTCCGACGCTGAGCAGCTTGGGCATGACGCGCCGTAATGCGGTCAGCCGATCGGGGTCGCTGGCACCGATCACCGTCCGCAGGATCACCTCCAGGGTGATCTCGGCCATCTTGGGCGCCACTGCGAAGCGCCGGCGTAGGGGCCAGTCTTCGATGTTGTCGGCGGCCACCCGGGCGATCACATCGGTCTGTCTGGCGACCGCCTCGCGGCCGAACGGTGCCAGCATCATCCTGCGTCGTCGCCGGTGTTCATCTTCGTCGATCACCAAAACCGAGCTGGCACCCAGCAATCCGGTCAGCATGGAGTTCGCTTCGCCGGCGTGGTAGACCGTTGGGTCGCCGCTGAACACGGTCTTGATATCGGCAGGGTCGGCCAGGTAGACCACCGTCCCCATCGAGGCGATGCGAAGCGTGAACACTTTTCCGTAACGACGCCGACAGGCCTCGATGAGTCGAGGCCAGAATTTCATCAGCAGTGCTGCCTGCAGCCCCGGCGGCAGCGGCGGTCCGGGCGGCAGCGCCAATTCGGTCATGTGTATGAGTCTACGGACGAGCGCAACCCCTCACAGTTGACCGGTCGCGTCGTACACCCATGACATGTCGGCGGTGGCGAAATCCGAGAGCCAGTTCGCGGGCGCATGGTTGGTCAGGCCACCCATGTCCCAGTAGTCCTTCCACAGGATGATCCGCTCGTCGAGGACCCGGTGGACGGTGACGAACGGCAGCACCGCTCGCTCACCGGTCGGCCACGTCCAGGTCTCGGAGTGCTCGTACATGACATGCGGCCCGTCGGCGACGAGCAGGCCGTCGTGATTCTCATAGGCGGCCAACGATTCCAGCCCGATCTTGAGACGCTTGATGATGTCCTGCGGACCGCGGGCCGCCGCGGTCGGCCCGACCGGCATGTCGGCGTAGATGCAGTCCGGAGCCAGGAAGGTGGCGACCTCCGCCCAGTCGCGGCGCGACAGTGCGTGCCACATGCCCAGTACCGTGGCCGATTCGGCGCACCGGGCCGCGCCGACGGTGTCAGATGACATCGGCCAACGCGCTCTCCTCGGCCCCACGGGCGGGGGAGCGGTGCGCGGCCCGCAGGAACCGGCCCGTGCGGTCCCGTCCCACCGATTCGGTGGCGTGCCCGTCGATGAACACCACACGTCCGCCCACCAGCACGGCCGCGACGGTGTCGTCGTTGCGGTTGACCATCCGCGACAACCCTCCGTAACAGTCGACGGGCTCCTCGGCGTAATCGTCAAGGCCGGCGTCCAGGCGCTCGGGATCGATGATCACGACATCGGCCCGATCGCCGATGCGCAGGTGACCGGCGTCCAGGCGGTACCAGTCGGCGAGCTCGCCGGTCAAGCGGTGCACCGCTCGTTCGATGCTCATGAACCCCCGTCCGCTGTTCTGCGCATCGCGCACGTGGCGCAGCAGTCGCAGGCCCATGTTGTAGAACGCCATGTTGCGCAGGTGCGCTCCGGCATCGGAGAACCCGAGCTGGATACCGGGTTCGCGGGCCAGCTGTTTGAGCACCTCTGGACGATGATTGGAAATCGTTGTCCGCCAACGCAGTCCGCGGCCGTGCTCGAGGACCAGATCAAGGAACGCGTCGACCGGGTGCAGGCCGCGGTCCAGGCCCACCTGCCCGAACGATCTGCCGATGACAGCCGCGTCGGGGCACCCGACGATCTCGGCGTCGAAGAAATCACGGTGCCAGACGCGCACACCGTATTTGCTTTCGTAATCCTTGCGGAACTGCCGCCGGTAGCCCTCGTCGGCCAGCAGCGCATTGCGCTCCACTTCGTCGCGCAGGTGCAGAGCCGCTGCGCCGGAACCGAACTCCTCGAATACGACCAGGTCGATACCGTCGGCGTACACCTCGAATGGCACCGGGAGATGCTGCCAGCGGAAGTTGCCGCCCAGTGCGTTGATCAGCCGCGAAGACGGACCCATGATCTTGATCGCGTACGGGTTGGCCTTGATATCGGCGGCCGAGAGCAGGCTGGTCTTGAGCGGGTTGCGCAAGAACCCCAGCGACTGGGCCATCTGGGAGAGCAGGTTCAGCGGATTCTGGATATCGGGCCCGGATTGCAGGGCCCGACCCGTGCGGCGCAGCAGCGACTTCAACCTGCGCAGCTCGCGCGGTTTGGCATAGGTCGACGGCAAGGTGCGCGAACGGCATGTGTCACCGTCGATCTTGTCGAAAAGCAGTTGCTGCGAAGACATTCCCACAAATCCCGCGTTCAGGGCCTCGGTCAGCATGCGTTCCATCTCGGTCTGCTCGGCCCGCGTCGGCCGCTGATCGGCGCGGGTGGCACGGTCCAGGCCCATCACCGCGGTGCGCATGTCCGAATGCCCGATGAAGGCCGCGAGGTTGGGCCCCAGCGGCAGGGATTCCAGCGCCTCGACGTAACCCTCGGCGTCGGTCCAGGTCTTGTGGTCATCGACGGTGTCGATGACGTACTCGCGCGGGATCGCCTCGACCCTTCCGAACAGGTCACCCGCGTCGGCACCGCCGATGTGCACGGTGGACAGCGAGCACGAGCCCAGCATCACGGTGGTCACCCCGTGGCGCAGCGACTCGGTGAGCGACGGCCGGGCCAGTACCTCCACGTCGTAATGGGTGTGGATATCGAGCATTCCGGGGATCACCCATTTGCCCGCGGCATCGATCAGTTGCGGGCAGCCGGTGTCATCGAGGTCGTCCGCGCTGACGGCGACGACGTGTCCGCCGCGGATACCGATGTTGCGAACGGCGGACGGGGCGCCCGTGCCGTCGAACCAGCGTCCGCCACGGATGATTGTGTCGTAGGTCACCCCGTCATCAGAACAGTGGCGCTGACGGGTGTCAACGAAAATCGTGAACAGATTCGCGCAGGTGTCTACTTCGGGCGCGCATACTCGACACCATGACGCCACTGCAGCGCTATATCGCCGAAGAGATCGCCACCGATCACGTCGACGGCCTGCTCTCGCGACGGGAGGCCTTGCGTCGACTCGCCCTGCTCGGTGTCGGGACGGCCGCGGCAACCGCGCTCATCACCGCCTGCGGGGACGCCAAGCAGGAGGTGGCCGCGACCAGCACGGAGACGACCGGATCCACGCCGCCGGGGATGGGCGCGGCCCGTCCGACGGTCTCCGTCAGCTGGCAGGGCCCGGCCGGAGAGCTGCGGGGCGCTTGGGCCGAGGCGCCCGATCCGCGCGGTGCGATGCTGGTCATCCACGAGAACAAGGGGCTTACCGACTGGGTGCGCTCGGTGGCCGGCCGACTGGCCGGGGCCGGCTACTCAAGCCTGGCCATCGACCTGCTGTCGGCCGAGGGCGGCACGGCCGCCTTCGCCGATCCGGCCGAGGCCACCGCCGCGCTGGGCAACCGTCCGCCCGAAGACATGGTGGCCGACCTGCGGTCCGGGATCGCCGAGGTGCGGGGCCGGACTCCTGGCAAGCGGATGGCGGCCATCGGTTTCTGTATGGGCGGCGGACTGGTGTGGCGCCTGTTGGCGGCGGGTGCGCCCGAACTGTCGGCCGCCTTCCCGTTCTACGGCCCGACGCCCGATGATCCTGACTTCTCCGGCTCGAAAAACGTTGCGGTGCTCGGCTTCTACGGTGAGCTCGATCAACGGGTGAACGCCACCGAACCGGTGGCCGCCGCGGCGCTGGACCGCGCCGGGCTGGTGCACGAATTGGTCACCGAGCAGGGCGCCAACCACGCGTTCTTCAACGACACCGGCGATCGGTACGAACCGCGGGCCGCCGAGGACGCGTGGCAACGCACACTGGCCTGGCTGTCGACCCACGTCGGCTAGGCCGCAAGCGCATTCACCGGCAGTTCACGTCGGTGTCGGCGGCGCGTGACCACCCGAACACAGATCGCGGCTACTCATGGCCCATGAGGGTCGTCCAGGTCGCCAACTTCTACGGTCCGCGCTCGGGCGGACTGCGCACCGCCGTCGATCGGCTCGGCGCCGAATACAGCGCGGCCGGCCACGATGTCCTACTCGTGGTGCCGGGCGCCGATGCAGGTCGGCAGGTGCTGCCGTCCGGTGTCACGCGGTTGTCCCTTCCGGCGCGCCGAATCCCGTTCACCGGCGGCTACCGGGCCGTGCTGCCCGGCCCGGTGACCGCCCTGCTCGAGGAATTGCAACCCGACGCACTGGAGGTCTCCGATCGTCTGACGCTCCGATCGCTCGGACCCTGGGGTCGGCGCAACGGGGTGGCCACCGTCATGATCTCGCACGAGCGACTCGACCGGCTGCTCGGTCAGATACTGCCGCGCCGCGCGGCCCGCACGATCGCCGACGCGGCGAACCGACGCACCGCCCGCAACTACGACGCGGTGGTCTGCACGACGGGTTTCGCCCGTGCGGAGTTCGAAAGGATCGGAGCGGCAAACGTGGCGACCGTGCCGCTGGGCGTGGATCTCGACCAGTTCCACCCGCGTTACCGTTGTCTGCAGCTGCGCGGCCGATGGGCGCGCCCGGAGCAGACCCTGCTGGTGCACTGCGGCAGGCTCTCGGTGGAGAAGCACGCCCATCGCAGCATCGACACCGTTGCGGCGCTTCGTGACTCGGGCGTGGACGCGCGACTGGTCGTCGTCGGGGAAGGCCCGCTGCGGTCGCGGCTGGAGCGTCAGGCGGCCGGTCTGCCGGTCGACTTCACCGGTTACATCGGTGAACGCGACACGGTGGCGGCCATCCTCGCCTCGGCCGATGTCGCGTTGGCGCCTGGGCCGCACGAAACCTTCGGCCTGGCCGCCCTTGAGGCGCTGGCCTGCGGCACACCGGCAGTGGTCTCACGCACCTCGGCCCTTGCCGAGATCCTGACCGCCGACAGCGGCGCCGCCGCGGACAACGATCCGCGGGCCATCGCCCATGCCGTCGCCGCGGTGATCAGCCGACCCGAGACGATGCGCAGACACTGCGCCCGTCGCCGGGCCGAACAGTTCACCTGGCCCCGTTCGGCGGCGGGCATGCTGGACGTGTTGGCCCGACGGTGACCAATCGCCACGGCCCGCCGGCGCCGTGTCCTACGATCTGGGCATGAAGCGGCTTGTGCTGGCGGTACCGATGGTGAGTGTGGCGGCACTGATCGGCGCGGGACCGGCGACCGCGGCCCCCGAACAAGGGTGCGCAGTCACCCTGCAGGCGCCCACTGTGGTGCAGGACGCCGCGGTGCGTGCCGTCGTCGCATCGGTGAGTCCGGGAGCGTGCAACCGTGCGGTTCCGCAACTGCAGGTGGCATGCCTACAGCAGGCAGGCAGTCCGGTGGCCCCGCTGTGCGTGCAATCCGAGGGCCCCGGCACCGCCGAGGTCAGGTTCAGCCCGTACACCCCTGGTGCCGGGTACATCGTGAGTGGCCGGGTGTGTGCGAACGCGGGCAGCCCGCCGGTGACCTATTGCAGTACCGTCGGCCCGACCACGGTCATCCTGTAGCGCCGTCGCGCAGGTAGTGCACATCGGCGCCCATGTCGAACCGATAGCCGCCGCCGCGGATCGTCGTGATGACGCCGGCATGGCGGCCGAGTTTGACCCGCAGCCGGCGAACATGGGTGTCGACGGTGCGCCCGGCTCCTGGTCGGTCATCCCACAGCTGTTCCATCAACTCCTCGCGGGATACCGTGCGGTGTGGGTGTTCGGCGAGGTAGAGGAGCAGTTCGAGCTCCCGGTAGCTCAGATGCACTGCGTGACCGTCGACGATGACCGAACGCCGCGAAGGATGGATCCGCAGGCCGCCGGCCTCACGGGTGGGCCCACCTGCGCTGTCTGCGGAGGTGATGACGGCCGGTCGGGCGCGTACCCCGGGTATCGAGCGGGCAATGACGCTGCCGTAGTCATCGGCCAATTGAGCTGTGCGCAGCGGAACTTCGGTCAAGCCCGGCGGCACGTCCAGGATGAGGACGACCTGCACCGGAGGCGGAGTCGGCGATGACGTACCTGCTCCCGATTGGTACATCGCTGCATGGTGCCCCAGAATTCGGGTGCCCGGCAGGGTTTGGAGCGCGGTGAGCGCAAGTCAGAACGCGGGGATGACCTGACCCGAGTACGTCGTCTCGATGAACAACCTGGTCTGCGGCCCGGTGAGCGCCGCCGCCAGCGTCACCACATCTGGGTTGGTTTGTCCCGCATGCTGGGTCACGAGATACTCGGCGTAGCCGGGGTCACCGCGGTCGCAGTGCAGGGCGGTGTCGGTGTGCACGTTGCGTTCCATCGCCTGGTTGCCGAAGAGGAACACCGCGTCGAAATCGTCGAGAGCCGAAGCCATGGTCCAGCTGGTCAGTTCCTTGAACACCAGGCGGCGCGGGTTGGCCCGCACGTCGGTTGTGGTGGCCAACTGCCCCTCATCGGGCCGACAGTCCAGCAGGCCGAGCCGGTCGAGCATCATCAGTGAGCGGTCGGCATTCACCGCGTCGGCAGGCAACGCCACTTCGGCGTAATCGGGAATCGCCGCCAGGCTGGTCACCCGGCTTGAGTACAACCCGAACGGTTCGATGTGGACCGCGACCACCGGGGCCAGCGCGGTCCCGGCGGTCCTGTTGAACTGCTCCAGGAAGGGCAGGTACTGAAAGTAGTTGGCGTGCAATCGGCCTGCTGCCAGCCAGTCGTTGGGTTCGTCGAAACTGTCGAACACGATCACCTGCAGATCGATCTGGGACTCGGCCAGCGTTGTGCGGACACTCTCCAAGATCTCGGCGTGTGGGACCGGTGAGGCGCCGACCCGCAGTGGCCGAAGCCCTTTCGTGCTGACCGATCGCACCGAACTGGTCGACATGATCGCCAGCGTACTGAAGACCGCACAGCGTGCAAGGTGGCAGCCGAGGCGAATGTGCCGCCATGTTACGGACTTCGGCGCACGCTGACCGCAGCGGTTCTCGAGCGTTCGATGGCGGCCTAGGTTCTGGCCAACAGTCATCGCAGGGCCGAGAAGGATAGGTGCACCATGTCCGAGATCATCGCTGTAGCCGGGCAACTGGGCGACCCGGCCAAAGGTCCCGACCGACGGTTGCGGGGCAACCTCGGGGTGGCCTCCATCGTCTTCATGGTGGTCGCCGCCGCCGCACCCCTCGGGGTGGTCGGTGGTGTTTTTCCGCTGGGCATCGCCAACGGCAATGGAGCCGGATTCCCGGCGACGTTCCTCGTCTCGACGGTGATCTTGCTGCTGTTCGCGGTGGGCTTCACCGCGTTGACCCCGTTCGTCGACGATGCCGGGGCCTTCTTCTCCTATATCCGTCACTCCCTGGGATTCTCGGTCGGCATCGGGTTCGGCTTCGTCGCGTTGGTCAGCTACGTGGCCCTGGAGGCCGGGGTGTACGGCCTGCTCGGGCCCGCCGGCGTCGGTGTCATCACGCTGTTCGGCGGGGCCGAGATCCCCTGGTGGGCTGTCGCGGCGGTCGCATTCGGGGTGACAACCTATCTGGGCTACCGCAACATCGAGTTGTCCAGTCGGGTGCTGGGCGTGTTGCTGACCGCCGAGATCGCGGTCATCGGCGTCCTCGACCTGGTGATCGTGCTGCGCGGCGGAGGGGATGACGGACTGTCGACCGGTGCGGTCAACCCCACCACCGTGTTCTCCGGTTCGCTCGGTATCGGGCTGCTCTTCGCGATGCTCAGCTACATAGGTTTCGAGGCCACGGCGGTCTTCCGCGACGAAGCCAGGGACCCGCGGCGCACCATTCCCCGCGCCACCTACGCCGCGCTGATCCTCATCGGCGCCTTCTACGCCGTCAGCAGCTGGGCGCTGATCTCGGCATGGGGGGATGATCGTGCCGTCGCACAGGCCACCGATTCCGGTGGCACCTTCCTCGCCGACATCGCCCAGACCTATATCCGCACCGCAGGCAACGACATCATCACCGTGCTGTACTTCACCAGTCTGTTCGCCTGCATCCTGGCTTTCCACAACGTGGCATCGCGTTACGTGTTCGCGCTGTCCCAGCACCGGGTGTTGCCCGACGCGCTCGGGGTCGCGCACTCGGCACATGGTTCACCGCACAAGGCGTCGCTGTGGATCTCGGGCGTCGTCGCGGTCGGTATCGCGGCCGCCGTCGTGTTCGGCCTGGATCCGGTGACGCAGTTCTACACGTGGTTCGCGGCCACCACCACGGTGGGATTCGTGGTGCTGTTGATCGCCACCAGCGTCGCGGTGTTGGTGTTCTTCGCACGTGACCGCCGCGGGTACTCACAGTGGCGGGTACGTATCGCGCCGGCATCGGGACTCGTCGGACTCGGTCTCACCCTCGCTTTGATCCTCACCAATCTGGAGGGCCTGGCCACCTCGAATGCGTTGGGGTGGGGCATCGTCGGCCTTCTGATCGTGTCTTTCGTCATCGGGGTGGTCATTGCCCAGCGGGTGGCGGGTGCCGCCGAGGTGACCCCGGTGGTGCACTCATGACCCTCGCCGCCGACACCACGGATTCCGACACCGCGACCGAGGAGCCCGTGCGCGCGCTGTCCGAGCGCCTCGCCGACGGCTCATTGACCGAGATCGAGGTGGCCTGGAGCGATCCGCTGGGACATGCTCAGGGTAAACGGATCCCGGCCGCGCAGTTCCTGGAAAGGGCGCAGGGCAGCGGATTCGCGTTCTGCGAGGCAGCGCTGGGCTGGAACGCCGACGGCACCGTCGTCGACGGGCTGCGACTGACCAACTGGGCAGGCGGTTATCCCGATGTGTACGCGGTGCCCGATCTGTCGACCTTGCGCGAGTTGCCGTGGCGGCCGGGCGTCGGGCATGTCGTCTCCGATATCGTCACCCACGACCGCACACCGTCGTTGCTGGATCCACGGGCCGTGCTGCGGCGGGTGCTCGATCGCCTTGCCGCACTGGGCTACACCGCCAAGGTGGGCGTCGAGCTGGAGTTCTATCTGTTGAATCCGGACGGCACCGCCCTGCAGGCTGACATCCACGCCTACTCGCTGGAGAACGCCAACGCGCTGGATCCGGTGCTGTCCGACCTCTACGACACCCTCGGTGCGTTCACCCGACTGGAAGGAATCCAGAGCGAGTACGGACCGGGACAGGTCGAGGCGAACCTGGTCTACACCGATGCGCTGGAGGCCGCCGACGACAGCGCACGGTTGAAGTATGCCGCCAAGGAGGTGGCACGCAGGCACGGCACGCTCGCCAGCTTCATGGCCAAGCCCTTCACCGAACACTCCGGAAGTTCTGCGCACCTGCACATCTCGCTCTGGCGGGACGAGGAACCGGCTTTCGCCGAGGTGGACGGCACCGAGAACGACCTCGCACAGTTCGCCATCGCCGGTCTGCTGGAGCACCTGCCCTCGATCACGCTGTTCGGTGCACACTCGGTCAACGCCTACCGCCGTTTCGTGCCGGACTCCTTCGCGCCGGCGACGGTCACCTGGAGCCGCGACAACCGAAGTGCCGCTGTGCGTTCGCTTCTGGACCACGACCCACGGGCGACCCGTATCGAGCTGCGCACCGGTGGTTCGGATGCCAACCCGTACTGGTTGGTCGCCTCGGCACTGGCGGCCGTGGTGGCCGGGATCGAGGCCGGGCGCCGGCCCGAACCGGCGCTGGCCGGCAATCTGTACGGTTCGGGCACGCCGTTGCCGGATTCGCTCGCAGTGGCGGTGGCCCTGACCACCCAGGACGACACCATCGCCGAGATCCTTGGCCGGGATTCGGTCGCCGACTTCGCCACGATCGCACGCTCCGAGTGGGCTGCCTACTCGGGACAGGTCACCGACTGGGAACGTCGCCGCTATCTGAGCACATCCTGATCAGCCGATGCCTTGAGCCCCGCCGGGCGTCCAGCGCACCGGCAGCCGCTTGATCCCATGGATGAACGGCGAGAGAAGGCGGTCGGGTTCGGCGTCGGCCAAGAGATCGGGGACCTGGCGGTGCAACTCCTCGAACGTCACGGTGATCTCACGGCGGGCCAGATTCGCGCCCAGACAAAAATGGGCGCCGCCGCCGCCGAACCCGAGATGAGGGTTGGGGGAGCGCAACACATCGAACCGCCACGGGTCGGGAAACCGTGTCTCATCGCGATTGGCCGATCCGTACCACATCGTGACCTTGTCGCCTGCGGCCATGGCGACACCACCGAGCTCGATATCGCGGGTCAGGGTACGCCGCATATAGGCCACCGGCGATGCCCACCGGACGATCTCCTCGACGGCGGTCGGCGCGATCCGGTCGTAGTCCGACCACCACAGGTCGCGCTGCTCGGGATGCCTGCTCAACGCGACGACACCATGGCTGATGGCGTTGCGCGTGGTTTCGTTACCGGCCACCACGAGGAGGATGAAAAAGGAGGCCACCTCGGCTGATGTCAGCCGTTCACCGTCCAGCTCGGCCGAGATGAGGGCGGTGGTCAGGTCATCACGCGGGCGCGCGCGGCGGTCTTCGGCCAACGCGGTGGCGTAGGCACCGATATCGATCGCCACCCTGGCGAACTCGTCGAAGTCGGCGGTCAGATCCGGATCGCCGAAGCCCAAAATCACATTGGTCCAATGGAATATCCGATCGTGATCATCCTCGGCGATACCCATCATGTCGCAGATCACCTGCAGCGGCAGCGGACCCGCCAGCGCCGAGACCAGATCCGCGCGGCCGTCGGGATGATCGGCGACCATCGCGGTAACCAGGTCGCGGGCACGCTCGCGAACCGATTCCTCCACCCTGGCCAGGACCCGCGGGGTGAAGGCGCTGCGCACGATGTTGCGCAGTCGACCGTGACGCGGATCATCCATGGCGATCATGGAGCCGAAGTACTCGGCCAGTTCCGGGGTTTGGTCCCCGATGGTGATGTTGGGACTCGAACTGAAGATCTCCGGGTGCCTGCTGGCATAGTGCACGTCGTCGTAGCGGGTCAGCGCCCAGTGGCCGGCCCCGGCATCGACACCTTCGGCCGTGACCGGTCGGTGGAAGGAGATCGGGTCGCGGTGGCGCAGGGTGGCGAACGCGCCATCGCGGAAATCGTCGTCGCCGCGCCAGAACCGCCAGGACCCCAGATCCACCTCGGCCCGGTCGACGGTGCGCGGGGGTGTTCCGTTGCGACGGACCGCGATCGACATGGACCTCAGCATAGGTTCGCCGGGGTCGGCGCACGCCGGAATCGCGGCCAAGCGCCGCCCGAGCGTCAGCCGGGGGCCGAGTCGGCGAAAATGCGGCGGAGTTCGTCGGGCACCGGCCGTTTCGCCCAATCGTCGGTGGACACCGTCACGTAGACGTTGCGGCCGCGCACCGCCGTCCGTTCGATGCCGTCGCCATCGGTTCGCAGCACGTCGAAGGTGACGGTGAAACTGGTGGTCCCCACCGACTCGCAGGCCACGACCACCCGGACGGTGTCGCGCCAGCGCACGGGCGCGCGGTAGTCGATCTCACTGCGCACCACCTGGAAGTCGACACCGGCGGAGATGAGATCGGGATAGTGCAGCGACCGATGGTCCAGATATGCGGTCCAGGCCTCGTCGAACCAGGTCAGGTAGTGGGCGTGGAACACCACCGACTGCTGGTCGACCTCGGCGTACCGGGGGACCACCGACAGCGCGAACCGTGCATCGTCGACCGGACTCACGGAGCACACCTTGCCCCATCACGCGCTCGTTACGATCAGAGGGTGCCTCCCACCCTGATCAGCATCGACGATATCCGGTCCGCCGCCCGACGCCTGGACGGTGCCGTGGTGCGCACTCCGCTGCTGGCGGCCGACTGGGGTGATCCGCAGCGTCCCCTCTGGCTGAAGCCGGAGAGTCTGCAGGCGATCGGTGCGTTCAAGGTGCGTGGCGCGCTCAACGCGATCGGACGGCTCGACGCGGACGAGAAACGCCGCGGAGTTGTCGCGTACTCCAGCGGTAACCATGCTCAGGCCGTCGCCTATGCCGCAGCACGATTCGGACTGCGAGCACATATCGTCATGCCCGAGGAGACTCCCCGCATCAAGATCGAGCGGACCCGCGCGCACGGTGCCGAGGTGGTGCTGTGCGGTACGGGTCAACGCGAGGCGGTGGCCGCCGAGCTCGTCGAACAGACCGGCGGATCGCTGATCCCCCCGTTCGATCACCCCGATGTGATTGCCGGACAGGGCACCATCGGCCTTGAGATCGCCGAGGATTACCCGGATATCGCCAATGTGGTGATCCCGGTCAGCGGTGGTGGATTGGCGTCGGGCATCGGAACAGCGATCCGCGCACTGTGCCCGAACGCCCAGATCTTCGGTGTGGAGCCGGAGTTGGCCGCCGATACCGCGGCAGGCCTACGTCGGGGCATCCGTGTCGACATGCCGATAGAGGATCGCAATCGAACGATCGCCGACGGTCTGCGTTCGCAGCCCTCGGAGCTGACGTTCGCCCACCTACAGCATGTTCTGACAAGTGTTCTCACCGTATCCGAGGACGAAATTCGTTCTGCGGTGGCGGAACTGGCCTTCAAGGCACGGTTGGTGGCCGAGCCGAGCGGAGCCGTCGCGCTGGCCGCGTACCGGCGTCACCGGATGCCGGCGGGACCGACGGTGGTGATCGTCTCCGGCGGCAACATCGAGCCGGCCCTGCTGTCGGAGATACTGACCGCGTCAGCCGCGGTCGGGAAAGACCAGCGGGACTGATACGCCGCAGCCCAGATATGCGCAGTGCGACCATGCGTCTTGTTCGGCGGCGGCCTTCAACAGGCGACGTCGGCCGATCCAGCCGCACGAGCAACCGGCGGTGGAGTTACCGATACCGCGGTTGTACACGTAGGCCACCCCTTTTCCGGTCGATCCGGTCAGGCGGTCTTCCAACAGTAAGACGTTCATCTGATCCATCTCCTTCGTCGACCTGACCTCGGTGTCATGCAGACGTGCGAGCCTCTCGCAGTTCGAATTCTGCGCTGCTGGACCCCGGTTCGGCAGGATCGGCGAGTCACGAGTCGACGCTGATCCGGTCAAGTCGGGGTAACGAACAGCCATGTACTACCCGTCGGGCAGCGTTGCCAAACAGTACGTCTGCCGACGTCGCGGGCATCAGAGATGTTGCTACAGCGTCAATTTGGGGACGCTGGGGCAGCTGTTAATGCACGCCCTCCATCAGTCGGCTGATCCGCCCCGCCAGCCCCAGCACCACGGCGCCGGCAGCGATCGCGACCACACCGAGTATCCCGAAGTACGCGAACTCCCCGGCGGGGTCGTAGTACCCGGACAGGACGCCCGACATAGCGGTACCCAGGCCCACGGAGAAGAAGTACAGCGCCATCATCTGGGCGCGGTAGGCGTCGGGCGCGAGTTGGGTGGTGACGGCCAGGCCGATCGGGGAGAGCAGCAACTCCGATATTGCGAACACCGCCATGATGCCCATCACCAGCAGTGCCGGCACGGCCTTACCTGTGGTGCCGGCGAACGGCAGAAACAGCAGGAAGGCCGCGCCCATGCCGATCACGCCATAGGCGAACTTCTGCGGGGTGGTCGGCGCACGGTTACCGAGCCGGGTCCACATGATCGCGAAAAGCGGTGACAGCAGGATGATCCACACCGGCTCGATCGACCCGATCCAGCTCGACGGTGCGGTCCAGCCGAAGATCGACCAGTTCATCCGCTCGTCCGAATACACCGCCAGCACGGTGAAGATCTGCTGGAACAGCGACCAGAACACCGCATTCGCGATGAACAGTGGGATGAACGCCCGCACGCGGGTGCGTTCCAGGCCGCTCACTTTCGGGCTGCGCAACAGCACCGCGAAGTAGGCGACGGACGCCACGACGATCACGCCGGTGGTGACCTGGGACAGGATGGCCAGCGTCACCAGGCCGGTCCAGAACGCAATCACCACCACGACCAGCACGCCGACACCGGCAGCCACGGCGGGCAGGATCCCGCTGCGTGGCAGCGGGTTGGGAACCTCGCGGCCATGAGTACCGAGGTTGCGCCGGAACACGACGTACTGGGTGAGTCCGATGGCCATACCGACGGCCGCGGCGCCGAAGCCGTAGTGGAAGCCCACCCGCGTCTGGAGCAGACCGGTCAGCAACGGGCCGATGAAGGCGCCCAGGTTGATGCCCAGATAGAACAGCGTGAACCCGCCGTCGGCGCGGGCGTCACCCTTGTCGTACAGGGTGCCCAGCAGGGAGGAGGCGTTTGCCTTCAGCGCTCCGGAGCCGAGCGCCACCAGCACCAGGCCGACCGCCACTCCGGTGATACCCGGCAGCAGTGCCAGGGCGATGTGCCCGGCCATCACCACCACGCCGCCGTAGAACACCGTGCGTTCCATGCCGAGCACCCGGTCGGCCAGCCATCCGCCGAGCACCGTGGACAGATAGACAAGGCCGCCGTACGCCCCGACGATGCCTGTCGCGGTGGCCTTGGCCATCTCAAGGCCACCGTCGGTCACCGAGTAGTACAGGTAGTACCCCAGGATCGTGAGCATCCCGTAGAACGAGAATCGCTCCCACAGTTCCACGCCGAACAGATTGGTCAGTCCGATCGGATGGCCGAAGATGGTGCGAGCGGCCCGTGCGTCGTGGCCGTCGGTTGCCGTGTGTTCCGCCCCAGTCATGGGATAACACCCTGCCACGCACCGGGACTACGTGTCGCATTGTGGCGAAGTCACCGTCGCATCGGACATGTGCGAAGGATCTGGCGAACCCGGCTCCCGGTGTGACGTCCAGGAATGGGGCTATCGGCAAATCTGGGCGACGGGTGATGACGCGCTGGCTGGGCTCCGGGGCGCCCACCCGGGTAAGGTCAGCCGGATAACGGGGCGGTGACCGGATCGTCTCGACCCGGTCGCATGCCTGCGACCGGGTGGTCCGAAGGGGTTCATGT
Organism: Actinomycetes bacterium; assembly: GCA_023404955.1. GTDB lineage: Bacteria > Actinomycetota > Actinomycetes > Mycobacteriales > Mycobacteriaceae > Mycobacterium. Next base: position 165,257 of record JAEXZY010000093.1, read on the forward strand.
GGACGCGGTGCTCGGTTTGTCGATGACGCCTACGTCGCTCGGCGTGGTCGTCGTCGACGGCGACGGAGCCCCCGAGGGTGCGGCCGCGCGGGACTCCTTCGAGGTTCGCGTCGACGGCTCGGACACCCGCTCGGCAACCGAACAGGCGACCGCGGCGGTCGGGGCCATCGCGGCCGCCCGCGGACAACGCCTCAAGTCGATCGGTGTCACCTGGAGCGAGAACGCCGACGCCGAGGCGACCGCCCTAATGGACTCGTTGAATCGCTCGGGTTTCGGCAATGTCGTCCCGATCCGGCTGCCGGAGGCCACCGAGGCGCTCGCCCGGGGGATGGCCGATGTCATCGGATACCGGACCAGCGCGGTGTGCGTCATCGAACCTGATACCGCGATCGCCCTGATCGTCCATACCGACGACGGCGCGATGCAGACGGCGATCAATCACGGTATCGACAGCGACGAGAGCCTGATCGGCTGGTTGAGCACCGTGTTCACCCGCGCTGACTGGCAGCCGGAAGCGCTGGTCGTGGTCGGTTCCGCCGGTGGCTTCGACAGCGTCCTGCCGCAGCTGGAAGAGGCGCTCTCGGTGCCGGTGTTCGCTCCTGCCGAGGCGCCCCTGGCGCTGGCCCGCGGCGCGGCGCTGGCCTCCACACACAGCTCAGGTCTGCCGTTCAGCCTGGAATTGCCTGCCCCGGCCGCACCGGGTCGGCATGCCGCCACGGCATCCGGCAACAACTCGGCTCGGCTGATCGCCGGGGCACTGGTCGCCGGTGTGGTCACGTTCGTGATCTCGGCATCTGTGGCGGTGGCGGTGCAGTTGTCGCCGGCGCGGGATACCGCTGCCCCCGAGCCCGCCGCCGTGGTCGTTCAGGATCCGCCCGCCGCGCGTATTGCGCCCCGCCCCGCCCCGCCCTCAGCTCCGATCGCCGAGCCGGCCCAGGGGGAGCAGTCCTCACTGTCGGACGCGCTGGCACCCCCGGTCGAGTTCGCGCCGCCGCCGCAGGCGCCGGCCGAGCCGGTGCTTCCCGAAGCGACCGCGCCCGAGGTGAGCACCGGATACGATCCCGCGCCTGTCGAGGCGGCGATGCCCGATCCGGCGCTGGCGCCCGCGCCACCGGTCGTTGATGCACCGCCGGCCGTGCTGCCGCCGCCGGTCCCGCCGGTGGCTACGCCGCCGCAGGTGTTCGAGCAGCCCAAGAAGCCGTTCCTGCAGCGGATCAGGGACCGGCTGCGTCTCGGTGGCCCCGACCAGGGCCCGCCCGGGCAGATCATCGTCAGTCCGCCGCAAGGCTAGGCCTTTCGGGCGCCGCGCAGGTCGGTGGCTGGCTAACATTTGTCGGACTCGGTGCGACAAGCAGATGAGCGGTCAGGTCGGGTCCGGGGTGTCCGGGGTTCAGGGGAGGTTCGGCACGTTGCGAAAAGCTATTCGGTACATGGTCGTCATGGTGGGCATCACCGCGTTGTCGCTGGGTGCGTCCACGGCCACTGGTGTGGCTTCCGTGAGCGTCCCGGTCTCGGCCGTGGCCGTGTCGCCGGCTGCCGGTGCGGTAGTCGGTGTCGCCTATCCGGTCACGGTGTCCTTCGGCTCGCCGGTCCTAGACCGTGATGCCGCCGAACGCGGCATCACGTTCTCCGCGCCGACGGTGCCGGACGGAGAGTTCCAATGGCTCGACGACGCCACCGTGCGCTTCACCCCTGCCGACTACTGGCCCGCGCATTCGACCATCACGGTCGAGTCGGTCGGTCTGAAGTCGAGCTTCCAGACCGGTGCGCTGGTGCGCGGTGTCGCCGATATCGACGCGCACACGTTCACCGTGAGCATCGACGGCGAGGTCGCACGCGAAATGCCCGCGTCGATGGGCAAGCCCGGACACGCCACGCCCATCGGCGAGTTCACCGCACTGGAGAAGCAGAGCGTGGTGGTCATGGATTCGCGCACGATCGGCATCCCGCTCGACGACCCCGAGGGCTACAAGCTGACGGTGTACGACGCGGTGCGCGTCACCTGGGGCGGGGTTTATGTGCACGGTGCGCCGTGGTCGGTGGGCTCGCAGGGCTATGCCAACGTCAGCCACGGCTGCATCAACCTCAGCCCGGACAACGCCGACTGGTACTACAACAACGTGAGCATCGGCGACCCGATTGTGGTGCAGGCCTGAGTCATCGGGCGTCGGCGTGCAGGTTGCGCGCGGTCGGTGAGGTGTCGACGGTTGCCGGATCCGGGTAGGTCCTCAGCATGCGATCGGCCGTTCCGCTGCTGGTCACGGTGAACCAGTAGTGCTCGTTCTTGAAGTGATGCCGGCGGTGGTTACGCCAGATTGCGCGGTACACCGCGGTTTTCGGTTTGTAGTCGGTGTGGATCAGATAGTGGCACCATTCGTAACCCAACCCGAGTGCGGCCAGGATCGTCAGGAAGGTCAGACCGCGGCCCAGACTCGGGAAGGCCAGCGTCGCGATCGCGACAGCCAGCGGTAACACCCAGAGCAATGACTGCCAGGGGATGAACACCAGTGGCAGGTCACGTGGTTCGACATGGTGTTCGCGGTGCTTGCGCGACAACAGGGGATCCAACCGGATGCCGGCGATCCGGCGCGGACGCCAGTGCAGGATCAGTACGTGGATCAGCCATTCGGCGAACGGAAACGCCGCGAGCATCACAGCGGGCACCAGCGCGTCGGTCAGTTGCCAGTCGCCGGTATGGATGCGGGCTCCGGTGGCGCCGACGAGTGTCGCGCCCAGCATCCACGGGGTGGGGTGGCGTCGGAATTCCCGTGCCGCGTCGCGCAACGTCATCCCGCCGCGGCTGTTCATCGTGCCTCCTCGAGTTCGGTCAACGCGGTCAGCAACGCCATGGTGGCGGGCTCGAGCAGTGCGTGGGCTGCGGCGGCGGCGGTGACGGCATCGCCGGCGATGACGGCATCGGCGATGGCCTGATAGGCGTCCGGCCGGCTGACTTCGACGGCCATCATCGCGGCCAGGGCGGGCAGCGCGGGCTCATAGGTGGCCCGCAGGGTGTTGTACATCAGCCGGAAAGCGATCGAATCTGCATGGTCGACAAGGTGATCCCAGAAGCTCAGTGCGTGGCGCTGCACCTGCACGGGGTCGGTTTCGGTGCGCAACGCCCCGACGGTGGTCTCCAACAAACCGGTTAGTTCCGCGCCGTGGCGACGTGCGGCGAGTTCGGCGACCTTCGGCCCATTGTGCAGACGAGTTTCCAGAATGGAACGCACCACTGCGGTATCCAGTTCGCCTGCGCGCAGCAGCAGGCGGGGGAGCAGATCCAGTCCGGCATGCCGACGGAAATCGCGAACCGTGGTGGTGTCACCCTGACGGATTTCGACCAGGCCGATCGAGCTGAGCCGGTTGAGAGCTTCGCGCACGGCGGGCCGCGAAACGCCCAGAACCTCGGCCAACCGGCGTTCGCTGGGCAGCTGATCGCCGGGTTGCAGCGCGCCGCTGAGCACCTCGTCGACGATCTGCTCGACGACATTCTCGGGGACCGAGCGTCGGGGCACTGGTTGAAGAGCCATTCGATCAGAATGGCATCGCCTTGGTAAGAGGTCAAGTGGTCAGACCAGTTCCATCCATGGAAATGTCGCAGTAACCGATGAGCGGGATGAGGTTCTCCAACCTGCGCTTTCACAGCCGATTGTGTGAGGCGTCACAGCTACGTATCAGGAGGGCGACTCTCATATGCAGACCAGCAACGCGGCTCGTGCCGCGGCAGGCGGCACCACTCATCGGCTGACCGGCGCCGCGGCACGACACGTGGCCTTCGGCGGTGTGGCGCTTTCGGCCTGGCTCATCACCGCCGTCGCCACCGGCCACGGAGTCGCCACTGCCGATGATTCCTCGTCAGCGTCGTCCGGTACGTCGACCAGCTCGTCCTCTTCGGGGTCTTCGTCTTCGTCGTCATCGTCTTCGTCTTCGTCAATGTCGAACGAATCGAATTCGGGCACACAGAACTCGAAGGGGGCAGCCTCCACCGGTTCTCGCTCGACCACCGAGGACAGCAGCCAAGACAGCTCAGATTCGGCCACACAGCGTGAAGGCGCGGCCCTGGAACCGTCGCACGAACGGTCGAACCCCGAGCTCGCCGAGGAGGATTCGGCGACAGCGGACGCTACCGAAGTGGACACCCCGTCGGGGGAGCCCGGCGCCCCGGATGTCTCGGAAACGCCGGTGGAGCCAGTCGAGGCAGCGACGCCGCAGGAATCGGAAAGCCCCCAGCAGCCCGCCGCTCCGGCCGACACGGACACCGCCGCAGGCGCACAGAACCAACCGGACTCCGGCCGAGACCATGACGCCGCATCGAATTCCGCTGTGGAGCAGATGCAATCGGATGCCGTCCTGGTGCAGCCGGCGCGGACGGTGTCGGCCGACCGGCTGTCGGCACGCACCGCCCGTGCCGAATCGGCCGGCCCGTCGAGCGGACCAGCGACCTTCGCGCCGGCAACCCTGTCCATGACGGCTCCGGCTGCGGCGGCCGCCGTCACGGCGCCGAACCCGGTCGCGGCGATCACCGATGTGGTGCACCGGTTCTTCGATGCGCTGTTCGGCCCATTACAGCAATTGATGTCATCGGCGCCGGCCGGACAGAATCCATTGGCGTGGGCGTTGCTGGCCTTCGTGCGAAGGACATTCTTCAACGAGGCCCCCGAAATCAACGCGGTGAACATCGGATCGCAGCAGGCCAACGGCGTCATCACCGGCACCATCGACGCGATCGATCCCGACGAGATGGGCAAGACGGTCAAGATCGGAGCCAATGTCTTCGCCTACCCGGCGCAGCCGCGAACCCCCGAACCCGACTGCGGTTGTGCGGTAGTGGACGGGGTCGCCGGATTGCCGTTCATGAACGACGCTTACCTGGGCTCCGAACCGGGCAGCAACTGGCATGCCCCGGACGCGGTGGACATCACCTGCGTCTACATCGGGTCAAATGGTGCCGTCACCTACACCGGCAAGGAAATCGGTGAGGTCACCATCGACGGACTCGGAACCGGCCACGTCACGTTGCTCTTCGACGGTGTGCTGTTGTCGGCGACGCAGGAACGATCGGTTGCTCAACTTCAACCGCATCTCGCTACCGGCGATCTCAAGGGCGTGCGTGGCACGGTGATCAGTGAAAGTACCCTCGACGCAACAGGTGCCGCCACCGGCGTACTGACCGGTGAGGTGGTCCGGCCCGAACTGCGCTACAAACTCGTCACGCACGCTGCCCACGGCACCGTCGTCATCGACGAGATCACTGGCCAGTTCACCTACACGCCCGACCCTGCCTTCGCCGCGGCGGGAGGAGACGACTCGTTCGAGGTGGTCGTCACCGATGGCAGGTTCAACTTGCTCAACCTCTTCAAGCCGCACAATGGTGATCCCGTCCGCACCATCAATCTCAGTGTGGTCGGCACCGTCGCGGTGTGATGCGAGCCGAGGTCCATGTCGGTGCAGATCCAAGGGTCTGCACCGACATGACCTGTTCGAAGACGTCGAGTCGGCGTGGTTCCGCCGAAAGACCTACAGCCGCACCAACGAAAAGGGGTAGGTCAGAGTGCCCGGCCTGCCATCGCAGCCGGCCGCGAATGATGATGTGAGAGTGCCCCGCAAGCTCGCTGCATCCCAGCTGTAGACATCGCGGGTCGCGACAACGGGACCGTAGTAGACGTTTCCACATCGAAGACCATCCGGAACATCAACGGTCAGCGTGTAGCGCCCGTCCACAAGGTGAGCCTGACCGGAGTATTCGAAGGCCTTCGCCGTCGGCATCGGCATCGCGCCGATACTGCGGCAGTCGTCGGCGGCCGGGATACAGTGCATCACCGACCATGCCCAGGTGTGGAAGTCGTACCGATCCGGTATCACCAGTTGATAATTGGCGAAGAACGGATCCGCGTGGGCGGCCGGTGAACCCGTCACGGTGCCCAGAGCCAGAGCGGAGAATGCGTATGCAAGTGGTGCCAGCTTCATGGCTGATCCCTTCCCGTAAGTCCTGGTCGACGGGCCCGTGGCCACATCACATATGGGATCCGCCATCAACCCGGATCTCGGTGCCGGTGATGAAGTAGGCGTCGTCGCACCCCAACATCGCCACCACACCGGCCACCGAGTCGGGCTTGGCGAAGATCGCGCCATCTGCCAGCGGCAGCATCGGGGCAACCTTGGCGAACAAGGCGAAATCGGCATCCGTGGGTAAGCCTGGACCGATGCTCTGGCGCGCCGACCCGGAACCGTCGGTCATGCCGGACGAGATCGAGCCAGGCTGCACACAATTGAACCGGATACCGGCCTTGGCGAATTCCATGGCCCACGCGTGTGTCATGGACAGCACACCCCCTTTGGACGCGGCATACGCGGCCATGTACGGGTGCGCGAAGTGCGCCGAGGTCGAACTGAAGTTCACCACGGCCGGGCCGTTACCTGTGCCGAGCGCACCGATCGCCTCGCGGGTGACCAGGAACGTACCGACCAAGTTGACCCTCAGTACCAGCTCGAAATCGGCGAGTGTGGTCTGCGCCAGATGGGCCGAGCGCAGAATGCCAGCCGCGTTCACCAGAGTGTCCAGGCCGCCCAGGATCGACAGCGCCTCGCCGACACCGGCCTGCACCGAGGGTTCGCTACCGATATCCATCGACACCGTGGACAACCGGCCGCCCACATCACCGGCCTTGGTGACGGTGTCGGACAGCCCCTCCGGGCTGATGTCCGCCGCGACAACGGTGCCGCCCTCGGCGAGAATCCGCAGGACGCAGGCTTGTCCGATACCCGAACCGCCACCGGTGATCAATACGCGACGTCCGACGTAACGCGCAGATTCGCTGGGCTCAAGGGAAACAGACACAGCTCGACTCCTGCCATCAAAAGACGCTCACACCTACCGAGGACACGCTACGTTCTCGCGCCGGCGGCGGCGGTCGCGTGATGGTTCCCGGTGGATGGGAGGTGGTGTGTCGAAGGTCATGCCCGACTGTCACCGTTCATGGGTCACGCGCCGACAGGCCGGTCGTGAGGTTCGGCAGCAGCAGTCGTGGAGGTTCTTCGGTACATGGTGAGCAACCCCCAGGACCGTTGGTCCGCCGGGATCGCACTCTTCAGGACGGGCGGGCCCGGTCCGATGCGCGCCATCGGCGGCCTGCTGGCGATGTCCGCGGATGCGGTCAAATTCCTTTTCCAACGGCCGTTTCAGGGTCGGGAGTTCCTGGAGCAGTCGTGGTTCGTCGCCAGGGTGTCACTGATGCCGACCATTTTGGTGGCAGTGCCTTTCACCGTGTTGGTCAGCTTCACGCTCAACATCCTCTTGCGTGAGCTGGGTGCGGCTGATCTTTCCGGTGCAGGCGCGGCATTCGGTGCTGTCACCCAGGTCGGCCCGATGGTCACGGTGCTGATCGTGGCGGGTGCCGGTGCCACCGCGATGTGTGCGGATCTTGGGTCACGTACTGTCCGCGAGGAGATCGATGCCATGGAGGTGTTGGGCATCAACCCGGTCCAGCGGTTGGTGACGCCCCGCATGCTCGCCTCTGGACTGGTCGCGCTGCTGCTCAACAGCCTGGTGGTCATCATCGGAATCATCGGCGGCTACGTGTTCTCCATCTTCATCCAAGGCGTCAACCCCGGCGCGTTCGCCGCCGGTATCACCCTGCTCACCGGTGTACCCGAGGTCATCATCTCGTGCGTCAAGGCCGGCCTGTTCGGTCTGATCGCCGGACTGGTCGCCTGTTACCGGGGTCTGATGATCAGCGGTGGCGGCGCGAAGGCGGTCGGCAACGCCGTCAACGAAACCGTCGTCTACGCGTTCATGGCTTTGTTCGTGGTCAACGTCGTGGTGACCGCCATCGGCATTCAGATGACGGCGGATTAGCCGATGACCGTCTCACGTTCATTGCGCCCCCGTCTGGCCCGTGAACTCAATCGTCCCGTTGCGTCCCTCGGTCGCGTTGGTGACCACACACTGTTCTACGGCCGTGCACTCGCGGGCGTGCCGCACGCATTCGTGCACTATCGTCGCGAAATCATCCGGTTGATCGCCGAGATCAGCATGGGTGCAGGCGCGTTGGCGATGATCGGCGGCACCGTTGTCATCGTCGGCTTCCTGACCCTCGCTGCCGGGGGCACGTTGGCCGTGCAGGGATACAGTTCGCTGGGCGATATCGGCATCGAGGCGCTCACCGGCTTTCTGGCGGCGTTCATCAACGTGCGCATCTCAGCGCCCGTGGTGGCGGGTATCGGTCTGGCTGCGACCTTCGGCGCCGGCGTCACGGCCCAACTCGGTGCCATGCGCATCAACGAGGAGATCGATGCCCTGGACGCGATGGCCATCCGGCCGGTCGAGTACCTCGTGAGTACCCGCATCGTCGCAGGCATGATCGCGATCACCCCGCTGTACTCGATTGCTGTCATTCTGTCTTTCGCCGCAAGCAAGTTGACCACGGTCGGCCTGTTCGGACAGTCGGCAGGCCTGTACAACCACTACTTCTCGACATTCCTGAACCCGGTGGATTTGTTGTGGTCGTTCCTGCAGGCAATTCTGATGGCGATTGCCGTGCTGCTGGTGCACACCTATTTCGGATACTTCGCCACCGGAGGGCCGTCGGGTGTCGGGGTCGCGGTGGGCAATGCTGTGCGGACCTCGCTCATAGTCGTGATCTCGGTGACCCTGCTTGTCTCACTGTCGATCTACGGCTCCAACGGCAATTTCAACCTGTCGGGATAGGGAGCGCAGATGGCGATGAACGAAAACGTCACACGACCGTTGGTCGGTGTGGCAACGGTCGGTGTGGCGGTGGCAATCGTGGCCCTGTCGATTGGGTTGTTTCGTGGCAGCTTCACCGACACCGTGCCTGTCACCGTGCTCGCGGACCGTGCCGGACTGGTCATGAATGCCGACGCCAAAGTGAAACTCCATGGCGCCCCTGTCGGCTCGGTGCGGTCCGTGGAGTCCCTGCCCGACGGTCGTGCTGCGCTGCACCTGGCGATGGACCCGTCGTACATGGAACTCATCCCTTCCAACGTGCGCGCAGATATCGCGTCATCGACTGTCTTCGGCTCGAAGTTCGTCGAACTGATCCCACCGGCCGACCCGTCGCCGCAGTCACACGCCGCCGGGCAGGTCCATGCCGCCCCCCACGTCACCGTCCAGATCAACAC
>JAEXZY010000097.1 GCA_023404955.1 Actinomycetes bacterium
CTCCCGGCCCTAAAAATTTTCCCCCCCCCCCGGCGCCCCGCGGGGGCCCGCCCGCGGTCGTCTCTCCGGTGATCTGATCGCCGATCGCGCGCAGCGCCTCGAGATCGGACACGTCGAACGGCAGGGACGGCACACCGACGATCGCCACGTGGGGGTTGGCGCCGGTGAAGCGTGACAGCAGCCGCACCTCCCGCTTGGCGGTCGAGGCCCGGTCGGCGTGCACCCGCAGGATCGCGGCCGTCAGCGAGCCCGGGTCGGAGCCGTCGAGTTCGTCGGCCGCCTTGCTCGCCCGGTCGGCGCTCAGGTCGCACAACGTCGGATGGGTGCGGTTGAGGATCAGGCCCGCCAACGGCATGCGCTCCGACGACAGCCGGTCGACGAAGAACGACGCCTCCCGTAACGCATCGGGTTCGGCCGCCGAGACGACGACGAACTGGGTGCCGCGACGCTTGAGCAGTTCGTAGGTCCGGTCGGCCTTCTCCCGGAACCCGCCGAACGTCGCGTCCAGCGACTGCACGAATCCGGCCGCGTCCGAGAGCATCTGCGAGCCCAGGATCGTCGACATGCCCTTCATCGCCAGCCCCACCACACCGGTGACCAGCTTGCCGATGCCCCGCCCGGGCGCCAGCAACAGCCGCCACAGCCGGCTGTCCATGAAGCTGCCCAACCGCTTCGGGGCGTCGAGGAAATCGAGGGCGTTGCGCGATGGCGGGGTGTCCACCACGATCAGGTCCCATTTGTCTTCTGCCAGAAGCTGTCCCAGCTTCTCCATGGCCATGTACTCCTGCGTGCCCGCCAGAGAGGTCGCCACGGTTTGGTAGAACTGATTGTCCAGGATGGCGTCGGCGCGATCGGGTCCGGAGTACTGGACGACCATCTCGTCGAACGTCCTGCGCATGTCCAGCATCATCGCGTGCAGCTCGCCGGACACCTCCGGCGCCAGCGGCACGCGCTGGGGAACATTGCCCAGATCCTTGATGCCGAGCGCCTGGGCGAGCCGCTTGGCCGGATCGATCGTCAGCACGACGACGGTGCGGCCGTACTCGGCGGCTCGCAATGCCATTGCGGCGGCGGTCGTGGTTTTCCCGACGCCGCCCGCGCCGCAGCACACGACGACGCGGTTGGCCTTGTCGCGCAGGATCGAACCCATGTCCAGGCTCACCGGAGCGGTACTCATCATCTGCCTCTCGTCACCGCACGCCCTGCTGGGCGAGCGCTTCGGCCAGTTCGTACAGGCTGCCGAGATCGACACCATCGGCCAGCGCCGGCAGGTCCAGGCGCGGGACCTCCAGTTCGGTCAGCTGCTCGGCGCTTTCGGCGCGCGCAGCGATACGCGTTGCGTGCTCGATGGTTTCGGTCAGTAGGCCGGCAAAATCGTTGTCGGACAGACTGATTCCTGCCTTGTCCAGACCCGCGCGCACGGCGTCGGCGTCGATGCCGCCCTCGGCCGCCTTGGTCAGATCGTCAGGAGGTAGGTAGGCGGGAATGTTGCGGTTGATGATCACCGAGCCGATCGGCAGCTCCATCTCGCGGAGTTCGGCGATCGCCTCCAGGGTCTCCTGCACCGGGAGCGCCTCGAGCAGCGTGACGAGGTGGATCGCGGTGAGGTCGGAGTGCAGCAGCCGCACCACGCCGTCGGCCTGCGAGTGCACCGGCCCGCCCTTGGCCAGGTCGGACACCGCCTTGGTCACGTCGAGGAAGCGGGCGATCCGGCCCGTCGGCGGCGAATCGACGACCACCGCGTCGTAGTATCCGTACTTGCCCTTGGCTTCCTTGCGGGTGCGGGTGACGACCTCCTTGATCTTGCCGGTGAGCAACACGTCCCGCAGGCCCGGCGCGATCGTCGTCGCGAACTCGACGGCCCCGATGCGGCGCATGGCGCGGCCGGCCAGCCCGAGGTTGTAGAACATGTCCAGGTATTCGAGGAACGCTGCCTCGGTGTCGATCGCCAGCGCGTTGACCTGCCCCCCGCCCTCGGCGGTCGCGATCTTGACCTCTTCGTAGGGCAGCGGCGGGACATCGAAGAGTTGCGCAATACCTTGTCGCCCTTCGACTTCCACGAGCAGCACCTTGCGGCCCCCGGCAGCCAGGGCCAGGGCCAGCGCGGCCGCGATCGTCGACTTGCCGGTGCCGCCTTTGCCACTGACGAAATGCAGGCGCGCCTCGGCCAGCCGCGCGGGCCACGAACCGTGCGGTGAGCCTTCTGGTGTGGTTGCCACCTCTGCATGCTAGCCATAGCAGTCGGCGCGCCGGATAAGCTCAGCCGCATGAGCGAATCGACCCGCTGGGAATACGCGACCGTTCCGCTGCTGACGCATGCGACCAAACAGATCCTCGACCAGTGGGGTGAGGACGGCTGGGAGCTGGTCTCGGTGCTGCCCGGTCCGACGGGCGAGCAGCACGTCGCGTACTTGAAGCGCGCGAAGTGACCTCCTGGTCCGAGCGACTGGACGAACTCGGCATCGCACTGCCCGAGGTCGTCGCGCCGCTGGCCGCCTACGTGCCCGCGGTGCGGACCGGCAATCTCGTCTACACCGCCGGCCAGCTGCCCATCTCCGGTGGTGAGCTCGTCGAGACAGGCAAGGTGGGCGCCGAGGTGTCGGTCGAAGATGCCGCGCACCTGGCGCGTCGCTGCGCGCTGAACGCGCTCGCGGCCGTCGACGCCCTCGTCGGGATCGATGCGGTGGTACGGGTGGTCAAGGTGGTCGGGTTCGTCGCGTCCGCGCCCGGGTTCGGCGGCCAGCCCGTCGTCATCAACGGGGCGTCGGAACTGTTCGGGGAGATTTTCGGGGACGCGGGTGCCCACGCCCGGTCGGCGGTCGGGGTGTCGGAGCTGCCCCGCAATGCGCCGGTGGAAGTGGAAGTGATCGTCGAGGTTCAGTAGGTGGAGCACCCCGCGTACGGACTGCTGCGGCCGGTCACCGAGACCGCGTCGGTGCTGCTGTGCGACAACCCGGGGCGCATGACGCTCGACGGCACCAACACATGGGTGTTGCGCGGGCGCGGCACCGACGAGATGGTGGTCGTCGATCCCGGCCCGGATGACCGCGACGAGCACATCGAGCGGCTCGCGGCGCTGGGTCGGATCACCCTGGTGCTGATCAGTCACCGGCACGAGGACCACACCGGCGGAATCGACCGGCTCGTCGACCTGACCGGCGCGGTCGTGCGGGCGGTGGGCAGTGGTTTTCAGCGGGGCCTCGGCGGACCGCTGACCGACGGTGAGGTCATCGACGCGGCCGGACTCCGGATCACGGTGCTCGCCACTCCGGGCCACACCGCCGACTCACTGTCGTTCGTGCTGAACGACGCCGTGCTGACCGCTGACACGGTGCTGGGCCGCGGCACGACCGTGATCGACAAGGAGGACGGTGCTCTCGGCGATTACCTCGAGTCGCTGCGCCGGCTGCGCGGGCTCGGGCACCGCACGGTGCTGCCCGGGCATGGCCCCGATCTCGATGATCTGGTGGCGATCGCCGACACCTATCTGGCGCATCGGGAGGACCGCCTGGACCAGATCCGCGGAGCGCTGCGAGACCTCGGCGACGACGCGACGGCACGGTCGGTCGTCGAGCACGTCTACACCGACGTCGACGAGAAACTCTGGGACGTCGCCGAGTGGAGCGTGCAGGCGCAGCTGGACTACCTGCGCCGATAGCCGGTCAGCGGGCGCGCCTCGCCAGCCGCTCGGAGTCACTGATCAGCACGCTCTTGCCCTCGAGGCGGATCCAGCCGCGGTGCGCGAAGTCGGCGAGCGCCTTGTTCACGGTTTCCCGGGAGGCGCCGACGAGCTGGGCGATCTCTTCCTGCGTCAGATCGTGGGTGACGCGCAGCGCGCCGCCCTCCTGCGTGCCGAACCGCTGGGCCAGCTGCAGCAGCTGCTTGGCCACCCGGCCGGGGACGTCGGTGAAGATCAGGTCGGCGAGGTTGTTGTTGGTGCGGCGGAGCCGGCGGGCCAGCACGCGCAGCAGCTGCTCGGCGATCTCGGGGCGGTCGGCGATCCAGGCGCGCAACGCCTCGCGGTCCATCGACACCGCCCGCACCTCGGTGATGGTGGTGGCGCTGGACGTGCGCGGGCCCGGATCGAAGATCGACAGTTCACCGAACATGTCCGACGGCCCCATGATCGTCAGCAGGTTCTCGCGGCCGTCCGGCGAACGCCGGCCGATCTTCACCTTGCCGGTGATGATGATGTAGAGCCGATCGCCGGGCTCACCCTCGGCGAACACGGTGTGCCCGCGGGGAAAGTCGACAGGCTGGAGCTGTTTGGTCAGCGCGGAAACAGCGCTGGGTTCGACCCCTTGGAAGATTCCGGCCCTGGCCAGGATCTCGTCCACGTTGCCCCTCTTTATCGGAAGATGTTGGTGGTCAGACACGCTCACCGACGTCGGAGACGACGGCCGAACCAGTCTAGAGCCACGTCCTGCGTGACCAGCCCACGCTACACAGAATTGGCATGTCGGGTCTGCCGAAACCCGTTATTCAGGCGGTGAGGAGGCGTCGCACCCGTCGGCAAATCCCGGGCCACCGCCGACCGCACCGGCACCGCTGCCGTCTCCTCGCGTTCCACGCGCCGCCGGTTCTGATCGCTGATCGCGGTGTCCAGACCGTCGCGCACCAGCGCATCGACGTCGCTGGCCTCGGCCTGGCTCAAGAAATCGGCGACCTCGGCTGCCGAGATGCTCTGCTGACGAAGGCCGGCCTCCACCTTCTCCAGCCCGAACGTCGCGAGCATCAACAATCCCGGTATCAGCGCGACGAGCAACCACGACACATGCGGAAGTAAACACGGCGAAGGTCTCGGACGGATCACGAAAAGCCCTCGTTAACGACCTATCTGAGGTCGCGTTGCCCTCGGTCGTGTCGGGGGTGCTCAGTACGCTGACGAGGTGACCGTGACCAAACGGGCCGGCAACTCGGATGCCGCCAAATGGGACAAAGAGACCCACCTGGGTCTGGTACGGCGCGCCCGCCGGATGAATCGCACGCTGGCCGAAGCGTTTCCGCACGTGTACTGCGAGCTCGACTTCACCAATCCCCTCGAGCTCACCGTCGCCACCATCCTGTCCGCGCAGAGCACCGACAAGCGCGTCAACCTGACCACGCCGGCGTTGTTCGCCACCTATCGCACCGCGCAGGACTACGCCCAGGCCGACCGCGCGCAGCTCGAAGAGCTGATCCGTCCCACCGGGTTTTTCCGGAACAAGGCGTCCTCGTTGATCCGGCTGGGGCAGGAGCTGGTCGAGCGCTTCGACGGCGAGGTGCCCGCCACGCTCGACGAACTGGTGACGCTGCCCGGGGTCGGTCGCAAGACCGCCAACGTCATCCTCGGCAACGCTTTCGACATCCCCGGGATCACCGTCGACACCCATTTCGGCCGGCTCGCGCGGCGGTGGCGCTGGACCGCCGAGGAGGACCCGGTCAAGGTCGAGCGCGCCGTCGGGGAGCTGATCGAGCGCCGCGAGTGGACGCTGCTCAGCCACCGGGTGATCTTCCACGGCAGACGCGTGTGCCATGCCCGCAAGCCCGCCTGTGGGGTATGTGTGCTCGCCAAGGACTGTCCGTCCTACGGCGTCGGCCCCACCGATCCGCTGGTGGCGGCCCCGCTGGTCAAGGGTCCCGAGACCGAGCACCTGCTGGCGCTGGCCGGTCTCTAGAGCGCCGATGAGCACGTCGGCACGGTGGAGCGTCGTGGCGCTGGTGGTTCTCATCGCGCTCGGCGTCGCGTTGTTCAACGAACTGGGCGACGATTCGGCCGGCCCTGCCGCGCCCGCCGCACCCGGGGCGGTGTCCCCGCGCGACAAGCG
>JAEXZY010000018.1 GCA_023404955.1 Actinomycetes bacterium
TGTTACTCACCCGTTCGCCACTCGAGTACCCCGAAGGGCCTTTCCGTTCGACTTGCATGTGTTAAGCACGCCGCCAGCGTTCGTCCTGAGCCAGGATCAAACTCTCCAAACAAAAACCCCCAGGACCGAACCCGGGCAGAATCCGAATCAGAAAAATCCGATCACAAAAACCAGAAACATCTGGCAAAAAACAGTTGCGCCCCCAAACGGGAAAATGCGGACACAACAAAAAACAACAAACAAAAACCACCAAACACACTATTGAGTTCTCAAACAACACCGCCGTTTTCAGGCAACCCTGCCACTGTACTGCATGTGATCAGGGCGGTCAAGCTCTAGCCTCAGGTCTTTCGACCGGGGTCATCGGCTTGTGAAGGAAATACTACGTGCTGTCGGCCAGACGCCCAAATCCCCAGCGCAAGAGGCCAAAACAGGCCGCGGAGCCTAGCTGACGCGCTCGATCTCCGCGCCCAGACTGACGAGATTTTCCACGAACTTCGGATACCCGCGGTCGATGTGAAAGACGTCGTGCACCTCGGTGTCACCGTCGGCCACCAAACCGGCCAGCACCAGACCGGCGCCCGCTCGGATGTCGGACGACCACACCGGTGCGCTCGACAGCTGGGGGATCCCGCGTACCACCGCGTGGTGTCCGTCGGTCCGCGCATCCGCACCGAGGCGGATCATCTCTTCGACGAAACGAAAGCGCGCTTCGAACACGTTCTCGGTGATCATCGACGTGCCGTCGGCGATCGCGGCCAGACCGATGGCCATCGGCTGCAGATCAGTCGGAAAACCGGGGAACGGCAGCGTCGCGACGTTCACCGCCTTGGGCCGTTCGTACTGAACGACCCGGAAACCGTCGTCGGACTGCGTCACCGTCGCGCCGGCGTCGTGCAACTTGTGCAGCACGAGCTGCAGATGTGACGGGTCGATCCCAGTCACGGAGATGTCCCCGCGCGTCATCGCGGCTGCGATCCCCCACGTCGCGGCGACGATGCGGTCGCCGATGACGCGATGCTCGGTGGGATAGAGCCGGTCGACGCCGGTGATGGTCAGCGTGGACGACCCGGCTCCGGAGATCTGGGCGCCCATCTGGTTGAGCATCGTGCACAGGTCGACGACGTCGGGCTCACGCGCGGCGTTGTGGATGGTGGTGACACCGTCGGCGAGGACCGCCGCCATCAGGATGTTCTCGGTGGCTCCGACGGACGGGAACTCGAGCTGGATCTCGGCACCGTGCAGGTGGTCCGCCTCGGCGACCACACAGCCGTGCTCGATCGTGCAGCGCGCGCCGAGCAGACGGAGCCCGGCTTGGTGCATGTCCAGGGGCCGCGACCCGATCGCGTCGCCTCCGGGCAACGCCACCCTGGCCCGCTTGCATCGGCCGACCAGCGGACCCAGCACGCACACCGACGCACGGAACTGACGGACCGCGGCGAAGTCTGCGTCGTACTTGGGCTCGTCCGGCGAGGTGATTCGAACGACATCGCCATCGAGATCGACGGTCGCGCCCAGGCCGCGCAGCACCTCCGCCATCAGCGGCACGTCGAGGATGTCGGGGCAGTTCGTGATCGTGCTCGTGCCTTCTGCCAGCAGCGACGCGGCCATCAGCTTCAAGACACTGTTCTTGGCGCCTCCGACAGCCACTTCGCCTGCCAACCGGCTACCGCCGGTCACCACGAAACGCTCACCCACGCGGTCAGTGTAGACAGCGCGATCACCCATGTCAGTCTTCGAAGACCGGCCGAAGGGCCGTCCCGTACGGTTTGGGCATGGCAGTGCATCTGACGCGGATCTACACCCGGACCGGCGACGACGGCACCACCGGGCTCAGTGATTTCAGCCGGGTGTCCAAGAGCGATCCGCGGCTGGTGGCGTACGCCGACTGTGACGAGACCAACGCGGCGATCGGTGTCGCGATCGCGCTCGGGCAGCCCGGCGATCGTGTCCTCGAGGTGCTGCGCCACATCCAGAACGACTTGTTCGATGCCGGCGCCGACCTGTCCACGCCCGTGGTCGACAACCCGCAGTACCCTCCGCTGCGCATCCAGCAGAGCTACATCGACCGCCTCGAATCCTGGTGCGACGAGTTCAACGAGCCCCTCCCTGCGCTCGACTCCTTCGTCCTGCCCGGCGGCACCGCGCTCTCCGCGCTGCTGCACGTCGCACGCACGGTGGCACGCCGCGCCGAACGGTCCGCCTGGCAGGCGGTCGACGCCCACGGCGAGTCCATCAGCGTGCTTCCGGCCAAGTACCTGAACCGGTTGTCCGACCTGCTGTTCATCCTGTCGCGTGTCGCCAACCCCGACGGCGACGTGCTGTGGCGCCCGGGCGGGCCGGCTCAGTAAGTGCGTCGTCGAGCCCGCGGCGACGGCCGCGATTCGACCCACGACGTGAACGCCGTCAGCGCGCCGCGATCCAGAGCGATCTCGTATCCGCGGCCGCGGTCGGGGACGACGTCGCGCAGTTCCAGTACAACGATCTCGTCGGTCATGATGTCGAACTCGTCGCCGCGCGGAGACCGTCGGGACACCACTTCCAGGCCCCGGCGGCTCAGCGTCCGATCAGGCCACCACCGAAGGCTGGAGACCCGGTAGAACTGCGCCTCGCCACCGCGGTAGCGCATCACACCATGCCGCCATCCGTGGCCGCCGACGGCGGGAACGTCACGCAAGATCGCCGCGGTTCCGCCGACCTGGCGCAGCTTCCACAACCGGTAGCTCAGTGCGATGACGGCCAGCAGGAGCACGCTGACCAGCGCGACCATGAACAGCATGGACGCGCTCATCGCCGGTCAGTCCAGCTGGCCGAGGGCGCGCAGCCGCGCCCTGCCCCACGCCGCCGTCCGCTCGTCGTCGGATTCGGAATCCTGCTTGGCCTCGTCGGAGTTGATCTCCGACTCGAACTGCGCGTTCTCGACCAGAATCCGGACGGTCTCTTCCGTCACGGACAGGAATCCGCCGTCGACCGCGATCCGCAGATCGTCCTCGCCGTCCCGCTCGACGCGCACCATCGCGTCGTCGACGAGCTGTGCGACGAGCGGGATGTGCCGCGGCAGGATGCCGATCTCACCGGCAGTGGTGCGAGTGAACAGGAAGGACGCCTCGCCCTTCCACAGTTCACGTTCGACGGCGACGATCTCGACGTTCATCTCCGCCATGTCACACCACCCTTCCCGGAACAGTCACTGGCGTCATCACAACTTCGCGCCGAGGCTTTCGGCCTTCTTCGCCAGGTCGTCCAGACCACCGATCAGGAAGAACGCCTGCTCGGGCAGGTGATCGAAGTCGCCCTTGGTGAGCTTGTCGAACGCCTCGATGGTCTCCTTGAGCGGGACCGTCGAGCCCGGCTGACCGGTGAACTGCTCGGCCGCCATCATGTTCTGGCTCAGGAAGCGCTCGATGCGACGCGCCCGGTTCACCAGCTGCTTGTCCTCTTCGGCGAGCTCGTCGATACCGAGGATGGCGATGATGTCCTGAAGATCCTTGTAGCGCTGCAGGATTCGGATGACTTCCTGGGCCACACGGTAGTGCTCGTCACCGACGACGGCCGGGTCGAGGATCGTCGAGGACGAGGCCAGCGGGTCCACTGCCGGGAAGATGCCCTTCGAGAACACCGTACGAGAGAGCTCGGTGGTGGCGTCGAGGTGCGCGAACGTGGTCGCCGGCGCCGGGTCGGTGTAGTCGTCGGCGGGCACGTACACGGCCTGCATCGAGGTGATGGACTTGCCGCGGGTCGAGGTGATGCGCTCCTGGAGCTCACCCATCTCGTCGGCCAGCGTGGGCTGGTAACCCACGGCGGAGGGCATACGGCCGAGCAGCGTCGACACCTCGGAACCGGCCTGCGTGAACCGGAAGATGTTGTCGATGAACAGCAGCACGTCCTGGCCCTGCTCGTCGCGGAAGAACTCCGCCATGGTCAGCGCCGAGAGCGCGACACGCATACGCGTGCCCGGCGGCTCGTCCATCTGACCGAACACCAGCGCGGTGTCCTTGAGCACGTTGGCGTCCTCGAGCTCGACCCACAGGTCGTTGCCCTCACGGGTGCGCTCACCCACGCCGGCGAACACCGAGGTGCCACCGAAGTTGCGGGCGATGCGGTTGATCATCTCCTGGATGAGCACGGTCTTGCCCACGCCGGCACCGCCGAACAGGGCGATCTTGCCGCCGCGCACATAGGGGGTCAGCAGGTCGACGACCTTGAGGCCGGTCTCGAGCATCTCGGTGCGGGGCTCGAGCTCGGAGAAGGCCGGGGGCTTGCGGTGGATCGACCAGTGCTCGAAGTCCTTGCCGTAGCCGGGCTCGTCGAGGCAGTCGCCCAGGGCGTTGAACACGTGGCCCTTGACGCCGTCGCCGACGGGAACCGAGATCGAGTTGCCGGTGTCGGTCACCTCGACGCCACGGACGAGGCCGTCGGTGGGCTGCATCGAGATGGTGCGCACCAGGTTGTCGCCGAGGTGCTGCGCGACCTCCAGGGTCAGCGTCTTCGACAGCTCCTTGTAGGAGATGTCGGCGTGCAGCGCGTTGAACAGCTCGGGTACGGAACCGCGGGGAAACTCCACGTCCACGACCGGGCCGGTGATGCGAACCACCCGACCGGTGGTCTCCTTGGTGTTCTCCTTGGACTTCTCTTCTGCGGGTGCGCTCATTTGTCTTCGCTTCCTAACCGATGCTGCTGGAGGTCATTTGGCGTCGGCCAGCGCGTTGGCGCCGCCGACGATCTCGCTGATTTCCTGGGTGATCTGAGCCTGGCGCTCGCGGTTGGCCGCCAGCGTGAGGGACTTGATCAGATCGTCGGCGTTGTCGGTGGCCGACTTCATGGCACGTCGGCGTGACGCCGACTCCGAGGCCGCCGCTTCCAGCAACGCGGCGTAGACGCGGGTGGCCACGTAGCGCGGCAGCAGCGCGTCGAACAGCGTCTCGGCGTTCGGCTCGAAGGTGAACAGGGTGCGGGGGCCGTCCTCGGGCTGTTCGTCCTCGACGTACTCGACGACCATCGGGGCGATCCGCCGTGCTGCCGCGCTCTGCGAGAGCATCGACTTGAACTCGGTGAACACGATGTGGAGTTCGTCCACGCCGAGCACACCGTCGGCACCGGCGTCGTCGCCCTCGTCGTCCGCCCCGGCCATGAACGCCGACACCAGGGTCTCGGCGATCTCCTTGGCGTTCTCGTAATCGGGCCGCTCAGAGAAGCCGGTCCACGACTCGACGACGTCGCGCTGACGGAAGTTGAAGTACCCCAGCGCTTTGCGGCCGACGACGTAGAGGACCGGCTCCTTGCCCTCGTCACGCAGCAGGGCGAAGAGCTCCTCGGATTGCCGCAGCACGTTCGCGTTGTACGCACCGCACAGTCCGCGGTCCGAGGACACCACCAGCACACCGGCGCGGCGCGGGTTCTCCCGCTCGACGAGCAGCGGGTGATCCAGCGCGCTGGCGCTGGCCAGCTCGGTCAGCATGTTGGTGATCTCGGTGCTGTAGGGCCGAGCCGCCTCGACTCGGGCCTGCGCCTTGGAGATTCGGGAGGTCGCGATCAGCTCCTGGGCCTTGGTGATCTTCTTGATCGACCCGGCGGAACGGATGCGCCCCCGAAGCTCGCGCAGTGTTGCAGCCATCTAGCTCTCCAGACCCTTTCGGTCCAACGTCGTTGTCGGTCTTACTTCTTGGCCGGCTTGCGGACCTTGACGGACTCTTTCTCGAGGTCCTCTTCGTCCATCGCCTCGGTCTTGTCGTCGACCGCGACCGAGCTTCCGTCCGTGGCGGAGAAGCCCTTCTTGAACTCGTTGATGATGTCGGAGACCTTGTCCTGCTCCTCTTCCGGGAACTTCTTGCTCTCCCGGATGTTGTCGAGGATCTCGCTGTGGGAGCCCTTGATGTGCTCCAGCAGCTCGGACTCGAAGCGTGCGACGTCCTCGACGGGAACCGAGTCGAGATGGCCACCGGTGCCGAGGAAGATCGCGATGACCTGATCCTCGACCGGGTACGGCGTGTACTGCGGCTGCTTCAGCAGCTCCACCAGCCGGGCACCGCGGTCCAGCTGAGCCTTCGACGCGGCATCCAGGTCGGAGGCGAACGCGGCGAACGACTCCAGCTCGCGGTACTGCGACAGCTCCAGACGCAGCGAGCCGGCCACCTCCTTCATCGCCTTGATCTGGGCGGCGCCACCGACGCGCGACACCGACACACCGACGTTGATGGCCGGGCGCACACCCTGGTTGAACAGGTCGGACTCCAGGAAGCACTGACCGTCGGTGATCGAGATGACGTTGGTGGGGATGAACGCCGAGATGTCGTTGGCCTTGGTCTCGATGATCGGCAGGCCGGTCATCGAGCCGCCACCGAGCTCGTCGGACAGCTTCGCGCAGCGCTCGAGCAGCCGCGAGTGCAGGTAGAAGACGTCGCCGGGGAACGCCTCGCGGCCCGGCGGACGGCGCAGCAGCAGCGAGATCGCACGGTAGGCGTCGGCCTGCTTCGACAGATCGTCGAACACGATCAGCACGTGCTTGCCGTCGTACATCCAGTGCTGGCCGATGGCCGAACCGGTGTACGGCGCAAGCCATTTGAAGCCGGCGGCGTCGGAGGCGGGCGCTGCGACGATGGTGGTGTACTCCATTGCGCCACCCTCTTCGAGGGCCCGCTTCACCGAGGCGATCGTGGTGCCCTTCTGGCCGATCGCGACGTAGACGCAGCGCACCTGCTTGCTGGGGTCACCGGTCTCCCAGGCCTCGCGCTGGTTCAGGATCGTGTCGACCGCCACCGCCGTCTTACCGGTCTTGCGGTCACCGATGATGAGCTGGCGCTGGCCACGGCCGATCGGGGTCTGGCTGTCGATGGCCTTGATGCCGGTCTGCAGCGGCTCGGACACACCCTGGCGCTGAACCACGGACGGCGCCTGCAGCTCGAGCGCCCGGCGGGCGTCGGCCTCGATGTCGCCCTGGCCATCGATCGGCTGGCCCAGCGGGTTGATGACGCGACCGAGGAACTTGTCGCCGACGGGGACCGAGAGCACCTCACCGGTGCGCTTGACCTGCTGGCCTTCTTCGATCTTCTCGAACTCGCCGAGGATCACGGCGCCGACGGTGTGCTCGTCGAGGTTCAGCGCGACGCCGAGTACACCACCGGGGAACTCGAGCAGCTCCTGGGTCATGACCGAGGGCAGGCCCTCGACGTGGGCGATGCCGTCACCCGCGTCGACGACCGTGCCGATCTCTTCACGGTCGGAGTCGGCGGCGAAGGAGGAGACGTAGTCCTCGATCGCGCCCTCGATGTCAGAAGCCGAGATTGTCAACTCTGCCATGGGTTCGTCTTCCTGCCTTCGTGTTTCGTTGCTGGGAGTGCTGGGCCGGTCAGTCCGGCAGGCCTGTGCGGGCCGCTGCCAACCGGGAGGAGATGGATCCGTCGATGACCTCTTCGCCGACGGTGATGAGGAGACCTCCGAGGACCTCGGGGTCGACCTCGAGCTGCACCGACACATCGGTGCCGTAGATGCGGCTCAGCACCTCGGTGAGACGGGTGCGCTGCGCGTCGCTGATCTCGGTTGCGGCGGTCACCTGCGCGACCGCCTCGCCGCGGCGGGACACCGCCAGCTCGGCCAGATCCGCGACCGCTGCGTCGGCGAGACCGCCTCGGAGCAACCGGACGGTCTGAGCCAGCAGAGCCGCGGTGGTGTCGTTGACTCCCCCGCCGCCCTCGACGACCTTGTTCAGCAGCTCGATCCGCTTGTCGGCGGGCACCGTCGGATCGGACAGCAGCCGGTTCAGGCGCGACTCCGCGTCGAGCACGCGGCCCACGCGGAACAGCTGCTCTTCGACCTCTTCGCTCTGCTCGTTGCGCTCCGCGCGGACCAGCAAGGCGAGCCGCGCGACGTGCTCGAGGGCGTCCACGAGGTTGTCGTCGGTCGACCAGCGCTGCGCCACAGCGGTTTTGACCAGATCGACAGTGCCCTCTGCGAGCTTGTCTGTGAAAAGCCGCTCGACCAGACGCTCCTTGGCGGCCGGCTCGTCGGTGGGCTCGGCGAGGTGCGTGTTGAGCGCGTGCTCCTTGGTCAGGAGCGTGGCGACCGAGGTCAGCTCGTCGGCGAGCGTCGTCAGGGTGTCCGCGTCGGCGCCGTCGGCGACCGACTCGAACTTCTTGACGACTTCGGCGAGTGCCTCCCGGCTGGCGGCGCGCAGGTTGAGCGGAGCGCCGGCCTCGAGGACCGCCGGGGACGGTGCCATGTCGTCGAGCTGGTCGAGGAACCGGTCCACCGACGCGGCTTGGGCATCGCTGTCGGCGAGCTGATCACGGATGATCTGCTCGGCCTTGTCCACCGATTCCAACCCCAGCTGCTGCCGCAGCCCACGGATGGTCTGCTGCCGCAGCAGCGAGACCTGTTGGTCGCCTTGCGCTTTGATGCGCTCGGCTTCGGTGCCAGCCTGCTCGCGCAGCTGCTCGGTAATGCGCGACGAGTCGGCGCGAGCCTCCTCGGTCAACTTCTCACCGCGGCTCTTGGCCTCCTCGACAGCCTTCGCGTGCTCGGCGTCGGCGTTCGCCAGCTTGTCGGCGGCGGCCTTGCTCTCCATGAGCGCGGCCCGCACCGCCTCCTGCTGGGTGTTCATCAGCTTGCGGACCGGCGGGACCACCCACTTGACGACGATCGCCACGATGATCACGAATCCGACCAGCTGTCCGATGAAGGTGGACATCAGCGCCTCTCACTCGCGGTGCCGGTGACGTCGACGCCGAGGATGCGGCTGGCCAGGGTGGCCGACAGGCCGTCGACCGACGACTGCAACTCCTGGTTGGTCGACTCGGCGTTGCGCTCCAGCTCGGCGTTCGCCGACTGCAACTTCTCCGACACCTCGTTACCTGCCTCGGCCCTGGCCTCGTCGACCGTTTGGCGACCCTCTGCGCGGGCCTCGTCGCGGATCGACGCGGCCTCACTGCGCGCCTTGGCCATGGTTTCTTCGTAGTCCGCCTGGGCAGCCGCCGTCAGCTCGGCGGCTTTCCGGTTGTCGGCAGCGGTCTTGGCGAGCATCGCCTCTCGCTCGGCCAACACCTTGCTCACCGGCGGCACCACCCATTTCCAGATCACGCCGAGCACGATCAGGAAGATGAGAAGGACGAAGAAGAAGGTGCCGTTGGGGATCAGGAAGTTACTGGTCCCCCCGCCTCCTTCTTCGGCTGCCAAGACCCGTGCGGTGGTTTCACCCATGACGACGAGTTAGCCGCCGACCGGGGTGGCGAACACGAACAGCGCCATGAAGGCCAGGTTGATGAAGTAGGCCGCCTCGACCAGACCGACGGTGATGAAGAACGGGGTGAACAGCCGACCCTGCGCCTCCGGCTGCCGGGCGATGCCCGAGATCAGGGCGTTACCGGCGATGCCGTCACCGATGCCTGCGCCGATCGCGCCGCCGGCCATGATCAGACCACCGCCGATGAGCGCACCTGCAGCGATAGTGGGATCCATTACTTATCCTCCTTGATAACTGGCTCTCGGTTGTCGCCAGGTTCTGTTGGGTCTAACGGGTAGTGCTGGTCTCAGTGAGCGGCGGCCGCACCTTTTTCGGCGTGGTCGGAGTCGTGCTTCGAATCGTCGTGCGAGTCGTGATCGTGGTCGAGCTCCATCGACTGCCCGAAGTACAGGATCGTCAGCAGAGCGAAGATGAACGCCTGGATGAGGCCGATGAAGAGGTCGAACGACTTCCAGATGGCGTTCGGCAGCCACAGAATCCAGGCCGGGAACAGTGCGATCAGGCCGACCATGATGCCGCCGGCGAAGATGTTGCCGAAGAGTCGCAGGGACAACGAGATCGGCTTGGCGATCTCCTCGACGATGTTGATCGGCGCGAGGAAGGCGACGTGCCCCTTGGCGACCTTGATCGGGTGGCCGATGACGCCCCGGCGCCAGACGCCTGCTGCGTGATAGCAGAGGAACACGAACAGGGCCAGCGCCAGCACGAAGTTGATGTCCGAGGCCGGCGGCTTGATGAGTTCGGTGGTCACGCCCTCGGCGTCGGTGTACTGCACCGGGAGTACCGACAGCCAGTTGGCGAACAGGATGAAGCAGAAGAGCGCCACGGCCAGCGGCAGCACGAACGGCGCGATCCGCATCCCGATCGCGCTCTCCACCTGATTACGCATCTGGATGGTGATCGCCTCGAAGAACAGCTGGACGCCGCCGGGCACGCCCGTCGACGTCACCTTCGCGCGCAGGAAGAACGCCAGGGCGATCACGATGACGCCGGCGATGGCGGTCGACAGCACGGTGTCCACGTTGACCGTCAGGCCGAACCACTTCTGTTCGATGTGGTGACCGACCTCGAGGGCGAGCACGCTTTGGTTCATCTACGAATCAGTCCTTGAGCTATCCGTCGGTGGTCGTCGAGGGGTCAGAAGCGGGAGCCGCGGCGCCGGCATGGGTGTCGGGATCGCCGGCGCGCAGCTTCTTGAGAACGGGCAGAGAGGTGCTCATGACGAGAACCACCTGGAACAGTGCCAGACCGAACAGCACACCGAGGCCCATCGGCCGGAATACGAACGCGATGGTGAGACCGACGGCGGTGATCGCCAGCAGTCGGGACGCCGAATTCAGCGCCATCTTCTTCTTCAGCGGATGGTCGTCGGCGGTGATCGACTCGACCGCGCGGCGAACCAGCAGCGCGTTGGTCAGGCCCAGCGCCATGCCGATCGCGAAGAACGCGCCGAAGAGCGGATAGCCGACGAGTGCGGCGGCGATGGTCAGCAGGCCGGAGACCGCCGCGCAGATCACGAACAGACGAACCGGCCGAAAGGCCACGGACGGGAACACCAACGGCGCGTCCTGCGCTGGCGTCGTCACTGCGTCACCTCAATCCCGCGGTCGTATCGTGTGAGCGTCGTCTCGTTGATCCTGTGAGCGTCCGTAGCGTATCGGAGGGCGACGGGCGCGCGGGAATCACCCAAGAGGTAGCTCCTGAATCGGTCGATCTGTCGGTCGTGTGTCCGCCCCGTGGATTCCCAGAAATCTGGCAATCACTTGGTTCGGAGGCCGGCAACCCGCGAGGTTTTTTCGGGTTCTAACTGAACCCTAACACATGGTGAGAGCCCCAAAACGGGACCTACTACTTTTTGTCGTATACCGGTTGCGCCGGCCCGTCCACGGCATCGTCACCGGCGGTGTCGCGCCGCCTCAGCAACGGAATCAGCGTCACCACCCCGGCTACCACGATGGCACCCGCCATGACCGCGGCGGTGTGCCGCGGATCGAAGAAGATCGTGCTCGCCGCCCCGAGCGCGACGATGCCCACCCACAAGTAGATGAGTAGGACCACGCGTCGGTGCGAGTGCCCGATTTCGAGCAGGCGGTGGTGCAAGTGCATCTTGTCCGGGCTGAACGGACTCAAGCCCGCACGTGTGCGCCGGATGATCGCGAGCAGCATGTCCAGCGCCGGCACGAACATCACCGCGACGACGAGCAGGAAGGGCGACAGCAGTGCGAAGACGTCGCGGGCACCGTAGGCCGTCTGCGAGATCGGGCCCGCCGCGGTGGTGGAGGCGGCCGCGAGCATCAGCCCGATCAGCATCGATCCGGAATCGCCCATGAAGATGCGGGCCTTGTGGAAGTTGTGCGGCAGGAACCCCAGGCACGCGCCGGCCAGCACGACGGAGATCACGGCGGGTGGGTAGAACAGCACGTCGCCGCCGTGGTCGTGCAACAGCCCGACCGAGAAGATGCAGATCGCCGAAGCGGTGATCAGCCCGAGGCCGGCCGCCAACCCGTCGAGGCCGTCGACGAAGTTCATCGCGTTGACGATCGCGACGGTCAGCGCGAGCGTGAGCAGGATAGACGCGACCTGGTCGAGCACGATGGTGCCGACACCACCGATCGGGATGTAGAGCACGCTCCACGCCACCCCCATCGTGACCATCACGCTCGCCGCGGTGATCTGGCCGGCGAACTTGGTCAGCGCGTCGAGCCCCCACCGGTCGTCGATCAGCCCGACGACCATGATCAGACCGCCCGCCACGACGACGGCAGGCAGCCCCGATGAGTACACGAATCCGCGGGTCAGAGCGGGCAACTGCGAGGCGAGCAGAACGGCGAAGACGACTCCCGTGTACATCGCCAGCCCACCCATCCGCGGTGTGGGCTGCATGTGCACGTCGCGTTCGCGGGGGTAGGCGACCGCGCCCCACCGGGTGGCGAGCACCCGCACCCAGCCGGTGGCGAGGTAGGTGATGATCGCCGCTGTCAGGCCGACCAGGGCCAGCTCGCGCAGCGGCACTCCCGCCCCGCGGTCGGTCAGTGCCAGCAGCGTGGTCGACATCGTCAGTCCGTGATCGCCGTCAGTGACGCGGCCTCGACGCCGAGTACCCCGGCGACGGCGTCGACCGAGACCGGACCCTGCCGCAGGACGCGGGGGTGCGCCCCGGTGAGGTCGACGATGGTCGACGCGGCCTGCGCCTCGGCGGGACCGCCGTCGAGGTAAACCTCGACGAGGTCGCCGAGTTGGTCGCGGGCCTGCTGCGCGGTGACAGACGCGGGACGACCCGAGATGTTCGCGCTCGACACCGCCAGGGGCCCGACCTCGCGCAGCAGTTCGATCGCGACGGGGTGCAGCGGCATGCGCAGCATCACGGTGCCGTTGGCGTCGCCGAGATCCCACTGCAGAGACGGGGCCTGACGGACCACCAGGCTGAGCGCGCCCGGCCAGAACGCCCGGATCAGTTCCTTGGCGCTCTGCGGGACCGAGTACACGAGGCCGTCGATGGTGTGCCAGGAGCCGACCAGGACCGGCACCGGCATGTCGCGCCCCCGCCCCTTGGCGGCGAGCAGCGATGCGACCGCGGCGCTGTCGAAGGCGTCGGCCCCGATTCCGTAGACGGTGTCGGTCGGCATCACCACCAGGCGGCCGCCTTTGAGCGCGCTGATCGCTGACGCGATCCCGGTTTCGCGCTGCCCGGGGTCGTCGCAGTCGAACATCTCGCTCACGTCCGTCAGCCTCTCACTCGTCGCGCACAGCCGTCACGAACCGGGGGCGCCCGGTGAGGTCGTGTCGAGCCGTCACGTCGGTGAACCGTCCGGTGCGGGCGAATGCGCTCACGGTGCGCGCGGACGTGGTGTCGTCGTGCTCCACGGCGCAGGCACCGCCCGGGCGCAGCAGTCGGGCTGCGACGACGACGATGTCGTCGATCACGGCCATCCCGTCCGGCCCTCCGAACAGTGCATGCGACGGATCATACTGCGCCACTTCGGGTTCCAGCTGTGCGCCGAGCGGGATGTATGGCGGGTTGGACACCAGCAGGTCCACGGCGCCGTCTAGTTCAGCGAGCAGATCGGGGGTGGTGACGTCGGCGGACACCACCTCCACCGAGGTGCCCTCCGCGTTGCGACGGGCATAGCGCAGCGCCTCGGGCGAGTTGTCGACGGCAACGACCCGAGCACGCGGGTGGGCGCTCGCCAGCGCGATCGCCAGCGCGCCCGAACCGGTGCAGAGGTCGACGATCACCGATTCGGCAGGCAACGGTCGAGCCAGGGCCCATTCGAGCAGCGCCTCGGTCTCAGGACGTGGGATGAACACCCCCGGCCCGACGTGGACCGACACCGAGCCGAAGGCAGCGGTGCCCGTGAGGTGCTGCAGCGGGACGCGCTGCGCGCGGCGTGCGATCAGGGCGGCGAAGCGCTGCGCGAAGTCCATATCGGGAACGGTGAACCCGACCAGCCCGCGGTCGGTGCCGGCGACGTGGGCGGCGAGCAGTTCGGCGTCGACCCGGGGCGATCCGACGCCGGCGGCGGCCAACTGCTCCGATGCGTCATCGATCAGCTGACGCATCGTCACGGGGCCGCCCGCCACGCTCACGATGCGCTCTGCAGCCGTGCCTGCCGGTCGGCCGCAGCCAGCGCGTCGAACAACGGGTCGAGGTCGCCGTCGAGCACCTGGTCGAGGTTGTGGGCCTTAAAGTTGATCCGGTGATCGGCGATCCGGTTCTCGGGGAAGTTGTAGGTGCGGATGCGCTCGCTACGGTCCACGGTACGAATCTGGCTCGCCCGGTCGGCTGAGGCGTCGGCCTGCGCCTGCTCCTCCGCGAGTGACTGCAGCCGGGCGGCGAGCACCTGCATCGCTCGCGCCTTGTTCTGCAGCTGGGAGCGTTCGTTCTGGCAGGTGACGACTATGCCGGTGGGCAGGTGCGTGATGCGCACGGCGGAGTCGGTGGTGTTGACGCCCTGGCCGCCCTTGCCCGAGGAGCGGTAGACGTCGATGCGCAGATCGGATTCGTCGATCTGGACCTGCTCCACCTCTTCGGGTTCCGGGTAGACGAGCACTCCGGCCGCGGAGGTGTGCACGCGGCCCTGGGACTCGGTGACGGGAACGCGCTGGACGCGGTGCACCCCGCCCTCGAACTTCAACCTCGACCACACGCCGTCGGCGGAATCGCCCTTGCTGCGGATCGACAGCGTCGCGTCTTTGTAACCGCCGAGATCGGAGGCGGTCTCGTCGAGCATCGTGACGGTCCAGCCGTGCCGCTCGGCATATCGGACGTACATCCGGGCCAGATCCGCGGCGAACAGCGCAGACTCCTCGCCGCCCTCGCCGGACTTGACCTCGAGAACGATGTCGTCGGCGTCGTGCGGGTCGCGCGGGGCCAGCAGGTCGGTCAGGGCTGTCTCGAGCCGCTCGACCGTTTCCGTCAGCTCGGTGACCTCCCCGGCGAACGACGAGTCGTCCGCAGCGAGTTCACGGGCGGTCTCCAGATCGCCGCGGGCTGCTTCGAGCTTGCGGTGGGTGGCGACGATGGGCGCGATCTGAGCGAACCGGCGGCCCACCTTCCGGGCCATCGCGGGGTCGGCGTGCAGCTCGGGTTCGGAGAGACGCAGTTCGAGCTCGGCGTGCTCAGCCACGATCGCATCGATCGCCGTTGCGGTATCGCTCATCTCGCCTCCTTCGGCTCGCGCCTTCTCACTACGACAAGGAAAGGTCCCCAACTCACAAAACGGCGCCCGGCCTGCGCGATGTGCAGCAGAGCGGGCGCCGTTCGGTCAGCTATTTGTCGCCGGCAGCCTCGGACGACTTCGTGCGCTTGCCGTACCGCTTCTCGAAGCGGGCGACGCGGCCGCCGCTGTCCAGGATCTTCTGCT
The DNA here is from genome assembly GCA_023404955.1 of Actinomycetes bacterium. Lineage (GTDB taxonomy): Bacteria > Actinomycetota > Actinomycetes > Mycobacteriales > Mycobacteriaceae > Mycobacterium. Next base: position 15,100 of record JAEXZY010000018.1, read on the forward strand.
TGCCGGTGTAGAACGGGTGGCACTGCGAGCAGACCTCGACGGTGATGTTGCCGCTCTTCTTCGTGCTGCGGGTGGTGAAAGTGGCTCCGCAACCACACAGCACGGTGGTCTCGACATAGTCCGGGTGGACGCCTGTTTTCATGGTTTCCTCTTCGATCGTGGGCCCCGGGTCGCCCCTCCCGTATCGGGAAGTTTCGGCGTGAACCGGAACCGAGGTGTAGGCACCCGGCCGGAGGCCGGAAGGCTGGCCCAAATTATGCCAGGTCAACCGCCAAGAGCCTAAACGCCCGCCACCAGCCCGCTATTCCACGTGCGTCCGTGGGCCTAGTCCGCGACCTCGGCGTAGGTGCGCCCGTCCCGGCGCCAGATCCGCCGGCCCGCCGGTTCGGTTCCCATCGCGACGAGCTCGCGCTTGAGCACCTTGTTGGTCGCCGTGCTGGGCAATTCGGCAGCCATCCAGACGTGGCGCGGCCACGCTTTGGGCGATAAGTCCGGCTGCGCTGCGAGAAACGCGCCGAAGGCGTGGGGGGTGAGCGTCGCCCCGTCGGACAGCACGATCGCGGCCATCACCTGGTCGCCGACGAGGTCGTCAGGCACCGGATAGACCGCGACCTGGCTGACCTCGGGCAGGCGGCCGAGGATGCGTTCGATCGGCGCCGCCGTCATGTTCTCGCCGTCCACCCTCATCCAGTCGGCGGTGCGGCCTGCCAGGTAGATCCAGCCGTCCGCGTCGCGGTAGGCGAGATCGCCGGACCAGAACATGCCGTGCCGCATCCGCTCGTCGGTGGCCTCCTGGTCGTTGTAGTAGCCGGCGAACATCCCCGCCCCCTGGGTGTTGACCAGCTCTCCGATGGCGGCGTCGCCGTTGCGCAGCGCACCGTGTTCGTCGAACTCGGCCACGGCGCATTCGGCGACCGTTTCCGGGTCGTAGATGGCGACGCCGGGAAATCCCCTGCCGATGGACCCCGGCGGGCAGCCGTCCTCCCGGGTGACGGTGACTGCGTTCTCGGTCGATCCGAAACCGTCCCACACCTGGCATCCGAAGCGCCGCGCGAACTCGGCGATGTCGCGGTCACTGGCCTCGTTGCCGAAGGCGATGCGCAGCGGGTTGTCGCGGTCGTCGGCCCGCTCGGCGCGGGCCAGGATGTAGGCCAACGGCTTGCCGACGTAGTTCATGTAGGTGACGCCGTAGCGGCGGATGTCGTCCAGGAAGCGGGACGCGGTGAACGGCGCCGGCGCCATGGCCGCCCCCGAGTTCAGCGCGACCGACCAGCCGGCGAGTATCCCGTTGCTGTGGAACAGCGGCATCGACAGGTAACACACGTCGGCGGGTGTGATGCCGAAACGATCGGTCAGCGCGCCGCCGGCGAGGACGACCATCGCGTGCATCATCTTGACGGCCTTGGGGTTGCCGCTGGTGCCGGACGTGAAGATCAACATGAAGGTGTCGGTGGCGCTGACCTCGCGGTACGGCACGAACGGTCCGGACCGCACCCCTAGCGCAGTCAGTTCCTTCCATTCCGGGCTGCCGACCGTCAGCACGCGCACGCCGGTGACGTCGACACCATCGAGGAGACCTACGTGGGCGTCGTCGGTGAGCAGGATCTGCACGTCCGCGCGCGCGATGTCCCGCGCCAGCGCCTCGCCGCGGCGCGTGTCGTTGATGCCGCACAGCACATAGCCGCCGAGCCCGGCAGCGGCGAGCGCTGTCAGCATGTCGGGCGAGTTGCCGAGGAGCGCACCGACGTGCAGGGGTCGCGCGGGGTCGGCGAGGGCGATGAGGGCTGCCGCCTGGGCCTCCGCCTCGGCGATGTGTTCACGCCACGTCCAGCGCTGGTCGTCGTGGACGACGGCGGGACCGTCGTCATCGCGACGTTCCCGGAGCAGCTGCTGCACGGTTTCGGCCATCGGCCCGCCCTTCAGGGTGTGGACACTTTTCGCCAGATGTCTACTCAACCGGCCGGCGCAGCGTATCAACGGCGCGCCGACCATTTGCGAAGATAGGTCGGTGAGCGTGGACACCGGGGCAGATTCTGTGACCGATCCGCAGACACCCACCGGCGCCACGCGCGGCCGGTCGGTTCGGGATCGTCTCATCGACGCGGCTGAGCAGTGCCTGACAGCCAAGGGCATTCGTGCGACCACGGTGTCCGAGGTCGCCGAGGTGGCCGGCGTCAGCCGGGGCTGGCTGTATCGGCACTTCCCCGACAAAGCCGAGCTGCTCGGCGCGGCGATCGTGCGGCTCAACGAGGCGTTCTGGACCGAGTCGCAAACCCGGCTCGACGCGGTCGACGGGCTCGACGAGCGCATCGCGGTCGGCGTGGCGCTGGCGAGGCGCGAATCGGAGGCGCCCGGCGCCTTGGTTCTGAAACTGCGTCAGCAGGAGCCCGAGGCATTCACGGCCTGCGTCGGCCTCGGTGTGCGCGGCCTGATCCCGGAGATCGCGGCGTTCTGGAAGCCGTATCTGCAGGCCGCGGTCGACGCAGAAGAGATCCATCCGAACACCGATTGCGCCGAGGCCGCCGAGTGGATCGCGCGGATCATCGTCAGCCTGGCGACGGTGCCGGGCGAGCAGTGCGATCTCGACGACCACGCGTCCGTTCTGCGCCATGCCCGGCGGTACATCGTCGCGGGGCTGCGGGCCGAGCCTGCGCCCTGACCTACGCCGCGACGGCCTGTCTACCCGTCATCTGCATCAGGAGGTCGCGGATCGGCGCGTGGTGTGCGCGCCCCTCCCCCACCTCGAACTCGACGTCCGTGGCCACCAGACGCATTCCGGCCAGATGCCGGCGCGCCTGGAACGGGAAGCCCATTCCCCAGACTCGCCGCGCGGCCGCCACAGCGGCATCATCGGGCATCGCACGGTCGATGCCGAGAGGGACGCACAGATCCTGACCGTGCACGAGCAGGTCGATGAGCGGCTCCATCGACGATGTGCCCGGAGGGTGGCGCCGCGATTCGGCGTCGGCACGCAGCGCCTCGGCAATGCGCGCCGGTGGGCGCCGGTCGGCGCGGGCCATCCGGTCGACAACGGCGTTGAACCGAAAACCGCTGCGGGCTGCTTCGAACAGGATGCGCGGCGCAGGCAGCGTGCTGTGGGTGAGATGAGCGGCCACATCGCGGACCGACCACCCGACGCACAGCGATGGGGTCGACCAGCAATCCGGCTCCTCGGCGTCCAGCGCCTCGATCAGGTCGGCGAGTTCACGTCGCTGGGTCGCGATGTGTTGCCAGACAGCTGCGTCCTCCACCAGACCTCCCGAGTTAGTCAGTTACCCTGACGACATTAGTCAGATTTTCGTACTAAAGTCAACGGGTGTGACAGACGATCCTGGTACGGCTGTGCTGATGTTCATCGCGCATCGCGATGTCGAGGCCCGCGTGATGGCTGCCCTGACCGCCGCGGGGGTCACCGACGTGACGTTGGCGCAGTCGCGACTACTGCAGCGGCTGAGCCCGGCCGGCACCCGCCTCACCGAGTTGGCGGATCAAGCGAGAGTCACGAAACAGACCGCCGGCGCGCTGATCGATCAACTGGAGCGCTCCGGCTACGTCGTCCGTCGCCCCGACCCGTCTGACGCGCGGGCGCGCCTGGTGACGCTCAGCGAGAAGGGTGCCGACCTCTGCCGGGTGGCCGCCGAGGAAGTGGCACGAGTCGAACGTCAGTGGCGCGAGCACCTGGGGGCGCGGCCTTTTGACGCGCTGCGGGCAGCGCTGCTCTCGCTGCGCGAGATCACCGACCCGTACCGCTGACCGGCCGCCAGACCGGCAGGCCCGAGGCGAGGAGGTCGTCGAGCACCTTGGCGAGCGTCTGCAGGTCGGCGCTGGAGTAGCGAACCAGGAACTCTCGCAGCGCATCCGACTTCTCGGTGTGCATACGTTGGTGGACCCGGTCGAGCAGCGCGCCGTCGTCGGTCAGCGTCAGCCGCACCTCCTTGCGATTTCCGGGGACCGGACCACGGTGCACCAGGCCGGCCTCGACCAGCCGTTGCACATGCTTGGACACGGTGCCTTTGAGCTGCCCGGTCCGCGCGGCCAATCCGACGACGTTCGTCTCGCCCGCGCCGATCGCAGCCAGCACATGGATCGCCACCGTGGGCATCTGCCGGATGGTCGGCTCGAGACGATCCGGACATGAGGCGACGAGGTAATCCCGTTCGGCGTCCCGCCCGTCGTCCATTTCGGCCAGTGCGACCAGCAGCTTCTCGATCCGGGCGACGACGTCCGCTTTGGTTGCCACGGAAACCATAGTGACATTCCATCGGTCCCACGTTATGGTTTCCAAAGAAACTGTATCCGTAGAAACCAAAGGAGTCATCGTGAAAGCCGCCGTTGTCACCGCGTTCGGAAACGCCCCGCACTACGCCGACATCGACGATCCCGTCGAGGACACCATGACGGGACGGGTGCTCGCCGCCTCGGTGAAGAACCTGGACCGGAGCCTGGTCAGCGGCCGCCATTACGGCAGCAGTGGCCTGCAACCGCCGTTCGTTCCGGGTGTCGACGGGGTGGTCGCACTTCCCGATGGTCGTCGGGTGTACAGCCAGTCGACCGGGCCGAACGGCATGATGGCCGAATGCGCCGCTGTCGACCCGGCGCGGATGGTCGTGCTGCCCAGCGGGCTCGACGACGCGCTCGCCGCCGCGATCCCCAACCCGGGTCTGTCGGCCTGGTTCTCGCTCGAATACGCCGCGCAGGTGCAGCCCGGGCAGTCGGTGCTCATCCTCGGCGCGACGGGGGTCACCGGGAGCGTGGCGGCACAGTTGGCCAAACACCGCTTCGGCGCGGGCCATGTCGTGGTCGCCGGCCGCAACGCCGAACGGCTGGCCCAGCTGCGACGCTCAGGGGCCGACGACACGCTGATTCTCGGCGACGATCTGACCGCGCAGGTGGCGTCGCGCCATGCCGAGCAGCCCTTCGACGCCGTGCTCGACTACCTGTGGGGTCCGGTGGCCGAGAACACCCTCGCCGCTCTGAGCAACGCGGGACTGACCGCCGCGTACCACCGCACGCGCTACGTACAGATCGGGGCCATGGCAGGCGATCCGATCAGCCTGCCGTCAGCAGTGCTGCGCAGCGCAGGCGTGACGCTCACCGGCGTCGGGTTCGGCAGCGTGCCCACCGAAGCGCAGGCTCGGGCGAACGGCGAATTCCTTCCAGAGCTCTTCGCCATGGCTGCGGCGGGCGCCCTCGACATCGACGTCGTGCGCCGGCCGCTGGCCGACGTGGAGACCGTCTGGACGACGCCCGCCCCCGCAGGCGCTCGGGTGGTGCTGATCCCCTGAGGGGATCAGTCGTCGCCGTTGCCGCCGGGCGTGTTCTTCGAGACCTGCAGCAGGAACTCGTAGTTGTTCTTGGTTTTGCGCAGCTGGCTCATCAGCAGATCGATGGCCTGATGCGGATCAAGCCCGGACAGCACGCGCCGCAGCTTGTGCACGATCGCGAACTCGTCGGGCGAGAGCAGCAGCTCGTCCTTGCGGGTGCCGGACGGGTTGACGTCGACCGCGGGGAACACCCGGCGCTCGGCGATCTTGCGGTCCAGCTTGAGCTCGGCGTTACCGGTGCCCTTGAACTCCTCGAAGATCACCGTGTCGCCGGTGGAGCCGGTCTCGACCATCGCCGTGGCGATGATCGTCAGCGAGCCGCCCTCTTCGATGTTGCGCGCCGCGCCGAGGAACCGCTTGGGCGGGTACAGCGCGGTGGAATCGACGCCGCCGGACAGGATGCGGCCCGACGCGGGCGAGGCGTTGTTGTAGGCGCGGCCCAGGCGGGTGATCGAGTCGAGCAGCACGACGACGTCCTTACCCTGCTCGACCAGGCGCTTCGCGCGTTCGATCGCCAGCTCGGCGGCCTGCGTGTGGTCTGACGGGGGCCGGTCGAAGGTCGAGGCGATGACCTCACCCTTGACCGAACGCTGCATGTCGGTGACCTCTTCGGGCCGTTCGTCGACCAGCACCACCATCAGGTGGCACTCGGGGTTGTTGCGGGTGATCGCGTTGGCAATGTCCTGCATGATCGTGGTCTTACCGGCCTTGGGCGGGGACACGATCAGCGCGCGCTGCCCCTTGCCGATGGGCATGATCAGGTCGATGACGCGCGTGGTCAGCTTGTCGCCGCTGGTCTCCAGGCGCAGCCGCTGGTTCGGGTAGAGCGGCGTGAGCTTGGTGAATTCCGGCCGCTTCCTGGCCTCTTCGACCGGCTTGCCGTTGACGGAGTCCAACCGCACGAGCGGGTTGAACTTCTGGCGGGAGTTCTGTCCGCCGCCGTCGCCCTCTTTGGGCACGCGCACGGCGCCGGTCACGGCGTCGCCGCGACGCAGTCCGTTCTTGCGGACCATGTTCATCGACACGTAGACATCGTTGGGACCGGCCAGGTAACCCGACGTGCGGACGAACGCGTAATTGTCGAGGACGTCGAGGATGCCGGCGACCGGCTGGACGACGTCGTCTTCACGCAGTTCGGTGTCACGGTCCGCGCCGCCGCCACCGCCTTCACCACCGCGTTCGCCGCGGCGGCGACGGTCGCGGAATCGGCGGCCGCGCCGGCCCTGCCGGCCGTCACCGTCGTCGTCGTTGTCGGCCTGATTTCGGTCGTTGCCCTGGTTGCGGTCGTTGCCCTGGTTGCGGTCGTTCTGCTGGTTACGGTCGTTCTGACGGTTGCCACCGTCGTTCTGGCGGTTGTCGTTCTGACGGTTGCCACCGTCGTTCTGGCGGTTCTCGCCCTGCCGATTGCCGTCGTTCTGATTGCGGCTCTCGTTCTGACGATTGCCGTCGGACTTCTCCGCCGTTTCGGGGGCGCTGTCCTTCGGGTTCTGATTCGTGTCCTGACGGCTGTCCCGTTCGGGCTTGCGCTCAGGCGCTTCGGTGGCCGCCTCCGCGCGCGGAGCGTCGTCGCCGGGGGCCTGATCAGAGGCTTTGGGTTCGCCTTGTCCGCGGGACGCGGATCGGCGCTCGCGGCGCTGCGGCGGCGCCGCATCGGCCGGCGCGGATGCTTCGGCAGCAGGTGCGGGTGCTTCGGCAGCGGGTGCGGCAGATTTGCCGTTGGTCTCGCCGCGACGCTCGCGGATGGCGGCGATCAATTCGCTCTTGCGCATCCCGGAGGCGCCTTCGACGCCGATCTCCTTGGCCAACGAGCGCAGCTCAGGCAGCACCATGGAGGTGAGAGCGCCGCCGCGCCGAGCCGGTGCGGCAGGGGCGTCAGTGGTCACGGCAAGCGGCAGGGCGCCATTGTCGGCGCTCGAGTCAGCCGTGATGAGGTCCGTATCGGTCACGGATTTCCTTTCTTTCCCTCGCCGATCTTGGTCTCGCGAGGGGTCTGTGCGCTCAGTCCAATCCGCTGAACGCTGAAGTCACACCGCCGCTACAGCAACGGTGATCCACGGGGTCCGCCGGGAGACGACACAGCCGTCGGTCCACGAGTTGAGCACCTGAAAGAATGGGTTGTCCTGAGGTCTCTGCAGTCGACGCAGGAAGAGACGCCTGCGATTGCTGGACGAGAGCGAGAATAACCCGCATCTGAGCTGGAAGCAAGAATCGCGGTGATTCATCTGATGCGTGTGGGACTGACGCGTTTCCGACGATCAGGGTCTCGCGGCGACCCCGGCGGACCACGTCACACCGTGTCCTACCGGCGTCCTCACCACGGTGAACCCGAGTTCTCGGCCTCTCTGCACCGCTTCGGCGGGCAGTTCGGCCCGATGACCGAAGGCGAGCACTGCAGGCCCGGCGCCCGACAGCACTGCTGGTATGCCAGAACGACGCAGGACGTCGAGGTATTCCGCGGAGGCCGGCAGCGCCGGCGCGCGCTGCGGCTGATGCAGGACGTCCTCGGTCGCCGCCATCAGCAGGTCCGGCCGCTCGGTCAGTGCGACCACCAGCAGCGCCGCCCGGCTCAGATTGAAACGGGCGTCGGTGTGGCTGACCTCGTCGGGAAGCAGTATCCGGGTTTCCGCGGTCGATGAGCGCACAGCGGGGATCGCGCTGAACAGGACGACGTCCGGATGCAGCCGGATGGGCGCCGCGGCGTAGCGCGGCACTCCCCCAGGGTTCTCAGTCCACGACACCACCGCGCCGCCCAGAACGGCGGCGGAGGCATTGTCGGGGTGTCCCTCGAACTCCGACGAGACCTGCACCAGCGTGTCGGTACTCATCGGGCTCGATTCCACTTGCGCAGCAAGACCATTGGCAGCCGCCAGCCCACCGACGACCGCGGCCGCCGACGAACCCAGACCGCGGGAATGGGGAATGGCGTTGCGACAGCGCACGACCAGCCCCGGCGCCGACACCTGCGCTTCCTGCAGTCCTCGCTCGATGGCTCGCACCACCAGATGTGTCGCATCGAGCGGAACCTGTCCCTCGCCTTCGCCCCGCACATCGACGACGAGGCCCGATTCGGTTGTCTCGACGACGATTTCGTCGTAGATCCCGAGTGCGACGCCCATGCTGTCGAAACCGGGGCCGAGGTTGGCGCTCGAGGCGGCCACGAGCGCGGTCGCGGTCAGACCAGGGGGCAGCGTGCGGGTCACGGTTGTCTCAGACCAGACCGAGCTTGGCCACGACGGCGACCGGATCGACGGGAACCGGGATCACGGCGGGCATTCCCTTGAGCGCCGTGTCCGGATCCTTGAGGCCGTTACCGGTGACGGTGCAGACCACCGTCGAACCCTTGGCCACCCAGCCGTCTTCGATGGACTTCAGCAGGCCGGCGATGCTGGCGGCCGATGCGGGCTCGACGAAGACACCCTCGGTGCGCGCCACCAGGTGGTAGGCCGCGAGAATCTCCTCGTCGGTGGCGGCGAGGAACTTGCCCTCGGACTGCTGCTGGGCCTCGACCGCCTGAGTCCAGGACGCCGGGGAACCGATACGGATCGCGGTGGCGATGGTTTCGGGGTCACTGACGGGCTCGCCGGACACGAGCGGCGCCGCACCGGCGGCCTGCGTGCCGAGCATCTTCGGCAGCCGGGCGGCCAGGCCGTCGCGATGGTATTCGGTGTAGCCCTTCCAGTACGCGGTGATGTTGCCCGCGTTACCAACCGGAAGCGCATGCACGTCGGGTGCGTCGCCGAGCGCGTCGACGATCTCGAACGCCGCGGTCTTCTGCCCCTCGATGCGGAACGGGTTGACCGAGTTTACCAGCGACACCGTCGGGAAGTCTGAGGTCAGCTTGCGCGCCAGCTCGAGGCAGTCGTCGAAATTGCCGTCGATCTGAATGATCTTGGCGCCGTGCATGACTGCCTGGGCGAGTTTGCCCATCGCGATCTTGCCCTGCGGCACGAGCACCGCGCAGGTGATGCCGGCCCGCGCGGCGTAGGCGGCGGCCGAGGCCGAGGTGTTGCCGGTCGACGCGCACAGCACCGCCTGCTGGCCGCGCGCGACCGCCTCGGTCACGGCCATCGTCATCCCGCGGTCCTTGAACGAGCCGGTGGGGTTCAGGCCCTCCACCTTCAGATGCACGGTGCACCCGGTGTAGTCGGACAGGCGCGGGGCGGGCAGCAGCGGAGTACCGCCCTCCCGCAACGTGATGGGCGTCCACGAGTCGTCGATGGGCAGCCGGTCCCGGTAGGCCTCGATCAGTCCGGGCCAGGGCTGGTGTACGGCGCGGGTGGTGTTCACTCTGCAGTCCCTTCCATCCGCAGCACGCTGTTGATGCTGGACACGACCTCCAGATCAGCCAGTGCGGCAACGGTTTCCGATAGTGCGGCGTCGGTCGCCCGGTGGGTGACAACGACGATGCGGGCGCCACAGCGCGTTCCGCCCTCGTCGACCATGCCTTCCTGACGCACCTCGGCGATGCTGACCTCTCGCTTCGAGAACTCGGCGGCGACGGCCGACAGCACGCCGGGGCGGTCGGTGACGTTCATGTTGACGTAGTAGCGCGTCGCGATGTCGCCGATCGGCGCCACCGGCAGCTTGGCGTACTTGGACTCTCGGGGCCCTCGGCCGCCCTGCACGCGGTTACGAGCGGCCATCACCACATCACCCAGCACGGCCGACGCGGTGGGAGCACCGCCGGCACCCTGCCCGTAGAACATCAACCGGCCGGCCGCCTCGGCTTCCACGACCACCGCGTTGAAGGCCCCGTTGACCGACGCCAGCGGATGGGTCAGCGGCACGAGAGCGGGATAGACCCGGGCCGAAACCCGCTGCTGTCCATCGTCATCGGTGAGACGTTCGCAGATCGCGAGCAGCTTGATCGTGCAGCCGAGCGCGCGTGCCGAAGCGAAGTCGGCGGCGCTGACCTTCGTGATGCCCTCGCGGTACACGTCGTCCGCGGTGACCCGGGTGTGAAACGCGATCGAGGCCAGGATCGCCGCCTTGGCGGCGGCGTCGTATCCCTCGACGTCGGCAGTCGGGTCGGCTTCGGCGTAGCCGAGCGCGCTGGCATCGGCGAGCGCGCTGCTGTAATCGGCGCCCGTGCTGTCCATCGCGGACAGGATGTAGTTCGTGGTGCCGTTGACGATGCCGGCTACCCGCAGGACCGTGTCCCCGGCCAGCGACTGGGTCAGCGGCCGGATCACCGGGATCGCGCCGGCCACCGCCGCCTCGAAATACAGGTCCACGTGGGCGTTCTCGGCGGCCTGCGCGAGCTCGCCGGCCGAAACAGCCATCAGCGCCTTGTTGGCGGTGACGACCGACTTACCCTGTTCCAGCGCCGTCAGGATGGCCTTGCGCGCGGGCTCCACCGGACCCATGAGTTCGACGACGATGTCGATGTCGTCGCGTGCGACGAGCCCGTCGACGTCGTCGGTGAGCAGGTCCATCGGCACCCCGCGGTCGTCGGCGACGCGGCGCACGCCGATGCCCCGGACCTCCAACGGTGCGCCGATGCGCGCGGTCAGGTCGGCCGCGCTGCGCTCGATGATGCGCACCACCTCGCTGCCGACGTTTCCATGGCCCAGGACGGCCACTCCGATCGCGTCACTCACCGCGTTACCTCACTTCCAGACTCAACAAGTCATCGACCGTTTCCCGGCGCAGGATCAGGCGGGTCTGCCCGTCGCGCACGGCCACCACGGCCGGCCGGCCGATCAGGTTGTATCGGCTCGACATCGAATAGCAGTATGCGCCGGTGGCGGCCACCCCGAGCAGGTCACCCGGGTTGACGTCGCCGGGCAGCCACGCATCGCGCACCACGATGTCGCCGCTTTCACAGTGTTTACCCACCACACGAGACAGCACCGGGGCCTCATCGGTGGTGCGCGAGAGCAGCCGGACGTCGTATTCGGCGCCGTAGAGCGAGGTCCGGATGTTGTCGCTCATCCCGCCGTCGACGCTCACGTAGCGGCGCTGCCGGTCGGCCGTGATGGCGACGTCCTTGACGGTGCCGACCTCGTAGACCGTGATGGTGCCCGGGCCCGCGATCGCCCGCCCCGGCTCGACGACGAGCCGCGGCGCGGGCAGCCCGACGGCCGCCGATTCGTTCTCGACGATCGCGCCGATCTTGGCGGCGAGATCCTCCATCGGCGGCGGATCGTCGGACGGCAGGTAGGAGATACCGAGACCGCCGCCGAGGTCGACGATCGACATCTGCGCGGTCTTCTCGACACCGAACTCGGCGACCACGTCGCGCAGCAGGCCGATCACCCGGTGTGCGGCGAGCTCGAACCCGGCGACGTCGAAGATCTGCGAGCCGATGTGACTGTGCAGCCCGGTCAAGCGGAGGTGATCGGTCTCGAACACTCGCCGCACCGCGGCCATCGCGGCGCCGCTGGCCAGCGACAGACCGAACTTCTGGTCCTCGTGGGCGGTGGAGATGAACTCGTGGGTGTGCGCCTCGACACCGACCGTGACCCGGATCAGCACGTCCTGCACCACACCGGCGGCACCGGCGATGGCGTCCAGGCGCTCGATCTCGGTCATCGAATCGACGACGACGTGTTCGATCCCGGCCTGCACCGCCGCTGTCAGCTCCGCAACTGATTTGTTGTTGCCATGCAGCGCAATGCGATTGGCGGGAAAACCAGCATGCAGCGCGACCGCGAGCTCGCCGCCGCTGGCGACGTCGAGCGACAGGCCTTCCTCGTCTACCCAGCGCGCGATCTCCGTGCACAGGAACGCCTTGGCCGCATAGCGGACATGATCGCCGCCACCGAACGCCGCCGCGATCTCCCGGCAGCGAGAGCGGAAGTCGTCCTCGTCGACGACGAACACCGGCGTGCCGTACTCGGCGGCGATGTCCGCGACGGACACCCCACCAATCGTCAGGACACCGGACCCGTCCCGAACCGCGTTGCGCGGCCACACATTCGGCGCCAACGCGGCGACATCCGCTGCGGTCTGAGGCCGGGCCGGGGCGCCGGCATGGTGAATCTCTTCAGCGTGTCGGGGCCCGGCCGGGTGGGCGATCACATCCGCTCCGGCGCAGTGACGCCGAGGATGGCCAGACCGTTGGCGATCACCTGGCGGGTGGCATCGCACAGGGCCAGGCGCGCGGCATGCAGATCGCCGGGCTCTTCGTCGCCCTGGGGCAGGACCCGGCAGGAGTCGTAGAAGCGGTGGTAGTCGCCCGCGAGGTCCTCGAGATAGCGCGACACACGGTGCGGTTCACGCAGTGCCGCTGCGGTGGCGAGCACCCGGGAAAACTCGCCGATGTTGCGGATCAGCGTGCCCTCTTTGTCGTGGGTCAGCAGATCGAGGTGTGCGGTGTCGGGCGCGATGCCGAGGTCGGCGGCGTTGCGGGCCAGCGCAGACAGCCGCGCGTGCGCGTATTGCACGTAATAGACCGGGTTTTCGGCCGACGCCGAGGACCACAGCGCGAGGTCGATGTCGATCGGGGTGTCGACCGAGCTGCGGATCAGCGCATAGCGTGCGGCGTCCACGCCGATCGCCTCGACGAGGTCGTCGAGCGTGATCACGGTGCCGGCGCGCTTGCTCATCCGCACGGGCTGGCCGTCGCGGACGAGGTTCACCATCTGGCCGATGAGCACCTCGACGGTGTCGGGATCGTCGCCCAGAGCGGCCGCAGCGGCTTTCAGGCGCGCGATGTAGCCGTGATGGTCGGCGCCGAGCATGTAGATGCACAGATCAAAGCCGCGCTGGCGCTTGTCGAGGAAGTAGGCGAGGTCAGCGGCGATGTAGGCGGGGTTGCCGTCGCTCTTGATGACGACGCGGTCCTTGTCATCGCCGTAGTCGGTGGTGCGCAGCCAGGTGGCACCGTCCTTCTCGTAGATGGCGCCGGTCTCGCGCAGCTTGGCGATGGCCTGGTCGACGCGGCCCGACGTGTGCATCGAGTCTTCGTGGGTGTAGATGTCGAAGTCGGTGCCGAACTCGTGCAGCGAGGCCTTGATGTGGTCGAACATCAGGTTGACCCCGATGGCGCGGAACGTCTCGCGCATCTGCTCGTCGGGCAGGCTCAGCGCGTCGGGTTCCTTGCTGAGCACCTGCGCGGCGATGTCGCCGATGTAGGAGCCGGCGTAGCCGTCCTCGGGGGTCGGGTCGCCCTTCGCGGCGGCGATCAGCGAGTTGGTGAACCGGTCGATCTGGGCACCGTGGTCGTTGAAGTAGTACTCGCGGACCACCTCGGCGCCCTGGGTGGTCAGTAGCCGGCCAAGTGCGTCACCGACGGCGGCCCAGCGGGTGCCGCCGATGTGGATGGGGCCGGTGGGGTTGGCCGAGACGAACTCGAGGTTGACCCTGCGGCCCGCCAGCTGCGCCGAGGTGCCGAAGCCCGCGCCCGCGGCGATGACGTCCCCGACCAGCACGTTCTGCGCGGCTGCCTCGATGCGCAGGTTGACGAACCCGGGCCCGGCGACGTCGGCGGCGGCGATGCCGGGCTGCTCGACGAGCGCGGTGGCCAGCCAACCGGCCAGCTCGCGGGGGTTGGCGCCGACCTTCTTGCCGAGCTGCAGGGCCAGGTTGGTGGCGTAGTCGCCGTGCTCGGGATTGCGGGGGCGTTCCACGGTGACGGTGGCCGGCAGTGCAGAGGTGTCGAGGCCGTGCGCATCGAGCACCGCGGCGGCGGTGCTCCGGAGCAGTTCGGCCAGATCGGCGGGGGTCACGAGGGACCATCCTATGGTCTGGGGCCCTTCTGCCCCGAATCCGTTTCCTCACGCCGATGCGCTACGCTAGGCCACGCCCGATTCGGCGCAGTGTCATCATGCGCCCCCGTAGCTCAGGGGATAGAGCGTCTGCCTCCGGAGCAGAAGGCCGCAGGTTCGATTCCTGCCGGGGGCACACAATCTGAACTGCGATGATTCGCATTCGGACGGCTCCGGCCGACTCTTCGGGGACTAGCCCAATCGCACGCGGTAGCTCTGCGGCCACTCCTTGCCGCTGATCAGGAACTCCGACCCGGTGATGTGCGCGATACCGCTGACCACCTGGCGCAGCCGGTCGCGGTCGACAGCGGACCACAGACCGGAGACATCGGCGACCAGATCGACCGCGCCGGTGCCCGGGTCGATCCGGACGAAGGTGTCGTCGGGCCACGCTGCCGCCCAGACCCGGCCGCCGACGCATTCCAGTTCGTTCAGACCGTTGACGGGCTGACCGTCGCGGGTGACGCGG
>JAEXZY010000163.1 GCA_023404955.1 Actinomycetes bacterium
CGTCGGGTGGGCGGATGAGTCGTTCGGGGGTGTGGTGGGTGTTGATGCGGGTTTGGCCGGTGTCCAGATCGGGTGGTGGGGTCCATTCGACTTCGTGGCGGGTGTTCATCGATGTGGTCCAGCCGCCCTGTTTCACTGAGCGGTTGTCGGGTGGGCAGGCCAGGCCGAGGTCGTTGATGTTGGTCAGGCCGCCGTCGGCCCAATCGGCGGTGACGTGGTGGACCTGGCAGCCGTACGCCCCGACGGGGCAGCCGGGTTTGGTGCAGCCACCCTCGCGGCCGATCAGCATGATCCGCTGCGCCGCCGAGGCGACCCGGCGGGTGCGGAACAGGTCCAAAGCGGCTCCGGCGGCCCGGTCGAAGATCGCCAGGTAGTGACTCGCATGGGCGCCCATGCGGATGACGTCTTTGATGGGGAGCCGGGTCCCACCACCGGTGATGCCGATTCCGGCGCGGGATTCGAGGTCTTGCAGGGTGGTGCGCACGATCACCGTCACCGGTAACCCGTTGAGTTGGCCGAGTTCGCCGCTCATCAGGGCGATCCGTCCGACCGCGAGCAGCGCGTCGTGCTGGCGTTGAGCCAGGCTGCGGTGATCGTTGTCGATCTGGGCTTGGGTCGGGGTGCCGGAGGTGCAGGGTTCGTCATCGTCGGGGTTGCACATGCCCGGGGCGGCGTATGTGGCGAAGATCGCTTCCCACACCGCCGCGGCTTCCGGGGTCAGATCCGCCGTCCACGCCGTCATGCCGTCACGACCCTGGCGGCTCTTGGTCAGACCCCGCTTCCGAACGCGTTCGGTGTCGTCGGGTTCGGGTCCGTCCTGATCGAGCAGGAACAATTCCAGTTCCGCGGCATCGTCGGTGGCTTTCGGGCCGGCACCGGAAGCGATGCGGACCACGTCAGCCTCGAACTGCTCCCGCGTCGCGGCGTCGACGAACCCGGGCAGTTTGTTGACCGCTTTGCGGATCACCTCGACGTGTTCGGGCGTGATCCGGCCGTCGGCTTGGGCGGCCGCGGTTGCCTCCAGCACCGGGGGTAGCGGCGCTCCGGTCATCGACTGCCGCGGGGCCAGCAGCGCTGCCTCGGTCAGCCGGCGGTTGGCTTCCGGGCTGCTGATCCGGTAGCGGATCGCCAGGACGTCTTTCCAATTCTTGGCGCCCATCGCCTGGGGGGTGGTCTCGACCTGCAACCGCGCCAACGCCCGGTGCCAGGCCGCCGGCAGCCGGCACCCCGCCAACTCCAGCTCGTCGAGCAGCGCCACGATCTCCGCGGCGCTCGACAGGTCCAGAGCGGCGGCCAGCACGGCATCGACCCCAGCGCGTAACGCCGCGACCGCCTCCCGCACCTCCACCATTATTCGAACATACGTGCGACCACCGACAACTTTCGACCCCGCCGATCGTGTGAATTCGCTATGCGTCTCACCGCGCACAGCAACGACGTGAATAGCGTCGTTGGTGATGTCCGCTCGCATACCGCTCGTCGTCGCAGCCGTCCTGGCCCTGTCGAGTTGCGCTCCGTCGCCCGAACCTCGTAACCAGGTGGTCGGCACGTGGCAGATGGTGTCGGCGCAGATCGACCGCAGCGGCGTCCTCGAGCCGGCTTACGGAGACCGTCCCAGCGGAATGCTCACCTTCACACCGGACATGCACTTCGTCGAGGTGCTGACCGACTCCACGGTGCCGCCCTTCGCATCCGACGCGCGCGGCGAGGGCACCGATGCCGAGAACCGTGCCGCGATGGCCGGAAGCATCGGGATGTTCGGCACCTACACCGTCGACGGAGGCGGCCAGTTCAGCGGCAACCGAGTCGAGGGGGCGACGTTTCCCAACTGGGTCGGCGATGTCCGGACCACCGACGAGCTGCGCATCGTCGTCGACGGCGACCGAATGACAGAAAATTTCACCCGTCCCGACGGGACCAGGATCGCCATCGTGTTCCAGCGCGTCTCACCGGCCGATCAGTAGACGTCGCGCACGTAGCGCTTCTCCCCCACCAACTCTCGCTTGTACGCTCGCGCGGCCTCGTCGTTCATCCCACCGTGGGTCCGGATGATCGCCGTCAGCGCATCGTCGACATCCTTGGCCATCCGCGTAGCGTCACCACACACGTAGAAGTGCGCACCGTCCTCGAGCCACCGCCACACGTCAGCACCGTAGTCCAGCATCTTGTGTTGCACATAGATTCTCTGGGCCTGGTCACGGGAGAATGCGAGATCGAGCCGGTTGAGAAACCCGTCAGACACCATGTCCTGCAGATCATCTCGATAGTAGAAGTTGTGCGCCCGGTGCTGATCGCCGAAGAACAACCAGTTCGGCCCGGTGTGGCCGCGCGCCCGACGGTCCTGCAGGAAAGCGCGGAACGGCGCGACACCGGTTCCCGGGCCGACCATGATCATCGGGGTCCGCGAATCCGTCGGCGGCCGGAAGTGTGGCGACCGCTGCAGGAACACCGGTACCGGCGTGCCGTCCGCCAGATCGGCCAGGTAGGTCGACCCGACCCCGCCGCGCGGATCACCGCCCGGGCTGGAGTAGCGCACCACCGACACCGTCAGCTGCACCTCGTGGGGACTGACCAGCGGGCTCGACGAGATCGAGTACTGCCGCGGGGTGAGCCGCACCAGCACCTCCTGCCAGAGCTCGAGGTCGGCACGCACCCCGAACTCCGCGACCAGATCGAGGCCGTTGCGGTTCACCAGCCACTTGTCCAGCTCACGCCGATCCGTGCGCAGCCGCCGCACCGGCCCCCCGTCTCGGCTGTGCTCGGCGACGAAGTCGACCAGGTCGGCGGTGACCTTGCACACGTCGTAGCGCCCAGTCACAGCCTCCCGCAGCGAGATCGGGACGCCGTCGACCACGACGACTTCGTCACCAGCGAATCCCGTTGCCCGCAGCCATGTCTCGACAGTCGACACGGAGTTGCGCACGTACACGCCCAGTGAATCGCCTGCCGCGTAGGAGACGTCGTGTGCGCTGATGTCGAACCCGAACTGTCGCACCTCCTTGGCGGCGCCCGACGGCGTCAGCAGCACATTGCGGCACAGTGGCGCCGAGATCGGCTGCGCGCGGGTGAACGCGACCGGATCGGGGGGTGACGCAGCCTGGGTTTCTGGCGCCACACCGGTCAGCGTCTCGACGACCGCGTCCGCCCAGCTGGTCATCGGCGCCTCGTCGTGCACTTCGCAGTCGGCGCGGTCGAGCATCCTCGTCGCACCGAGCGCGGTCAACCGCGCGTCCAGAGATTTCGCGTGGCCACAGAAATTGCCGTACGAGCGATCGCCGAGTCCCAGCACCGAATAGCGCACCCCGGCGAGCTCCGGCGCGTCCTCGCCGGCCAGCCGTTCCCAGAACGCGGCACCGTTGTCGGGTGGGCCGCCGTCGCCGAACGTACTGGTGACGATGACGACCTCGCCGGCGTCCGAGAGCTCTGCGACGTCGACGTCGTCCATCGCCGACAGCCGCGCCCCGCCGAGCCGCCGGCTCACCTGGTCGGCGAACTCCTCGGCGTTCCCGGTCTGCGACGCCCAGAGCACCAACGGTCCGGCCGGAGTGGACGTCTCGGGGCCGCGGGAGTAGCGGCCGGCCAGCATGCCCTCGACGAGGACCCGGGTCTGCACACCGAGCGGGGCGTCGGAGGGCAGCACCGGGACGCCCGGTCGACCCTGCTCGATACCGGCGAGGAAGCCTCGAACATAGAGCTTCTCGTGCTCGGTCAGCTCAGGAGCAGGCAACGGCCGCAGTGCCACCGCGGTCACTTTGAATTCCGGTTGCAGCGAGAAGGGGTCGACCGCGTCGTTGGTGAGGGCGTTGACGGTCAGATCCTCACCGTGTTCGTCGTTCCAGTGGAACGGCACCCACGTGTTCCCCGGCATCACCCGATCGGTCAGCACGGCAGGCACGACCGCGCGCCCCCGCCGGGAGACGATCTCGACCGCACTGCCGTTCGCGATCTGCGCCGCCTCTGCGTCGTCGGGATGGATCTCGATGAACGGCTTCGGATTCAGCTTGGTGAGTTTGGCGACCCGACCGGTCTTGGTCATGGTGTGCCACTGATGCTGCAGCCGGCCGGTGTTCAGCACCGCGGGGTACTTCTCATCGGGTCGCTCGGCGGCGTCGACGTGCGGCCGCGGATGGAACACCGCGCGCCGGGACGGCGTCGGGAAGGCCAAGCGCGGTCGGTGACCGTGCGCGTCGACGAACAGGGTCTGTGAGACACCGTCGTTGACGTAGCGAATCGGGTTGCGGTCGGCCGAGCCGCCGGCGTAATCCTCGGGCGGGCACGGCCACTGGACCGGAGTGTCGCGCAGGCGTTCATAGGTGATGCCACGCAAGTCGTAACCGGTGTCCGGGTTGGAGAATCGGCGGATCTCGTCGAAGATCTCCTCGCTCGACTTGTAGTCGAAGTCATCGCCGAACCCGAGGTGGCGAGCCACCCCGCAGATCAGTTCCCAGTCCGGCCGCGACCCACCCAGCGGCGGAACCGACTGCGCCAGCAGCGTCATGGTGCGGTCGGAGTTGACCATCACCGCGTCGGCCTCAGCCCACAGCGCGGCCGGCAGCACTATGTCGGCGTGCCGGGTGGTCGCCGTCTCGGCGTACGCATCCTGCGCGATCACCAGCTCGGCGGCCTGCAGACCCGCCAGCACAGTTGCGCGGTTCGCCACGCTGGCAACGGGATTGGTGCAGATGATCCAGACAGCCTTGATCTGGCCGTCGGCCATTCTGCGGAACATCTCGACGGTTCCGGGGCCGACATCGGTGCGGATGGTGCCCGGCTCCAGCCCCCACTGCTCCTCGACGAAGGCCCGGTCGCGCTCGGACAGCACCGCGCGCTGCCCCGGCAAACCCGGCCCCATGTAGCCCATTTCGCGCCCGCCCATGGCGTTGGGCTGCCCGGTCAGCGACATCGGCCCGCTGCCCGGGCGGCAGATCGCACCGGTGGCCAGATGCAGGTTGCAGATCGCGGTGGTGTTGGCGGTGCCATGGGTGCTCTGGTTGAGGCCCATGGTCCAGCAGGTCATCCACTCCCCGGCCTCGGCGATCATCGTCGCCGCGGTGCGGACGTCGGCTTCGGAGAGCCCGGTGATCTCGGCGACGCGCTCCGGCGGATAGTCGGCGAGGAAGGCCGGCATCGCCTCCCAGCCCTCCGTGTGCTCGGCGATGAACTGCTCGTCGATCGCGCCGTCGGCCACGAGCAGGTGCAGGATGCCATTGAGCAGGGCGAGATCGGTGCCCGGCCGGATCTGCAGGTAGAGGTCGGCCCGGTCGGCGGTGGTGGTGCGGCGCGGGTCGACAACGATGAGCTTCGCGCCGGCCTTGAGGCGGTCGGCCATGCGCAGGTACAGGATCGGGTGGCAGTCGGCCATGTTGGACCCGATCACGAAGAACAGATCGGTGCAGTCGAAGTCGCTGTAGGACCCGGGCGGTCCGTCGGCGCCCAGCGACTGCTTGTAGCCGACGCCGGCGCTGGCCATGCACAACCGCGAATTGGATTCCAGGTGCACCGTACGCAGAAAACCCTTGGCGAGTTTGGTTGCCAGGTACTGGGATTCGATCGACATCTGCCCCGACACGTAGATGGCCACGGCATCGGATCCGTGCTCGTCGACGATCGCTCGCAAGCGGCGGCCCGCCTCGGCGATCCCGTCGTCGACGTCGACGGCAACCGGATCGGCCCCTCGCGAAGGTCGCAGCAGCGCCGTCGTCAGCCGACCGTCGGTCGCGGCCATCAACTCCGCGTGGGTCGCCCCCTTCGTGCACAGCCGGCCCGCGTTCGTCGGGTGCAGGGTGTCCCCGGACACCGTCGCGATGACCGGCGCACCGGTCGCGGGGTCGGGGCGGGTCTGGACCGAGATCCCGCACCCGACACCGCAGTAGGAGCAAGCAGTGCGTGGCATCGTGATCCGGGCGAGCTATCCGGCGGGAACGGGGGTGGCCGAACGTCCGAGCTGTTCGCCGGTGTGGACGCGGTTCTTCCCGAGACGTAGGAACACGACCCAGGTCACAACGGCGCACACCACGTAGAAGAGGCCGAAGACCCAGAACGCGTTCGTCGCCGACTTCGCATCACCGACGTAGGACGCCCGCAGCACGATGTTGATGAACACCCCGCCCAGCGCACCGACGGCGCCGGCGAATCCGATCAGCGCACCCGACATCGCACGCGACCACGCGGCCTTCTGCTCCCGGTCCAGATCATCGCGGCCCTGGGCCTTGGCTTCGAAGATCGACGGGATCATCTTGTAGGTCGAGCCGTTCCCGATGCCCGACAGCACGAACAGCAGGATGAATCCGGCCACGTAGCCGACCATCTGGCCGCCGCTGGCGGCACCGGCCTGCGCGTCGTCGAGCGTTCCGGCGACGATCAGGATGCCGGCGGCGAACATCATCGCGATGAAGGTGTAGAGCGTGATCTTTCCGCCACCGATGCGGTCGGCGAGCCGGCCACCGAAGGGACGCGATATCGAGCCGAGCAGCGGCCCCAGGAAGGCGATCTGGGCGGCGTGCAACGCGGCCTGCGCGGGGGTGTCCCCGCCGGCGAGGTAGTTGATCTGGAGAACCTGGCCGAACGCGAACGAGAAGCCGATGAACGAGCCGAAGGTACCGATGTAGAGGAAGCTCATCACCCAGGAGTGCTTGAACCGCAACGCTTCGACGAGTGCGCCGAGATTGGATTTCTGGTTGCGCAGATTGTCCATCTTCATCGCCGCGCCCACCGCGGCCAGGCTGATCGCCACGAGGTAGACGGCACAGACGATCTCGGGCCGCATGTTGCCCGCGGTGGCGATCACCAGCAGGCCGATGAGCTGGATGACCGGCACGCCGATGTTGCCGCCGCCGGCGTTGAGCCCGAGCGCCCACCCTTTGAGCCGCTGCGGGTAGAACGCGTTGATGTTGGTCATCGAGGAGGCGAAGTTCCCGCCGCCGAGCCCGGCGAACGCAGCGACCACCAGGTAGGTGGTGTAGGACGCCGGGTTCTTCATGAAGTACAGCGTCAGCAGGGTGGGGATCAGCAGCAGCAGCGCGCTGACGATCGTCCAGTTACGTCCGCCGAACCGGGCCGGTGCGATCGTGTAGGGGATGCGCATGAACGCACCCACCAGCGTCGGCACCGCGACGAGGTAGAACTTGCCCGCCGCGTCGATGCCGTAGACGTTCTGCGGCATGAACAGCACCATCACCGACCAGATCGACCACACCGAGAAGCCGACGTGTTCGGCGATCACCGACCACACCAGGTTGCGCCGGGCGATGTCCTTGCCGCCGGCCTCCCACGCCTCGGTGTCTTCGGGGTCCCAGTGCTCGATGTCGTGCTTGCCCGCTGTCGTGTTCGCCATGGAAGTCAGTGAAAGCCCAGGTCATTGTCGAGCCATTGCACGTCGATGACACACAAGAAAACTCGCCCTCACATCGGTCGGGGGCTCACCGTGAGGCGGTGGAGATGTGAGCGGGGGTATCCATGGGCGCAGCATCGGCGAAACCGCCTGGAAACAGGCGGCTCATACCTTTCCCAGCATGTCCGACGGAAGCAGTCCGCAGTTCCTGCAAGGCGCCTTCACCTTCGTGGGCAAGGGCTATGACGCGCCTCTGCCTATAGACGCCTCGCTCAAATACCAGGTGCCCGCAGGTGCCATCACCCAGCCCGTGTACTTCCGCGGCGGAAATTCGGCCGACGAGATGGTCAGCGTGATCCTCTACCGTGACGGCGCGCCGATGCGGTACTTCCCGATCGCCGCCAAGGGCGCCACCCACGTGGCGCTGCGGGTGGTCGAGGACCTGCTCGCCGACACCGTGCTCGAGATCTACGTGGCCGCGCCCGACGGGCTCGCGGGCACGGTGGTCGTCGATCTCGGCCTGGTCGAGGTGTAGACGGTGGCGCAGCGGCTCGTCGTCGTCGGCAACGGAATGGCCGGCATTCGCGCGTTGGAGGAGATTCTCGCTCGCGGCGGCAGAGATCAGTTCCAGATCACCGTGTTCGGCGATGAGCCGTACGGCAACTACAACCGCATCCTGCTGTCGAACGTGCTTGCTGGGGCGGATGACCCGACCGACATCTACCTCAACACGCTGGACTGGTACGCCGACAACGACATCGAACTGCGCGCCGGGGTGCGCGTAGTGCGGCTGGACACGTTCGCCCACCTCGTGCACGCCGACGACGGCACCACCGTGCACTACGACAAACTCATTCTCGCGACAGGCAGTCGCTCGTTCTTCCCGCCCATGGCCGGGCTGTGGGCCGACAACAAGACGCTGGCCGACGGCGTGTTCGGGTTCCGCACGCTCGACGACACCGCGGCGATGATCGCCGAAGCGGCGCACCGCACCAAGGCGGTCGTCGTCGGGGGCGGTCTGCTGGGGCTGGAAGCCGCACGCGGGCTGCAGAACCGCGGCCTCGACGTCGATGTCGTGCACGCCGGTCCCACCCTGATGAATGCGCAACTCGACGACCCCGCCGGGGCGATCCTGCGCGCGTCGGTGGAGTCGCTGGGCATCGGGGTGCACACGGAGAAGCGCACCAGCGAGGTGCTGGTCACCGACGATCGTCTGACGGGCATCCGGTTCGCCGACGGCTCCCAGTTGGACTGCGACATGCTGGTGATCGCGGCAGGCATCCGGCCGAATGTCGGCCTGGCCCAACGCGCCGGGCTCACGGTGGAACGCGCCGTCGTCACCGACGACCACATGCGGTCGGTGGATGACGACGACGTCTACGTCGTCGGTGAGTGCGCTCAACATCGCGGCCAGGTCTACGGTCTCGTCGCGCCGCTGTGGGAGCAGGCGCGCGTGCTGGCCGATCACCTCACCGGCGCGGACGTCACCGCCGCCTACCACGGGTCCCGGGTGGCGACGAAGCTCAAGGTGGCCGGCGTCGACGTCGCCTCGATGGGCGTCAAGGCACCCGAACACCCCGACGACGAATTCGTGCAGTACAGCGAGCCCAAACACGGCGTGTACAAGACGGTGGTGATCCGCGACGGGAAGCTGGTGGGCGCCACGCTCGTCGGTGACGTCTCGAAGGTCTCGTTCCTGACCCAGGCCTTCGACAGCGGGCTGCCACTGCCCGACGAGCGGGTGGCGCTGATGTTCGACATCGGCACACCCGACGTCGGCGTCGGTATCGCCGAACTGGCTGACGATGCGCAGGTCTGCAACTGCAACGGTGTCTCGAAGGGCGCACTGGTCGCGTGTGTGCGCGACGGCGAGAGTTCGGTCGCGGGCGTGATGGCGAAGACCAAGGCCGGCAAGGGTTGCGGCTCCTGCAAGGAACTGGTGTGCCAGGTCGTGGAGTGGGCGGCGGGCGGCGCCGTCACCGAAGACCCGTCGGCATCCTGGTATGTGCCCGCCATCCCCTACGACAAGCCGACGCTGATGCACCACATCCGCGAGCTCCGACTGCATTCTGTCTCTTCGGTGTTCGCCGCACTCGCCCCTGACGGCAAGCCCGATGCCGGCTCGAAGATGGCGCTGGCGTCGCTGCTGGAGATGATGTGGGCCGACGAATTCGTCGACGAGCGGGATGCCCGGTTCATCAACGATCGGGTGCACGCCAACATCCAACGCGACGGCACCTTTTCGGTGGTGCCGCAGATGAAGGGCGGGGTGACAAGCGCCGCGCAACTCCGCAAGATCGCCGATGTCGCCGAGAAGTACGAGATCCCGATGATCAAGTGCACGGGTGGTCAGCGCATCGACCTGCTCGGGGTGCGCAAAGAAGATCTGCCCGCGGTCTGGGCGGATCTGGACATGCCGTCCGGCTACGCGTACGGGAAGAGCTTCCGGACCGTGAAAACCTGTGTGGGCAGCGACTTCTGCCGCTACGGGGTGGGTGACTCCACAGCGCTGGGAATCGCGATCGAGGAACGGTACCAGGGGCTGGCGAGCCCGGCGAAGATGAAGCTGGCTGTCACGGGGTGCCCGCGCAACTGCGCGGAGGCGCTGTGCAAGGACCTCGGTGTCGTCGCGGTGGACGGCGGCCGCTGGGAGATCTATGTCGGCGGGGCGGCCGGGGCGCACATCCGTAAGGGCGATCTGCTGGCGACGGTGGACTCCGCCGACGAGGTGATGACGCTGACGGGCCGCTTCCTGCAGTACTACCGGGAGAACGCGAACTGGCTGGAGCGCACCTACAAGTGGGTGCCGCGGTTGGGAATCGAGCACATTCGGGCGGTGGTGGTCGAGGACGCCGACGGGTTGGCCGCGGGGCTGGACGAGCGGATGCAGAAGTCGGTGGACGCCTACAGTGATCCGTGGCGTGATGGCCGAGAACCTCAGATGGAGGGCCAATTTCGCACGTCGCTGCCGCTGCTGCCGCTCCCCCAGGTGCCCGTCCGATGACTGTGGAGGTCGGCAGGCTCGACGAGATCCCGGTCGGCGAGGGACGCACGTTCGCCGTTGACGGGCGCCAGGTGGCGGTGTTCCGGTTGCGCGACGACTCGCTGCGCGCACTCGACGCGGTGTGTCCACACCGCGGTGGGCCACTCGCCGACGGGCTCACCGACGACTGCGTGGTGGTCTGCCCCCTGCACGGGCACACCTTCGACATGTCGACGGGTACTGAGGTATCCGGCGCCGACTTCGCGGTGCGCAGCTATTCGGTGCAGGCCGTCGATGGGACGATCAGGCTGACGCTGTAGCGGCGGTTACCACAAAGGTCTGACACGAATCACGCTGCGGCATCGGCTTATCCACAGCGTGGCCGTTATCCACAGATGACCGCGGCTGGCATGGCGAGTACGGCTGTGCGGCAATAGATTCGACGGTATGTTCGACCGTCTCGTCAGCAGCGCAGCCACCCCGGGTGAGCGGGTGCGGGCGTACGCGCGAGTCGAGAACGCGGCCTGCGCGGCGCGGTTGTCGGCGATGGCCGATCTGCTCGAGCGGGCCTACGCCGCGTCGGGCTCGGCTGAGCGGGAGCAGTGGCGCTGCGACAACTGGTCGTCGGTGTGTGCGCAGA
This sequence comes from Actinomycetes bacterium, assembly GCA_023404955.1. Classification (GTDB taxonomy): domain Bacteria; phylum Actinomycetota; class Actinomycetes; order Mycobacteriales; family Mycobacteriaceae; genus Mycobacterium. The sequence continues at coordinate 10,954 of JAEXZY010000163.1, forward strand.
TCGGTGCGGCGCAGACGCTGACCGGTGGAATGGTCAACGCGCTGCTGACCAATGCGGTCGTCCTGCGGGAGCGGCTCCCCAAGGTCGCCGAGGTCTTCGCCGAAGGACTGATCACCTACCTTCTGGTGCGCACCATCTGCAATCGGACCACGCTGGTGCAGGACCCTGCCGCACTGCGGGCGATTGATGCCGAGCTGGCCGAGCAGCTGCGCACGTGGGGCGCTAAGTCGCTGAGTCAGACCGACGCCGACATCGACACGCTCGTGCTGCGCCACGACCCGTACGCGGTGCGCCGGGCCGAGGATGTGGTGCGCACGACCGGAGTCACCGTGCACACCGATGGCACCACGGGAGTCGCTCATGTGGATGCGACCGTCAACGCCACCGATGGCGCGGCATTCGACCGGCGCGCCGACCTGCTGGCCCGCACGGTGTGCGATCGCGATCCGCGCACGCTGGATCAGCGCCGCGCAGCAGCGTTGGGAGCGATGGGCTTCGGCTGGGACCGGTTGCCCTGCATGTGCGAGGAGCCGGATTGCGACGCCGCCGCCAGACCGCCTGTGGGCGGGGTCGTCATCCACGTCATCGCCCGTGAAGACGCGGTCGAGGACGTGGGTGACCTTACTTCGAATGACGCGAAGCCCGAAGCCGAGGCCGAGGCCGACACGGCTTCCCCTCCGCCGCCACGCGCAGGCAATCTGACCTCGCAGCGTCGCGCTCTGACGGGTGAGCCCCCGCCGCTGTTGTCACAACCGTTGCGCGATACCACCTTTGCTGAGCTCGTCGCCGAACTGAGCGCGGAACCAGGCGAGTTCAGCGCGGCGTCGCCCGGCATCGTCATCGGCGGTCCGGTGCTGCCCGCGGCGGTCGTCGCTCAACTCGCGATGCACGCCACCACCAAGAAGCTGCTCCATCCGGGCCAGGCCGCCCCGGAACCGCGCTACCGACCCTCGCGAGCGTTGGCCGACTTCGTACGGTCTCGAGACCTGACCTGCCGGCACCCCGGCTGCACTCGGCCGATCGACGACCTCGACCACACGATCCCCTATCCGTGGGGACCGACGTGCGCGTCGAACCTGGCCGGCTACTGCCGTCACCACCACCTGCTGAAGACTTTCTGGCCGGGCTGGTCGAACGTACAGTATCCGGACGGGACGATCGTGTTCACCGACCCTGACGGACAGACCTCGACGAGCTACCCGGGTAGCCGATTGCTGTTCCCCGAGCTGTGCGAACCCACCGCACCGGTCCGCGAGTGCAGCACCCCGCCCCCGGAACAGAGCGCCGGCCTCACCATGCCGAAGCGACGGATCACCCGCATGCAGGCGCGTCGACAACGCGTCGAGGCAGAGCGACAACGCAACGCGCCTTGGGCAGAACGGTATCTGCGCGAGTCGATCCCGCCGTTCTAGCGGATCACGCCTCGGGGGGTTTGACCGCCAGCACCGGCTTCGGGCACTCCAGGATCAGCTTCTGCGCGACGCTGCCGAGCAGCAGCTTGCCCACCGGGCTGCGGTGCCGGATGCCCACGACGAGCAGCTGCGCATCCTCGCGGTCCATCGCCGTCAGGAGTTCGTCGGCGGCGTCCACGCCCACCGGCTGGGTCAGCTGGTAGGCCACGCCGCACTCCTGCAGCCGCGCCTCGACGTCGTGCACTTCGTCTTCCCCGGCGAACCGCGAATCCACATACGACTCACCGGATGTCGAGTTGATGACGAACAAGTCGGTGCCGCGCAGCTTCGCCTCGGAGATGCCGTGCTCGAGCGCGGCCTGGCCGAACCGGTCTGCGGTGTATCCCACGACGATCACAGCTGGCCCGCCTTTTCCTTCTGGTCCTTGTCGTCCTCGACCACCAGCAGCGACTCCTCGCTGCGGTGCATCAGCCGCAGGACCAGCGGCGCCAGCAGCAGCAGCGCCATCAGCACATAGGTGACGATCGCGACCGGCTCGGTGAACAGGTTGCCCCAGTCACCGCCGCCGAGCTGCAGGCTCTGCCTGAGCTGACGTTCGATACGCGGGCCGAGGATCACCCCGATGATCAGCGGCAGCACCGGCAGACCGAAGCGCCGCATCATCAGACCCATCAACCCGAACACCAGCAGCAGGACGAGATCCAACGGCTGCAGGTTCACAGCGAACGCACCGAGTGTGGCGAAGAACAGGATGCCGGCGTAGAGGTACGGCCGCGGCGTGCGCAGCAGCTTGGCCCACAGCGGCGCCAGCGGCAGGTTCAGTACCAGCAGCAGGAAGTTGCCGATGAACAGGCTCGCGATCAGCGTCCAGATGAGCAGCGGCTCCTTCTCGAACAGCGTCGGACCGGGCTGGATGCCGTAGGACACGAACGCCGTCAGGATCACCGCGGCGGTGGCGTTGGTCGGCAGACCGAGCGAGAGCATCGGCACCAACGTGCCTGCCGCCGACGCGTTGTTGGCCGCTTCCGGCCCGGCGACGCCTTCGATGGCGCCCTTGCCGAACTCCTCGGGATGCTTCGAGAGCTTCTTCTCGGTGATGTAGCTCAAGAACGTCGGCAGCTCGGCGCCACCGGCGGGCAGCGCACCGAACGGGAACCCGAACGCGGTGCCGCGCAGCCACGGCTTCCACGACCGACCCCAGTCCTGCTTGCTCATCCACGGCCGTCCCACCGGGATCACATCGGCCGGCCGGCGCCGCAGATGCGCGGCCACCCACAGCGCCTCACCGACGGCGAAGACCGCGACCGCGATCACGACGATGTCGATCCCGTCGGCGAGCAGCGGGATACCGAACGTGGCGCGCGGCTGTCCGGTCAGCGAGTCGATGCCGACGATCCCGATGGCCAAGCCCAGCAGCAGCGAGATCAGGCCGCGCATCTTCGACGAGCCGAGGACCGCGGTGACCGCCACGAGCGCGAACAGCATGATCGCGAGATACGACGGGGCGCCGAGTGTGACGGCGAACCGCGAGATCGTCGGTGCGAACATGGCCAGCAGCGCGGTACCGATCGACCCCGCGACGAACGATCCGATCGCTGCTGTGGCAAGGGCTTGCGCCGCCCGCCCCGCTTTCGCCATCTTGTTGCCCTCGATCGCGGTGATCACCGACGACGATTCGCCCGGGGTGTTCAACAGGATCGAGGTGGTGGAGCCGCCGTACATACCGCCATAGAAGATGCCGGCGAACATGATGAACGCCGCACTGGGGCTGACGTTGTAGGTGATCGGCAGTAACAGCGCCACCGTCATGGCGGGCCCGATGCCCGGCAGCACGCCGACCGCGGTGCCCAGCAGCACGCCGATCACGGCGTACAGCAGGTTCATCGGGGTGGCGGCCTCGGCGAAGCCCTGCAAGAGCCAGTCGAAGTTTCCCATTTACAGAATCCCATCCAGAACGCCTGCGGGCAGCGGGATTCCGAGCCCGGAGTAAAAACCGTAGAAGGTGGCGACGGCCAGCACGGCACCGATCGCGATGTTGCGCACGTAATGCTTGCTGCCGAGCACGGTGGCGCACCCGGCGAAGAACAGGGCCCCGGCGATCGCCCACCCGAGCGGCTGCACGAGCACGATCAGCAGGATGAACAGACCGACGAGCAGACCGACGGTGCGCCAGTCGCTGGGCATGTCCGGATCGATGTCCTCGCCCGCGTCGGCCTCGCCGCGGGACCCACGGGGAATCGCGATGGCCAAGACCACCGCCATCACCAGCAGCCCGATCCCGATCGCGATCGGGAACAGCCGGGGCCCAACGGGATCGACTTTTGCGTAGCCGCCGGGCATCGACACGCCGTCGAAGACGAGGAAGGCCCCGACGACCACCATCACCGCGCAGACGACGTACTGTGCGTAGTCTGGGCGACCCGGCGCCCTCGTGGTCTGTTCGGTCTGCTCGGTGTTGCTCATACCAGCCCCAGATCCGTCAGCGTCGTCTCCACCCGCCGGTCCTGCTCTTCGAGGAAGTCCTCGAACGGCTGCCCGGTCATGAAGGCGTCGGTCCATCCGTTCTTCACCAGCGCCTCTTTCCAGGCGTCGGTGGCATGCATCTCTTCCAGCACCTTGATCATCGCGTCCCGGTCCTCGTCCGAAATGTCCGGCGGGGCAAGCACTCCGCGCCAGTTGGTGAAGGTCAGGTCGATCCCGGCCTCCTTCAGAGTGGGTGCGTCGACACCCTCGACCCGCTCGTCACCCGAGACTGCGAGCACCCGCACCTGACCGGATTCGATCTGGTCGACGTACTCACCGAGGCCGGAGGTGCCCGCGGCGATCTTGTTGCCCAGCAGCGCCGTCAGCAGGTCGCCACCGCCGTCGTAGGACACGTAGTTGACCTTCGTCGGATCGACGCCGGCCGCCTTGGCGGTCTCCATCGGGAACAGGTGATCGGGGCCGCCCGGATTCGAGCCGCCGCCGACGGTGACCTTGGCCGGATCGGCCTTCCACGCCGCGACGAAGTCGGCCAGGGTTCTGTACGGCGAGGACGCCGGGACCAGGATGCCCTCCTGCTCCTCCACCATCTTGGCCAGCGCGGTGGCATTGGAGGCGCGGGCCTTGGAGCCATTGGTGAACGTCGCGCCCACCACGCCCAGACCCATCATCATCATCAGGTCGCCGTTGCCTTTTTCATTGATCAGGCGGGCCATCGCGACGGTGCCGCCGGCGCCGATCACGTTGAAGACCTCGACGCGGCCGGTGATCTTCTCGTCTTCCATGACCTTGACCGCGGTGCGCGCGGTCAGGTCGTAACCGCCACCCGGGCTGTTCGGCACCATCATGCGGAGGCGGTGCAGCCCCGTGTCCTCGCCGCGGGTCACACCGCACGCTGTGAGCAGCAATGCGGCGATCATGGCGAGGACGATGCCGATGGCCGGCGTGCGCCGGCCCGATGCGAACATGTCGTCCCCCATCAGTTGATTGTGATGCTCAGCAATACTGGACCCCGGCAGTGACTCAGGTCACCCATAAGAACGCAAAGGAAATTCTGGTCATTAAGAACATCCCGCTCGCCCGCAGCCTCGCCGCGCAGTTCCTGGCGTTCCAGCTGATGGTGGTCGCGGTCGTGCTGATCGCGGTCGGGGCGGTCTCGGTGGCGCAGTCGACCAGCGAGTTCCGGGAGGCTCGCGGGACCCGGATGATCGCGGTGGCCGAGAACATGGCCTCGACGCCCATCGTGCGGGAACGCATCGAACAGGCGCCCGCAGACCCGTTCGCCAGCCGCATCCTGGCCCCCGAGGTGGACCGGGCTGTCGCCCTCTCGGGTGCCACGCTGGCCGAGATCCTGCGCCCGGATGGCACGGTGTGGGTGTCCTCGGTTCCTTCGCGGGTCGGGGCGCGGGTGGATCTCGGGCCGAGTCGCGCCGACGAGGGGCGGGCCTGGTACGGCGACGCGGACGTCGACGGCACGCACAGCCTGGTGGGGCAGGTGCCGATCCTGTCCCCCGACGGCGACGTGCTCGCCATCGCGTCGGTCAGCGAGGGCTATCCGTCGGTGTGGGCGCTGCTGTCCGGCGCGGGCGAACGGCTGCTGATCTACCTCGGCCTCGGCGCGGGGCTCGGCCTGATCGCCTCCTATCTGCTGTCCCGGCGGATCAAGCGGCACACCCGAGGGCTGGAGGTGACGGAGATCGCCAGCCTCGCCGATCACCGAGAAGCGTTGCTGCACAGCATTCGCGAGGGCGTGATCGCGGTCAACAACGACGGGGAGATCACCGTGCTCAACGACAGCGCACAGGAGCTGCTCGAGGTGGGCGAGGATGCGGTGGGCAAGCACGTCGATCGGGTGGGGATCGATCCGGCCGTGGTGGCGCTGCTGACCGCGGGCGGGTCGAGCCGATCCGACGAAGATCGAGTGATCGCGACCAGGACACGGGTGCTGGCCCTGAGTCGTCGCGCCGCCACCAGCGGCGGTGAGCGGATCGGTACCGTGACCACGATGCGCGACAGCACCGAACTCGCTGCACTGCAGGGCCAGCTGTCGTCGCACAAGAGTGTCACCGACACCTTGCGCGCGCAGACCCACGAATTCGCCAACCAGCTGCACACGATCTCCGGCCTGGTCCAGCTCGGCGAATACGACGCGGTACGTGACCTGGTCGGTACGTTGACGCGACGCCGCGCAGAGATCAGTGACGCGGTGACACAACGGATCTCCGATCCCGCGGTGGCGGCGCTGGTGATCGCCAAGACCTCGCTGGCGGCCGAGAGCGGGGTCGCCCTCACGCTGGCGCCGGAATCGCACCTGGCGCCGCTTGACCCCGCACTGGCCACCGACGTGATCACGCTGCTGGGCAACCTGATCGACAACGCGGTCGATGTGTCGGTCGGGGCGCCGGACGCGGTGGTGACCGTGGAGATCGACGACAGCGACGGACTGGAGATCATCGTGCGCGACACCGGACCCGGAGTGCCCGAACACCTTCGGGAGGCGATCTTCGCCCGCGGGGTGACGTCCAAGCCCGACGTCCCCGGCGGGCGCGGGATCGGCCTGGCTCTGGTGCGCCTGGTCACCGCCGCGCACGGCGGGACCGTGGGTGTCAGTGACATCCCCGACGGCGGCGCGGAGTTCACCGTGCGCCTGCAGGCGGTGCGCACCGATGCGTGACGTGCTGGTGGTCGACGACGATTTCATGGTCGCCGAGATCCACCGCCGCTTCGTCGACAGAGTGGACGGCTTCCGCGTCGTCGGGGTGGCGCGCACCGGCGGCGAAGCGCTGCGCGCCGCTCAGGAACTGAGTCCCGACCTGATCCTGCTCGACGTCTACCTGCCGGACATGACCGGCCTGGACGTGCTGCAGCGGTTACGGGCCGACGGCGACAGGGTCGGGGTCATCATGATCACCGCGGCGCGCGAACTCGACACCGTCAGCGGCGCACTGGACGGCGGCGCGGCCGACTACCTGATCAAGCCCTTCGAGTTCGACCAGTTGCGGACCAAGCTGCTGGCCTTCGCCGCGCGCGCCGACGCGCTGGAGTCCGCGGGCGGCGTCGACCAGTCGTTGATCGATTCGCTGTTCGGCGGCCCGACGGTCGCGCCCGCCGCGAAGGTGCTGCCGAAGGGCCTCGGCGCGGAGACGGGCGAGCTGGTGCTGGCCGCGGTGCGCGACGCCGGGGAGGTGTCCGCCGCCGAATGCGCTGACCTGGTGGGTATCTCGCGGGTCAGCGCGCGGCGCTACCTCGAGCACTACCTGAGCACCGGCACGGTGGAACTGCGGCTGCAGTACGGCGTGGGTCGCCCAGAGCGGCGGTACCGCGTCCGCACCTGAGCGCCGGTCTCACCGCTGCAGTAGGCCACGCATCGAATGCAGTGCCGCGACACTGATGCTCATTCGCGCGCGCAGTCCGAGGGTTGATCCATCGGATCGTCCACTGGAGGCGGAGAGCACTCATGTCCATTGCTATCGACACCGATCTCCCGACCATCGCCTACGAGCAGGCCGAGGGTCCCGAGGAAGCACACCGTCTGATCGGCGAGGCGCGACGATCCGGGCCGGTGGCCCTGGGTCCGCACGGACCCGAGGTCCTCAGCTACGACCTGGTGCGCACCGTGCTGCGCGACGACCGGTTCGCCATGCCCAAGGGGGTGACCCTCCAGGCGCAGGGCATCACGTCCGGCGAGCTGTGGGACATCGTGCTCGGCGGGCTGCTCAGCCTCGACGGCGCCGATCATCACCGACAGCGCAAGCTCGTGTCCAAAGCCTTCACCCCGCGCGCGGCCGGGCGCCTGCGCAGCAGTTGCGCAGACATCATCGCGGAACTGGTGTACGGCGTGTGCGCGCACGGACAGTGCGATGTGGTCGCCGACATCTCCCGGCGATATCCGGTGCCGGTGATCTGCGAACTGCTCGGCACCCCGCGGGCCGACTGGCACCGGTTATCGGAGTGGGCAGATGACATCTTCAAGGTCTTCGACTGGAATGTCGTCGAGGATCAGGCCGACATCGTGCGCGCCTGGCGGGCGCTGGAGGGCTATCTCGACGCGATGGTGGCCCAGCGGCGCGATCGGCTCACCGGAGATCTGTTGTCGGACATGATGCGCGCCGAGGACGACGGCGATCGGCTGAGCCACGCAGAACTGCTGACGCTCGCCGCGACGTTGTTGATGGCCGGCACCGACACGACGCGCAACCAGCTGGCCGCGGCGGTCGAAGTGTTCTGCGACCACCCCGAGCAGTGGTCGCTACTGGCCGAGCATCCAGAGCTCGCTCCGCAGGCAGTCGAGGAGGTCATGCGGTTCTCACCGGTGATCTTCGGGTCCTTCCGCATCGCCCAAATGGACGTCGAACTGGCCGGACACGTCATTCCGGCAGGCACGATGCTGATCGCCAACACCGCTGCGGCGAACCGTGATCCGGCCGTGTTCGACGATCCGGACACCTTCGACATCACCCGGGCGGGCGCCGCTCCGATGCTCACGTTCGGCGGCGGCGTGCACTACTGCCTCGGCGCCCACCTCGCACGCATCGAGCTCGCTGAAGCGCTCACGACGATGGCACGCCGGATGCCGTCGATGCGCCGCGCGGGTCCGTCGACGTGGCGGAGCCTGACCGGGATCACCGGGCCGGCGACGCTACCGGTCGCCTTCGAGTCCGGCTACTAGGTCCTAGTCCGCCGCGTCGACCACCTGCGTCAGCGTCAGCCAGTTGCGTTGTGTGGCCTCGGCTGCTGCGTCGGCGTCACCTTTGCGGCACAGCGCGAGGATCCGCTTGTGATCGGCGATCGACGTGCGGCCGGACAGCGACGTGAAGCGCAGATGCTCGAGGCGCCGCAGCACCGGGGTCACCTGGTCGAGCACCTGCGCGATCACCGGATTGCCGCTCGCACGCACCGCGACTCCGTGGAACTCGTCGTCGGCCCGGATGGCCGCCTCGGCATCACCGGCCGCCAATGCGGCCGCGAAAGCCTCGTTCGCCCGGGCCATCTCGGTGTGGTCGGCTTTGCCCATCACGGGCACCGCGGTGCGCACCGCCAACGCATGCATGGCGGCCGCGACGTCCTGGGCGTTGAGCACCGCCCGACCCTCGATGGCCGAGACCACAGTCGATCGGCCGGGAACTGTGTGCACCAGTCCCGACGCCTCCAGCCGGGCCAGAGCTTCCCGGATCGGGGTTCGACTGACCCCCAGCCACTCCTCGAGTTCGGTGTCGCGCAGCTTCTCTCCGGGCGCCAACGTGCCGTTGACGATCGCGTCCCGTAGCGACTCGTAGGCCTGCTCGCGGAGCAGCGATCGGCGGTGCCTGCCACGCTCGACCGGTACCGGCATGCGAAGTATCGTATATCAGCATCGGGCCGCATCCCTGATCATCTCGGCGGCCTTCTCGGCGATCATCATCGTGGCGGCGTTGGTGTTGACGCCGACGATGCGCGGCATGATCGACGCGTCGGCGACCCGCAACCCGTCGAGCCCGTGAACCCGGAGTTCGGGGTCGACGGCGGCGTCGGCGCCGACGCCCATCGCCGCGCTGCCGACGGGATGATAGTAGGTGCCGGTGGCTCGGAAAACGAACTCCCGCAGAGCTTTCCGGTCCGTCACTCCGGCACCCGGGAGCACCTCCCCGGCATACCAGTCCCGAAACGGCTCCGTGGCCAGTATGGTCCGCGCGACGTCCACGCCGTGCAGCATCCGTTCGACGTCGGATTCCTCAGCGAGATAGGCGGGATCGATCAGCGGCGGCGTGTCCGGGTCCGGACCTGCCAACCGGACGGTCCCGCGGGAGTCCGGCACCATCGCCACGGCCACGGTGAAGCTGTTGACCGGCGCCGACAGATGCGGCGGATGGAACGGCACGTGGATGAACATCAACTGCATGTCCGGGCCGGCGAGCGCAGGATCGCTGCGCCACACCATCGACGTCTCGGCAAGATTGGTCCTGCCCGCCGGAATCGGTTGCGCCGCTTCGCACACCACGCCGCACAGTGGGTGATCGTGCAGATTGCGCCCGACCCCGGGCAGATCGTGGCGGACCGCGATCCCGACCTCGGCCAGCTCGGCGGCCGGACCCACGCCGGAGAGGAGAAGGAGCCGTGGAGAATCGACTGCGCCGGCGCTGACGATCACCTCGGCGTCGGCGTACGCCTGGTGGGTGCGACCGTCCTGCCGGTATTCGACACCCACACAACGGTTCTGCCGGAACAACAGTCGGTGCGCACGCGCTCCCGTCGCCACCGTGAGGTTCGCCCGGCAGCGCGCAGGATGTAGATAGGCCACCGCGGCGCTCTGCCGGCGCCCATCGGCGATCGACAGATCGTGCCAGCCCGCGCCCTCGGGCCGGGCGCCGTTGAAATCGTCGGTGAGCGGGTGGCCGGCAGCGGCGGCGGCGCGGACGAAGACCTCCGACAACGGGTTGGCCTCGGCCGCAGAGACCGGCGCTGGACGCAACGGCCCACTGCGGCCCCGGTACTCGGGATCGCCGGTCGCGACGCTCTCCATCCGCATGAAGTACGGCAGCACCGATGCGTGATCCCAGCCGGTACACCCCTGCGCGGCCCAGTGGTCGAAGTCGCTGGGATGACCGCGCAGATACACCATCGCGTTGATGCTGCCGCTGCCCCCGAGGGTGTGCCCGCGCGGCCAGTTGTGACGCACACCGCCGCGCTGCGCGACGGTGTCGTATGCGTAGTCCACGTCGGTGCCCCAGAGCGTCGGCCACAGCGGCGCCGTGGCGATCTGGGGGTGGCTGTCCTCACCGCCGGATTCCAGCACCAGGACCCGGGCAGCCGGGTCCTCCGACAGCCGCGCTGCGAGCACGCATCCGGCTGATCCCGCACCGACCACGATGTAGTCGTAACTCTCCACGAACGTGCCTCGTTTCTCTCGACGATTACGGGACGGCACAACGCTCGGAGTGCGCAATATATTGCATACTGATTTCGCACCCACGCAGCGCAGCCGGAATAATCACCGGCGTGGCACCGACCGTCCTGTTCCTGCGCAACGAGCACATGGCCACCGAGGCCCTACTCGGCGACGCGTTCGCCGAACACGGGTACGACGTCGACCACTTCCAGGTGGTACCGCCGGACCGGGTAAACTCCCCCGCCCTCGACGTCGACTTTCCCGACCCGACCGCATACGACGTGATCGTCCCGCTCGGCGCCCGATGGCCGGTGTACGACCCGGCCCTGCGCGACACCTGGGTCGGGGCCGAGATGGCATTACTGCGCGACGCCGCCGACGCCGGGGTCGCTCTGCTGGGCGTCTGCTTCGGCGGCCAGTTGCTCGCTCAGACCTTCGGCGGCTCGGTGGCGCGCTCGCCGCGGCCCGAGATCGGTTGGTACGACGTCCTCAGCGAGCGTCCCGACATCGTGCCCGGCGGACCGTGGTTCCAGTGGCACTTCGATCGATGGACGCTACCTCCCGGCGCGACCGAACTGGCCAGGACTCCGAACGCCTCGCAGGCCTTTCTCCTCGGCCGCGCACTGGGATTGCAGTTCCACCCCGAGATCGACACCAGCCTGCTGACGACGTGGCTGGCCGACGACCGCGACGGCGACGTCGCGGCGGCCGGCCTGGATCACGACCAGCTACTCACCCGCACAACCGATCTCGCCGATGACGTCGCGGCACGCATCCGGAAGCTGGTGTCCGGCTTCGTCACTCACGTGGTGGGCAGGTCCCGCCCCAGCTGATGAGCCAGCGTCTCGGCGACGTGGCTGTGACGGAACGGATGCCCGGCTGCGAGCAGCTTGGTGGGGAGCACCCGCTGGCTCGCCTCCGCCAGTTCGCGAGCGCCCTGCGCGCCGAGTAACACCTTGGGTCCCAGGCTCGGAACCGGGAGCAGAGCGGGCCGATGCAGCACGCGCGCAAGCTCTTTGGTGTACTCGGTGTTGCGCACCGGATTCGGCGCCACCGCGTTGACGGGGCCTTGGATGTCGGTGTCGTAGAGCGCCCGGTGGTAGATGTCGACCAGGTCGTCCAACCCGATCCAGGACAGCCACTGTGTGCCGTCACCGACCCGACCGCCCAGGCCTGCCGCGAACAGCGGACGGAGCAGCTTGAGCGTCCCGCCCGCCGCGGCCTGCACGATCCCGGTGCGCACGAGCACGACACGCAACCCCCCGTCCACGGCCGGCGCGGTCGCCGCTTCCCAGTCGGTGACCACCTCGGCCAAGAAACCGTCGCCCCCCCGCGAGCCGTCCTCGGTGAGCGTGACATCGCCCCGGTCGTAGCCGTAGTAGCCGATGGCGGACGCGCTGATGAACGTCGACGGGCCGTCCTCCGTCGCGGCGGCCGCCTCGGCGAGCCGGCGGGTCGGCTCGATTCGACTGTCGCGGATGGCCTTTCGGTGGGACTTGGTGAAGCGGCCCGCGATCGATTCGCCGGCCAGGTGGATGACCGCATCGACCCCGCGCAGCAGGTCCGCGGCGGGGGCCGCCGGGTCCCACCGACGTTCGTCGTCGTTCTCGGCAGGCCGCCGCACCAGGCGGATCACCCGGTGCCCACCGGTGGTGAGGAACGCGCACAGTGCCGCACCGACCAGCCCTGACGCACCGGTGACCGCGACCGTGAGCGGTTGCGCGCCCGCCGCCTCGGCGCGCTGATGCGCCGCGAGATCGCCGATGAGCTGCTGATGCCGATAGGCGAACGTCGGACGCAGCAGCGCTGCGGGCACCGCCGCCTCGACGTGGTCGTTGATGCGGGTGCCCGACCCGTGCTCGTCGAAGGTGTGGGTGTGCCGCCACGGGCCGGCGAGGCGCGGCGGCCAGGACGTCACACCGTCGGACGAGAGTTCGTCGACGAACCGGTGACCGTCGACGTAGGCGTCGGGTTGATGGCGCGCCACCCAGCGCAGCCCGCCCGGCAAGCCCAGAACCGCCACGCCGTCGGCCAGCGATCGTGCTTCGGAGACCACGGTCATCGGTTGCCACGGCGGAACAAGCCGTCGCATCGCACCCGGGCGCGTGTGCCACTCCCACACGTCACGCAACGGGTGTTCCACCACGCTGTCGTAGTCGATGCCCATGACCCTCCCTGCCTCGTCGTCGAACAGTCATTCGTCACCGGACCAGGCCCGGATTGCCGTGCTCGGCTGCCAGAGCGGGTACCCGAGCGAGATACTTCTCGCACCGAGGTGTGACGTGACTACTTCCCAGACTGCGCAGCCCTTCCGCGATCGCCGCGAGGCCGGCGAGATGCTCGCGCGGGATCTCGCCCGCTACCGCGACGGTCCGGACACTCTGGTGCTCGGGCTCGCGCGGGGCGGCGTGCCGGTCGGCCGGGAGGTGGCCGACCACCTCCGGGTGCCGCTCGAGGTGTGCCTGGTCCGCAAGCTCGGTGCGCCGCAGTGGCCGGAGCTCGCGATGGGTGCGGTGGCCAGTGGCGGCGCGGTCGTCCTGAACGACGATGTGCTCGCAAGCCTCGGGCTGAGCGACGACCAGGTGAGCGACGTCGTGGAGCGCGAGACCGCGGAACTGCGTCGGCGCGAACGCGTCTACCGCGGCGACGCTGCGCCGCTCGAGCTCACCGGGCGGAGCGTGATCCTCGTCGACGACGGGATCGCCACGGGAGCCAGCATGGTGGCTGCGGTGCGCTCGGTGCGCCGGGCCGGGGCCACCCGCGTGATCGTCGGGGTACCGGTGGGGCCGCGGTCGGTGTGTCGCACTCTCAGGTCTGAAGCCGACGACGTGGTGTGCTCACTCGTGCCCGCCGACTTCCGTGCGGTCGGACAGGTCTACGCCGACTTCCACCAGATGAGCGACGACGAAGTGCGCGAGGCACTGCGCACGCCGATGACGGACGCGCAATCGAAAGACATTGCGGACTAACGCAATTCAGCTCTTGGTCGGGTCCTCGTCGGTACGTTCGGCGGCGGGGACGGGCTCGTCGTCGAGATCGTCCTGCCGCTCGGACCCGAGGGACGTCTCGTCGGGATAGTCCTCGACGTCCTCGTCCTGCGCATCGCCGGTGTGCTCTGTCTCATCGGCGGAGCTCTTCGAACGATCCCGCAGCGCGTCGACGATGAGGAGGACGACGCCGATCACGCTGGCGGCGATGCACACCCAGGCGATCAGGGCATTGCTGGTGACGACAGCCAGCACCAGGGCTGCGAGGCCGATGACGGCGAGGACGAGCGCAACGATGAGCATGGCGCGCGAGGCTAGTTGTTACCCCGGTTGAACTGGTTGAATCCGCCGTCGCTGTTGGCACCCGAATCGACCGGCGCGGCCGAACCGCGCTGGCCGAGCTCCTCGAGCTGCGATTCCAGGTACGTCTTCAGGCGGGTGCGGTATTCGCGTTCGAAGGTCCGGAGCTGCTCGAGCCGGCCCTCGAGCACGGTGCGCTGCTGGTTGATGGTGCCCATGATCTCGGAGTGCTTGCGCTCGGCGTCGGCCTGCAGGGCGTCGGCCTTCTCCTGTGCCTGCCGCAGCTGGGCCTCGGAGCGGCTCTGCGCGTCGGCGAGCATCGCGTCGGCGCGCTGGCGCGCCTCGGTGACCGTGGTCTCCGCAGTCTGTCGCGCCTCGGCAACCATCGCGTCGGCCTGCGCGCGGGCATCGGAGAGCATCTTCTCGGACTCGGCCTTGGCGCCGTCGGTGAGGCGATCTGCGGTGTCCTGGGCCAGGCTGAGAATCTTCGCCGCCCGCAGGTGCTGATCCTCCGAGGGAGGCGCGGCCTGCTGCGCGGCGGGCGCCTCGTACACGGGCTGCGGGGCCGGCTCCGGCTCGGGCTCCGGTTCCGGCTCGTAGACCGGCAGCGTCTGGGTCGGCTGAGCGGCGACGGCCGCCCCACCGGAGCGCGCGGACGAGAGCTCGGAGTCGAGCTCGGCGACCCGCTGCCGCAGGTCGGTGTTCTCTTCGATCAGGCGGGACAGCTCGTTCTCGACGAGATCGAGGAAGGCGTCGACCTCGTCCTCGTTGTAGCCGCGCTTGCCGATGGGTGGCTTGCTGAAGGCAACGTTGTGCACGTCGGCAGGAGTGAGCGGCATCGTCTGCCCCCTTGAGTCTGGATCGTCAAAACGATCTCACAGTGTAAAGCCTGGCTTGAAGGTAACTGGCGTCCATCCTGTCACACCAGACCCTGCGGTTGCAGTCGAGGGCGATAAATACATCGAATCTCCACCTATGCGACCGGATGCCAGGCGCAGAGCCATCCTGCCCGCTGCGGGGCCGGACTTCACAAACGCCCTGCTCTGACCCGGTGTCAGGCCGCCGCGCCGAACGCCAGCTGCATGCCGATGAACGCGACGAGCAGCAGCACCATGATCGACAGGTCGAAGCGCAGCGCCCCGATGGTCAGCTGCGGGATGATGCGCCGCAACAGCTTCACCGGCGGGTCCGTCAACGTCATGATCACTTCGAGCACCACCACGGTCGCCCCGCGGGGATGCCAGTCCCGGCTGAACGAGCGGATGAACTCGACCACGACCCGGGCGATCAACAGCAGCCAGAACACGAACAGCGCGAAACCCAGGATCTCGAAGAAGAGCCCCAACGGAAGGTGACCTCACTAGTCAGATGTGACGGGAACGCCGATCCGCAGTCGCCATTGACGAGAGCGAACCGGCGCCGTCAGCCTACCCGCGCCGCGCGGAGCCGCTCGTTCACTGGTACGCGTAGAACCCCGCCTCGGCGATCCGGCGGCGCTGCTCGGCAGTGACGTCGACGTCGGCCGGGGACAGCAGGAAAACCTTCGTCGCCACCTTGTCGAAGGAGCCGCGCAGAGCGAACGCCAGCCCGGCGGCGAAGTCGACCAGCCGCTTGGCGTCGGCGTTGTCCATCGAGACCAGATCCATGATCACCGGCGTGCCGTCACGGAATCGCTCGCCGATCGTGCGGGCCTCGCTGTAGTCCTTGGGCCGCAGCGTGGTGATCTTGGCCAGCGGGCTGCCCGCTTCGAACAGCTCGGCCATGCCGCGCGGGTCCATGGCCAGCGCACCGCGGGTCGAACCGCGCATCGCACCGAAACGCGGTGGCGTGCGATCGAATTCACGGGGCGAACGCATGCGGGGCTCGAACCGGCCGTCGTCGAAACCGGCGGGCATTCCACCCCGGTAGGCGGCGGGCTCGTCGTACTCGCGGCGCCGCCCTTCGGGCAGGTCGTCGTAGCCGCGCGAGTAACCCTCGTCCTCGAACCGGTCCTCTCGGGGGCGACGGTAGCTGCGGGCGGGACCGCGCTCGTCGTCCTCGTAGTAGTCGTCCTCGTAATCGTCCATCGGGGCCATACCGAAGTAGGCCTTGACCTTGTGCAGTGTGCTCATTGTGAGGACCCCTCGTGCGGTGATGACCTGTGGCCGGGCTTTGTTGTCTGTGATGAAGGTGTGACTCGTGTGACTTCTGGTGGTGACGTTAGCGGTCGGGCGCCCAGGAGCGCGGTACCGACACGCACACACGTCGATCCGTGTCGCACCGCGGCTTCGAGGTCACCGGACATGCCCGCCGAGAGCTCCAGAGGCTGCCCGTACCGGTCCTGCACCCGCTCGCGCTCCCGCGCCAGGCGTGCGAACGCCGCATCGGCGTCCGCGTCGCGCGGCGGGATCGCCATCAACCCGACGAACGTCAGCGCGGACTCCTCGTCGACGGCGGCGCACAGCGCGTCGAGCCGCTCCGGCGCGTCGACGTCCACACCACCCCGGCTCTCGTCCCCGTCGAGGCTGACCTGCACGAACACCCGCAGCGGTGCGCTTCGACGCCCGTCCTCGAGCGCCTCGCCCGCCGAGCGCCCGAGTGCAGCAACGACTTTGGGGTTGTCGACCGAGTGCGCCGCGAAGGCCCAGGTGCCGATCGAACGCGCTTTGTTGCGCTGGATGCGGCCGATCATGTGCCAGCGAATGTCCTTCGAGAGCTCGGCGACCTTGCCGGTGGCCTCCTGATCACGCGATTCGCCGAACGCGCGGCAGCCCAGGCGATAGAGCACGGCGATGTCGGAGGCCGGGAAGAACTTGGTCACCGGCAACAGCTCGACCTCCTCGGGCGAGCGGCCCGCCGCCTCGGCGGCGCGGGTGACCCGATCGCGCAGCTGCGCGAGGTTGTCGTGCAACTCCTGCTCGCGGCTGACGGTCATGGCACCGGCTCCAGCCAGATCAGCGACGCCAACCGACCCGTCGGCGCATCCCGGCGGTGACTGAACAGGTTCGGATCGGCATACGTGCAGCGCGGGTCGACGTCGACTGCCGTGACCCCCATCGATTGCAGCTGCCGTGCGATCCCCGCCCGCAGGTCGAGACCGGGAGTGCCGCGCTGGGTACGGGTGCGGCTGCCGGGCAGCAGCCGTTCCACCTCGTCGGCCATCTCGGCGGGTACCTCATAGTTGGGCCCGCTGACGGCCGGGCCGAGCAGCACCGAGATGTCCTCGACCTGCGCGCCGGCATCGACCATGACCTCCACGGCGCGCGGCACGATGCCCCCCGCAGCGCCGACGCGACCCGCGTGCACCGCCGCGACCACTCCATGTCGGGCATCGGCCATCAGCAACGGAACGCAGTCGGCGGTCACCACCGCCAGCCCGAGGGACGGGGTCGTGGTCACCAGCCCGTCGGTGTCGTCGACGACGTCGCCACCGTGATCCACCACGGCCACCCGGGTGCTGTGCGTCTGGTTCATCCACACCACACCGTCGGCGCCCAGACCGGTGGCGGTGGTCAGCCGGCGCCGGTTCGCCGCCACCGCAGCAGGATCGTCGCCGACATGGTCACCCAGATTGAACGTCGCGAAGGGGGGCTTGGACACCCCACCCGCGCGGGTGGTGGTCACGCGGCGCACACGAAACATCACGTGCGAAACGTACGTCGGGTCAGTGACGCATGAACGGCGGCACGTCGACATCGTCGTCGGAGATGCCGTCATCACCGCCGCCGATGCGCACCGTGGCGCCGTTGGTGTGCGCTGCCGGAACGCTCGCCGGATCGGCCGGCTCGAACAGCGACGAGCCGACCCGGCCCGCCTTGCCCGGTGCGATCGACTGCGCGGCAGGTGCGGCGGCCGGCTGCTCACCCGTCACCGGCTTGCGGCCCGGACCGGCGGCGTCGAAGCCCGCCGCGATCACCGTCACGCGCACCTCGTCGCCGAGCGAGTCGTCGATCACGGTGCCGAAGATGATGTTGGCGTCGGGGTGGGCGGCGTCCTGCACCAGCGAGGCGGCCTCGTTGATCTCGAACAGGCCCAGATCGCTGCCGCCCGCGACCGACAGCAGCACGCCCTGGGCGCCCTCCATCGAGGCCTCCAGCAGCGGCGAGTTGATCGCGATCTCGGCGGCCTTGAGCGCGCGGCCGTCGCCGCGGGCCGAACCGATGCCCATCAGTGCGGTGCCTGCGGAGCTCATCACACCCTTGACGTCGGCGAAGTCGACGTTGATCAGGCCCGGGGTGGTGATCAGGTCGGTGATGCCCTGCACACCGTTGAGGAGGACCTCGTCGGCGCTGCGGAACGCGTCCATCAGCGAGACCGCGGCGTCGCCCATCTGCAGCAGCCGGTCGTTGGGTATGACGATCAGCGTGTCGCAACTCTCGCGCAGCGACTGGATGCCGTTCTCGGCCTGGTTGCTGCGCCGCTTGCCCTCGAAGGAGAACGGGCGCGTCACCACACCGACGGTCAGCGCGCCCAGCTTGCGGGCGATCGACGCCACCACCGGCGCGCCGCCGGTGCCGGTGCCGCCGCCCTCGCCGGCGGTGACGAACACCATGTCAGCGCCGCGCAGCAGCTCCTCGATGTCGTCCTTGGCGTCCTCGGCTGCTTTCCGGCCGACTTCGGGGTCCGCCCCCGCGCCGAGACCGCGCGTCGAATCCCGCCCGACGTCGAGTTTCACGTCGGCATCGCTCATCAACAACGCCTGCGCGTCGGTGTTGATCGCAATGAACTCGACGCCTTTGAGACCCTGCTCGATCATCCGGTTGACGGCGTTGACGCCGCCGCCGCCGATGCCGACCACCTTGATCACAGCGAGGTAGTTATGCGGGGGGGTCATCGCATCGCCCTTTCCTGCCCTTGTTGTCTGTCAGTCACGGATAACCGCTGCGACAAACCCTCAATCTCAACTAGAGGCTTAGAGTTATGTCAAGTTGATCCGTACATGCAGAACGGTAGGGCCGGGTCACGCACATGCCGAGCAGGCGCGCCGTGTGTCGGAACGAATTTTCGCCGCTGGAGCTACTTGACCGTCGGCAGGTCCGGGGACGACACGTCGTAGGTCTTCCCCGGCTGGGTGAGCAGCGCGCCGAGCTTGAGCGCCTTCTCCTCGGTGCGGTCGGTGGTCCCCCACACCACGGTGCGCCCGTCGATCAGCGTCAGCGTGATCGCCGCGACCGACGGCGCCGTCACCCGGCCCACCTGCGAGGCCACCTCCGGACGCAGCGACGTCACCACTTCCAAGGCGGCCTTGGTGGCCGGATCGTCCGGTCCGGGGTTCTCGACGTCGAGGTACGGGATGCCCGGTGGCGGCGGCCCCGTCGCGAAGTCCACGCCGTCCTTGTCGAACAGGTGCACGCCGTCGGGATAGTCGCGGACGACGACGGGCACGCGCTCGACCACCGTGATCCGCAATGTCGACGGATATTCGCGCTGCACCCGTGCGCTGGCGACCCGGCGGATCCCGGCGACCTTCTCGGCCACCGCGTCGGTGTCGACCTGTAGCAGCGGTGTGCCCGGCGGCACCCCCGCGACCGCGACGACCTCGTCCTGGGTCACCGCGCCCAACCCGACGACGACGATGGTGCGCGCCGACATGATCGGCGTGAAATACAGCAGCAGACCGATGCCGACCACCGCCACCGCGACCACCGTGCTCAGGAGCAGCAGCTTGAGCCCGCGCACCGTGCCCCGCCCCACAGACGCCGATTCCGAGGGCGTCGCGGTGAGCGTGCGCCGTTTGGCCTCGCGCCGGGCCTCTTCGATCGCCGTGGCCCGTGCCTGCGCGGCGCGCCGCTCCTCACGCTCGCGGCGGGCGCGCCGGCGCGGTCCTTCCAGGTCGACGGGTTCGGCTGCGTCCTGACCGTCAGCCGATTCCGGCTCGGCGGGTTGGGGTGTGGCCGGCTCGGGTGTGGCGGGTTCGCCGTCGGTGGGCTCGGTCATCGCAGCTCGGCCAGGATCTCGTTGCCCAGCAGCGTGACATCGCCCGCGCCCATGGTCACGACGACGTCCCCGGGCTGCGCAGCTGCCGCGACCGTCGCTGCGACGGTGGAGAAGTCGGGCAGGTACCGCACCGGCACCGTGACGTGTTCGGCGATCGTCGCGCCGCTGATCCCCGCCAGGGGTTGCTCCCTGGCGGCATACACGTCCAGCACGAACACCTCGTCGGCCAGGCTCAGCGCCTCGCCGAACTCACGGGCGAACGTCGCTGTCCGCGAATACAAGTGGGGCTGGAACACCACCACCGAGCGGCCGCCGGCCTCCTCGACCAGCGCGCGCACCGCGGTGAGCGCGGCCGTGACCTTGGTCGGGTGGTGGGCGTAGTCATCGAAGACGCGCACCCCCGCCGCGGTGCCCACCAGCTCGAAACGCCGTCGCACGCCCTCGAATTCGGCGAGCGCGTCGAGGACGTCATCGGGTGCGGCACCCACCTGCGTGGCGGCCAGCAAGGCGGCCAGCGCGTTGAGCGCCATGTGCCGTCCCGGGACGGACAGCCGCATAGTCCGCGGTGCGTCCTCCCCCGCCAGCGCCACGGTGGCCACCGCACCCGTACCGCGCTGCCGCCAGTCCAACAACGCCCCGGCCAAGCCTTCTCGAGTCCCAGAACCGTAGCGCAGAACTCGAATCCCCAGTGCCGCAGTGCGTTCGGCGAACGCCGCCGCACCCGGATCGTCGACGCACACCACCACCGCCCCGCCCGGGCGCAACCGCTCGGCGAACGCGTCGAACACCGCGACATAGGCTTCTTCGGACCCGAAGAAGTCCAGATGGTCGGCCTCGATGTTGGTGACCACCGCGATGTCTGGCCGGTACTGCACCAGCGAGCCGTCGCTCTCGTCGGCCTCGGCGACGAAGTAGGCGCCGCTGCCGTGGTGGGCGTTGGTGCCCGGCTCGCCGAGGTCACCACCGACGGCGAACGACGGATCGAAACCGCAGTGCTGCAACGCCACGATGAGCATCGACGTGGTCGTGGTCTTGCCGGCCGTGCCCGTCACCATCAGCGTCGTGTCCCCGGCCATCAGCTCGGCCAGCACCGCGGGCCGCAGGATGACCGGAATCCCGCGCCTGCGGGCCTCGACCAGCTCCGGGTTGGTCTTCGGGATCGCCGCGTGCGTGGTGACCACCGCGGTCGGTCCGCCGGGCAGCATGTCGAGCGCCGAGCCGTCGTGGCCGATGCGCACCTGCGCTCCCCGCGCCCTCAGCGCGACCACCGCGCGCGACTCCTTGGCGTCCGACCCGGACACCAGGCCCCCGCGGTCGAGCAGAATCCTTGCGATGCCGGACATTCCGGCTCCGCCGATGCCCACCATGTGCACCCGCTGAAGCTCCGCGGGCAGCGGCTCGGTGCTCATCGCCGGGCCCGCCCGCTCGCCGCCGAGGCGACCTCGAGAGCCACTTCGGCGACCCGCCGCGCCGCGTCCGGGTGACCCGCCAGCTTCGCCGCCGCCGTCATCGCGGCCAGCCGGGGCCGGTCGGTCAGCAGGCCGGCCACCGTCGTCGCGACGAGATCGGGGGTGAGCTCGCGGTCCTCGACCAGCAGTCCGCCGCCGGCGGTGACCACCGGCAGCGCGTTGAGTCGCTGCTCACCGTTGCCGATCGGCAGCGGGACGTACACCGCGGGCAGGCCGACCGCGCTCACCTCGGCGACCGTCATCGCCCCGGAGCGGCAGATCGCCAGATCGGCCGCCGCATACGCCAGGTCCATACGGTCCAGATACGGCACCGCGACGTACGGCGGATCGCCGGGCGCCGGGGTGCGTAGCTCCAGCGTGTTCTTCGGTCCGTGCGCGTGCAGCACCGCAATGCCCTGGCGGGCAAGCGCTTCCGCGGCCCCGGCCACCGCGCGGTTCAGCGACTGGGCACCCTGCGAGCCACCGAACACCAGCAGGACCGTGTCGTCGTCGGAGAAGCCGAAGAACGCGCGGGCCTGCGCACGCACAGCACCGCGGTCCAGCGACGTGATCGCGTCGCGGACCGGGACCCCGACCACCTCGACGGGGCCCAGCCCCGGGTCGGGTACTGCGGCGAGAACGCGCGCCGCCGAGCGGACACCCACGCGGTTCGCCCATCCCGCGCTGGCGTTGGCCTCGTGCACGACGACGGGGATACGCCGACCCGGGCGCACGCTGCGCGCCGCCAGGTAGGCCGGAACGGCGACGTAGCCGCCGAAACCGATGACGACGTCGGCGGCGACGTCGTCGAAGATCGCCCGGGTCTGCCGGACCGCCTGGCGCACCCGCAACGGCAATCGCGCCAGATCGGCCGACGGCTTGCGGGGCAGCGGCACCGGGGTGATCAGCTCGAGTCGGTAGCCGCGCTCAGGGACCAGCCGGGTCTCCAGGCCGCGTGCCGTACCCAACGCGGTGATCCGGACGTTCGGGTCGAGCGCGGTGAGCGCATCGGCGACGGCCATCGCGGGTTCGACGTGACCGGCCGTGCCTCCACCGGCGAGAACGACCGAGAAACCGCTCACCCGTGACGTTGACCTTCCAGTGTGCGGGCCCGTCGGCCCTGATTGCGCTGGCCAGCACCATAACCGACGGGCGGGGTGGCCGAGCGCACCGGGCGCTTGGCCGCCCGGGACCGCCCGGCTTTCGCGGGCTTGGCGCTGGGCTTCGAGCGTGTCTTCAGCCGGTCCCGCACGGCCTCCGCGCGTGTCGGCACGTACGGGGCGGGCAGCGGAAGGCGCAGCAGCCGGTTGACCCGGTCGTCACGGCCCGCCCGCAGCGCGGCGACGGCCTGTGGTTCGTGGCGCGCGGCGTTGGCCATGATGCCGATCATCAGCAGCGTGGTGGCCGTCGACGTGCCGCCGGCGGAGATGAGCGGCAGCTGCAGCCCCGTGACGGGGAGCAGGCCGACGACGTACCCCACGTTGATGAACACCTGCGAGAGCACCCACAGCGTGGCGGTCGCGGTGAGCAGCCGCAGGAACGGATCGGCCGAACGCCGGGCGATCCGCATGCCGGTGTAGGCGAACAATCCGAACAGGCACAGCAGTCCGGCGGCGCCGATGAAGCCCAGTTCCTCGCCGATGATCGCGAAGATGAAGTCGTTGTGGGCGTTGGGCAGGTAGTTCCACTTCGCGGTGCCCTGGCCCAGACCGTCGCCGAACACCCCGCCGTTGGCCAGCGCGAACCGGGCCTGCCGGGACTGGTAACCCATGCCCTGCGCGTCGGCGCCCGGGTTGAGCCAGGCCTGCACGCGCGCCGACCGGTAGCCGGCCGACACCGCGAGGATCGCGCCGGACACCACGACCGCGCCCAGCGACGTGAGGAACACCCGCAGGGGAAGGCCGGCGTACCAGAGCAGGCCGAGCAGGATCACGCCCATCGACACCGTCTGCCCGAGGTCGGGCTGAGCCACCACCAGGGCCAGCGCGATCACCGCGGCCGGCACCAGGGGCACGAGCATCTCTCTGAGCGAGGCCTGTTCCATACGGCGGGCGGCCAGCAGGTGCGCACCCCACACGGCCATCGCGATCTTCGCCAGTTCCGAGGGTTGCATGGAGAACCCGGCGATCACGAACCAGCCGCGCGAACCGTTGGCCTCCTTGCCGATCCCGGGGATGAGCACCAGCACCAGCAGCACGATCGTGAACGCGAAGCTGCTGAACGCGAACCGCCGCATGAGCGCCACCGGCGTGCGCATCGCGATGTAGAACGCGAGCAGGCCGATCGCCGTCCACAGCACCTGCTTGCCGAAGACCGCCCACGGGGAGCCGTCCATGTCGTAGGAGTAGACGCCCGACGCCGATAGCACCATCGTCAGGCCCATCGTGAGCAACAATGCGGTGACGGCGATGATCAGGTGGAACGACGTCATCGGCCGGTCCAGCCAGGCCCCGACCCTGGTGCGCGGTGCCGGGGCGGTGGAGTCGTGCGAGGACGACGTCAGGGCAGGCAGGGACGTCCCCGCGTCATCGGCCGCGGGGTTGGCGCGCCGGTGGCGCAGCCGGGCGAGGATCGCGCTCATGGACGACCCGCTACCGGATCGCGGCGCGCACGGCCGCGGCGAACGTGTCGCCCCGGTGACCGTAGCTGCGGAACTGGTCGAAGGACGCGCCTGCGGGCGCCAGCAGCACCGTGTCGCCGGGCCCGGCGAGACCGCGCGCGGCGTCGACGACGGCAGCCATGACGGCCTCGGCCACCGGACCGTCACCCGCCCGAGCGTGAGTCACACCTGTCACAGCTTTCTCAACCACCCCAGAATCCTCCCCCGTCAGCACCTCGACAACGGGGACATCCGGTGCGTGTCGTGCCAGCGCGTCGGCCACCACCGCGCGGTCGCGGCCCAGCAGGACCACTCCGACCAGGCGGTTCGCCACCGCGACCAGCAGATCGTCGACCGACGCGCCTTTGAGGAGACCGCCCGCAACCCAGACCACCCGGGGATACGCGCTGATCGATGCGCGGGCGGCATGCGGATTGGTCGCCTTCGAATCGTCGACGTAGGTCACGCCCTCGGCGACCGCGACGACCTCGGCCCTGTGCCGGGCCACCGCGAACGACACGAGCGCCTGTTCCACCGCGTCCGCGGGCACCCCGACCGCCCGCGCCAGCGCCGCGGCGGCCAGTGCGTTGAGCACGCCTACCGGACCGGCCACCGGAACCCGTGCCGCGTCGGCCAGGATCAGACCGTCGGCGAACGCGTTGTCGACCAGTCGGCCGTCGAGCACGCCCAGCTCCCCGGGGCCCGGCTCGCCGAGCCGGAAGCCGACCCGGGTCGGGGCGGGGCAACTGGTCAGCAGCGCGGCCGCGATCGGGTCGTCCACGCCGCCGACCGCGATGGGGCCCGTCAGCGCCCGCGCCTTGTCCGCCGCGTACGCGTCCAGCGAGCCGTGCCAGTCCAGATGGTCCTCGGCCACGTTGAGCACGGCGCCGGCGTCAGGGTGCACCGACGGCGCCCAATGCAGCTGGAAACTGGATAGTTCCACGGCCAGCACGTCGACCGGCTGATCCAGCACCGCGAGCACCGGCTCGCCGATGTTGCCGCACAGTCCCGATCGCCGGCCGGCGGCACACAGCATCGCGTGCAGCATCGACGTCGTCGTGGTCTTGCCGTTGGTCCCGGTCACCACCAGCCACGTCTTGGGCGGCCCGTAGTGCCCGGCCCGGTCCAGCCGCCAGGCCAGCTCGACGTCACCCCACACCGGCACTCCCGCCGCCGCGGCGGCGGTGGGCACCGCGGCGTCGGGCGGGATTCCCGGGCTGACGACGACGAGGTCGAACCCGGCGATCGTCGCGGCAGCACCGGCCGGGTCGATGACCGCGCCGCCCTGCTGCGCGTACGCCGTCAGCGCGGACGGGCTGTCGTCGGTGAGGGTGGCGCGCGCGCCCAGCGGGGTCAGCGCGGCCAGAACCGCCCGCCCGGTGATGCCGGCCCCGACGACGAGCACGGCGGCGCCGGGCGCGATGACGTCGGTCACGTCAGGCACCGACGGTCGTGAGCCACTCGCTGTAGAACAGCGCCACCCCGAGCCCGCAGGCGATCGCGGTCAGCAACCAGAACCGGATGATCACCGTGGTCTCCGCCCAGCCCACCAGCTCGAAGTGGTGGTGGAACGGCGCCATCCGGAACACGCGCCGACCCGTGGTGCGGAAAGCCATGATCTGCACCACCACCGAGGTCACCTCGGCGACGAACAGCGCACCCAGCACCACGGCCAGCATCTCGGTGCGGCTGGTCACCGAGAGCCCGGCGATGATGCCGCCCAGCGCCAGCGACCCGGTGTCGCCCATGAAGATCTTGGCCGGTGCGGCGTTCCACCACAGGAAGCCGATGCACGCGCCGGCGGTCGCGGCGGCGATGATCGCCAGATCCAGCGGATCGCGCACGTTGTAGCAGCCCAGCCCGGGGCTGGTGGCACACGCGTTGCGGAACTGCCAGAACGTGATCAGCACATAGGCGGCGCATACCATCGCCATCGCGCCGGCAGCCAGCCCGTCCAGGCCGTCGGTGAAGTTCACCGCGTTCGACCAGGCGCTCACGACCACCACGCAGAACAGCACGAAGATGGCCGGCGCCAGCGTGACGGTTGCGATCTCGCGCACGTAGGAGAGTTCGGCGCTGCCGGGGGTGAGCCCGTCGGCGTTGCGGAACTGCAGCGCCAGCACCCCGAACAGCACCGCGGCCACCAGGATGCCGACGGTCTTGGCGGTCTTGTTGAGCCCCAGGTTGCGCGAGCGACGCAGCTTGATCAGGTCGTCGACGAACCCGACCACGCCGAGGGCGGTGGCGAGGCCGAGCACGAGCAGCCCCGACGCCGACGGCCCCTTGCCGTCGATGACGATGCCCACCAGATGGGTGCCGAAATAGCTGGCCCAGATGCCGGCGACGATGGCCACGCCGCCCATCGACGGGGTGCCCCGCTTCTTCGCGTGGCTGGGCGGGCCGTCCTCGCGGATCTCGTGACCGAAACCCTGCCGCGTGAACAGCCGGATCAGCACCGGGGTGAGCAGGATCGACACCGCGAGAGCGATCCCGACCGCGATCAGGATCTGCCTCATCGGCTGTCCTCGGCGATCAGCGCATCGGCCACCCTGCCCAGGCCTGCGGCGTTGGACGCCTTCACCAGCACCACGTCGCCGGGCCGCAGCTCCGCGCGCAACAGCTCCAGCGCGGCATCGGCGTCGGCGACCGGGGTCGCCTCCGAGCCCCAGGAGCCCTCCATCACGGCACCGTTCAGCATGGCGCTCATAGGCCTCCCGGTTCCGACGACGACGAGTCGAGAGACATCTAAGCGCACGGCGAGCCGACCGATGCGGTCGTGCTCGGTAATCGAGTCCTCGCCGAGTTCGCCCATCTCACCGAGCACCGCGAAGGTCCGGCCCTCTCCGGACCCCTCGCGACCCATCCATGCCAGCGCCTTGAGGCCGGCGCTCATCGAGTCGGGATTGGCGTTGTAGGCGTCGTTGACGATCGTCACGCCGTCACTGCGGGTGGTGACGGCCATCCGCTGCCGCGACACCGGTCCGGCGGTGGCCAGCGCGTCCGCGATCTGCTCCAGCGAGGCCCCGCATTCGAGCGCGACGGCGGCCGCGCACAGCGCGTTGGACACCTGATGGTCACCATGCACCGACAGCGAGACCCCGACCTGCCCGTCTGCGGTGTGCAGGGTGAACTGCGGGCGGGCCAGCGCGTCGAGGGTGACGTGATCGGCCCACACATCGATCCGGTCGGACGCCGAGTCGGTGCGCCCGACGCGCACGACCCGCGCCTCGGTCACCTCCGCCATCTTCGCCACCACCGAGTCGTCGGCGTTGAGGATCACCACCCCGGACGCCGGAACCGATTCCGGCAGTTCGGATTTCGTATCAGCAATCGCCTCGCGGGAGCCGAACTCGCCGAGGTGCGCGGTGCCGACGTTGAGCACGACCGCGATCGACGGCCGCGCGATCCGCGCGAGCGCGGCGATGTTGCCGCGGTGACGCGCCGACATCTCCAGGACGAGGAAATCGGTGTCGGCCGTCGCCCGCAGCACCGTCCAGGGATGGCCGAGTTCGTTGTTGAACGACCCCGGCGGCGCGATCACCTCACCGAGTGGGGCGAGCACCGCGGCGATCAGGTCTTTGGTGGAGGTCTTGCCCGAGGACCCGGTGATCCCGATGATCGTCAGACCGCCGGCGGCCAGCTCGGTGGCCACCGCGGCCGCCAGCTTCCCGAGTGCGGCCAAGACCGCCGCGCCGGAACCGTCGGAGTCGTGTTCGAGCACGCCGGCCGCGCCGTCCTCGGCGGCGATCGGATCCACCACGACCGCGGGCACCCCGACCGGGCGCGCGGCGAGCACGCCGACCGCGCCGGCGTCGACGGCCGCTGCCGCGAAGTCGTGCCCGTCGGACCGCGCCCCCGGCAGCGCGAGGAACAGGCTGCCGGGACCGATGGCACGCGAATCGAACTCGACCGTGCCGGTGACGCGCAGGGCCGCCGCCTCCTCGGCGGTGACATCGACGAGCCGACCACCCACGATGTCGGCGACCTGGGCCAGCGACAGATCGATCATCGAGTCCCCGTCTCCCCGGTCAGCGCTTCGAGCGCGGCGCCGAGTTCGGCGCGATCGTCGAACGGCCGGGTCACACCCCGGCTGGTCTGGCCCCTCTCATGACCTTTGCCGGCGATCAGCACCACATCGCCCTCACGCGCCCACGCCACCGCGTGGTCGATGGCGGCTCGGCGCTCGCCAATCTCGACGACCTCGGCGCGGCCACCTGTCGCGCCGGCCACGATCGCGGCCCGGATCTCGGCCGGCTCCTCGTCGCGGGGGTTGTCGTCGGTGACCACCACCAGGTCGGCCAGCGCAGCGGCGACCTCGCCCATCGGGCCGCGCTTGCCTGCGTCCCGGTTCCCGCCGGCACCGAACACCACGGCGATGCGTCCGGTGCACTGGCTGCGCAGGGTGTCGAGCACCGCCTCGAGCGCACCCGGTTTGTGGGCGTAGTCGACGACCGCCAAGAAGGGTTGTCCGCGGTCGACCTTCTCCAACCGTCCCGGCACCGTCGCCCCCCGCAGGCCCGGGACCGCCTGCTCGGGCGAGACCCCCACCGCGTCGAGCAGCGCGAGCGCCAGCGCCGCGTTGGCGATGTTGTAGCGGCCCGGCAGACCGATCTCGATGCTGTGGTGCACCCCGGCCGGATCGACGGCGACGAAATCCTGCACGCCGTCACCCTGGGAGCGGATCTGCTCCACCATCCAGTCGGCGGTGCCGTCGACCGCGACGGTGACCGCGGTGTCGGCTCGTCGCGCCATCGCCCGGCCCCACTGGTCGTCCACGCAGATCACCGCCGCGGCCGCGTGTGTCGGCGACGCGGGATCGAAGAGCCTCGCCTTGGCCTCGAAGTAGTCCTCCATCGTGGGATGGAAGTCGAGATGGTCGCGCGACAGGTTGGTGAAACCGCCGACGGCGAACGACGTACCGTCCACACGGCCCAGCGTCAGCGCGTGGCTGGACACCTCCATCACCACGGTGTCCACGCCGCGCTCGAGCATGACTGCGAACAGTGCCTGCAGGTCCGGTGCCTCGGGCGTGGTCAAGCCGCCCACCTCGTCGTGCCCGTCGATGCGCACCCCGACGGTGCCGATCAGACCGGCCACCCGCCCGGCCGCGCGCAGCCCGGCCTCGATCAGGTAGGTGGTGGTGGTCTTCCCGGAGGTGCCGGTCACGCCGATGACGCGCAGACGGGTCGACGGATGGCCGTAGACGGCGGCTGCGGCCGCGCCCAGGACGGTGCGCGGTTGCGCGTGTAGAAGGATCGGCACACCGACTCCGCCCGCAGCCGACAGCTCGGCCAGCCCGTCGTGATCGGTCAGCACCGCGACCGCGCCGCGCGACACCGCGTCGGCGGCGTAGCGGGCGCCATGCGACCGCGCACCCGGCAACGCAGCGAACAGATCACCCGGCCGGGCGTCCTGACCCCGCAGCGTCACCCCCGTCAGGTGCACCTGCGGCAGCGGCTCGATCTCGGCGTGCACCGCGGAGATGAGACGGGCCATTTCCCCGAGCGGCAGGCCTTCGGGATGGTTGGGGCGCAGATTCATGGCCATGCCACAGTACCCAGCCCCCCACGCAGGCCGTGGCCGCCCGCGGGCGTCACCCCGCCTGAAGGGTCAGCGGCGCACCGGGGTCCTTGGACAGCGGCACGTTCTCCCGCTGCAGCAACCACGAGGCGATGTTGTGGAACAGCGGCGCGGCCGAGGACCCGGGCGAACCGTCGGCGGCGCGGTGCGGCGCGTCCATCATCACGCCCACCACGTAGCGGGGGTCGTCGGCCGGTGCCATGCCCGCGAACGTGATCCAGTAGACGTCGTCGTAGTAGCAGCCGCAGGCCGGGTTGATCTGCTGGGCCGTTCCGGTCTTGCCGGCGATCTGATAGCCCTCGACGGCCGCCGCGGGACCGGTGCCCTGCTGAATCCCCATCGGGTCGCGCTGCACGACCGCGCGGAACATGTTGCGCACCGTGCGCGCGGTCTCCGGGGAGATCACCCGGATACCCTCGGGCCGCGGCTCGTCGGTGCGGGTGCCGTCGGCGGCGATCGTCGCCTTGAGGATGCGCGGCGGGATCCGCACGCCGTCGTTGGCGATGGTCTGGTAGATCGCCGACATCTGCAGCAGGGTCATCGAAAGACCCTGCCCGATGGGAAGATTGGAGAACGTGCTGCCCGACCACTGGTCGATGGGGGGCACCAGGCCCGCGCTCTCACCAGGCAACCCGACCCCGGTGCGCTGACCCAGCCCGAACTTCCGCAGCATCTCGGCGTAGCGCTGCGGGCCGACCCGCTGGGCCAGCATGAGCGTGCCCACATTGGAGGACTTCCCGAACACACCGGTCGTGGTGTACGGCATCGTGCCGTGGTTCCAGGCGTCGCGGACGTTGACGCCGCCCATGTCGATGGAGCCGGGAACCTGCAACACCTCGTCGGGGGTGGACAAGTGGTTCTCGATCACCGATGCCGCGGTGATGATCTTGTTGACCGACCCCGGTTCGAACGGCGAGGACACCGACAGGTTGCCCAGCTCGCGGGTGGACTGCTTGCTGATGTCCTGGGAGGGGTTGAACGTGTTGTCGTTCGACATCGCCAGTACCTCACCGGTTTTGGCATCGAGCACGACGGCGGAGACGTTCTTGGCCCCCGAGGCCTCCTTGGCCATCTGGACCTGCTGCTGGACGTAGAACTGGATGTCGTCGTCCAGGGTGAGCATCACCGTCGACCCGTTGACCGCGTCGTGGCGGTTGCGGTAGCTCCCCGGGATCACCACACCGTCGGAGCCGCGGTCGTAGGTGACCGAGCCGTCGGTGCCCGCGAGTACGGAGTCCAAGGAATCCTCGAGGCCGAGGAGTCCGTGGCCGTCCCAGTCGATGCCGCCGACGATGTTGGCCGCCAGGGACCCGCCCGGATACTGCCGCAGATCCTGACGTTCGGCGCCGACCTCCGGGAAGTCGGTGGTGATCGCGTCGGCGATCGCGGGATCGACCGCACGGGCCAGATACACGAACGTCTCGTTGCTGCGCAGCTTCTTGAGCACCGTGGCGCTGTCGGGCTTGTTGCCCAGCCGCTTGGCCACGCCGTCGGCGATCTGCCGCAGGCGGGCATCGGGGTCCGGCACGGCTGTGCCGTCGTCGCCGCCGGCCTTGCTGTTCTCGGCGGCTTTGTCTGTCGCCTTTTCGTAGGCCTCTTGCAACTGCTTGCGCACTCGCACGGGCTGGAACGTCAGCGCGCGCGCCTCGATGGTGAAGGCCAGCTTGTCGCTGTTGCGGTCGACGATCGAGCCGCGCAGCGCGGCGTCGATGTCGGTGACCTTGAGCTGACCGGCGGCCTCGGCCCGCAACCCGTCGGCGCGCGGCACCTGCAGCGTGAACAGCTGGGCCGCCGCGAGCACGAGCAGCAGGAAGATCACCGCGTTTCCGGTGCGGTGCCGGAAGACGAAGGACGCGCTCCGCAGCCCGCTGGCGGTGGTTGATTGCCTGGGCTGACGTACCCGGCGCGACCGGGCCGAGCGTTCGGCACCGGCCGCGCGGGTCGTGCGTCGCGCGGGCTGCGCCTTGCGACTCATGCCGGCGGGCCCGGCACCGGTGCGGCGGGGTCGACGGGCGGGAGGACGGGCTGGGCGGCGGGCAGCACGGCGGGCAGGGCCGGATCAGCGGGTGCCGGGACCGGGCCTGGCAGCGCACCGGAGACCGCATGCGGCACCTCGGTTCCGGGCACCAGAGGTGCCTGGCCGGGGAGCAGTGGCGCCTGGCCGGGCAGCGGCGCGGTGAAGGGCATGATCTGCGACGGTAGCCGGACGGGGACCTCAGATGGCGTTACGACGCGCGGGGCAGGCGGGGCCGGCGGGGCCGGCTCGGGAAGCGGCGCGTTGAGCGGGGGTGGCGGCACGCCCTCGGCGGGCTTGGGGGTGCCGACGACGACCCAGTTGCCCGAGGCGTCCTGCACCAGGTGCGCGGTGTCGCGCGACGGGATCATCCCGAGATTGCGTGCGGCCTCGGCCAGTGCGGGCGCTGCCTGCGCCTGCAGCACATCACGTTCCAGCGCCTCCTTCTGCTGCAGCAGAGCCTGGTTGACCTGGCGGGCGTGCCCCAGCTGATACGACCGCTCGGCCGCGTCGGTGGACAGCCACAGCGTGACCCCCAGGCCCAACCCCAGGCAGCCGATGATCAGGACCACGAACGGGACGCGCGCGACGAGGCGGCGCGGATTGAGGTCGATGGACGCCAGGCGGACCAGCAGGCGCTGCCGCAGCGGGGGCCGAACGACCTTGGGCGCCTTGGCCTTACGCGCCTTCGCCCGCGCCTTGGCCTGGCTCGCGGTCTTCGGCCGGGCCGGGGTGTCGGTGAGTCGCTGGATCGGCGTGGTGCGCGGCGCGGGGCGCTGGCGTCGCGACTCCCGCTCGGTCGCACGTGCGCGGGGCGACGCGTCGACGGGAGCGCGCCCGGCGTCACGGACCGGACGTCGTCCGGCCTTCTTCGGCTTGCCCGCTGCTGCGCGAGAAGTGGTGCGTCGTTTCTCGGGCTGGGCGCCCTTCGAGCCCGCCTTGGGTGTCCTCTGAGTCTTCTGGGTCTTCATGAGTGCTCCTGCCCCCCAACTTTCTCCAACGCGCGCAACCGAACCGGAGCGCTTCTGGGATTGCGGTCGATCTCCTGCGCACTCGCGCGTTCGGCGCCCCGGGTCAGCGCGACGAATTCCGGTCCGTGGCCGGGTAGTTCGACCGGCAGGCCAGCGGGGGTCCGCGACGCGGTCGCCGCGGCGAATTCCTGTTTGACGATGCGGTCTTCCAGTGACTGGTAGGCCATCACGGCGATCCGCCCGCCGGAGCGCAACGCGCGCAACGCCTTCGGGATGGCCAGCCGCAGTGCGTCGAGCTCGGCGTTGACGGCGATACGCAGCGCCTGGAAGGTCCGCTTACCGGGGTGCCCGCCGGTCCGCCGCGCCGGCGCCGGAATCGCCTGGTACAGCAGCTCGACCAACTCACCGGTGGTCTCGAACGGACTGACCGCGCGGCGCCGCACCACGTGGGCGGCGATGCGGCCGGCGAACTTCTCCTCGCCGTACTCGCGCAGAATCCGCGCGATCTGCTTCTCCTCGTAGGTGTTGAGGATCTCGGCGGCCGTCAGCGGGGCGTCGGAGTCCATCCGCATGTCCAGCGGCGCGTCGGTCGAGTACGAGAATCCGCGCTCGGGCTGATCGAGCTGCATCGAGGACACGCCCAGGTCGAACAGGAACGCATCCACCCCGGTGAGATCGAAGCCGTCGTAGCGGGTGCGCACCGCGGTGAACCGGTCACCGAACGGCGCGAGCCTCTCGCCGGCGATCCGTAGGGCCGCCGGGTCGCGGTCCAGGCCGACGACGTGCAGGGATGGGAAGTCGGTCAGGAAGCGTTCGGTGTGCCCGCCGGCGCCGAGGGTGGCATCGACGAGCGTCGCGCCGGCACCGTCGGCACCGCGGCGGGTCAACGCGGGCGCGAGCAGCTCGACGCAGCGGTCCAACAGGACCGGAACGTGGGGCTCTTCGGTCATCGCAGCACCCTCGGAGATCGGGGCGGCCCCTGCGGCGTGGTCCCTGTCCGAGAGCCCGGACCTGACGTCGGGGAAGTACGTCAGGGTCGGTTCGGACAGAGGCCGCGCCGCACGGGCCTGCGGGGCCAGGTCAAATGATGTCGCCGAGTGCTTCATCGCTGGCCGCGGAGAAGTTCTCTTCGTGAAGCTCCTGGTAGTCCTGCCATGCCTGGGCGTCCCAGATCTCGAGGAAGTCGATCGAGCCGATGACCACGCACTCCTTGCTGAGGTTCGCGTAGCGGCGGTGTTCGGCGGACAGCGTGATCCGGCCCTGGGCGTCCGGGTACTGCTCGTCCGTGCTGGCGGCCAGGTTGCGCAGATACGCGCGTGCCTGCGGGTTGCCCCGCTTGGCCCGGCCGGAGATCTCGGTGACCATCGCCTCGAACTCCGCCCGCGGATAGACAGCCAGGCTGTGATCTTGACTCTTGGTGACCATCAACCCTCCTGCCAGTGCGTCGCGGAACTTGGCGGGCAGCGTCAGCCGCCCCTTGTCATCGAGCTTGGGCGTGTAGGTGCCGAAGAACATCTCGCCACCTCGCTAAAGCCTCGCCCTGGCGGAACCCCGGTCGCTCCGTTGTCCGCCACTTTACCCCACAATCCCCCACTTTGCGCCGAACCGCGGTCAGCATTTCGCGCGCGTCCCCACAACCTGCAGGTTAGGGGTGACATGAAGGTGCGCGGAGAGGCGGGGCGTGCGCGGCGCGTCTCGTGAGCCAGCGCCGAAAGCCCAGTTCACAGGCGAGACGTTGCGCTCCGCGAAGCTCGGTGGGGGGTGGTGGGGCAAAAAAGAGGGGCAGCCCTGGCGGGCTGCCCCTGGAAGCGTCGAGCGCTATTCGTCGAAGCGGCGGCGGAAGCGGTCTTCCATCCGGCTGGTGAACGACCCGCCGCCACCCTTGGCGCGCTTCTGGCGGTTCACCGCGCCACCCGGGCCGCTGCCGGCCGCCGGACGCTCGCCGGACACTCCGACCCGCGGCCCGGTGATCGCGAACACGACGCCGCCGAACATCACGATGAAACCGATCACCGACAGGATCGGGAAGCTGCCGATCATCGTCGCCTTGAACGCCACACCCGAGACCAACATCGCGAGACCGACCACGAACAGGGCGGCGCCTTGCAGCCGGCGCCGCGTCGACGGCGCCCGGAGGGTCCCGCCACGAACGCTGGACGCGAACTTGGGGTCCTCGGCATAGAGCGCGCTCTCGATCTGATCGAGCATGCGCTGCTCATGATCGGAGAGTGGCATTCGTCCCTCCCTCTTGCCGTGGGGGCGTCTCAGTCGTTCAAACATCAGGGTGTGCCCGTGTGGACGGGCACGCAACACCAATAGTACGAGCAGAATCTGAGCCGTACCACCTACTTCGGTCCCTGATTCTATGACGAGGCGCTGTCGCCGGATGCCGCGCGTCATGGTTCGCTGCGATCAGTCCGATAATGGTGTCGGCCACCGGGTCACCGCAGGGAAAGGCAGATACTTGGCGACGCATCTGATCGAGCTGTCGCCAGTCGATATGCAGCGTCGTCTCGGCGACGCCCTGTCCATCTACGTCGACGCCATGCACTACCCCCGCGGCACCGAGGAACAGCGGGCCTCGATGTGGGTCGAGCACACCCGAAGGCACGGCTGGAAGGCCGTGGCCGCCGTCCAGACCGCGGACGAACCTGACGGAGATCTGACCGACGCGCCCATGGTCGGCATCGCCTACGGCTACTGCGGGGCGCCCGACCAATGGTGGCAGCAGCAGGTGGTCGCGGGACTACGCCGCAGCGGAGCCGACGCCGCTCACATCACGGCATTGATGACCAGCTATTTCGAGCTCACCGAGCTGCACATCCTGCCGCCGGCCCAGGGCCGCGGTCTGGGCGAGGCGCTGATCCGCAGCCTGCTCGACGGCCGCGGCGAAGACCACGTGCTGCTGTCCACGCCCGAGATCAACGGCGAGGCCAACCGCGCGTGGCGGCTCTACCGCCGGCTCGGCTTCACCGACGTCATCCGCGGCTACCACTTCTCCGGAGATCCGCGGGCCTTCGCCATTCTCGGCCGCGCGCTTCCCCTGTAAAAAGCCCCTCTGAACACCGGATCGGCTCTGTGGTCTGGCACGATGACCCCGTGCGCAACCGCCACCGGACCTCCCGGCGTGTCCTCGCGATGATGCTCGTGCTGCTGGTGCTGGCGCCGGCGCTGATCGGGTGCGTGCGCGTGCGTACCTCGCTGACGGTCTCCCCCGACGACCGGGTGTCCGGTCAGATCGTGGCCGCGGCCAAACCGCGCGACGACAGCGACAGAGGCCCGCAGCTGCTCAACAACCTGCCGTTCGCGCAGAAGGTCGCGGTGTCGGACTACGACCGCGACGACTACGTCGGCTCCCAGGCCGTCTTCTCCGACCTCACCTTCGCCGAGCTGCCCCAGCTGGCCGGGATGAACCGCGACGCCGCCGGCGTCGACATCTCGCTGCGCCGCGCCGGTGACCTCGTCATCCTCGAGGGCCGCGCCGACCTGACCTCGCTCAGCGACCCCGAAGCCGATGTGTCGCTGTCGGTGTCGTTCCCCGGTGAGGTCACCTCCACCAACGGCGACCGGGTGTCCTCCGAGGTGGTCGAGTGGAAACTGCGCCCGGGAGTGGTCAGCACGATGAACGCCCAGGCCCGCTACACCGACCCGAGCGCGCGCTCGTTCACCGGCGCAGCGATCTGGCTCGGCGTCGCGTCGCTCATCGTCGCCGGCATCATCGGCGCGCTCGCCTACAACAGCCGCGACCAGGCGCCGAAGCCCGGACAGCCCGAAGAACAGCCGCGCTAGATGCTGCAGCGACCGTCGACCGGCCGCAGGCTCTACGCTGAGCAGTCAGACGATCGCAAGAAAGGGGCGCCCGCTGAGCGTGGATGCCACTGCTGATACCAGAGCCACCCAGGCACCGTCAGCCGCCGAGCTGGCCGCCGCCGTCACCGAACAACTTCGCGAGTACCTGCAGGAACGGCGCCGCGATGCGGCCTACATCGGCGCCGACTACGCAGTGCTGACCGAAGCCCTCGAAGAGTTCGTGCTGCGCGGCGGCAAGCGGCTGCGCCCCGCGTTCGCGTACTGGGGGTGGCGTGCCGTTGCGGGCACCGAACCCGACGCCGCGGTGCTGCGTCTGTTCTCTGCGCTGGAACTGCTGCACGCCTGCGCCCTGGTGCACGACGACGTGATCGACGCGTCGGCGACCCGGCGTGGCCTGCCGACCGTGCACCGCATCTTCTCCGACCGGCACCGCGAGCAGCGCTGGCACGGCTCCCCCGACCAGTTCGGGTTGTCGGCGGCCATCCTGCTCGGCGATCTGTCCCTGGTGTGGGCCGACGACATCGTCACCACGGCACTCATCGGAGCCGATGCCCAAGCCCGGGTGCAGCGGGTGTGGGCGGCCATCAGGACCGAGGTGCTGGGCGGCCAGTACCTCGACATCGTCAACGAGGCCACCGGTGCCGACACGGTGGCCGCGGCACTGACCGTCAACACGTACAAGACGGCCTCCTACACCATCTCGCGACCGCTCCAGTTCGGTGCTGCGGCCGCCGCCGACCGCCCGGAGATCCAGGACGCCTTCCACGAGGCGGGCACCGGCCTCGGAATCGCGTTCCAGCTGCGCGACGACGTGCTCGGGGTGTTCGGCGACCCGACGGTCACCGGTAAACCGTCCGGCGATGACCTGCGCTCGGGCAAGCGCACGGTCTTGCTGGCCGAGGCCATCGCGCTGGCCGAACAGCGGGACCCGGTCGCGGCCAAACTGTTGCGCACCTCCATCGGCACCGATCTGTCCGACGACGCGGTCACCGAGCTGCGCGCGCTCATCGAATCCGTCGGGGCGCTGGCCGCCGTCGAGAACCGCATCGAGACCCTGACCGCCACCGCGATCGGCATCCTCGACTCCGCGCCCATCGACGCGCAGGCCCGGGCCGGCCTCACCCAGCTCGCCAGATTGGCCGCGAACCGCACCGCGTAGGCATGACGACACCCGCGCTCTCCCCCGCACCGCCGCTGCCGCGGTTCCGTGATTTCGCGACGTCACCGGCGGCCAAGCCGGCCTGGTTCGGCGCGCTGGGCGCCCTGCTGGTCACCGCAGGCGGCCTCGGCGCCGGCAGCACCCGACTGCACGACCCGGTGCTCGAGTCGATGCACCTGTCGTGGCTGAGGTTCGGGCACGGGCTCGTGCTCTCCTCGGTGCTGCTGTGGAGCGGCGTGGCGCTGATGCTGCTCGCCTGGCTGTGGCTCGGCCGGCATGTGATCGCCCGCACGGCAACCCACTACACGATGGTGGTCACCACCGGCTTCTGGCTGGCACCGCTGCTGCTCAGCGTTCCGCTGTTCAGCCGCGACACCTACTCCTACCTCGCCCAGGGCGCCCTGCTGCGCGACGGGTACGACCCCTACCTCGTCGGCCCGATCGAGAACCCGAACTCGTTGCTGGACAACGTGAGTCCGATCTGGACCACGACGACGGCGCCGTACGGGCCCGCTTTCATCCTGATCGCCAAGTTCGTCACCCTGCTCGTCGGCAACGACGTCGTCGCCGGCACGATGCTGCTGCGGCTGTGCATGCTGCCCGGCCTGGCCCTGCTGATCTGGGCGGTGCCGCGGGTGGCCCGGCACGTCGGCGCGAACACGGCTACTGCCCTGTGGATCTGCGTGCTCAACCCGCTGGTCATCATCCAGCTGATGGGCGGCGTACACAACGAGATGCTGATGGTGGGGCTGATGATGGCCGGCATCGCGCTGTGCTTCGGCGGCCGTTGCGTGGCAGGAGTGACCCTCATCGGCGTGGCCGTCGCGGTCAAAGCCACCGCGGGCCTGGCCCTTCCGTTCATGGTGTGGGTGTGGGCTCGCGCGCTGCAGCAGCGACGCGGCTACTCCCCCGTCAGAGCGTTCATGGTCGCCACGGCCTCGTGCGTGGTGGTGTTCGCCGCGGTGTTCGCGGTGCTCTCCCTGGCGGCCGGCGTGGGACTGGGCTGGCTGACGGCGCTGGCAGGTTCGGTGAAGATCATCAACTGGCTGACCGTGCCCACCGCCATCGCGAACTTCACCAACGCCGTGATCGGCCTCGTCATCCCCGTGAACTTCTATGCGGTGCTGGACGTCCTGCGCATCATCGGGATCGCGATCATCGCCATCTCGGCGCCGGTGCTGTGGTGGCGATACCGGCGCACCGACCGCGACGCACTGATGGGCATCGCCGCGCTGATGGTGATCGTCGTCCTGTTCGTCCCGGCGGCGCTGCCGTGGTACTACACCTGGCCGCTCGCGGTGATGGCCGCGCTCGCCCAGTCACCGCGGGCGATCGCGCTGATCGCCGGCTTCTCGACGTGGATCTCGGTGATCTGGCGGCCCGACGGCGCCCATGGCATGTACTCGTGGTTCCACGTCGCGCTCGCGACCGCGTGCGCGGTGGGCGCGTGGTACTGGCTGCACCGCTCGCACACCGAAGCCGCGGGGACCGCCGCGCTCAGTACGCCATCGCCTGCGCCCGGCGAACCACCTCTCGGGCCTGATGCGAATGCAACGCATCCACCGGGCGCGCATTAGCCAACCGCTCGGTGGACCCGTCGCGCTGGATCGTCAGAGACGGATCCGGGGTGAACAGCCACCGCACGATCTCGGTCTCCTGATACCCGCCGTCGTGCAACACGACGAGTAGCCCGGACAGCGGCTTGAGCACGTGGCCCTTCTCGTCGAAGAAGACCTTGGGGATCACCACGTCGCGGCCGCGGCGCACGGCCACCAGATGCCCCTCCCGCAGGTGCTGGTGCACCTTGCTCACCGGAACCCTCAGGAGGCGCGCGACCGTGGGCAGGTCGTAGACGTCCTCATCGGGAGACAACACGTCCTCGGCAGTCGGAATGCTGCTCATCGCACAGAGTCTAGGCGCACAGGGCACCTCGCGATGCCGCTTGACGGGTCGGCGGCGGCGCGGCTCGTACCATGAGTCCGATGGAAACCTTCCAGCCGACCGGCGGGCTCACCGGCGCAGTGCTGGACGGCCGCTACCGGGTCGGGGCGCTGATCGCCACCGGTGGCATGTCCGCGGTGTATCGCGGGGTCGATCTGCGGCTCGACCGCCCGGTGGCGTTGAAGGTCATGGACAGCCGCTACGCCGGCGACGATCACTTCCTCACCCGATTCCAGCGCGAGGCCAGGGCCGTTGCGCGGCTGAAGGACCCCGGGCTGGTCGCGGTGTACGACCAGGGCGGGGGCACGCGGGGCGGTGAGCCCCCATATCTGGCGATGGAACTCGTCGACGGCGGCACGCTGCGCGAACTGCTGCGCGAGCGCGGGCCGATGCCGCCGCACGCGGTGGCGGCGGTGCTGCGTCCGGTGCTGAGCGGCCTCACCGCGGCGCACCGCGCCGGGCTCGTGCACCGCGACGTCAAGCCGGAGAACGTGCTGATCAGTGACGACGGCGAGGTCAAGATCGCCGACTTCGGACTGGTGCGGGCGTTGGCCGAGGCCAAGATCACCGCGACGAGCGTGATCTTGGGCACCGCCGCGTATCTCGCGCCCGAACAGGTGGCCTCCGGGGACACCGACGCCCGCGGCGACGTGTACGCCGTCGGCGTCCTGGTCTTCGAATTGCTCACCGGCAGCACGCCGTTCACCGGGGACAGCCCGCTCGCGGTGGCCTATCAGCGGCTGGATCACGACGTGCCGCCGCCGAGCAGCCGAATCGCCGGCGTGCCACGGCAATTCGACGAGCTCGTGGCGTGCGCGACGACACGTGACCCGGCGGGGCGCTTCGCCGACGCGGCCGAGATGGGCGCCGAAGTCGACTTCATCGCCACCCAACTGGGGCTGCCCCGGTTCACGGTGCCCGCGCCGCGCAACTCGGCGATGCACCAGTCGGCGTCCGTCGTCGACGCCGCCACGACGAACCTGGCGGGCCCGCGGCACACGCGGGTCATGGAACGCGACCAGGCACCCGAACCCGAGCCGGATGACCCGGACGACTCAAATTTCGACGATGAACATTGGCCGCTGACAGGACGATTCGCCGGAATCGACCTCGAGGAGTTCTACTGGGCCCGCCAGCGCGCGCGGCGAGTCCTGCTGTTCTGGGTGATCGCGGTGCTCACGCTGGCGGGGCTGGCCGGCGCCGGCGCATGGACGCTCGGCACCAACCTGCCCAACCTGCTCTGAGTCAGTCGCGCAGCATCTCCGCCACGAGGAACGCCAGTTCCAAAGACTGCTGCGTGTTCAGCCGAGGATCGCACGCCGTCTCGTAGCGGCCGGCCAGATCGGTGTCCGAGATGTCCTGTGCGCCACCGAGACACTCGGTGACGTTCTCCCCGGTGATCTCCACGTGGATCCCACCCGGGTGCGTGCCCAGCGCGTGATGCACCTCGAAGAAGCCCTGCACCTCGTCGACGATGCGGTCGAAATGCCGGGTCTTGTATCCGGTCGACGACTCGTGGGTGTTGCCGTGCATCGGGTCGCACTGCCAGATCACCTGGTGGCCCGAGGCCTCCACTTTCTCGATGATCGCCGGCAGTACGTCGCGGACCTTGTGGTTGCCCATCCGGCTGACCAGGGTGAGCCGGCCGGGCTCGTTGTTCGGGTCCAGCCGCTCGACGTACTCGACCGCCAGCTCGGGCGACGTCGTCGGCCCGATCTTGATACCGATCGGGTTGGCAATCACCTCGGCGAACGCGATGTGGGCGCCGTCGAGTGCCCGGGTGCGCTCGCCGATCCACACGTAGTGCGCGGACAGGTCGTAGAGCTTCGGGCCGGTCGGCGACTCGGTGTCCATCCGCAGCATCGCGCGCTCGTAGTCGAGCACCAGCGCCTCATGGCTGGCGAAGATCTCGGCGGTGTCGAGGTTGCGGTCGTCGACGCGGCAGGCACTCATGAACCGCAGACCGCGGTCGATCTCACCGGCCAGCGCCTCGTAGCGCGCCCCGGCCGGCGATGTGCGGACGAACTCGCGGTTCCACTCGTGCACATGGTGCAGCGACGCCATGCCCGACGAGGTCAGCGCCCGCACCAGGTTCATCGCGGCGCTGGCATTGGCGTAGGCCCGGACCAGGCGCGACGGATCGTGCTCGCGGACCGCGGCGTCGGGGGCGAAACCGTTGACCATGTCGCCGCGGTAGGACCGCAGGCCCAGCGCGTCGGTGTCCGACGACCGCGGCTTGGCGTACTGGCCGGCGATGCGGGCCACCTTCACGACGGGCATGCTCGCGCCGTAGGTCAGCACCACCGCCATCTGCAGCAGCGTGCGGATGTTGGCCCGGATGTGCGGTTCGGTGTTGTCGACGAACGTCTCGGCGCAGTCGCCGCCCTGCAGCAGGAACGCCTTGCCCCGCGCCACGTCGGCCAGTTGGGCCTTGAGCTTCTCCACCTCCGACGGCACGGTCACCGGCGGCACGCTCTCCAACACGGTGCGCATCGCGGCGGCCTGACCGGCGTCCCAGCTCGGCTGCTGCAGCGCCTCACGGGCGAGCGCCGCGTCCAGGCGCGCACGCAGATCCTCGGGCAGCGGCGGCAGCGGAGGCAGCTGGTCGATGGGTACGTCGACGGTCCAGTTCACCCATCCATGGTAACGGCGGGTCAAAACCGCTTTTCGCCGGTGATGAGCTGGTAGCGGACCAGGTTGTGCTTGGCGTCGACGAGCGCGTCGTGGGCGTCGCGGGGCCGGGGCGGCATCCGCGGGCTGCCGTGGTCCTCCCAGAACTGGCGCAACTCGCGGGTGAACCGTGGCATCGCCGGCGGCAGATCCGTCATCGGACCCCAGAGCTGGCACAACACCACGTGGTCGTAGGCGCCCACCCAGGCCCACAGCTCGATGGGCTCGTCGCCGTCGACGCCGAAGAAGTCCTCCAGCTCCGAGCGGATCTGGCGCCGGGACCGCCACAGCTTCGACGCCGGGGACGGCAGCTTGGGCAGCACGTGCTTGCGCACCCACCGGCCGGCGCGCTCGGGATCGAACTCGGTGGAGATCGCGTAGTACTCGCGGCCGTCCTCGGCGGCGACGCCGATCGAGATCAGCTCGATCGTGCGGCCGTTGTCGATGAACTCGGTGTCGTAGAAGTAGCGCACTACGCGACATCCCTGCTGGGTGCCGGGGCAGCGTGGATCTCCCGATCGAGTTCCTGGTCGACGAGCTTGTCGTCAGGGAACTTCGGCATGCCCGAGATCGCGTCCTGCAGCCAGAGTTTGGCCTGGATGACCGGCCGGCGCAGCCAGCGCTCCCGCTCCAGCGCGCGGTGCATCTTGCGCGGCCGGTTCGTGTACCGCCACCGCGCCCACGGCGCATGCGGACGCGACAGCCGGATCGCACCGACCAGCAGCAGCGGGGTGATGAACATGCCGATCAACCCCGTCCACACCTTGCCTTTCATCAACACGACCACCGCGAGCAGCAGTGTCACCACTGCCGAACCGATCACGATCGCACGCGCGGCGACCGTCTGATCGTCGCGCCAGATCGTGACGTCGAAGAACGACAGCGGATTGAAACCGAGGATCAGCAGGCCCGCCACCGCGACGGCCACGAACACGGCATCCACCGACGCCCGGCCGTCTTCGGACCAGTACACGTCGGACAGGTGCAGGATCAGCGCGAACTCGTCCAGCACGAGCGCCGCGCCGATCCCGAAGACGATCGACGCGGCGGTGAACTCGGGTACTCCCCCGTCGACCGCCAGCGTCACCATCGCGACCCCGGAGACCATGACCAGGATCACGCCGATCACCACATGGTGGATGTGCAGCCCGCCGCCGCCGGAGATGTTGCGCGGCTGCCACCACTTACGGGGCGCATCGCTGTCGGCGTGGCTGCGGATGTACCGCACGATCGTGCGCGTCACGAAGAACGTCAGGATGAACGCAACCAGGCAGCACACCAGCGGCAACCGGGAGTACGGGATGCCGTCGGGTAACCCGAAGTCGAAGTCCAGGGTCGGGTGCACGAGGAGAACGTACGCCAAAAGTCCCGTCGACCTGCGCGTGTCGCGGCCCGGGGTCGCGCCGGTGCTGCCGCAGGCACCGATAGTCTGGTCGGCGACATGAGGAGTTTGCGGGCGGGATGGGTGCCGACGCTGGCCTGGCGGCTGTTCTGCCTGCTGGCGGCGATGGCGCTGATCGGGGTGGCCTGGCGGCTGCTGGGCCACACTCCCTATCGGATCGACATCGACGTCTACCGCATGGGTGGGCGGGCCTGGCTCGACGGCCGGCCGCTCTACGCCGACGGGGCGATGTTCCACACCCGCGGCGGCATCGACCTGCCGTTCACCTATCCCCCGCTGGCGGCCGTGGTGTTCGCTCCGTTCGCGTTGCTGAGCCTGGAGGCGGCCAGCGTCGCGATCACCGTGACCACGCTGACCCTGCTGGTGGTGTCGACGGTGATCCTGCTGACGCGCCTGGACGTGTGGCCGACGACCCAGATCACCGGGGAGTCGGCCTGGCTGCGCCGCACATGGCTGGCCGCCGCGATTGTCGCCCCCGCGGTGGTCTACCTGGAGCCGATCCGCGCGAACTTCGACTTCGGCCAGATCAACGTCGTGTTGATGACGCTGGTGATCGCCGATTGCGTGCCGCGGCGCACCCCGTGGCCGCGCGGTCTGCTGCTGGGCGTGGCGATCGCGCTGAAGCTGACCCCGGCGGTGTTCCTGCTGTACTTCCTGCTGCGCCGCGACACCCGGGCGCTGCTCGTCACCGTCGCCTCGGCGGCCGGGGCGACGCTGCTGGGCTTCGCGTTCGCGTGGCGGGACTCGTGGGAGTACTGGACCGAGACCGTGCGCAACACCGACCGCATCGGCACCGCGACGCTGAACACCAACCAGAACATCGCGGGCGCGCTGGCGCGGCTGGGCCTCGGCGAGGACGTGCGGTTCGTGCTGTGGACAGCGGCGTGCTTCGCCGTGCTTGCGCTGACGGTGTGGGCGGTGCGACGGGCGCTGCGCGCCGATCAGCCGGTCCTGGCGTTGATGTGTGTGGCGATGTTCGGCCTGGTGGTGTCGCCGGTGTCGTGGTCACACCACTGGGTGTGGACGCTGCCGGTGATGGTGACGACGGCCGTGCTCGCGGTGCGGCTGCGGCACGTCGGCCTGGCGGCGGTGTTCGTGGTGGGGCTGGCGCTCATGGTGTGGACACCGATCACGCTGCTGCCGGAGCACCGCGAGACCACCGCGTCGCTGTGGCGGCAGCTGGCCGGCGCGTCCTATCTGTGGTGGGCGCTGGCGGCGATCGTGGTCGCCGGCACGGTCACCGCCGGGGCGGCGCGCAGCCGGTCGGCGGCGGCCACGCCGCTCACCGCGGAAGCTCATTCACGGCTGTGAGCGTGCGCCGATCACAGCCCCGGCTTCTCACTGGGTGTGAGAAGCACGTCTAGCCGGCGGCGGCC
This sequence comes from Actinomycetes bacterium, assembly GCA_023404955.1. Lineage (GTDB taxonomy): Bacteria > Actinomycetota > Actinomycetes > Mycobacteriales > Mycobacteriaceae > Mycobacterium. The sequence continues at coordinate 55,885 of JAEXZY010000163.1, forward strand.
TCCGGGAGCCGGGTCGGCGGCTTCCCGGCCGCCTCACCTTTTCCCTCTTTGATGTCGGCGGCGTAGAGGTCGACGTACTCCTGGCCGGAGAGCCGCATCAGCTCGTACATCACCTCGTCGATGACGGCACGCTCGATGAAGCGGTTGCCGGCGAGACCCTCGAATCGGGAAAAATCCATCGGAGCCCCGAAGCGCACGGTCACCCGGCCGAAGCGCCACATCTTGCTGCCGGGCGGATTGACGACGTCCGTGCCGATCATCGCCACCGGAATCACGGGCACCTGCGTCTCGAGCGCGAGGCGGGCCAGACCCGTCTTGCCCTTGTACAGCCGGCCGTCGGGCGAGCGCGTGCCCTCCGGGTACATGCCGAGCAGCTTGCCCTGGTCGAGGATGCGCTGGGCGGTGGTCAACGCGCTCTGGGCGCTGTCGGCGTCGGTGCGGTCGATGGGAACCTGCCCGGCCACCGTGTAGAACCAGCGCGTGAACCAGCCCTTGAGCCCGGTCCCGGTGAAGTACTCGGCCTTCGCGAGGAACGTGATGCGCCTGTTCACCACCAGCGGCAGGTAGAAGCTGTCCGCCACCGCCAGGTGGTTACTGGCCAGGATCACCGCACCGTTGGCCGGAACATGCTCCAAGCCCTCCACTTTGGGACGGCCGAGCAGCGTCAGCAGGGGTCCCATGAAGACGAACTTGAACAGCCAGTACCACATGGACCCTCCAGTTCACCCGACCGCGATGCTCTGCGCCAACCTTACCCACGCCGTGTGCCGGCGACCACAGCTGACGCCTACTCCTCGACTGTGACCGGGATGTGCTGATAGCGCCCCGAGGGCGGCGGCTCGTCCGGCGGCGGCACGGGCTCGGGGGCCGGGGTCCCCTGATCGGCCGCATCGGCCTGGTCGTTGACGATGGCGCGGACCACCGTGAGCAGCGCGACACTGTGCTCGGCGACCACCGAGAGCAGCGGATGCTGTTCCCCGGAGACCAGCGCCGCGAGCGCACAGACCGGGCACCACACCTGTTGGCAGCGACCTGGATTGTCGGGCGCGCTGGCCGCCCGCGCCGCAGCCAGCCGGATCGCGGGCTCCAGCCGGTCGAGGATCGACTGGGCGAGCGCCCGCAGTTCCGGGCCCGGGTCGGCGTGAGTGCCGCTCATGCTGGCCACACCTCCGGGTTGGGTCGGAAACGCACCGTCAGCTCGGTGCCACGAAGTTGCGCGTCGACGACGATGCACCGGCGGAGCACCGAGGCCAGACGCACCCGGCGCCGCATCCCACCGACGCCGATGATCAGGTCGTCGTCGACCCTACCCAACGACAACGAGGACGAATCGATCTGAGGCAGATCCACCCGCAGCCGGTACACCGCCTCCACACCGCTGCCGGACTCCCGGTCGACGATCGGCCGCAGCGGGCCCGGCGGCGGCGAGCCGTCGCGCCGACGGGCACCGTCGAGCAGCTCGCCCAGCGCCTTGGGACCGATCGGCTCACCGGCCAGGTGCGGCACCAGAACCAGCGCGACGTCGCCGATCACCCGGTCCAGCTCGTCGAGCACCGCGCGCTGCTCCCCGATCCGCTCGGCGTACCAGTCGAACGCGGGGTGCTCGGGAAGATTGCGGTATTCGAACGACTCATCTTGCACCAGAACCTGATTGACGATCAGCTCGGCGACCTGCACTCCCATCAGCGCCAGTGAGCCCAACGTGCGGGCGGCCTCGGCGGCCACCACCCGCTCCGGCGTCATCACCAGGTGCGCACTGACCCGGGCCGAGTCGGTCAGCATCGCGCCGAGCCGGTCGGTGCTCGCCCCGATGCGCTCGAGCAACCCCACCACGGCGACCGACTTCGGATCGTCGAACGTCGACAGCCGGCGGTGCCGGGGCCAGGCCCGCTCGAGGTAGAGCCCGAAGGTGGCGGGCAGGGTGAGCATGCGCATCGCATCGGCGGTCGAGGCGCAATCGACCACGACCAGGTCCCAGCTTCCTGACTCGGCCAGTTCGGCGACCTCGTGCAGACCGAGCACCTCCTGCACCCCTGGCAGAGCCGAAAGTTCTTCTGGCGCAAGGTCGCTGATATCCGAGTCCGGGAAGCGCCCCGCGAGCAGGCCCACCGTCTCGCGCCAGTGCGCCGCCAGCAGCGCCAGCGTGTCCAACGCGAGCGCGTCCAGCACGCCTCCGCCGGCATCGGCGGTGTCGAGGTCGGCCAGCACGCGGGTCGGCGCCCGCTCACCCGTCGGGGTGATCGCCACCCCGAGCACGTCTCCGGTGGAGTGCGCCTGATCGGTCGACACGATCAGCACGCGCAACCCCGACCGCGCGGCGCGCACAGCCGTCGCGGTCGCCAGTGTCGACTTCCCCACGCCACCCTTGCCGACGAACAAGCTGATCCGGGTCGCCCCGGACGCCGGAGTGGCGTCCGTACGCTCAGTCAGCCTCGACTCGCTTCTTCAGGTCTTTGAGCGCGGTGTCGGTCAGTCTGCGCTCGGCCTTGCGTTTGAGCAGACCGATCATCGGGATCATCAGATCGACGGACAGCTCGTAGGTGACGTCGGTGCCAGATCCCTTCGGCGCCAACCGGTATGCCCCCTCGAGCGATTTGAGCAGCGTGCTCGACACCAGCGACCACGTCACCGACGCATGGTCGGCCGGCCACTGGTAGGCGAGCACCATCGCGTCCTTGAGCACCGCGGCGTCGAGCACCAACCGCGCTTTCAGCGGATAGCCCTCGTCGTCGGCCTCGAGGACCTCGGCTTCCTTGTACTCGTTCACCCAGTCGGGGTAAGACCCGATGTCGGCGATGACGTCCATCACCGTCGCAGGATCGGCGTCGATGTAGATCGTCTGAGCCGTCTTGTCCGCCACTGAAGTCTTCTCCAGTCCTTCCGTGCTGAGCCGAGCCGCACATCCCCCGCTGTTGGCGGCGAATCTACCCTCCTGGCGCCTGGTATAGCCGGTATCGCTCAGGCCAACCGCGACACGCCGACGGGGCGGCCGGACTCCAGGGTCTGTTTCACTTCGAACGCCATCGCCTTGCCCGCAACCCGCCGTCGATGGTTCATCTTCGCCAGGTTCATCTTCGCCAGCTCCCAGGCCGCCGCGCCCGACGGCTCGGCGTGCATGAAGTAGTGCAGCACCACCCCGTCGAGCACCTTCTCCAGCCAGATCTCCATGGATCCGGTCAGCGCGCCCGTCACCGTCCAGCGCTGCCCCAGCTCGCCGCGGTCCTCGACGACGGTCAGCCGCAGATCGGGCCACCAGCGGGCCCAGCTCGCCGGATCGGCGACCGCGGCACCCACCGCCACGGGATCCGCCGCGACGAACGTCTCGTCCGCGATCTGGATGCTGTTCATGACTGACTACCTTCACACATGCTCCGGCCCCGCCCCAGCGCGGCCGACTACTCTGTACACGGCATAGCGTCGTGTCAAGAAAGGGCATTCATCGTGCGCGAGTACACCGAACCGGCGTCGTTCTCCGTCGGCGACCACGACAACGTGGCGGCCCCCGTCTACACGCACGAGACCAACGACCCCGACCATGTGATCTTCCAGCGTCTGATCGACGGCCGGTGGACCGATGTGACGTGCCGGCAGGCAGCCGAGCAGATCCGTTCGGCTGCACGAGGTTTGATCGCCGAAGGGGTGCAGCCCGGTGACCGGGTGGCGGTGCTGTCGGCCACCCGCTTCGAGTGGGTGATCCTCGACTACGCGATCCTGTCGATCGGCGCGGTGACCGTACCCATCTACGAGACGTCGTCGGCGGATCAGGTGCGCTGGGTGCTCGAGGACTCGGGTGCCGTGCTGGCCTTCGTGGAGACCGACGCGCACACGCAGATGGTCAAGGAACTGCATGACGGCCTCCCTGACCTGCGCAAGGTCTTCACGATCGACGCCACCCCGGCGGCGCTCGACGAACTGGCCGCCGCCGGTGCGTCGACCGACGCCGCCGAGGTCGACCGCCGGCGCGACGCCATCGCCTCCAGCGACCCCGCGACGCTGATCTACACCTCGGGCACCACCGGCCGCCCCAAGGGTTGCCAGCTCACCCACGCCAACCTGCTCGCCGAGACGCGCGGCGCCACCCACTGCTTCCCGAGCCTGCTGCGCAAAGGCGGACGGCTGCTGGTGTTCCTGCCGCTGGCCCACGTGCTCGCCCGGGCGCTGTCGATGACGGCCTTCGCCACCGGCGTCACCGTCGGCTACACCAGCGACATCAAGAACCTGGTGCCGATGTTCGGTCAGTTCAAGCCGACGGTCATCGTGTCGGTTCCACGGGTGTTCGAAAAGGTTTACAACACCGCCGAACTCAATGCCCGTGAGGGTGGCAAGGGAGCGATCTTCGCCCGCGCGGCGGACACCGCGATCGAGTGGAGCAAGGCGCAGGACACCGGCGGCGCCGGCCTGGTGCTGCGGGCCAAGCACGCGCTGTTCGACCGGCTGGTCTACGGAAAGCTGCGGGCAGCCATGGGCGGGGATTGCACGGCATCGATCTCCGGTGGCGCGCCGCTGGGTGCCCGGCTGGGACACTTCTACCGCGGCATCGGCCTGACGATCTACGAGGGCTACGGCCTGACCGAGACCAGCGCGGCGATCACCGCCAACCGGATCGGCGACCTGAAGATCGGCACCGTCGGAAAGTTGTTGCCCGGCAACAGCATGGCGATCGCCGAGGACGGTGAGCTGCTGGTGCGCGGCAGTGTGGTGTTCGACGGCTACTGGCGCAACGAGACCGCGACCGCCGAGGCGATCGTCGACGGCTGGTTCCACACCGGCGATCTCGGCAGCGTCGACGGGGACGGCTTCCTGTCGATCGTGGGACGCAAGAAGGAGATCATCGTCACCGCGGGTGGCAAGAACGTCGCGCCGGCGGTGCTCGAGGACCAGCTCCGCGCGCACCCGCTGATCAGCCAGGCGATGGCCGTCGGCGACGCCAAGCCGTTCATCGCAGCGCTGATCGCGATCGACCCCGAGGCGTTCGAGGGGTGGAAGCAGAGCCATGGCAAGCCGGCGGGCGCGTCGGTGGGCGAGCTGGCCGACGACCCCGACCTGACCGCCGAGATCGACGCCGCGGTGAAGAAGGCGAACCAGGCGGTGTCGAAGGCCGAGGCGATCCGCAAGTTCCGCATCCTGCCGGTGGACTTCACCGTCGAGACCGGCGAGCTCACCCCGACGCTGAAGGTGAAGCGCAAGGTCGTCGCCGACAAGTTCGCGGCGGAGATCGAGGCGCTCTACTAGAGCAGCCGCGCCAATCTCGCCGCCTGCATCTGCCACTGCCAGTTCTCCACCGCCCAGGTGCGCCCGGCCGCGCCCATCGCCGCGGCACGGGTCCGGTCGGCGAGCAGATCGCCCACCGCCGCGGCGATCGCCCCGACGTCCCAGCCGTCGACCACCAGCCCGGTCTCGCCGTCGACGACCGTCTCCGGCGCCCCGCCCGAGCGGCCGGCCACCACCGGCACGCCGGTGGCCGAGGCTTCCAGGTACACGATGCCCAGACCCTCGACGTCCAGCCCGGCGCCGCGGGTGCGGCACGGCATCGCGAAGACGTCGGCCATCGCGTGGTGATCGGGCAGTTCCTCCCCCGGCACCCCGCCGGTGAACACCACGTGCTCGGCCACCCCGAAGCTGTGCGCCAGCCGTTGCAGCGAGGTGCGGTAGGGGCCGCCGCCGACGATCACCAGCGCAGCGCCGGGAATTCGGTCCCGGATCGTGGGCAGGGCCCGGATCAGCATGTCCTGACCTTTGCGCGGCACCAGACGCGAGACGCACACCACGACGGGCCGATTGCCGAGCCCGTATCGGGCGCGCAGTTCAGCGCGGGCCACCTCGTTCGGGGCGAACCGGTCGATGTCGACGCCGGGCGGGACGTGCTCGAGTGCGGCGTCGCGGCCGAACGCCGAGGCGAACCTGCGCCGGGTGTAGGAGCTGATGTACGTCACGACGTCGGTGTCGGTTCCGATGCGCCGCAACGCCGTTCGCGCCAGCGGCAGCATCGACCAGCCGACCTCGTGGCCGTGCGTGCTGGCGATGACGCGGCGCGCCCCGGCGGCGCGGGCCAGCGGCGCCAGCAGCGCCAGCGGTGCGGCCGCGCCGAACCAGACGGTGTCCACGTCGTGCTCGGCGATCAGGCGGCGCATCCGCCACGCGACGCTCGGCTCGGGCAGCATGAGCGTCGTCGGATGTCGCACCACCCGATACCCGGAGGCCGCCGCCACCGCGTCGTAGTCCTCGGCGCCCTTCCAGGTCGGGGCGTAGACCGTCAGTGCGTCGACGGCCGATCCGGGCGCTCCGACGAGATGGTCGACGAGCGCCTCCAGGTAGGACTGGATGCCGCCGCGACGCGGCGGGTAGTCGTTGGTGACGAGCAGGACGCGGCTCATTCGGGCAGGTCGATCCCGAGCACCGTGCGGACCGCGGTGGCGGCGTCGGGATGGCCGGGACCGCACGCCGTCACGTACAGCTCCCGCAGTCGTTGCGGTCCGTAGGTCTGTGCGACGAACGTCGCGAATGTCCATGCGCGGTCGTAGGCCGCAGACCGGTCGGTGCCCGGCGTGCTCAACTCCGCGTCGGTCGGCAGCCGCACGGGGACGTCGACTCTCCCGGCGGGAACGGGCCGGCCGACGTAGTCGGCGACACCTTCGGTCAGCCAGACGGGCGCATCCGCGGCCGTCGCGCCGCGCGCTGCGTAGTGAAAGAGTTCGTGGCGCAGCACGATTCGCAGATCTGCTGCATCCATCGCCGCGGCCGCCGGGGAGAACGTGATGCGTTCGGCGGTGGTGGTGGCGGCGGTGTCCGGCCCGGCGCCCGCCAGCGCAGCGAACTGATCCGCAGAGCCCGCCACCACGATCGGGATGTCCCTGGGCCACTGCGGTCCCCAGAACGCCGTGACGGCCTGCTCGGCTCCCGGGAGTTCGGTCGCGATGCGGTCGAGCCGCGCCCCGGCGCTGCCGCCGAAGTCGATCAGCTGGGCCCGGCG
>JAEXZY010000006.1 GCA_023404955.1 Actinomycetes bacterium
GCGTGGGGGGCGGCCGGCTGCTGCACGCGCGGCCCGCCACGCTCGGACGAGCTCGACGACGCCGAAGTAGTTGACTGACAGGATGTTCTCGGCACTACCCTTGCCGGGGCGTGGCCCCACCCCCGCCGCCAGGACCGCACCGTCGAGCTGTCCGCCCGCCGCGGCCAGGACCGCCGCCGACGCGTGTGCACGTCCGTCCGGGGTGGACAGGTCGGCGACCACGTCCGCCTCGTGCCGATCGACGGTGATCACCCGGTGACCGTCGGCGCGCAACCGTTGCGCCGCGGCATAACCCATTCCTGACGCGGCACCAGTGACGGCATAGACAGCCACGTCGCTACTCGCTCTCGTCTTCGGGGGCACTGACACCGTTCAGCCCAGCGATGAGCAACGCCCGAGGGTGCGGACCTCCGTTGAGGACGCGGCTACTTCGCCGGATGATCTGCCAATGATCGTCGATGCGCTGCAGAGCGAAGTGGTTGGCCGTCGCTCGCCACACCCGGTAATCGCCGCGGTCCAGATGCTCATCACGCAACAGAACCAGTGATTCGCAGACGGCCACCGCGGTGTCACCGTCGACGCTGACCACGGCCGGTCCCAGGAAGTGGCAGCAGCCGTTGGCGACCAGGTCCTGATGAGCGGACGAGGCAACCATGTCGTGAACGTCTTGCCGGCCCGTCATCTGCCAGCCCTCCACGTCGTAGGTGCCGTCGACCGCCCACAGGCGAGCAGCCTCGTCGGCGTCACCGGCGTCGACCGCCGGACCGTAGGACGCGATGAGCTTCCCGATGTCGTGCTCGTCGAGCAGCTGCTGTAAGCGCAGTGAGAGGTCGGGGTCGGTCATCACATGCCTCCGATGTCGCGTAGCCGGGCCAGCTGGTCGCAGTAGTGTCGGGCGCTGTGCGCGCGCACGGTGCAGGTGATTGCGGTGGCGCCGGCATCGCGCAACTGCGCCAGGCGGGTGCGGGCGCCGTCGGGGTCAGTCTGCGGGTCCAGCGCGGCCGAGAGCACCACCTCGAATCTCTCAGGCAGCTCGGCGGCGGCGAGCATGTCCGAGATCTCCTTGGCCGCCAGTCCGAACGGCATCCAGCCGTTGGCCGATTGCACGGCGCGGCGCAGCGAGGCCGCGCTGCTACCGCCGACCCAGATCGGCATCGACGCCTGCTGGGCATGGGGCAGCACCGTCACCGCGTCGTAGTCGTAGAACGTGCCGCGATACGCCGGCGTCGGTGTGGACAACGACGCGCGCAACGCGCGGATCGCATCGTCCGCGCGCGCCGCCCGTTGCTGCCAGGGCGCACCGAGTAGCTCGAATTCTTCAGTGAGCGTTCCGATGCCCACTCCCAACGTGACCCGGCCGCCGCTGATCTGGTCGAGGGTGCCGTAGCTCTTCGCGATCTGCAGGGGGTGGTGGTATCCCAACACGAGAACCGCGGTGACCAGTCGGATGCGTCGGGTGTGCGCGGCGAGGTAAGACAACATAGCCAGCGGGTCCCAATACGTCGCGCCTCGGCTCTCGGCCGCACGGGTGGGGATGGCCACGTGCTCCGAACAGGTGAGGTAGTCGAAGCCCAGCTCATCGGCTGCCACGGCGATGCGGCTGAGGTCTTCTGCCCCGGCGTGAGCTTCCCAAGCGGACGCGAGGCCGGGGACCTGTACCACCACCGGGGTGGACATCCCCAGTCGCACGGTCAGTGCGCCCCGTCCGTCAGGGCCCTGATCGCCTCGTGCGCTCCCAGCACCACCCGCGCGCGGTCGGGTGCGCTGTTGGCCTCTGCGCTTGCAGCGTTGCGACCGACCACCCAGATCGGCCCATCGGCCAGATGCGCCAGCCCTTCTGCCGCGACGTCGGCAGGCTCGTCGACGACGATTCCGGGAGCGTCGAAGTTCAGCCCCACCCGCTCCATGGCAGGTGTCCGGGTGACACCCAACACCAGTTCCAGGACGTCGACGTCGCGGTCGCGCAGTTCCAGCCACAGGCTCTCGGCAAAGATACGAGAGAATGCCTTGGCTCCGGCGTAGACCGTATGGCGCCATGCGCCCATGTAGCCGGCCAACGAACCGACGATCAGGATGCCGCCGCGCTGCCGGTCAGACATGGCTCGCCCGTAGTGCTGGACCAACTCCAGCATGCGGGTGACGTTGAGGTCGATCACCTTTCCGAACTCGCTCACGTCGGCATCCAGGAACAACTCGTTGCACGTGCTGGCCCCTGCGTTGTAGATGACCAGGCCCACGTCGATATCCGTTGTCTCAGAGCTGATTCTCGCAACTGCATCGGTGTCGAGCAGATCGATCGCGATGGCGCGTACGTCAGCACCCAGATCGCGACAGCTCTGGGCAGTGTCAGCGAGGGGACCCGGCTTGCGCGCGATGAGCACCAGGTTCAGGCCTGCCCCTGCCAGTTGCCTGGCGAATTCGGCACCGATTCCCTCTGACCCGCCGGCGATGACTGCCCACGGCCCATATTTGCTGCGATCGATCACTATGACTCCTGACCAGTCGTTGAGAGGCTGCGGGCGGTGACGCGCAAGACCATGACATCACGGCGCCTTGAGCAGCTCGAATCCCTTGTATCCCGCTGCGGCGACCTCGTTGCAGATGTCGAGATACACGCCGAAGCCACCGATGAAGAGCATGAATTGCCGTGGCTTTCCGGGCACGTTCGCGCCCATGTACCACGAGTTGGCCCGGGTGAACAGGGTCGCCTCGGCGCGCTGCGCGCATTCGGCGATCCAGTCGTCGACGGCGTCGGGCATCGGCTCGATCGCCGCGTAACCCCGGTCGTCGAGGTAGGCGATGACGTCGGCGATCCAGTTCACATGCGCTTCGGCGTGCAACACCATGTTGGCCAGCACCGCGGGCGCCCCCGGCCCGGACACCAGGAACAGGTTGGGGAATCCGTCGGTGCCCAGCCCGAGGTAGGTGCGCGGGCCGTCGGACCAGTCGTCGACCAGTTTCTGTCCCCCGCGGCCGGTGATGTCGATCTTGGCCAAGGTCCCGGTCATCGCGTCGAAACCCGTTGCCAGCACCAGCGCGTCGATGTCGTAGTGCTTCTGCGATGTGCGAATGCCGGTCGGGTCGATCGACTCGATGGGCGTCTTGCGCACGCTGACCAGGGTCACGTCCGGGCGATTGAAGGTCTCGAAGTAGTTCGTGTCGGTGCAGATCCGTTTGGTCCCGATGGGGTGGTCCGTGGGGATGAGCAACTCGGCGACGTCGGGGTCGTCGATGACGGCGCGGATCTTCTCCTCGTAAAACTTGCGGGCTTCCTCGTTGGCCTCCCACGAGATCATTTGATCCCTGAACGTCTTGGAGAACAGCACGCCGCCCAGTTCCCACCGCTTTTCGAACGCCGCGCGACGCTCCTCGGGCGTGACTTCCATCGTCAACTTCGGATGAGCGACGTGCGGTGAGCCACCGCCGCTACGCCAGGACATGTGGCGACGCTGCGCGTAATTCGCCTTGATGTCGGCGACCTCGTCGCTGGTGAGCGGCCGATTGCCGGCCGGCACACTGTAATTCGGGGTGCGCTGGAAGACGTAGAGGTGCTCGGCCTGCTCGGCGATGAGCGGAATGGATTGGATGCCCGAGGAGCCGGTGCCGATCACCGCGACGCGCTTGCCGGTGAAGTCGACGTCGTCGTGCGGCCAATGCGCGGTGTGGTAGATCTCGCCGGCGAACGTGTCGAGTCCCGGGATGTCCGGGGTCATCGCCGCCGACAGTGGCCCGGTCGCCATCACGACGAACCGGGCCTCGACGGCCTCACCGGTGTCGGTGGTCACCGTCCACGTCAACGTGGATTCGTCGAGCACGGCGCCGGTGACCCGAGTGCTGAACGTGATGCCGCTTCGCAGGTCGAGTTCGTCGGTGACCCAGTTGATGTAGGCAAGAATCTCACGCTGGGTGGCGTACTTCTCCGACCACGTCCACCGCTGCTGCAGGTCGTCGGAGAACGAGTAGCAGTAATCGACGCTTTCGACGTCGCAGCGCGCCCCCGGGTATCGGTTGTAATACCAGGTACCACCGACGCCGGGGGCGGCCTCGAAGACCCGCACCGACAGGCCCTGCCCGCGCAGCTTGTGCAGGGCATACAGGCCGCCGAATCCAGCGCCCACCACGACGACATCCACGCGTGCACTCGATCCACTGCTCACGGGCAGCAACGGTAGGCCGTGCCCGCGGTCATCGCCGCCGCCTCTCCCGGTCACCGGACGCCATCACCCGACGTCCCGGCCATCGGGCGGGAAGGGTTGGCGCGGGGCGGGGAGATATCAGAATCACCGGCCATGACCGACGTCGAAACCGATACCGAGATCGTCGGCGCCGGACGTGGCGTGGTGGTCCGGGTCGCCGAGGTCATCGACGAGAGCGCCGACGCCCGGTCGCTGGTCTTCGCGATCCCCGATGATCAGCGTGACCTGTTCGCCTACCGGCCTGGACAGTTCCTCACGCTGCGGGTGCCCAGCGAGCAGACCGGGTCGGTGGCCCGCTGCTATTCGCTGGCCAGTTCCCCGCACACTGATGCCGCACCAAAGGTGACCGTGAAGCGCACCGTCGCCGGGTACGCATCGAACTGGTTGTGCGACAACGTCTCTGCCGGGGATCACATCGAGGTGCTCCCCCCGGCCGGGCTGTTCACCCCGCAGGACCTCGACGCCGACTTCCTGCTCTGGGCCGCCGGCAGCGGCATCACTCCGGTGATGTCGATCCTCAAGTCGGTGCTGTCTGCCGGCACCGGACGGGTGGTGCTGTGCTACGCCAACCGCGACGAGTCGTCGGTGATCTTCGCCGCGGAACTGCGGGAGCTGGCGGCCCGGTACGCGGGCCGTCTGACGGTGCTGCACTGGTTGGAGTCGCTGCAGGGGCTACCCACCCGCGCCCAGATGAGCGGCTTCACCCACACCGTGTTGACCGCATCGCCCGCCGTCGAATCGTTCATCTGCGGTCCGGCCCCGTTCATGACGGTGGTCAAGGAATCCCTCGCCGAGGCCGGGGTCCCGCGCGAGCGGATTCACCTCGAGGTCTTCCAGTCGCTCTCGGGCGACCCGTTCACCGACGATGCCGACACCACGGCGGCACTCTCCGAAGACGCCGACGCCGCCACCGTCACCGTCGACCTCGACGGCAGCGCCCACCGGTTGCGCTGGCCGCGGCGCGCGACTCTGGTCGAGATCATGCTCGCCGCCGGACTGGAGGTGCCCTACTCCTGCCGGGAAGGTCAATGTGGTTCCTGCGCAGCGACGTTGGTGCGCGGTCAGGTCGACATGGTCACCAGCGACATCCTCGAACCCGACGACATCGCCGACGGACTCATCCTCGGCTGCCAGTCCCGGCCGATCACCGACGACCTGCACATCGAATTCTGACGTCGACCATCGGACTTCCGCTGAACGGGAAAACCGACCACAGCCCCGCACGCGGCGGGACACCATGGACGACAGGCCAGCGAGGAAGAGGACCACGAGATGACTGAGCGGGTAATCGACCGGGTGCAGGGGCACGCCGAGCAGCTGCGCACCCAAGGCGCAGAGGCCGAGAAGATCGGCAAGCTCACCGACGAGACGGTCAAGTTGATGAAGTCGGCAGGCAACATCCGCCTGCTGCAGCCCACCGAGCACGGCGGCCTCCAGGTCCATCCGCGCGAGTTCGCGGAGACGGTCATGGCCACCGCGGCGCTGGACCCGGCGGCCGGCTGGATCAACGGCGTGGTGGGCGTGCATCCCTACCAGTTGGCGTATGCCGACCCGCGCGTGGCTGCCGAGATCTGGGCCGACGACGTCGACACCTGGGTCGCGTCCCCCTACGCCCCGCAGGGCGTCGCCACCCCGGTCGACGGCGGCTACCTCTTCAACGGTCGCTGGCAGTTCAGTTCCGGCACCGATCACTGCGACTGGATCTTCCTAGGCGCGATGATCGGTGACGCCGACGGCAAGCCGCTGATGCCGCCGCAGATGCTGCACATGATCCTGCCGCGCAAGGATTACGAGATCGTCGAGGATTCCTGGGATGTCGTCGGACTGCGTGGCACCGGCTCCAAGGACGTCATCGTCAAGGACGCCTTCGTGCCGTCGTATCGGACGATGGATGCGATGAAGGTCATGGACGGCACCGCCCAACGCGAGGCCGGAATGACCGAGACCCTGTACCTGATGCCGTGGTCGACGATGTTCCCGCTGGGCATCAGCGCGGCGACGATCGGCATCGCGGAGGGCGCGCTGGCCGCCGCGCTGGACTACCAGCGCCAGCGGGTCAACTCCAGCGGTGTGGCGATCAAGGACGATCCGTACGTCATGTACGGGATCGGCGAGGCGGCCGCGGACATCAACGCCGCCCGCCAGGAACTGCTGGCCAACGCCGACCGCATCTACGACATGGTCGATTCCGGGCGTGAGGTGTCTTTCGAGGATCGGGCTGCCGGGCGGCGCACCCAGGTGCGCGCGGTGTGGCGCGCCGTGTCGGCCGTCGACGAGATCTTCGCGCGCTGCGGGGGCAATGCCGCCCGCATGGACAAGCCGCTGCAACGGTTCTGGCGCGACGTGCACGTCGGACAGGCCCACGCCATCCATGTGCCCGGCACGGTCTACCACGCGTCCGCATTGAGTTCCCTCGGCGTCGACCCGCAGGGTCCGCTGCGGGCGATGATCTGAGAGGACCTCTCCATGGGAGTGATCAAGAGCCTCGGCTATGTCACCGTGGCGGCCACCGACATCGAGCGGTGGCGCCACTTCGCCTTCGATGTCCTCGGCTTCGCCCGCGGGCAGGGCCCCGACAGCACCGCCCTCTACCTGCGCATGGACGAGCGGGCCGCCCGCATCATCGTCGTGCCGGGCGACGTCGACAGAATCGTCACTGTCGGGTGGGAGGTCCGCGACCGCGCCGACCTCGACGCCGTCAAGGCGGCACTGGATGTCGCCGGTGTGCCCTACAAGCAGCTGTCGCTGGAAGAGGCCGACGCGCGACGGGTCGAAGAGGTCATCGCGTTCGAGGATCCGGCGGGCACGTCGCTAGAAGTGTTCCACGGTGCGGTGCTCGACCACTCCCCCGTCGTGACGCCGTTCGGTGCTCGGTACGTCACCGGCGGACAGGGGTTGGGCCACGTCGTGCTGCCCGCCCTCGACGTCAACGGCGTGTTCGAGTTCTACACGGAGGTACTGGGTTTCAAGTCCCGCGGTGCGTTCCGTGTTCCGATACCCCCGGAGTTCGGGCCGGTGCGGGTGCGGTTCATGGGCGTCAATCAGCGCCACCACAGCCTGGCCATCTGCCCCGCGCAGACGGTGCGCGATCCCGGTCTGATCCACCTGATGGTCGAGGTCGACACCCTCGATGCCGTCGGTCAGGCGCTCGACCGGGTCAACGCCGAAGGGTTCCAGCTGTCCTCGACGCTCGGCCGCCACACCAACGACAAGATGGTGTCGTTCTACGTGCGCGCCCCCGGAGACTGGGACATCGAGTTCGGCACCGAGGGCATGCGCGTCGACGAGGAGCACTACACCGCCGAGGAGATCACGGCTGACAGCTACTGGGGCCACCAGTGGGTGTCTGACCTGCCCGCGGCGATGCGACCGTGACAGACGTCCTCCCGGTCCCCGCCGCCGACGTCACAGCCTGGGATCACCACGCCGATGTCGTGATCGCCGGCTACGGCGTTGCCGGTGCCGCAGCCGCGGTCGAAGCCATGCGCGCGGGGGCCGAGGTCCTGGTCCTCGAACGCGCCGGATCCTGGGGCGGGGCGGCTGCCATGGCCGGCGGATTCATCTACCTCGGCGGTGGGACACCGATCCAAACCGCCTGCGGCTTCACTGATTCCGTCGACAACATGACCGCTTTCCTCAACGCCGCCATGGGTCCGGGCGCCGATGAACAACGCATCGCGGACTACTGCAGCGGCAGCGTGGCCCACTTCGACTGGCTGAGCGGATGCGGCATCCCGTTCAAGGCGGAGTTCTTCGATCAACCCGGCTGGGAACCCATGGGCGACGAAGGGCTGATGTTCAGCGGCGGAGAGAACTCCTACCCGTTCAACACGATCGCCGAACCCGCGCCGCGCGGCCACGTTCCGCAGATGCAGAACAAGAAGCAGGGTGAGTCCAGCGCCGGATTCATGATGATGAAGGGCCTCGTCGAGACCGCGACCGCCGCCGGCGCGCACGCGCTCTACGACGTGCGGGTGCAGGCGCTGATCACCGAGTCCGACGGCCGGGTGGTCGGCGTTCGGGCCCGCCGCTACGGCACCCAGATCGACATCCGTGCCCGCCGTGGCGTGGTGCTGGCCACCGGAAGCTTCGCCTACAACGACGCGATGGTGGCGCGGTACGCACCCCGCATCGCGGGCCGTCCTGCCGCATCCATCGAAAGCCACGACGGACGCGCGATCAGGATGGCGCAGGCGCTGGGCGCTGATCTCGCCCACATGGACGCGACAGAGGTGGCGCTGTTCATCGATCCGCAGCAGCTCGTGCGGGGCGTGCTGGTCAACGAACGGGGCCAGCGCTTCGTCGCCGAAGACACCTACCCCGGGCGGGTCGGTCAGCTCACGCTCTACCACCAGAACAACACTGCGTATCTCATCGTCGACGAAACCGCACAGACAGAGGCGATGAACTCCCCCTCGCCCCAGCTGATGATGCGTCCACCCACGTGGGTGTGCGAGACGGTCGCCGAACTGGAAGCCGAGGTCGGGCTGCCACCGGGCTCCCTGCAGTCCACCATCACCGCCTACAACGACGACGCCGCGCAAGGCCGTGATCGTCTGCTGCACAAGAAGTCTCGGTGGCTACGTCCCCTCGGGTTGCCGGTGGCGGCGATCGATCTCCGCGAATCCACCGGCGGGTTCACCCTGGGCGGACTGCACACCACCCTTGACGGCGAGGTGGTGCACGTCAGTGGCGATCCGATTCCCGGCCTGTTCGCCGCGGGACGCTGCACCGCCGGACTGGCCGCGTGGGGTTACGCCAGCGGCGTCAGCCTCGGCGACGGCAGCTTCTACGGACGTCGCGCTGGACGCGCCGCCGCACGCGCCTGACCCGGACCACCACGCCGACCGGCGTCGTCGGCTCGATTCTGCGCGTCGTCAATCGTCATGTCTGCGCTCCGCGTTTCTCCGCGCGGGGCCTTATCTGCGCGTTCATCAACATGGGCCGCCGACGCGCCGGATTTGTGTGACAGCGCGCACACCACTGTGCTACAAAGAGGCATATTACTAATAGGCATATGCCTAGGCGGCATTTGCTGAGCGAGGAGGCCCGGTGACCATCACTGTCGACAAGGCGAACGAAACACCCAGCGCGGTCATCGATCGCATCTCCCTGGTTCTCGACGCCTTCGACGGACCGGGACGGCTCACCCTGGCGCAGATCGTGCGCCGCACCGGACTTCCCCGTTCGTCGGCGCACCGCATGCTCGAGCGCCTGGTCGCGCTGCGCTGGCTGCGTCGCGATGGCCGCGACTACGAACTGGGCATGCGGTTGGTCGAGCTGGGCTCCCTGGCGCTGCACCAGGACCGCATCCACCGTGCCGCGATCCCACTGTTGCGCGACCTGCACCGCGCCACGGGGCTTGTTGTGCACCTCGCGGTGCTCGACGGCTCCGATGTGGTGTACCTGGAGAAGATCGGTGACCACATGGCCGCCGCCATCCCCACCCGCGTCGGGGGCCGTCAACCGGCGCACTGCACCGCCGTGGGAAAGGCCATCCTCGCCGATCACGCCAACGCCGACCGCATGGTGGACCTGACTGCTCGCAAGACTCGATACTCCATCGCCAGTGGCGCCCAATGGGCCGCGGAGCTGACCCGGGTGCGGGCCCATGGAATCGCGGTGGAGCGCGAGGAGTCCCTCCCCGGCTTCGGGTGCGTGGCCGCGCCGATCGGCCCTGCCGGTCAAGCCGTAGCCGCGGTCTCGGTGTGTGGCCCGCTCTCGCGGATGACCTTCGACCATCGCATGGCCGCGCCGGTGCGCATGACGGCGATGGGCATCTGGCGCAACGCCGAAGACGGACCCGAGCGTGTCGCACCCACTCTGCAGCCGCTGCGCCCGTTGCGCGGCGGGGTCGCGCCGCGGCCGACCGAAGCGCGCCACACATCCCTGTTGCCGGCGTGACGCTCGATCCGCAGATCGCCGACATCATCGAGGCGCTCGATTCGGGCTTTCCGCCGGTGCACGAAATGACCGGCGCACAAGCGCGTGCCACGATTCGCGCGCGGTTCGTGCCGAACCCAGCGCCCGAGCAGGTCGCCGTCGTCGAAGACCATGAGATGGCTGTCGACGGAGGCTCTGTCGCTGTTCGCGTCTATCGTCCCGAGGCGTCGGAACCGTTGCCACTGGTGGTGTACGCGCACGGCGGTGGGTTCGTCTTCTGCGACATCGACAGTCACGACGGACTGTGCCGCAACATCGCCAATCTCGTTCCCGCGGTGGTTGTTTCAGTGGATTACCGGTTGGCTCCCGAGCACCGATGGCCAACCGCCGCCGAAGATCTGTACACGGCCGTCGAGTGGGCGAGCGATCGTGCCGCCGATTTCGGCGCGGATCCGACGCGCGTGGTCGTCGGCGGTGACAGTGCCGGAGGAAATCTGGCCGCGGTCACCGCCCTGATGGCGCGCGATCGGAACGGCCCGGCCGTGGCGGCGCAGTTGCTGCTCTATCCGGTGATCGCCGCTGATTTCGACACGCCGTCCTACCGGACCTTCGGGTCTGGGTTCTACAACCCGCGCCCGGCCCTGCAGTGGTATTGGGATCAATACGTGCCCACCGTCGGCGACCGCACCCACCCCTACGCCAGCCCGCTGGGCGCCGAACTCGGCGGTCTGCCGCCCGCGGTGATGGTGCTCGCAGGCCATGACCCCCTGCACGACGAAGCCAGCGCATACGCCGACGCGTTGTCCTCGGCCGGTGTGCCGGTCACGCGCTGCGAGTTCGAGGGCGGCATCCACGGATTCATGACGATGCCGATGCTCGACATCGCCCACGATGCGCGCCGAAAGGCCAGCGCGGCGTTACGGCAGGTGCTCGACCGGTAGCGACGTCGCGGCCGCGCCCTCACGCTGCGCCGCCCGGCCGTAGCGCTGGCCGGGGTCGAGCACGCAGTGTGTCCGCCCGAACACCGTGACCATGCACTTGTTGTTGTGGGTGCAGCGGCTGCGCGAGGCCGGCTCGGCCATCATCGTCTTCACCCGGTCAGGTTCGCGCAGGAGTGCCCGCCCCATCGCGAAGAAGTCGAAGCCCTCGGCCAAACCGGTCATCAGGTGCGCGCGCTCGGTGATGCCCCCCAGCAGGATCAGTTTGGTGTTGGTCATCAGCGGCACGAATTGGCGTGCGGCGTCGAGCATGTAGAGATCGTGGTAGGGATAGTCGCCCATCGCGCGCTTGCCCACGAGCTTCAGCGCCGGACGTAGCGCCGGGGGCATCACCTTCGCGAACTCCCGCACCGGCGCGTCACCCCGGAAGAGGTACATCGGCTTGTAGACCGATGATCCCTGGGTCAATTCGAGAGCGTCGAGAGTGGCGTCGGCGTCGAGCAACTGCGCGGTGCGCAGCGCCTCGTCGATCCAGATGCTGCCCGGCACCCCGTCGTCCATGTCCAGCTTGGCGATCACCGCGATCTGATCACCGACGACCTCACGGACGTGCTCGGCGATCTCGCGTACCAGCCGCGAGCGGTTGTCGATCGACCCGCCGTAGGCGTCTTTGCGCCGGTTGATCAGCGGGCTCAGGAACGAGCTGGGCAGGTACAGGTGCCCGAAGTGCAACTCCACCGCATCGAAACCCGCGTCCACCGCCACCTGGGCAGCGGTGCCGAATTGCGCGATGACCGTGCGGATCTCGTCGACGGTGATGGCCCGGCAATAGGCCATCGACGTCGGGTTGACGAACCTGCTGGGGGCGACCGCGGTGACTCCGGTCAGCTTCCGAGGGGCGACGACTCCGGCGTGACCGAGTTGGGCCGAGATCGCCGCGCCGGCGTCGTGCACCGCATCGGTCAGTCGTCGCAGCCCCGGCAGGGCCGCGACACTCATCACGATCTGACCGGGAGCGCTGGCCGCCTGCGGCGACACACAGCAGTACGCGACCGTCGTCATCCCGACCCCGCCCTCGGCGAAGCTGCGGTGGAAGTCGATCAGTTCGTCGGTCACCGCACCGTCGGGCGAACGCCCCTCGGACGTGGCAGCTTTGATGACCCGGTTGCGCAGTGTCACCGGGCCCAGTCGAGCGGGGCTGAACGGATCGCTCATCGGCTCACCCTGATCCCGGCGGTGTGGACGGTCAACCCGGGCCTCCCGATGGCCGGGAACGCAGCCATGTGCGCGCGTGGCGCGACCGTAGCCTCGCGCCATGGGTGAGGTTTTCGTCATCGACCGGGTGACCACCGCTGCGGGCTGCGCACGCGCATTCATCGACGCGTACCTCGCCGGCTACGCCCCCGGGGCGCGGGCGCGCGGGATGACCCTGCGCGACGTCCTGGTGAGCCCGCCGATCTGGTTCCCGGACCGCACCAACGTCGTCACCGTCACCTGGACGCTGCCCAGTCCGCAGGCGTGGTGGCAGATGACCTGGCAGGGCCGGCCCGACCCGACGATTGCTCAATGGTGGTCCAGCGTGGAGGATCTCGTCGTCGACCGCACCCGCAGCGTTGCCACCGCCGCCGAGGATGTCGAGGCAGCCCCGCCCGCCGCGGTCGCTGACCCGGTTGCAGGGGCCACCTCCGCGGTTGCGGTGACCCGGTTGATCGATGTCGCCGAGCATGACCGCGACCGTATCCTCGCCTCCCTGCGGGCCGCCGCGGAGCGCAGCGGAGCCACCAGGAGCGTCGTGGCTCCGACGCTGCCGGGGTCGCGCAACGGCGGCGACATCCTGGTGCACCTCCGCTTCGACGATCCTCAGGCGGCAGCTGACTGCGACGTCGATGAGGCACTGGAGGATTCGGCCATTTCCCGCGTCAACGGCGCCACCTACCGCGGCAGCGCGATGCGCACCGCCAACGGAACCGTGTACCGGGCCCTGCTGCTGCGCGTCCCACCCGAAACCGACCCCGCGGTGGTGGCCGAGTTCGAACGCGAGCTGGCGATGATGGCGACCTACGTTCCGACGATCGTTGCCTGGCAGCTCAGCAGAGTTGACCATGCCGTCGGAACCACCGGATGGACGCACGTGTTCGAGCAGGAGTTCACCGACGCCGCGGGACTGATGGGCCCCTATCTGATGCACCCCATCCACTGGGCGGTCGTCGATCGGTGGTTCGACCCCGAGACCACCGACGTGATCGTCCGCGACCGGGTGTGCCACAGCTTCTGCGACGTGTCCGCCCCGGTGCTCTAGAGAGTCCTAGATGCCGGCGGGCAGGATGTTGGGATTGGCTGCCGCCGGGGGCTCCAGCGGCGGCAACACTGTGCGCCCGTCCAGGGTGTGCACCGGCAGATTCTGCGCCCACGGGTAGTGGAGGCTGAATGCGACCAGCCCCGTGCGTGTTTGGGCCGGAAGGTGGCACATGGCCAGCACCGTCTCGGCCAGATACTCCACCGGTTCGGTGGGAAAGCTGTCCGGAATCAAGGATGCCGCGCCAGGAGTACGCACGGCCGTGGACGGACCCACACAATTCACCGCGATGTTGGCGTCGAGCAACTCAGCGGCGACGCCCTGGGTGAAGCGATGCAACGCCGCTTTGCACGAAGCATAGATCACGTCTCCCGCCGTCTTGTTGTACTCGCGGTAGGGCCGCAGGGGCGCGACGCCGGTGACCGACCCGATGTTGACGATCCACCCCGCACCACGGCTGCGCATGTGTGGAATCACCGCCTGAGTCAACGCGAACGGGGTGGTCAGGTAGTGGGCGACGGTCCGATCGAAGGTCGCGCGCGGCATGTCCTCGATCAGCGCGTAATCAGCGAAGCCGGCATTGTTGACCAGGATGTCGATGCCACCCGCCCGGTCGACCACCGACTCGATGAGCTCGGCGCGTGCTGCGTCGTCCTCCAGATCGGCGGCGACCCCGAAGGCCGATCCGCCCGCCGCCTCGATGAGCGCGATGGTCTCGTCGATGGTGCCGGGGATCGCTTCGCTCGCGCCGGCCCGCACCGACAGTGAGGGCTGATACGAGCGGGCCGTGACGGCGACTGTGGCACCCTCGGCAGCCAGCCGCTGCGCGATGGCCCGCCCGATGCCGCGACTACTCCCCGTCACGAGAGCCTTTTTGCCGGTGAGTATTCCGCTCATCGCAGCACGAAATCCGTTTCGATGGGTGCGCGGTGTTGTTGCCACAGGTCGACGAGTCGGTAGGGGGTGGCCACGACGACGCGGCCGGATTCCGACCGGTAGTACGTGTGGGCGTTGGGCGTGTGACACCAGACGGTGTTCTGCATCGCTGCGTCGATGCCGGCCACATAGTCCTCAAATGCGCTCTCGGTGACCTCCATCGACGTCGCCCCTCGCAACGCCATCAGTTGCAGGCATTCGATGATGTAGTGCGCCAGCACTTCCATCGAGAAATTGGCACCGGCGCCGTGCCCGGGACTGTAGTTGGGTGCCGACGTGATGAACAGATTCGGGAACCCGGGCACCGTGCCGCCGCGATACGCGCGCGGACTGTCACCCCACTCCCCCGCCAAGGTCTTGCCGTCACGACCGCGGATGTCCACCGTCGACAGGAAATCCAGGTGATACCCGGTGGCGTAGATGATCACGTCCAGATCGATCTGACGGCCGTCGGCCGTGACGATCCCCGCGGCGTTGATCCGCGCGGGTTCGCTCGCTTCCACATCGACGTGGTCGCGGGTCAACGCAGCGTAGTAGCCACCCGGGTCCCGGATGATGCGCTTCCCGTAGGGCGCGAAGTCCGGGGTCACTTTGCGGGCCAATTCCGTTCCCGCTCCGAAGGTCTGGTCGATGTACTCGAGGCACATCTGCAGCAGGACATCGTTGGTCGGGTTGATGGAGAGGTGGGTCGCCGACCACTCCGGGTCCTGCAGGATGATCGGATAGTTGTTGTCGGCGGTGCCCCAGTAGGACTTCACCCGGTGCCACATGGCGTAGTACGGCAGTACCCGGCCGAGGTGACGGCGGTGTTCGGGAACAGCGTCGGTCAGCCGCTTGCGCGGTGCCACCCAGTGCGGCTGCCGCTGGAACACCGTCAGATGCTCGACCTGATCGACGCAGGCATCGACGATCTGCACGGCCGTGCAGCCCGCGCCGATGATCGCCACCTTCTTGCCCGTCAGGTCGAGTTCCGGGTCCCAGCGGGCGGAGTGGATGCTGATGCCGGCGAACGTGTCCCGGCCCTCGATGTCCGGGAACCGGGGGCGGTTCAGATAGCCCGCGGCGGTCACCACCACACGAGCGTTATCCACCGACTCGGTGCCGTCGGTACGCCGAGTGTGGATCTCCCACAGTTGTTGCTGCTCGTCCCAGTGCAGGGCCACCACCTCGGTGCCGAACCGGATGTGGCGGCGAAGGTCGTGCTTGTCGGCCAGGCCGACCAGATATGCCTGGTACTCCGCGCCCTGCGGGTAGTAGTTCGACCACTCGGGGTTGACCTCACGCGAGAGTGAGTAGTAGGCCGACGGGGTGTCCACGCCGATACCAGGGTAGGTGGTGGTCAACCAGGTGCCACCCACCTCGTCATTGCGGTCGTAGACGGTGAAGGACACCCCTTCCTCGGCAGCGGACAAGGCCACGGCGATGCCGGCCAGACCGGCCCCCACGATCGCGACGGTGGTGGTCTGCGGGATAGGGACCGTGCGCGGCAGAGTGGGCGCGCAGGGCCGGAACCCGCCCTGCTCGAGCAGCAGGTCGACCTGCTCGTCGTCGACCTCGCTGCCCAGGGCCACCGGTAACAGCGAGGCGAAGAATTCACGGTCGTCGGGAGCCGGTACGTCGGCGGGCCGCTCGGAGCCGAGCGCGGCGATGATCTCGTCGGCCAATGCCTGCGCGGTCTGCGGATCGGTCGTGCCGGCCCGCTCGGGGGGATCGGGGACGTAGGAGATCTTGGTGGCGTAGCGGTCGATCGCCGTGGCGTCGCCGGTCATCTGCGCCAGCACGGCCACCAGCACACCGGGGTCGGCCTCGAGCAGGTGCGCGCGCAGAACGTCCGGATCCGTTGCACTGTCGGCCGGCGACGACGATTCCGTGGTGGCGGTCATGGTGGCGAGTATCGAAGAAACGGGGCCTCGGCGGCGCGGGCTTGTCTACTGAGCGGGAGACGAACCACCGTCGCGTCCCGTCTCGTGCCTACGCTGCGGCCCATGCACCACGACGACCTCGGCGCCGTCATAGCCAGGGCCCGCAGTCACAGCCTCGCCGACATCCCCCGTCGCTCGGCGCGCAAGCAGCCCGACAAGACCGCCATCATCGACGGCGACGTCGTACTGTCCTTCGCCGACTTCGATCGCACGGTCGATCGGGCCGCGGCCGCGTTGCGCGACAACGGACTACGCCCCGGCGACCGGCTGGCCTTGCTGTCGCGCAACTGCTGGCAGTACGCCGTGCTGGCCTTCGCCA
This sequence comes from Actinomycetes bacterium, assembly GCA_023404955.1. Lineage (GTDB taxonomy): Bacteria > Actinomycetota > Actinomycetes > Mycobacteriales > Mycobacteriaceae > Mycobacterium. The sequence goes on from JAEXZY010000006.1 coordinate 16,491, forward strand.
CCGCCCGCGCCGGTGTGGTCTTGGTCCCGATCAACTTCATGCTCACCGCCGAGGAGATCAGCTACATTCTCGGCCATTGCAACGCCCGCGGATTCATCGTCGAAGCCGATCTCGTCCCCGTCGCCGCACAGGCCATGGCCGCCGTCCCCACGCTCGGCTGCCGCGCGGCACTCGTGCACCCGGGACAGGTGTGCCCGCCGGACTGGCCGGATTTCGCCGACTGGCTCCACACCTCCAGCGCCCCGCCGGACTGCCACCTCGACGACGACCAGCTGCTCCGGATCATGTACACCAGCGGCACCGAGTCGCGCCCCAAAGGCGTGATGCACAGCAGCCGCAGCCTGATGTGGCAGTACATCAGCACCATCGTCGCCGGATCGATGTCCGGAGACGACGTCGAGGCCCACTCTCTGCCGCTCTACCACTGCGCACAGCTGGACAACTTCCTGGCCACCGACGTCTACCTCGGCGCGACGAGCATCATCCTGCCGCGTCCCGAACCCGAGCTGGTGCTGCGCACCATCGAGCGCTACGGCGTCACGAACTACTTTGCGCCACCCACTGTCTGGATCAGCTTGCTGCGCAGCCCGGCTTTCGACGAGATGGACCTGTCCAGCCTGCGCAAGGGGTACTACGGCGCGTCGCCGATGCCCACCGAGATCCTCCATGAGATGCGCGAGCGCCTGCCGCAGCTGCGGTTGTGGAACTTCTACGGCCAGACCGAGATGGCGCCGCTGGCCTCCGCGCTGGGCCCCGCCGAACAAGACGCCCACGCCGGGGCGGCGGGACGTCCGGTGGTCAACGTCGAAACCGTCATTCTGGACGAAGCCGACACACCGGTGGCGGCCGGTGTCGTCGGCGAGATCGCCCACCGCAGTCCCCACCTGATGCTCGGCTATCTCGACGACGAGGAGAAGACGGCACAGGCGCTCTCCGGAGGCTGGTTTCATTCCGGCGATCTGGGCTTCTACGACGAACATGGGCTGCTGCACGTAGTGGACCGAAAGAAGGACATGATCAAGACCGGCGGAGAGAACGTCGCCAGCCGCGAAGTCGAAGAAGTCTTGTACCGTCACAACGGCATTCAGGAGGCAGCCGTGTTCGCGCTGCCGCATCCGCTGTGGGTGGAAGCGGTCGCCGCGGCGGTCGTCCCTCGCGCGGATTGCGAGCTGACCGAAGACGAGGTCGTGGCACACTGCCGCGAGCACCTGGCCGGCTTCAAGACACCGAAGCAGGTGTTCTTCGTCGACGCCCTGCCGAAGAACCCCAGCGGAAAGCTGCTCAAACGCGATCTGCGGCAACGGTTCACCCTTCACACCGCCAACAACTGAAAGGCCATATCAGCGTGTACACCGGCCGTATCGCCCGTTTCGACGAACCCGGCACACCCTTCACCCTCGATACCGTGACGCTGCCGGAGGTCGGCGCGGGACAGGTCCTCATCCGCGTGTTGCGCGCGAACATCTGCGGATCCGACGTGCACGCCTGGCACGGCACATTCGCCACCCGTGGGCTCGGTGGCCAACTGCCCACCGTGCTCGGCCACGAGATGGTCGGTGCCGTCGAAGCGCTCGGCGAGGGGGCGCACACCGACTCCAACGGCGTTCCCCTGAGTCCCGGTGTCCGGGTGGTGTTTCCGTATTTCTACAGTTGCCACACCTGTCGCAACTGCCTGGCGGGGCGGCGCAACGCCTGCTTGAACCTCACGATGGCCATGCTCGGACGCGCCGACGAACCGCCCTACTTCGTCGGCGGCTACGCCGACTACTACCTTCTGCCCGCGGGCGCGGTGATCTACACCGTGCCTGACAGTGTCGGCGACGACATCGCCGCCGGCGCCAATTGCGCTCTGTCGCAAGTCATGTACGGCCTCGAACGGGTGGACATGGCACTCGGGGAGCACGTCGTGGTGCAAGGCGCCGGTGCACTCGGGCTCTACGCCATCGCCGTGGCGAAGGCACGGGGCGCCGCGCAGGTCATCGCCATCGACGCCGTCCCCGAACGGCTCGAACTGGCCGCCGCGTTCGGAGCCGACACCGTGATCGACCTGAACGCGGTGCCCACGCCCCGGGACCGCGCGAAGGCGGTACGCAAACTCACCGGAGGGCACGGCGCCGACGTGGTCGTCGAAGTCGTCGGCCACCCGGCGGCCATCGAGGAAGGCCTGCAGATGCTCGGTCAGTTCGGTCGCTACGTCGAGATCGGCAACATCAACATGGGGCAGACCTTTGCATTCGACCCGTCCCGGTTCGTGTTCTCCAACAAGACCATGGTCGGAGTGTCGCTCTACGACCCGGCGGTTCTGTCCCGAGCCCTGACGTTCCTCGAACGCCATCAACACCAGTTGCCGCTGCATCGACTCGCCGCGGCGTGCTACCCGCTGGCCGACATCAACGCCGCATTCGCTGCCGCCGACGGCAAGCGCGACGTCCGCGCCAGCATCGTCCCCCACCCGACAGGAAGATGACCATGCCCACCTACGAGCGCCCCCTGCTGTTCATCGACGGCCAGTGGGTCACACCGTCCGGCGACGGCATCATCGACGTCGTCGATCCGGCCACCGAGAACGTGATCGGTCACGTTCCGGCCGGCACCGCCGATGACGTCGATGCCGCGGTCGCGGCGGCGCGTCGCGCATTCGACCCCACCATCTCCGTCGCCGAGCGTCGCGACCGCCTACACCGGGTGATCGACGCACTCGAGAAGCGCCTGCCCGACATCGCCGAGCTGATCACTGCCGAGATGGGCGCGCCCGTCCGCATCGCGCAGACCGTCCAGACGCAGGTGCCGCTGGCGGTGGCCAAGGGCATCGCCGACGTCGTCGACACCTTCGAATTCGAAGAGCGCATGGGTAATTCGCTGATCCTGCGCGAGCCGTACGGCGTCGTCGCGGCGATCACCCCGTGGAACTATCCGCTGTACCAGGTGGTGGCCAAGGTGGTCCCGGCGATCGCCGCCGGGTGCACCGTGGTGCTCAAGCCCAGCAACGACGCGCCGCTGTCGGTCTTCGAATTCGTCGAAGCCTGTCAGGACGCCGGACTGCCCCCGGGGGTGCTCAACGTCGTCTCCGGCCCCGGCCGCGTGATCGGCGAGCGCATGGCCAGCCATCCCGACGTCGATTTCGTGTCCTTCACCGGCAGCACCGAGGTGGGCGCCCGGGTCGGTGAACTCGCCGGCCAATCGGTCACCAAGGTGGCATTGGAGCTGGGCGGCAAGTCGGCCAACGTCATTCTCGACGGCGCCGATCTGGCGACCGCGGTCAAGGTCGGGGTCGGGAACGCGTTCCTCAACGGCGGTCAGACCTGCATGGCGTGGACCCGGATGGTGGTGCCCCAGTCCCGGTACGGGGAGGCGCTGGACCTCATCGAGGCCGCCGTGTCCCGGTACACCGTGGGCGATCCGTGGGATCCGGCGACACGTATCGGCCCGTCGGCGTCACGCTCGCAGTTCGAGACGGTCCGCGGTTTCATCGAGCGGGCAGAGCGGGACGGGGCGCGGCTGCTCGTCGGGGGCGCCGACCGGGTGCGCGACGTCGGGTTCTTCGTGGCACCCACGGTGTTCGCCGATGTCGACCCGGTCTCCGAACTCGGCCAGGAAGAAGTGTTCGGTCCCGTACTGGCGGTCATCCCCTACACCGATCGCGACGACGCCCTGCGCATCGCGAACGCCACCCCGTACGGACTCTCGGGCGCGGTGTGGGCCGCCGATGACGACACCGCGATCGCGTTCGCCCGAGGTGTGCAGACCGGCCAACTCGACATCAACGGCGGTGCCTACAATCCGGTCGCGCCCTTCGGGGGATACAAGAAGTCGGGCATCGGCCGCGAATTGGGTCGCTTCGGTTTCGAGGAATACCTGCAGACCAAATCCCTCCAATTGAACGGGCACCGATGAGCGCCCCGCTGCGCGTGGACACCGACGGACCGGTGCAGGTGTGGACCATCGACGCGCCGGACGTGGGCAATGCCATCACCGGACCGGACGTCATCGCCGGATTCGAGACACTCGTCGATGCGGCCAACCGGGACAACGCCATTCGCGCGGTCATCCTCACCGGTGCCGGCAAGATCTTCTCCGCCGGCGGGAACGTCAAGGAGATGGCCGATCGTCAGGGCATGTTCGGCCTCGCCCCGATCGACCAGCGCCGCGCCTACGTCGACGGAATCCAGCGCATCCCGCGGGCCCTCGCGCGCCTCGAGGTGCCGCTCATCGCCGCGGTCAACGGGGCCGCCATCGGCGCGGGCTGCGATCTGGCCATGATGTGCGACATCCGGATTGCCTCGCAGCGCGCATCGTTCGCCGAGAGCTTCGTCACCCTCGGCCTCATTCCCGGTGACGGCGGCACCTGGTTCCTGCCGCGCGCCATCGGGTATGCCCGCGCCGCGGAGCTGACGTTCACCGGCGAACGCATCGACGCCGACACCGCCCTGGAGTGGGGCCTGGTCAGCCGCGTCGTCGCGGCCGACGAACTTCTCGCGGCGGCACGGGGATTGGCGGATCGCATCGCCGTCAACCCGCCGCACGCGCTGCGGATGGCCAAACGGCTGCTCCAGGAATCGGTGAGCGGGTCGCTGGAATCGACCCTGGCCATGGCCGCGGCGATGCAGCCGCTGGCCCACCATGACGCCGAACACGAACGGCGCATCGCGAAGTGGAGGACGTCATGACGTCGTCAGGCCTGCGCGCCGAGGTCCGCGCCTTCCTGGCCGAGCAGCTCGCCGCCGGAGCCTTCGCGCCATCGGTGGATTCGTGGTTGTGCGGGTGGGACGAAGCGTTCACCGCAGCCCTGGCACGACGCGGGTGGCTGGGGATGACGGTGCCCCGGCACTACGGCGGCCACGGCCGGAGCTTCGGTGAGCGCTTCGTCGTCACCGAAGAGCTACTGGCCGCCGGCGCACCGGTGGCCGCACATTGGATCGCCGACCGGCAGATCGTGCCGTCATTACTCAAATACGGTACGGAAGAACAGAAGTCGCACTTCCTGCCGAAAAATTATGGCGGGTGAGTGTTTCTTCGCCATCGGCATGAGCGAACCCGACTCCGGCTCGGACCTGGCCAGCGTCCGCACCCGCGCCGTGCCCACCGACGGTGGCTGGTCACTCGCAGGCACCAAGGTGTGGACCTCGGGCGCGCATCACGCGCACGCTTTCATCGTGCTGGCCCGCACGGCGCCGGTGGACCCGGCGCACCGCCACGCCGGACTCAGCCAGTTCATCGTCGACCTCCGCAGTCCCGGGGTCGAGGTGCGTCCGATCGTGTCGATGAACGGCAACCATCACTTCAACGAGGTCATCCTCGATGACGTCTTCGTCCCCGAGTCCCGGGTGTTCGGCGAGATCGGCAGCGGCTGGGAGCAGGTGACCTCCGAGCTCGGCTTCGAGCGCAGCGGGCCGGAACGGTTTCTCTCCACCTTCCCCCTGCTCGCCGCGGCCATCGACTCTCCCGCTGTACCGCCGGTGGGCACCGATGCCGCGTGGGGGCAGCTCGTGGCACGCGTCAGTGCGCTGCACCACATGTCCACTGCCGTCGCCGACGCGTTGCAGCGGGGTGAGAACGCCGACGTCCCTGCTGCGGTGGTCAAGGTCCTGGGCACCACCACCGAGGGCGATATCGCCGACTTCGCCGCCCACTCTTTCGGAGACGAGGCGGCAGCTGACCGGCTGTGGGAGGAGTTAGTGGTCGACGCCGCTGACCAACGGCCCGGCTTCACCCTGCGCGGCGGGACCAACGAAGTGATGCGCGGCGTGATCGCCCGCGGATTGGGATTGCGATGACCATCACTGCACCACAACAGGTTCCGTCGGCGGTCGATCCTGAGCTCGCCGCGATGATCGACGGGGTCCTCGCGGACTACCGCGCCACGGCTGTGCCCACGGGTGCCGGCGGACGCAGACAATGCGACCGCGACCTCTGGCGGCAGCTCGATTCGTTGGGGTTGGTACGCCTGACCGGGGACGAGCGCGACGGCGGGAGCGGCGCAGGCTGGGCCGAGGCCGCTGAGCTGATCACCGCCGCCGTCCGGCACGGCGTTCACCTCCCGCTGGCCGAGCATGACCTCCTGGCCTGCTGGCTGATCGACAGCGTGTCCGGGCCCGCCGACGGGGCGGTGCACACCGTTTGTCAGCTGCCGCGGGGCGCGCGCACCGGCGTGGCGCCGTGGGCCGGAGAGGTCGACCGGCTAGCGGTCCTGTGGGACAGCGGCGACGGACATCGACTGGCCCAGGTCGACGCCGCGGACGTTCACATCGACCCAGGCGCCAACGCGATCGGGGAGCCGCGCGATCGCGTGTCAGTGGACCTGTCGACGCTGACGGGTGTTCCGGTACCGCCGGACGTGGTCAGCGTGGTCGCCCGCAAATCCGCCATGGTGCGGGCCCTGCAGGTGTGTGCGGCGCTCGACCACGCGGTGGCTTCCTCGATCGAGCACGCGGCGTCGCGGGTTCAGTTCGGCCGACCGCTCGCGAAGTTCCAAGCCATCCAGAATCTCATCGCCGACGCCGCCGCCGAGGCTGCTCTGGCCCGCATCGCCACGCAGGCGGCTCTGCACACAGCGATCGACAGTGGTTGGGCAGCAACCTGTCTCGACTTCCAGGTTGCTGTCGCCAGGTCGTGCGCGGGACAGGCAGCACTGGTGGTGACGCGCAACGCCCATCAGGTGCACGGCGCGATGGGCACCACCTTCGAGCATCGGCTGCACGAATACACGCGCGGCGCGCTGGCATGGCGCTCGGAGTTCGGCTCCGCACGATTCTGGGACCTGCGGGTCGCCGCGCAGGCCAGTGCGCAGGGAAGTGCGGGTCTGTGGGAGATCATCACCGCAGGAGCATGATTCACCGGCCGGGACGTTCGCCCTTACTGACCCACCGCCCCCGACCGGTTGTGCATCACACGATGGTGAGCGCGACGGTTTGCACCGGGTCCCCGTTGTAGCGGGTGAACAGCTTGGCGAGATTGAACCGCCCGTCGGTGACGAGCACGCGGAAGCTGTCGGCACCTCCGCCGGCTGCGAGGAACGCCGGGTCGGCCTGATACGAGAACGTGCCGGTGACCTCATCGATGGTCACCGTGCCATTGCGCGGCTTGCGGACCACGATGTAGCGGACCTCTGGACGCACGACCTCGCCGGTGAGCACACCGACTGCTGTGCCGTCTGCGTTGAGCGCGCTCTCACTGATCACCGTCCCCTCCACGCCTTTCAGATCGCCCGTTCCGAGGTCGGAATTCAGTGTCGCCACGGACTTCTCGCTCGTGCCGTCGGCGGACAGGTTGCCGACGAAGTCGAGCACGACGTCGCCGGTGCCGAGGCCGTCGATGGTGACCGTTCCGGTTTCCTTGCCCGCGTAGTAGGCCAGGGAGAAGTCCGGGTTCAGGTAGACCGTTGTGCTGTCCACGGCGGCGGGAGCGTTCCAGTTGTCTCCCGCACCACCACCGATGACCGCCGGGTTGGTGTAGGCCAGGGCGATCAGCCCAGGCACTTCATCACAACCGCAGGCGGCCGGCGATGGCGCACCGGCCCGTACCGTCGACCGGATCTGCACGCGCGTTCCGAGCTCGTCGGGGTCGCGGGCGTCGAGGTCGCCGGTGATGGTCCCGTTGGGGCCCTGACGGTTGATCTGGACGTCGGTGACGACCGGTGCGGCATTGAACACGGTGCGCTGCAAGAAGGTCGCCACGGCCGCCAGGGGCTTGGGACGCTGACCTGCCGGCGGAGTGTCCACCGCCGCGCTCTCACGCTTCGGCGCGAAACCGAGACTCCGCCGTACCGGTGTGGCGTCGTCCTTCCCCGCGGACACGGCCTCGGAAGAGGTTGCGGTGCGGGCGGATCGCTCTGCACGCCTCTCCTTGAGTGAACCGGTCGCGCGGACGGCGTCACCTCTGCTCTGCTGACGGGCTTCCCGCGCTTTCGATGCCCGAGCGGGCCCCGTCGTGTCCCCACCAGAACGTGCCGCGGTCTGTGAGGTCGTCGATCGGCCTGCCGTCGAGGAGGACTCACCATCGTCGGCGGATGCCACTCCGGTGGCCACCGACGTCATCATCCACGCCGATGCGGCGAATCCGGCTGCGATTCCGACTCCCTTGGCCACCGAGCGCACCTGCATGCGGTGCGACGGCTGAGGTGCCACGGTCGGTGGTCGCGCGGAATTCCGCGAGGGTGACGGCGCTACGTACATGAGGATGACCTTCCTGGGACTGAGTTGTGAGACAGCCAGAGCGTGCCGACCGGGTGTGTCCTACGCCACACCGCGTCCCGATCACCGGACACACTCGTTCGCTGTCGTCGGTGACGTTCCGGCGCGACTGCTGCGCTCGTGACAACGTCCCGCTCACCGGTCACGGCGGCTCGGCGGTGCCGCGCATTCGGTTTGACTGACTCGCCATGAGCAACGAGATCACGCTGGCGGAGGTCCAGGAGTTCATCGCCGGCTTCTGGTACCACTACGACGAGGGACACTTCGACGAGCTAGCGTCCCGCATCGGCGACGAGATGCAGTACCTGAGCCGGTCGCTGTCCGGGAACTGCCCGTTCGAGGACCTGCTGGCCGCCGAGCTGCACGGTGGCGAGGAAACGCTCGCCTGGCTCATCGAGCACCGCAGCGTCAACCCCTACCCGTGTCGGCACCACGCCACCAACATCTTTCGCACCGGCACCAGCACTGGCGCCGGGGGCGAGGTCACGCACGTCCGCTTCAACATGTTCGTCAACCAGATCACCAACAACGTTCCCTTCGCCGTCTCGAGCGGCGTCGCAGATGTCGGCGTCCGCCGGGCAGGCGACCGTCTGGTGTTCACCTCGATGACGGTCATGCTCGACGCCGACGACTCGATCCCCTTCTCCGAGCACGCCGCCAAGGCCACGTCGGCGAGCGCGCAGCCCGCGTGAACGCCCGTCAGTTGTTCGGCGGCGGCGTTGCCGTCATCACCGGTGCCGGCGCTGGGATCGGTGCGGGGCTGGCCCGCCATGCCGGCGAGCTCGGGATGACCGTCGTTCTCGTCGACATCGATGCGGGCGCCGTCGCGGCGCTGCGCGACGAATTACGGGCCGCGGGCGGCTCGGCGATCGACAAGGTCTGCGACGTTCGCGACGCGGAGGCGGTGCAGACGCTCGCCGACGAGGTGAACCGCGATCTGGGGCCGGTGCGCCTGCTGGTCAACAACGCCGGCGTCGAGCAGTTCGGCTACCTGTGGGACACCCCGGTCGAGAACTGGCGACGCGTCGTGGACGTGAACATCAGCGGTGTCTTCCACGGCATCCGGGCGTTCCTTCCCCACATGTTGGCCGGCGACGCGCCGGCATGGGTGTGGAACCTCTCCTCGATCGGCGGAGTCGCCGTCGTCCCGCTGCAGGCGCCCTACATCATGAGCAAGCACGCGGTCCTCGCGCTCACCGAGTGCCTTAACCTCGAGGTGCAGGCGGCGGGCCATGCCGACCGTGTGCATGTACAGGCAGTGCTCCCGGGTGCAGTGGTGTCGAACATCTTCGAGTCCGCCGGCGGTGTCGACGGCGGCGACACGGATGCCGCCGAATCGCAACGCGCTGCCATGCTCGACATCAAGGCCGCCGCGATGGACCCCCTGGCCGCCGCCGAGGTGGTGTTCGACCAGGCTGCCGAAGGGCGGTTCTATCTGCTCACCCAGCCCGACTACGTCGGTTCGGCGATGACCGAGCGCGCCCGCGTGCTGACCGAGCAGGAAGCCCCCCGGCTACGCACCGAGCGCCGCTTCGATCCCGCACAGCACTGACATGCGCTCTCCCACATTGGATCCCGATGCCGCAGCGCGCGTTGCGTCGTTCGGCACCCCGACGCCGATGCGCGCACGCGGGCTCGCCGCCGTACGAACCGCAGTCGAATCAACGCCGCATCCCCCGATGCCGGCCATGGCACGCATCGACAACCTCACCGCACCGGGGCCCGGCGGACGGCCCATACCCGTGCGGTTGTACCGACCCACCGCCGCGCGGACCCCGGTGCTCGTGTACTTCCACGGCGGCGGATTGGTGATGGGATCGAACCATTCCTTCGAACCGCTGGCCCGGGAGCTGGCTCACGCCAGCGGCGCGGCCGTCGCTGCCGTCGACTACCGACTGGCGCCCGAGTTTCCGCCCCCGGCGCAGTTCGACGACGCTTATGCAGCCACCGAATGGGTGGCCGCCAACGCCGACGAGCTGTCGCTGGATGGGCAACGGCTGGCTGTGGTCGGCGACAGCGCCGGCGGATCCCTGGCCGCCGGGGTGGCACTGGCAGCCCGCGATCACAACGGACCCGCCATCGCGGTGCAGGTATTGCTCTATCCCGGTCTGGATCGCGACATGGGTGCTGGGTCGATCACCTCCATGCCCGATGCGCCCCTGCTGGCTCATGACGACATCGTGTTCATGCACGAGATAGTGGACAGAGGTGCCACGGCACACTCGGTGTATCAGGTCCCGGCTCATGCCACGGATGTGAGCGACCTACCTCCGGCGATCATCGTCACCGCGGAATGCGACCCGATCCGGGACTGGGGGGAACGCTATGCCGGCCGGCTGCGCGACGCCGGTGTCCAGACGACCCTGACCCGCTATCCCGGTGCGTACCACGGCTTTCTGATGCGCTCGGATGCGACCGCACGCGGGCGTCTGGCCATCGCAGAGATCGGTGCGCTACTGCGCGCGAAGTTCGCCCACCCCATCAGTTTTTCTGCGCGTCCCGATGACCGGACGTCCACTGCATCACCGTCTGCGGCGATGCCCACAATCAACGAGCACCTCACCGAAGGAGAACCCGATGCTGACTGACGAGCGCCGCCAGGAATTGTCCGACGTGCTGCGGCCGGTCGCGCCGCCGCGCGAGATCACCGACGTCTACACCGCTGATCAACGCGAACGCCTGCTCGACGTCGTGCGTACGCAGGGACCGTGGAAGCTCATCATCGCCCAGCACTTCGCATCGGCCGACGAACTGATGGCGACCATGAGCGGCGCCTTCCCCGAGGGCTTCGAGCCGACGCTTGATCTTTTTCTCACCCCCACCTTCCGCGGCTATCTCGCCAATTACGGTGCCGTGCTGTACCCCGAACTGCACGACTGCTTCTACAACGCAGATTTCCTCGAGCACGCCAAGCGGTACTGGGGTGCCGAGTACGCCAAGCCGGAGCTGATGCTGTTCAACATCAACGGACCCTGCGCCAACCGGGACCCGGGCCACCTGGACTCCCCCAGCTTCCGCGGTGTCCGCCACGAGAACGCCCCCACGTGGCTCTGCAGCGTGATGGGCAAGTCGGGGCTGTTCACCGACTACCTGATCAAGATGGCACAGGTCATCACGTGGTTCTCTCTCGACGAGGGATCCGGTTTCACGTACTGGCCCGACGGCCCCCTGAAGGCGCCCGCGCGCGTGCTCCCGCCGATCAACAACCGCGGCGTCGTCGTGCAGAACGAGATGATGGTGCACCGCGGAGAGGCGAATGGGCCACTGGAGCAACAGGTTCCTGCCGGATTGGCCTTCGACACGGTGTTCACCGGCGATCCGGCCGACCGCGATTTGTGGCTGCTGAAGAACGGTGAGGACGTCATCGCTCGCCACCGCACCGACGAGCTGCGCTTTCTGGTGCACTGGTCGGCCGAAGTGTTCTCCGACTACGACGAGCTCAAGAAGAACATGGATGGTTCCGACGACCTGACCATCGACAAGGCGATCGACATGATGGTCGACGACCTGCGCGGCAAGGGCATCAAGCTCGACGTACCGAGCCAGCCGCTGCATGACCCGGTGTTCATTGGGGCGCTCAATGCGGCCTACGACCTGGGCGGCCCCACCAGTTACCCCGAGGACGCCCCGCTGAGCGCGTTCCAGTTGGCGTAACCGACCGAAAGGCGCACAGACATGGACCGTTTCGTCGATCGACGCGTCATCGTGACCGGAGCCGGCTCAGGCATCGGCGCGGCCACCACCGCACGATTGCTCGACGAGGGTGCCACCGTGGTGGCTTTCGACATCTCGGCCGACGGCCTGGCGGCCACGGCCGCGGCAGCCGCCGAGGTGGGCACCGACAAGCGCTTGACCACCGCGGTGCTCGACATCTCCGCCGAGGACGACGTCGTCGCCGCCGTCGACACCGCGGTGATCGACCTCGGCGGGCTCGATGTCCTCGTCAATGTCGCAGCGATACAGACGTGTTCGCATACCCATGAAACCAGCCTGGCCGACTGGAACCGCACGCTGGCGGTCAACCTGACCGGCACGTTCTTGATGACCCGCCAGGCGTTGCCGGCACTGCTGGCCTGCGGCCGTGGCGTGGTGGTCAACTTCACCTCGACGGCCGCCACGTTCGCCCACCCCTACATGGCGGCGTACGCAGCCAGCAAGGGCGGCATCCTGAGCTTCACGCACTCGCTGGCACTGGAGTACTCGAAGCAAGGCTTGCGCGCGGTGAACATCCAGCCCGGCGGGGTGTCGACCGCCTTGGCGAACAGCACGCTCGACAAGATGCCCGAAGGCTACGACCTCGGCTTGTGGGCCAAGCAAACCCCTCTGTTGCATGGCACCGACAACGCCATCCTCGGCGATGCCAGCGCCGTCGCTTCGGTGATCGCCATGGCGGCCTCCGACGACGGCGCCTTCATCACGGGAACGGAGATTCGCGTCGACGGCGGCGCCCACGCCTGATCGTCGAGCTCACATCGGGTCACGGCCGGGAACGGGGTCTGATGTGTCCACGACCGGCAGAGCACCGTTGTGCGCCGCCTCCGCGATCGAGTCGGCGAGCGCACTGCACGTCAGGAACAGCTGACCGCCGTGGGGCTCCAATTGGGCTGCCTGACAACGCTCGTGACACCGCTGCGACGCTGCGGCCGTCCACTGCACGCTAGTCTGATTCCAACTGCTCTTGCGCACCTGCACATCCGCACGGCACCGTCGGCACGTCACCGACACCATCGGGACGTCAGCCAGGCGGATGTCAGGCCGGACGGTCATCCGGCCGTCGCCGCGGAACGGGCGGCGATGTTGGCTTCGACTTCCTTCATCCATGCCTCGGTGGGCCGGGTGGTGTCGAGTTCGAATTCGAAGCGGTCCACCATCTCGGGGGTCACGTCGGCGACGTCGACGTAGAACTGCTCGTACCACCGCCGCAGTTGATAGACGGGCCCGTCCTCCTCCACCAGCAGTGGGTTGTCGATCCGGGCCTTGTTGCGCCAGATCTCGACGTCCTGCTCGAAGCCCATTTTCACGAAATCCCCCAGCGCGACTGCAGTTTGCACCGCGAGCTCGTCCGGCATGAACGCATTCTTCTCGACCACGATGCCGTACTGCAGCACAAAGGAGTTCGCATCGATCGGGTAGTGGCAGTTGATCAGCACGGTGCGCTGGTCGAAATCGCCGTAGTGGTAGGTCAGATCGTCGATCATGAACGACGGGCCGTGGTAGGACGCCAGTGACGTGGTGCCTGTCAACTTCGAGCCTTCGGGGTCGGCGAGGTCAGGGCGCCCCGCGCTTTTCATGTACTGCGTCGCGACATGGCCTTCGAAGATGTTCTTGAAGTGGGTGGGCAGCGAACCGTGGATGTAGAAGAAGTGCGCCATGTCGACGACGTTGTCGATGATCTCGCGGCAATTGGTGTGCACGACCGTGCTGTACCAATGCCAATCGGTCCACGCATCACTGGTGGCGCCCTCGATGCGCGGGATGGTGACCTCTGCGGGCGGCGCCTTGCGCTCCGGGTCGTTCCAGACGAAGAGCATGCCGTCCTGCTGCAGCGTGGGCCAGGACGCCGTGCGGGCCAGTCGCGGGGTGCGCTTGCTGTAGGGCACCAGCTTGCAGCGGCCGTCCCCGCCCCACCGCCAATCGTGGAAGGGACAGGCGATCTCATTGCCCTTGATCGTGCCTTGCGACAGGTCGCCGCCCATGTGTCGGCAGTATCCGTCCAGGACGTTGATGGCGCCGTCGTCGCCGGCGAACACCACGAGCTTCTGCCCGAAAGCATTGATCTGGTGGGGCCGGCCGTCGGTGAAGTCGCGAATCAGCCCCAGGCAGTGCCATCCCCGTGCGAATCTTGTCGGGACCGAATCCGCCTCGATGAGCCGGATGCCGTCGGCGTCAGCGTGCGTCGTCATCAAGTGCCGTCCTTCGATCAGTGCGGTGTGGGCTTCTCGATCCCATCCAACCGCTCGCCGGTGCCGGCGGCAGGCGAGCGTTCCGCTCACCAGGACACGGGAAATCCACAACGCAGAACCGCGCTTATCGTCACCGCCGTGACTGCCGCGCCCCGCCACCACACCATCCCCGCCGGCTTGACCGTCTCCGACACTGAGGTCGACCTGCTGATCGTCGGCTCGGGGACCGGGCTGGCAGCCGCGCTGGCTGCCCACGAACAGGGCCTTTCCGTGCTCGTCATCGAGAAATCCGGGGTTGTCGGCGGCTCCACGGCCCGCTCGGGGGGTGCGCTGTGGCTGCCGGCCAGTCAGGTCATCGCCGAAGGAGGAGGCAACGACCCGGCCAGCCGCGCGGAGACCTATCTGCACGCGGTGGTGGGCGAATCCGCGCCTGCGGCCCGATCGACCGCGTACCTGCAGCAGTTGCCCGCAACCATCGACATGTTGCGGCGTACGACACCGATGAAGCTGTTCTGGGCCAAGGAATACTCGGATTATCACCCCGAGGCAGCCGGTGGATCGGCCGCTGGGCGCACCTGCGAATGCCGCCCTCTGGACACCGCGATGTTGGGGCAGTACCGATCGGCGCTGCGTCCGGGGATCATGGAGGTCAGCATTCCCATGCCGACCACCGGCGCCGACTACCGGTGGCTGAACCTGATGAGCCGCGTGCCTCGGAAAGGCATTCCCACCATCGCCAAGCGGTTGGCGCAGGGCGTCGGTGGCCTGCTCCTGGGTCGGCGCTATGCCGCGGGAGGTCAAGCATTGGCCGCAGGCCTGTTCGCCGGCGCGATCTCGGCGGGCATTCCCATTTGGCTCGACACCTCGCTGACGTCTCTGACAACCGACGGTGACCGGGTCACCGGCGCGGTCATCGAGCATCGCGATGCCAGTTACACGATCACGGCCCGCCGCGGCGTGGTGCTCGCTGCCGGTGGGTTCGATCACGACATGGCGATGCGACACAAGTTCCAGTCCGAAAACCTTGGCGCTCAACTCAGTTTGGGTGCCGAGACCAACACCGGCGACGCCATCCGCATCGGCCAGGACGTCGGCGCGGACATCGCGTTGATGGACCAGTCGTGGTGGTTCCCCGCGGTGGCACCACTACCCGACGCCGCGCCGGCAGTCCTGCTCGCCGAGCGCTCCCTGCCCGGGTCGTTCATCGTCGATCAGCACGGGCAGCGATTCGCCAACGAATCGGCGGACTACATGAGCTTCGGGCAGCGAATCCTCGCCCTGGAGAATGCGGGCACGCCCGTCGAGACGATGTGGATGGTGTTCGATCAGCAGTACCGCAACAGCTATGTCTTCGCCGCAGAACTGTTCCCGCGCATGCCCATTCCGCAGCGCTGGTATGACGCCGGGATCGCGGTGCGTTCCGAGGACTTCGCCGAACTGGCCACCAAGATGGGGGTTCCGGTGGCCGAATTTCAGACCACCGTCACCCGGTTCAACGAAAACGCCGCTGCCGGGCAGGATCCCGATTTCGAACGCGGTCGCAGCGCTTACGACCGGTATTACGGCGATCCCACCATCACCCCCAACCCGAATCTGCGCCCGCTCGTCAAAGGTCCGTTCTACGCGGTCAAGATGGTGCTCAGCGACCTGGGTACCTGCGGTGGGTTACGGGCCGACGAGCGCGCCCGGGTGCTGCGCGAGGACGGCCGCATCATCGACGGCCTGTATGCCATCGGGAACACCGCAGCCAACGCGTTCGGCCACACCTACCCCGGCGCGGGCGCGACCATCGCCCAGGGACTGGTCTACGGCTACATCGCCGCGCTCGACGCGGCGCAACGCGAGCCCGCCCAGGTCTGACGCGCCGACCTAGTCGCCGTCCTCGGCTTCGACCTGCTTCTCGATCTCGTACCAGGACTTGGCATCTGGCCACGGGATCTTGGCGCCCTCGCCGACTTTGGGGAACTTGGCTTCTGCCTCGTCGAGATCTTTGATCAGCTTGAGGGTCAGCTCCCGCTCGGAGGCGTAGTAGCGCTCTGCCCACTCCAGGGCGATTTTGGCGTACGCCCATGACGGGTCGCCGGCCCACCGGGCCTCCTTGGCGGCGTCGCGTTGCATCTGGTCGACGTAGGCGATGTGTTCCTGCAGCATCTCTTTGAGCGCGGCCGGGTCACTCAGATGGCCGAGCGTGATCCGAAGGATCGCTGGGTGTTTCAAAGACGGCGGCTCCACGGGAGCTTCGCGGGCCCATCGGGTGGCAGCGTCCAAACCGGTCTGCGTGATCTTGTAAAGCCGGCGGGAGCGGGTGCCGTTGTTCTCCACCCGCGACGTCAGATACCCGAGTTTCTCGAGCTTCTTCAACTCCGAATAGATCTGACTGTACGCAGGACTCCCGTAGAAGAACCGCATGCTCCAGTCGATCCATTTGCGGATGTCGTAGCCGGACAGTTCCTGCTCGTAGGTCAGCAATCCCAGCAGGGCCCAGCTGGTAGCGGTCAGCTGCGGCTTGCCTGACGGTTCGGACTCTGTCACTGACCGAGCGTAACAACCCTGGTCATCGACCTGCATCCGATGAACCGCTGGGTGGGAGAAGACGTTGCACGTCAGGGCCGTATCCGACGATCGTTGAACGGCCATCTCCGAAGGGACAGAACTTGATGCGATCCGACGAGTCGGCCGCTGCAAAGCCTGCCCGGCCTGCCCGGCCTGCGTCGCAGGACATGCGCGCAGTGCTCGGTCATTTCTGTACCGGTGTCGCCGTGATCACCGGTCACGACGGCCGCAGTCCTCTCGGCTTCACGTGTCAGTCGGTGACCTCGGTGTCCCTCGACCCGCCGTATGTGTCGTTCTGTCCCGCGCTGTCCTCGACGAGCTGGCCGGCGATCCGCGCCACCGGCCGACTCTGCATCAACGTCCTGGCCGACCACCAGGAAGCGGTCTGCGCGCAGTTCGCGCGGCGGTCCGACGACAAGTTCGCCAACGTCGAGTGGAGTCCTGCGGGCAACGGAGCGCCTCGCATCCATGGTGCGCTGGCCACTATCGAGGCCGACGTCGAGTTCGAGCACGGCGCCGGTGATCACACCATCGTCGTCGCCCACGTCACGGCGCTGCACGCGCACGGTGGCCGACCACTGTTGTTCTACCGCGGTGACTTCGGCGATTTCGCCGACCGGATAGGTGACGAAGCGATGTCGATGTCGTGAACGGAGCCGACCGGGGCGTTCCCGAAGCGCTCTACCGCGAGTTGACCGACTCGGTGCGCCGGCTGGTCGACGTGACGATTCGCAGCCAGGCCGACCCAGCCACCCTCGTGGCCGCGAAAGCCACGATCGATGCCGCCGCCGACGAGCTGAGCCGAGAACCGCTCGCTGACTATTCCGACGACCGGTCTGCAACCGACGGATCGCAACGGGCGTGGGGCAATGTCGTCATCGGACTACGCAATCCGTTCGCCCCGCCGCTCGTCGTCCACCACGATGCCGACGGCCGCGTGTGGGCTGATGTCGTGCTCGGCGCCGCCTACGAGGGCCCGACCGGACACGTGCACGGCGGAATCTGCGCACTGCTCCTCGACCACATGCTGGGCGCCACGGCGCACCAGCCCGGGCAACCGGCCGTCACCGGCACGTTGACCGTCCGCTATGAGGCGGGCACCCCGCTCGGACCGCTGCACGCTGAGGCACGCATCGACCGCGTGGAAGGTCGCAAGGTCTTCGCCGTCGGGCACCTCGCCACCGAAGCCGGTGTGACGGTGCGCGCGGACGGGGTGTTCTTCCGTCAGGGCTAGAGCCCGGGACAGAAAAGCAGGCCAGAGACTGTGTCTCTGGCCTGCCTCATCCCGTGGAGCTGCCGGGAATCGAACCCGGGTCCTACGGCATTCCCTCAAGGCTTCTCCGTGCGCAGTCCGCTACGTCTCTACTCGGATCTCCTGATCACGCGAACAAGTCAGGATGACGATCCCAGTCGCTGTTGGTGTCCCGATGAGTCCCGCGACCGAACTCATCGGTTGATCCCTCTAGATGACGCCAGGGTCCGGGTCGAGGGCTGTCCCGGTCTGACGGACCAGCTGTCGCTTAGGCAGCGAGAGCGAAGTCGCGCTGATTGGAATCGGCGCTTAATTGGTTGCAACGACGCTTACGGTGGTCTCTTGCCTGCACCGGCACGCTTCCCTTGATTCGATGCGCGAAGTCGAAACCGTTCAGCCCCTCGCATCCCTGCCGACGTTCAGCAGGAAGGTCCATACTACCGGCGCTATCAACACACGCCAGCAGATATTCATTCCGCAGGCAGCGCGCGTTGCGCCCGGAGCGCGCCGTACTCGACGACGATGTCGGCGAGGGGGGCGGGCTGGCCGTACAGATAGCCCTGGGCGAGCCGACAACCCGCCGTCAACACCGTCGCCGCCTGATCGGCCGACTCAATACCTTCGGCGACCACGTCGAGTCCGAGGTCGGCGCACATCCCGACCACCGAGCGGTACAGCGTCAGCTCTCGCACCGCCTCCGACCCGACAGTCAGGCTGCGGTCCAGCTTGACGATGCCCACCGGTAAAGCGTGCAGATACGCCAGTGAGTTGTAGCCGGCGCCGAAGTCGTCGAGGGCGACCCGCGCTCCCATCTCGTTGAGACGGTCGATCTGGGCCGCCGCGTCGGCAAGGTCCACGATGGGCAGCGTCTCGGTGATCTCCAACACCAGAGCGCCCGGCGGGATGTCGCATGTCGACAACGTCTGTCGCACCACGTCCTCGAAGCCGGCATGACCCAGCCGCGAGGCGCCGATGTTGACGTGGATGTCGACGTCGAGGCCGGATCGGGCCACATCAGAGCAGGCGAGGTTCAGCACCATCTCGTCCAGCGCGTCTCCGAGGCCGGCCGCTTCCGCCGCAGCGACGAACGTCTCGGGCGGGATCTGCAGACCGTTGGGCGCTGTCCACCGTGCCAGCGCCTCGACCGCGACCAGTGTCTCGTCGGGCAGCGCGACGATGGGCTGATACAGCAGAGTGAAACCTGCCGGAACCCCGCCGCCGGCGGCACGCAATGCGGACGGGAAGTCTGCGTGCGCCCCGCCCAACGGTTGATACACCACCACGGTGTTCTTGCCGAGTCGTTTCCCGGCGTACATGGAGACGTCGGCCTGCCGCAGCAGATCGTCGGAGGTCAGCATGGTCGGCGCGGCCCCGGAGTGCACCAACCCCATGCTCGCCCGCACCTGCAGCGACCAACCGTGCAACGGGAACGGCTCTCGCAGTGCGACGCGGAGCCGGTCGGCGACGAGGTCGGGATTCTCCGCGTCGGCATCGATCAGGATGGCGAACTCGTCACCGCCGATACGCGCAAGGATGTCGTCGTCCGACAGGCACTTCGCGAGCCGCTCCCCGACCGCTCGCAGCAGTTCGTCGCCGGCGGCGTGGCCGTACCGGTCGTTGACGTCCTTGAAGTCGTCGAGATCGACGAAGATCAATCCGAAGGGGCCGTCTCTCATCGCTTTTTCCAGCCGCTGCGCGAACATCAACCGGTTCGGCAGTCCGGTCAACGCATCGTGCATCACCTGGTGAGCGAGGCGCCTCTGCACCTCGTAGAGACGGCGGGTCAGCAGGCGCTGCTGCCCCATCGCCGCGACCTGCCGCGATGCGACGAGAACCACCATGGCCACCGTGGTGGCGACGACGAGCGGCCCTAACTCGTGGCCCGTGAGCACATGGAAGGCCAGCAGGATCGTGATGCCGAGAAACCCCGAGTACGGCAGAACCAGCTGCGCCCAGTCGATCAGCTGCGAGCGCCCCCGCATCGGGGGCGGCGCCGCCGGCCGGGGTCGCAGCGACAGCGCGACGAACACGGGGCCCAGGGCCAGGCCCATCTCACCCCACAGAGCCGCTTGGGGATAGCCCATGGTGTCGAAGTACGCAATCATCCGATCCGACGAGGCGATGAGCACGATGCCGCTGCCGAGTTGGAGGTAGTTGACGCGGTAGGGGTGTTCGGGCCGATACACCATCCCGGCCACGGCACCGATCACCACGACGACGAGTTCGGCGAGCGCGAACGGGATCACGACCGACGCATTCTCCGACCGCGGAAACGCCGCTGTGCTGATGGTGCCGAGACCGAAGATCACCAGGATGGCGAAGGATGCGACGGCGACCATCCCGTCCAGCAGGGTCAGCACCGCCGCATGCTTGAGGGAGCCGTCCTGCGGCACCACGACGCGGCCGCCGATCAGCGCCAGCACCAAAATGGACGCCAGCCCCAACACCACGAAAAGCCAGTACAGCACCACCCACACGGGGAGCGAGTCCGCGTCGGACAACCACCACGTCAGCTGGCCGGCCAGCAGGCTGGCGACCGCGCCGACCGCGAGTAGGCGCCACCACCGGGCGGCACCGTGCACACGCGGCGCGACGACGAGCCCGTAACCGACCGCACCGAGGCCGGCGCCGCACATTGCCACCGCAGCAATCCGATGAGCAGCTTGCTCCCCCCACGGCGCGAACGAATTGATCGTCAACAGCACCGCGGTGGCCACGACCAGCGAGAACCGCACCCCGAAGCCCGTACAGCCACCTCCCTCGCCTGATGACACACGCGTCGGCTACCCGCGCTGAAAGTAGCTAACCAGCGGCGATGAGTGCCACGGAGGCAAATGCCAAAATCATTCCGACCACCTGGGACCGAGTCACCGACTCGCGAAGAACCGCCACCGCCAGGACGACCGTCGCCGCCGGGTACAGCGCGACGAGGACACCGGTCAGCGAGAGCAGCGACGAGTGCAGCGCGAGCAGGGTGGCCACGTTGGCAACGGTGTCGAGCACCCCGGCGAGCAGCGCCAGTCGCAGCGGGACGCCCCGCACCAACACCAGGTTGGCTGTGAGCAGCGCGGCGATCACCACGATCGCCGTCGCCGCCAACCGGCCGAACACCAGCGGCCAGAGCCCCGCCTCGACCGGTACCTGGTCCAGGATCACGAAGTTCATCCCGAACGCGATTCCCGACCCGACCGTCAACCACGCGACCTTCACCGTGAACCGGTGCGGACGCGGGTCACCATCAGCCATCTCGGCCTGCCGGCTGACCAGCACCACCGCCACCAGCGCCACCGCCACACCGACGAAGGCCAGCGTTGTGGGCCGCTCCCCCAGCGCCACCCCGAACCCCACCGGCACTGCGGCGACGAGCACCGAGGTCAGCGGCGACACCACCGAGATGGGCCCCGTCCCCAGGGCGGCGTAGAACCACCACACGCCGAACGCTTGGCCCACACCGGCGAAC
The DNA here is from genome assembly GCA_023404955.1 of Actinomycetes bacterium. Lineage (GTDB taxonomy): Bacteria > Actinomycetota > Actinomycetes > Mycobacteriales > Mycobacteriaceae > Mycobacterium. The sequence continues at coordinate 37,848 of JAEXZY010000006.1, forward strand.
AACCCCCACAGCACGGCGGCCCGACTCAGCTCACCGCCGAACGGCACGGCGAGGATCGTCAGCAGGATCAACGCTAGCGGATAGGACAGGATCACGACCCGCAGCGCCGCCACCCTGCGCGAGGCCAAGCCGCCGACGAAGTCGCTGACGCCGTAGCCCAGCGCGGCGATCAGCGCGCTGAGGATGCCTGTCAGGAGGTCATGCCCTTGACGCGGCGGCCCAGCTCACGGGTGACCTCGCGCTCTGCGTCGCGGCGCGCCAGGTCCTGGCGCTTGTCGTGGGCCTGCTTGCCGCGGGCGAGCGCGAGCTCCACTTTGACCTTGCCGCCGGTGAAGTACAGCGACAGCGGCACCAGCGTCAGGTTCCCGTCGCGGGTTTTGCCGACCAGCGTGTCGATCTCACGACGATGCAGCAGCAGCTTGCGGTTGCGCCGCGGGGCGTGATTGGTCCAGGTGCCGTGGTGATATTCGGGGATGTGCAGGTTGCGCAGCCAGATCTCACCGTCGTCGACGGTGGCGAAGGCATCGGCCAGCGACGCCTGCCCCTCCCGCAGGCTCTTGACCTCGGTGCCCATCAGCGCGACCCCGGCCTCGAACGTCTCGAGGATCGAGAAGTTGTGACGCGCTTTGCGGTTCGTCGCGACCACCTGATTGTTGGTGTCCTTGACGCCCTTGGTCTTCTTGGCCATCGCTACCGCCGCACGTACAGGCGCAGCGTGACATACGAGGTGATCCCCGACATCGCGAGGCCGAGGAGCAGCATCCACGGCGCGCTGTAATAGAGGACGTCGGCGTAGTCCACCCTGGCGATCAGGTTGGCTTGATAGAACTGGTCGAGCGCGTTCTCCAGGAACAGTGCCCGCACGGCGATCAGCCCCCCGATCGCGATGACCACGCCGACGAACGCCGCGAGCATCGCCTCCAGAAGGAACGGTAGCTGCGTGTACCAGCGGGTGGCGCCGACCAGTCGCATGATGCCGATCTCGGTGCGGCGGGTGTAGGCCGCGACTTGAACCATGTTGGCGATCAACAAGACCGCACCGATGGCCTGCACCAGGGCTACCGCGAACGCGACATTGCTGATGCCGTCGAGAACCGCGAAGAGCCGGTCGATCAAGTCCTTCTGGTTCAACACGTTGAGCACACCGGGCTGGCCGATCATCGCGTCGTCGAAATCCTTGTGTTGCTCGGGGTCATCGAGCTTGACGACGAACGACGCCGGGAACGCGTCCTTGCCCGCAACGTCCTTGTACTGCGGGAACTTCCGGATCGCGTCGTCGTAGGCCTCGTCCCGGTTGAGGAAGCGCACCGAGCGGACGTCGTCGCGGTTCTCGATCAGCGTGCGCAACGCCTTGCACGGGTCGGCATCGCAGTTCGGATCGTTGGCCGAGACGTCGTTGGTCAGGAAGACCTGGCTTTCCACCCGGTCGAGGTAGATGGCGCGGGACTGATCGGCGAGCCGGACGACGAGCAGACCGCCGCCGAACAGACCGATGGAGATCGCGGTGGTGAGCACCATCGCGATCGTCATGGTGACGTTGCGGCGAAGTCCGGTGAGGACTTCGTTGACGAGGAAGCCGAAGCGCACTAGCGATCCATTCCGTAGACGCCGCGCTGTTCGTCGCGAACCAGCCGGCCGAGTTCGAGTTCGACGACCCGCTGACGCATGGAGTCGACGATGTGGTGGTCGTGGGTGGCCATCAGCACCGTGGTGCCGGTGCGGTTGATCCGCTCGAGCAGATCCATGATGTCCTTGCTGGTGTCCGGGTCGAGGTTGCCGGTGGGCTCGTCGGCCAACAGCACCAGCGGCCGGTTGACGAACGCGCGGGCGATGGCCACCCGCTGCTGCTCACCACCGGACAGCTCGGCCGGCAGTCGGTTGGCCTTGCCCGACAACCCCACCATCTCGAGCACGTCGGGCACCACGCGGTTGATCGTGTCGGAGCGCTTGCCGATCACCTCGAGCGCGAACGCGACGTTCTCGAAGACGGTCTTCTGCTGCAGGAGCCGGAAGTCCTGAAACACGCAGCCGATCACCTGACGCAGCCCGGGGATGTGGCGCCCGGACAGCTTGTTCACATGGAACTTCGACACCCGGATGTCGCCCGTGGACGGATGCTCTTCGCCGAGGAGCAGACGCATGAACGTGGATTTGCCCGACCCGGACGGGCCGATGAGAAAGACGAACTCACCCTTGTCGATCTTCAGCGACACGTTGTCGAGCGCGGGCCGCGCAGACGACTTGTACTGCTTGGAGACATGGTCGAGGGTGATCATCACGGCACGCCAGTGTAGCGGGGAGGCATGCGGTCACCACATCGCCGGACGGGTGCCGGCGGCCTCACTGCGGCGGCAACGCCGTCGTGATCGCGGGCGCACCGGGTGGCGCGACCGAGGTCGGAGCCAGGAGCGGCGGCGCCTGAGTGAGCGTGATCGGCCCGAGGGGACCGGGCCCGTCCGGATCGATCACCGTCGTCGACGCACCGCCGGGTGCGGTTCCCGTGGTGCTCGACGGGGTCGTGACGGTCTCCGACTCCGTCGGCGTCGGTGACGGAGTCGTCGTGGTCGTCGTCGTCCTGGTGGTGGTGGTCGTGGTGGTCGGTGCGACGTTGGTGCGCGGCACCCACGTGTAGTTGGGGTCGGGGACGAATCCCGGCGGCACCACCTGGTTGGCGTCGGGCGCCGTCGGGTTCGGCGCCGGCTGGAAGGTCTGATTCACCCAGAACAGCGCGACGAACGCGAGGATCAGCGTGGCCGTCGAGGTGCGCATTCGGCCGCCGAAGATGTAGTTCGGCCACTTCTTCTCGGCCCTCGTGCCCCCGGCGCGTTTGGGCGCGAACCAGTCCAGCCACTTCATCGCTGCGTCTCCGGTTGTGCGCCGGTGGCGGCGGGATCGTCTTTCGGCGTGGGCGTGTCGACGCGTGCCGGGTGCGGGATAGCCGCGACCACCGGGGCCGGCTCTCCCGGCGCGACGATTCCGGCGCGCCGCAGGGCCCGGATGACCAGCACGCGCAGGCGCCGTCCGACCTCGAACTGTTTACCGGGCAGCGTGCGGGCGACCATGCGCAGATTCACCGTCTCCAGTTCGATGCTCTCCACCCCCATCAGCTGAGGCGCATCCAACAGCAGATCCTTCAGTTGCGTGTCGTGCAGGGCCTTGTCGGCGACGTCGTGCAGCACGTCGTTGACCGCGTTCAGGTCCGCAGACACCGGCACCGGGATGTCGATCACCGCCCTGGCCCAGTCCTTGGACAGGTTCACGGTCTTGACGATCTGCCCGTTCGGGATCGTGAACATCTCCCCTTCTGCCGAGCGGAGTTTGGTCACGCGCAAGGTGACGTCCTCGACGGTGCCCTCAGCGGGTAGGGCGATCCCGGCGACGGTCAGCGCGACGAGGTCGCCGAAGCCGTACTGCTTCTCCGTGATGATGAAGAAGCCTGACAGCAGATCCTGCACCAACCGCTGGGCGCCGAAGCCGAGAGCGGCACCGATGACCGCGGCGGGAGCGACGAGCGAGCCGATCGGGATCGCGAGGATGTCGGTGATCTGGACCGACACCATCACCAACAGCAGGCCCACCGAGACGTAGGAGATCACCGAGGCGACCGCTTGCCGGTGCTTGGCACTCTCGGAGCGCACCAGCTGATCGCTTTCCTGATACTCGGCGTCGATGCGGCGGGTCACACGCTGCGCGGTCCAGTTGATGAACCGGGTGGCCAGCAGCGCGCCGATCAGCAGCAGAGCGATCCGCACACCGCGATCGAGGATCCACACACCGATGTCACCGCGCCAGAAGCCGTGCCACCGCGAGGCGATGTCGAAAGCCAGAAGCGTGCTGTTCACGAGTTACTCGTCGTCGTCTTTCCTGTTGCGCCACCGGATGCCGGCCTCGAGGAACCCGTCGATGTCACCGTCGAGGACGGCGCCCGGGTTGCCGACCTCGTACTCGGTGCGGAGGTCTTTGACCATCTGATAGGGGTGCAGAACGTAGGACCGCATCTGGTTACCCCAGGAACTGCCGCTGTCACTCTTGAGGGCGTCGAGTTCGGCGCGTTCCTCCTGGCGCTTGCGTTCGAGCAGTTTGGCCTGCAGCACGCGCATCGCCGACACCTTGTTCTGCAGCTGCGACTTCTCGTTCTGACAGGTGACGACGATGCCGGTCGGGATGTGGGTCAGCCGGACCGCCGAGTCGGTGGTGTTCACCGACTGCCCACCCGGCCCGCTGGAGCGGTAGACGTCGACGCGCACGTCCTGCTCGGGGATGTCGATGTGATCGGTGGTCTCGGTGACGGGCAACACCTCGACCTCGGCGAACGACGTCTGCCGGCGACCCTGGTTGTCGAACGGACTGATCCGCACCAGCCGGTGCGTGCCCTGCTCGACCGACAGCGTCCCGTAGGCGAACGGCGCGTGCACAGCGAAGGTTGCGCTCTTGATGCCTGCCTCTTCGGCGTAGGACGTGTCGTAGACCTCGACCGGGTACTTGTGCTGCTCGGCCCAGCGGATGTACATCCGCATCAGCATCTCGGCCCAGTCGGCGGCGTCCTCCTCCATGGCCAATTCGAGCAGCACGCCGAGGTCGTCGAGGCGGCCGCGGAGCGCGACGATGCGATCGACCTCGGCCTGGAGCCGGGACAGCCGCGAGGTGACCAGCTGGGCGTTCTCCTGGTTGTCC
>JAEXZY010000028.1 GCA_023404955.1 Actinomycetes bacterium
GTCCGACCGCGATCTGCGGAACCCGGCCGACTTCCTGGTGATCGACAAGATCGCCAAGGCCCTCAAGAACGTGCACGGCATCGCCCAGGTGCAGACCATCACCCGTCCCGACGGTGATCCGATCAAGCACTCGACGATTCCCTACACGCTGGGCCAGAGCGGCACGACCCAGCTGATGAACAACGACTACCTGCAGACCAATCTGGACAACATCCTCAAGCAGGCCAACGACCTGCAGACCAGCATCGACTCGATGACCGAGATGATGAACATCCAGACCGAACTGGCCGCGGTGTCGCAGCGCATGGCGGACAAGATGAAGACCACCTCCGGCGATATGTCCGAAGTGCGCGATCACCTGGCCGATTTCGACGATTTCTTCCGGCCGATCCGCAACTACTTCTACTGGGAACCGCACTGCTACGACATCCCGGTGTGCTGGGCGATCCGCTCGGTGTTAGACACCCTCGACGGCATCAACGTGATGACCGACGACTTCAAAGAGATCATCCCGGAGATGAAGCGGCTCGACACGTTGATGCCGCAGATGGTCGCGTTGATGCCCGAGATGATCTCCACGATGAAGACCATGAAGACCATGATGCTGACGATGTATCAGTCGCAGAAGGGCATGCAGGACCAGATGGCGGCGCAGCAGGAAGACGCTGACGCCATGGGTGAGGCGTTCGACAACTCGATGAACGACGACTCGTTCTATCTGCCGCCGGAGATCTTCGACAACAAGGATTTCCAGCGCGGGCTCGAACAGTTCCTGTCCCCCGACGGCAAGTCGGTGCGGTTCATCATCGCCCACGAGGGTGATCCGCTGACGCCCGACGGCATCGCGCGGATCGACAAGATCAAGAACGCCGCCAAGGAGGCCATCAAGGGCACTCCACTGGAGGGCTCGAAGGTCTACCTCGGCGGCACCGCCGCCACTTTCAAGGACATGAAGGACGGCAACAACTACGACCTGTTGATCGCCGGGATCTCCGCACTGGGTCTGATCTTCATCATCATGCTGCTGTTGACCCGCGCCGTGGTCGCGTCGGCCGTCATCGTCGGCACGGTGGTGATCTCGCTGGGCGCCTCGTTCGGCCTGTCGGTGCTGTTCTGGCAGCACATTCTCGGGCAGCCGCTGCACTGGATGGTGCTCGCGATGGCGGTGATCATCCTGTTGGCGGTCGGTGCGGACTACAACCTGCTGCTGGTGTCCCGGCTGAAAGAGGAGATCCACGCGGGCATCGGCACCGGCATCATCCGGGCGATGGGCGGCAGCGGTTCTGTCGTCACGGCCGCGGGATTGGTGTTCGCGCTTACGATGATGTCGATGGCGGTCAGCGAGCTGACCATCATCGGGCAGGTCGGCACGACGATCGGGTTGGGGCTGCTGTTCGACACGTTGGTGATCCGTGCGTTCATGACGCCCGCGATCGCCGCGCTGATGGGCCCGTGGTTCTGGTGGCCGCAGCGGGTGCGGCGGCGCCCCGTTCCGGCGCCGTGGCCGAGACCCGGTGGTTTGCAGAGTGATCCGGCAGAAGGAGTGAGGGCATGAAGCGGATTCTGATGGGGATCGCTGCGGCGGCGTTGACGGTGGGAGCGGTGGGCACCGCGGCGCCGGCGATGGCCGACCCGGACACCGACTTCGCCAATGAGCTGCATGTGTACGGGATCTACGGGCAGAAGGATTACAACGCCTGGATCGGCAAGATCATGTGCAAGCGGATCTACACCGGTGTGGACAAGGATGTGTTCGCCACGGCGCGCTTCATCCAGATGAACATGGAGAAGGACACCACCACCGAGCAGACCTACCAGTTCATCGGTGCCGGTCTGCGCACGTACTGCCCGGAGAAGCTGTCCATCCTCGACGCCGCTCGGTGAGCATGGCGTCCGCCCCGCGAAGACGATTCAACGAGGCGGTCACCGGCTTCTGGGGCTTCGCGGCACCGGTGTACGACACCGCTGTGGTGCAGCGGTGGGTCTATCGGCCCGCCCAGGACGAGATGATCGCTCTGCTGCAGGCCCGCGGGTCCCGGCGGATCGCCGACGTCGGCTGCGGCACAGGCATTCTCGCTGATCGAATCGCCCGCGAGGTGCCAGGCGCCGAGGTGAGCGGGGTGGATTTGTCCGAAGGCATGTTGGCCGAGGCGGGGCGCCGCTCGACGTCTGTGGATTGGGTGCGGGCGCCTGCCGAGCAGTTGCCGTTCGCCGACAGCAGTCTCGACGCGGTGGTGAGCACGTCGGCGTTCCACTGGTTCAATCAGCCTGCGGCACTGCGGGAGTTCCGGCGGGTGCTGTCCCCCGGTGGCGTCGCGGCGGTGGCGACGCTGAGTCCGCGCCGACTGGTGCCGGTCGAGCTACTGGCCGCGGTCCGGCTGCCCGCGTATGACGCGCCGGACCCGGTGGCGATGCGTCGGCTGTTCACCGACGCCGGCTTCACCGTCGCCGATCAGCACCGTGTGCGCCGCCCGCTGTGGACGCAGGTGCTCAGCGACCTCATCACCGTGGGTGAGTTGTCCCCAGAGCGGAATTGATCCACAGCTAGCTCGCCGCTCCGGCTGAATTGTCGGCGTGCGCTGGGAGATTAGGGGCATGCCCCCGATCAGTTCCCTGGCCATCGATGAGCGGTTGTCGGTGTTGCATGAGGAGTTGGCGGAGCTGACGGGTCAGCGCAATGCGATCGATGCGCGGATCGTGGAGATCGCTGCCGAAATCGACCGGGACGAGTTGTGGGCGGCTGCGGGCGCGCGCTCGACCGCACATTGGGTGGCGTGGAAGGCCGGGGTGTCGCCGTCGCGGGCGCAGACGATCGCGGCGATCGCGCACCGCTACGACGAATTCCCTTCGTGCATCCAGGGATTGGCGCAGGGCCGGTTCTCCGTGGATCAGGTCGGGGTGATCGCTGAACGCGGCCTACCCGGCTCCGACGAGCACTTCGCCACGATGGCTCAGTGCGCGACGGTCACCCAGCTACGCACGGCGCTGAAGCTGCAGCCCAAACCGACCCCCGAACCGCAGCCCGAACCCGACGAGCCTGACGAGGACGGCGAGCCCGAGGACGACGAGCCGGCCACCACCGCAGATCCGGGGCCGCAGGTGTCGATCACCTCGCGCAGCGATGAGCAGTACACCTACTGGCACATCGCGCTCCCCCACGTCGAGAACGCGGCATTCGAAGCCGCCCTCGGGTCGCATCGTGACGCGCTGATCACCGAGTACAAAGCCGCCGACCCCGAGGGGCGGGGGTCAATGCCCGGGACCGCGGCGGCGTTCCTGCAGTTGGTCGACGCGAGCTGGGACGCCGAGGCCGCCGCGCGCCCGCACGGGCAACGCACCACCGTCGTCGTCCACGTCGACGTGGGTAGCCGCGTGGCCGCGCTGCACTTGGGACCTGTCCTGCCCGACAGCGACCGCCGATATCTGACCTGCGACGCGACCTGCGAGGCGTGGTTTCACCGCGACGGGCAGGTGATCGGCGCCAGCCGCTCGACCCGCACGGTGAACCGGCGCCTACGCCGCGCACTGGAGCATCGGGACCGCTGCTGCGTAGTGCCCGGCTGTGGAGCCACCCGCGCTCTGCACGCCCACCACCTGGTGCACTGGGAAGACGGCGGACCCACCGAACTGTGGAACCTCGCCCTGGTCTGCCCGTACCACCACCGCGCCCACCACCGCGGCCTGATCACGATCACCGGACCCGCCGACCACCTCGTGGTCACCGACGCCGCCGGCCGCGCCCTCACCTCAGCCTCGGTGGCACGCACACCAACTCAGCCACCACCGGACGTCGCCCCGTGTCCCGGCCCGACCGGCGAACGCGCGCAATGGTGGTGGTACCAACCCTACGAACCCCGCCCACCCACCGACTGAAGCGGACTGAGTCAGAGTCCGAACTGATCTTCGACGATGCCCAGCCATACCTGGGCGGCGTCGATGGCGACCTTTTCGCTGATGAACGCGTGCTGGGTGCCGGTGTAGATGTCGCGGAAGGCGCGTTCGAGGCGGCTGCCCTCGCGGATCGCCGTGGTCCCGGCGGCCAGGTGCGCCCACTCGGCACACTCGCGGGCGGTGTCGGTGGCGTGCACCGCAGCCACGCGCATGTCGGCCCGCATCGTCGGGGTCAGCTCGCCGCCGGCCGCGACGGCGCCCTCGGCCGTGCCGAACGCATCCAGGACCAGCAGTCGCGCCGCCCGCCACGCGGCGACGTGCCGAGCGAGGCCCTTCTGGAACGTCGGGCGGGTGGCCAGCGCAGCCATGTCGCTCATCCGGAACTTGGTCGCAGCCAGGTCGGCGACGTCGTCGAGCATGCTCTTGGCCACCCCCAGCGCCCATGCGGCGTGCCCGGCGGCGGTCACGGGCATCATGCCCATCCGCATCGCAGGTGATGCGCCGCGACGCGGTTCGCGCGTGAACAACGCGAACGTCCGGCTGCGCGGCACGAACACGTCGGTGATGGCGTAGTCGTAGGAGCCGGTGGCCTTGAGCCCCTGCACGTGCCACCCGTCGTTGAACTCGACGTCGGCGCGGGGCACAATCGCCACCTGCATGTCGGGCACGCCCTCGCTGATCCACCGCATCTCGCCGTCGACCATCGGCAGGAAGCCCGCCGCGACGTATTCGGCGTGGCCAGTACCCGAACCAAAACTCCAGGATCCGGTGAGGCGGTATCCCCCGTCGACGGCGACGCCCTGGCCGTTGGGGAAGAACTGTCCGCCCATCGTGACGTGGTTGTCGTGCGCCGTGAACACCTCGGCGAAGCCGTCGTCGGGCAGGTACGTCGCGGCGGCGAACGACGACGGCAGATTAGCGATCCCGACCCACCCGAAAGAGCCGTCCTGCCAAGCCATTTCGATCCACGTATCGATCATCTGGGCGAAGGACGGTTCCACCCCACCCGCGGCTGCCGGGTTGAACGCCGACATCAGGCCCGTCGACCACATCGCGTCCACCACGGTGGGACTGAGGGTGCGCTGACGCTCCGATTCGGCGGCCTGCCCGCGCACCAACTCCCTCATGCCGCGAGCCAACCCGACCACGTCTTCACACGTCGATTGCGAGACCGCTGTCACGGGCTCGACGGTAACCCGTCAGGGCAATGCAGTGAACACATTCACCGGAACTGTCATCTCCGTGTCGGGCAGCGCGGGCGCCTGGGCCTCTGCCTCGGGACCGGGCAACGGGGCGACCAGCGGCTCTGAACCGGGCAGATGCTGCTGCGCGGCGACGGGGAGGTGGGGTTCGGTTGTCGGGGCCGCCTCGGCGACGCCGGTCTGCGGGAGCGCTTCGGCCGCCAGCGCTTCGGGGGCTGGGCCGGGAAGCGCGTTGGGCGCCGGAAGGTCCGCCGGTACCGGAACAGCCGGCGCAGAAACCGCCGCGGGCGCGGGAACCGCCGCGGGTGCGGGAACCGCCGCGGGCGCGGGAACCTTCGCGGGCGCGGCGGCGTAGACCGGGGCGGTGACACTGTGGGCGGGCGACGGTGCGGTCACGACCTTGCGCAGCGGCTCGGCCGCAGTGTCGACCGGCGCGGTGACGCTGACCCAGCCCGGATCGGCGCCGGACGGCACGGCGGCCGCGTTCGCCGCCGGTTCGACCTGCGGTACCGATCCCGCGGTCAGGAAGACAGCGCCGACGGCAGCCGCGGCGGCCACCCCCAGCGCCGCGGCGAGCACCCGCACCGGGCGCCTCTGACGCCGCACTACTCGGGGCAGCGACACCGTGATCGCCTCGGCAGGGTCGACGTCGGCCAGCGCCGCGCCGTACGCCAGCGCCACCAGAGGCGGCATGTCGCAATCCTGCGGATCGATGAGCACCCGGGTCGCACATGCCAGTGGCACGGCATCGACCGTCACGCCCAGTGAACGCAGGTCGTCCTGCAGGCGCCGGCCACACGTCTCGGCATCGGGGGTCCACACCAGCCGCAACCGGTCCACGTCGAGCCCGCACGCCCGGGCCAGGCCCTGGCCGCCTCGGGCGGCGAGGCGAGCCATGTCCGTCCCGGCCTCGAGCTCCAACGAGTCGTGGTCGACGACGGTACGGTCGGCTTCGTCCACCAGCGCCCAGGTCACTTCGGTGCTGGTCAACGACAACCCCAGAACTGCGCCCACGGCATCTCCTTCGGGTGTCGAAGCCGGTGTCTGTGGTTCATCGGGCGACCTGGAACCGGTGTTACACCGACCACACGATGCCGCCGTCGGGCAGCCTAATGCCGGCGGCGCGATCTCGCGCGCCGTGCGGGTGACCAGGGCTTTCGACCGGGGTGGCGTGCCGGCGGGTCACTACCCCACCCCACCGGACCGAGCTTCAGGATTGCTGGAGACAGGTTTTGGCGCGGTAAGGTGCAGGCCCGTGGGCAGACACCGCTTAGCTACTAAGCGCCGGCCTCGGTGGGCGGCGCCTGCGGCCGCCGTCGCCATACCCGCTGTGGCTTTCCTGTGCTCCGGTGCCGACTCGATCCACACCCGGGGTTCGGCACCCGCCGAGCCGCCGACGGGCACCTTGTGTTGCGCCTCGGTGGTCGCACTCGGTTCGCCGATCGCCGACTACCGCAGCACCCCCGCCGACGACGGTCTGCGGCTCGCCGCCTCGCGATCGATGCACCGCACGCTCGACGCCGCACTGCCGAGCACCGTGGGCTCCGAGACCGGCATGCAGGTCAAGACCATCCTGGTGGCCCGCGCGGTCAGCGCGATCTTCCCGGAGATCCAACGCATCGGAGGGGTCCGCCCCGATTCGCTGAGGTGGCATCCCGATGGCCTGGCCGTCGACGTCATGATCCCCGACTACAACTCCCCCGAGGGCATTGCTCTCGGGGACTCGATCGTGGCGTTCGCGTTGAGCAACGCCGAGCGGCTGGGCGTGGCGCACGTGATCTGGCGCCAGACCATGTACCCGACCCACGGCGCCCCGCACGGCATGACCGATCTCGGGTCCGACAACGCCAACCACTACAACCACGTGCACATCGCCACGCTGGGCGGCGGCTACCCCGCCGGTCCCGTCTACCTCGGCTGATCGCGCGCCGGGGTCACCGCCCGAAACCGGCCGCGCGCAAAGCGTCCGCCATCGACCCTCCCGCGCTGCCGCTCCCCCGCCGGTCGGCGCCGCCGTCTCGGCGCGGCCGCTGGTCCGTCCCGCGCCGCGGCACGGGACGCTGCCCGGATTCCTTGCGCGGGGCGCGGGTCTTCTCGTCGAGTCGAAGGCTGAGTCCGATCCGCTGCCGCTCCACGTCGACCGACACCACTTTCACCCGCACCACCTGGCCGGAGCGCACGACCTCGTGCGGGTCGGAGACGTATCGGTCGGACATCGCGGACACGTGGACCAGACCGTCCTGGTACACGCCGACGTCGACGAAGGCGCCGAACGCGGCGACGTTGGTCACCACGCCCTCGAGGACCATGCCCTCCTTCAGGTCGGCCACCTTCTCCACGCCGGCGGCAAAGCTCGCCGTGGTGAAACCGGGCCGCGGATCACGGCCGGGCTTCTCGAGTTCGGCCAGGATGTCGGTCACGGTGGGCACGCCGAACCGCTCATCGGCGATCTCGGCGGGCCGGACCGAACGCAGTGCGCGCTGGTTTCCGATGACCTCGGCCAGACTCACCCCCGCCCGATCGAGGATGCGGTGCACCACGGGATACGACTCCGGGTGCACGCCGGAGCTGTCCAGCGGATCCTCACCGTCGCGGATCCGCAGGAAGCCGGCGCACTGCTCGAACGCCTTGGGCCCGAGCCGCGGCACCTCCAGCAGCGCGCGACGGCTGCGGAACGGACCCGTGCGGTCCCGGTGCGCGACGATCGACTCGGCGAGTGTCTCGGTGATGCCCGATACCCGGGCCAGCAGCGGCACCGACGCCGTGTTGACGTCGACGCCGACCGCGTTCACCGCGTCCTCGACCACCGCGCCGAGGCTGCGGGCCAGGATGCCGGGCGTGACGTCGTGCTGGTATTGCCCGACCCCGATGGACTTCGGTTCGATCTTGACCAGCTCGGCCAGCGGATCCTGCAGGCGGCGCGCGATGGACACGGCGCCGCGCAGCGTGACGTCGAGGCCGGGCAGTTCGTGCGCGGCGTAGGCCGACGCCGAGTACACCGAGGCGCCGGCTTCGCTGACGACCGCTTTCGTCGGTGCCGCGGCGCCGGCCGCCCGGATCTCGGAGATCAACTCGATAGCCAGCGCATCGGTTTCGCGGGAGGCGGTGCCGTTGCCGATGGCGATCAGCTCGACGCCGTGACGCGCGACCAGAGCGGCCAACGTGGCCTTGGCCGTCTCCCACTGCTTCTGCGGCTGGTGCGGATAGACCGCGCAGGTGTCGAGCACCTTGCCGGTGCCGTCGACGACGGCCACTTTGACCCCGGTACGGAAGCCGGGGTCCAGACCGAGCGTGGTGCGGTTGCCGGCGGGCGCGGCCAGCAGCAGGTCCTTGAGGTTGCGGGCGAACACCGTCACCGCGTCGGACTCGGCGCGCAGCCGCAACCGGACCCGCGCATCCACCGATGCCGACACCGACAGCCGGGTGCGCCAGGCGAATCCGACGACGCCCGCCAGCCACGGGGTGGCGGCACCACCGGCCGTCAGATCGATGTCGAGCGCGCGGGCGATCATGGCCTGGTACTCCGCCTCGTCAGAGTCCGCGCCCCCGTCGACGGTGAGTGCGAGGACCTCTTCCTTCTCTCCGCGCAGCACGGCGAGCACCCGGTGGGAGGGCATCTGGGTGAGGGGCTCGCTGAAGTCGAAATAGTCGGAGAACTTCTGGGCCTTCGGGGTCGCGGCGACGGCGTCGGAGGCTGCGCGTGAACGCACCGTCCCGCGCTGCCAGAAATGCTCACGCACCTGGCCCACCAACTCGGCGTTCTCGGCGGCCCGCTCGACGAGGATGTGCCGAGCGCCGTCGAGTGCTGCGGCCGCGTCGAGCACGTCGGGCCCGACGAACTCGGCGGCGGTCTGCTCGGGGACCAGAGTGGGATCAGCGAGCAAGCGGTCTGCCAGTGGTTCGAGCCCGGCTTCGCGCGCGATCTGCGCTTTGGTCCGGCGCTTGGGTTTGTAGGGCAGATAGATGTCCTCGACGCGCGCCTTGGTGTCGGCGGTCGTCAGCGCGGCCACGAGGTCGTCGGTCAGTTTGCCCTGCTCGCGGATCGAGGCGAGCACCGCGTCGCGGCGCTCGTCGAGCTCGCGCAGGTACGTCAGCCGGTCAGCGAGCGTGCGCAGTTGCCCGTCGTCCAGGCTGCCGGTCATCTCCTTGCGGTAGCGGGCGATGAACGGGACGGTCGCGCCCTCGTCGAGCAACCGCACGGCTGCGCTGACCTGGCCCTCCGCGACGGCCAGTTCCTCAGCGAGACGGGCGGTTACGGGTTTCGGGCGGCGAAGCGGCGCGGAGCTCGTTGTCACGGCGCAGACCCTACCGAATCCGACCGACACCGCCGCCCCGGACGCCGGGGGCGTGTCGGGGGGTCAGGCCGCCTTCGTGTGCGGACGATCCAGCATGCCCTCGCGGAGCCGCTGCAGTGACTGCGTGAGCAACCGGGACACGTGCATCTGCGAGATACCCATCTGGTCGGCGATCTCGCTCTGCGTCAGACACTCGAAGAACCGCAGCACGATGATCCGGCTCTCCCGGGCGGGCAGCGTCTCGAGCTGCGCGCGCAGTGCGTCGCGGTCTTCGATGAAACTGATGCCGGGGTCGGGCTGGCCGAGCCGGTCGACCAGCGTGGGCCCCTCGTCCTCGTCTCGAGATGAGCTGTAGTCGAGCGATCGCGGCTTGAAACCGGCTGCGGCGGTGAGCGTTTCAACCACCTCCTCGGGATCGACCCCCAGTGCCGCGGCGAGTTCGCCTGCCGTCGGCGCCCTACCCAGCCGCTGCGTCAGCTCGGCGGTCAGCGGGCCGAGCGCGGGATAGAGGTCCTTGAGACGCCGCGGCACGTTCACCGACCAGCTGCAGTCGCGGAAGTAGCGTTTGACCTCGCCCATCATGGTGGGGATGGCGTAGGAGAGGAACTCGGGGCCGGCCGTCGGATCGAACCGGTTCACCGCGTTGATCAAGCCGACGCGGGCCACCTGGACCAGATCGTCGTGCGTTTCCCCACGCCGGTCGTAGCGACGTGCGATGCGTTCGGCAATCGGCAGGCACTGCTCGATGATGCGGGTGCGCACCCGCTCTCGCTCCGACGACCCTTCCGGGAGTCGGTGGAGCGCAACGAACGCGTCATGCAGCGTTGAGGTATCGGGGTCATGCGTCATCAAAGGTCGCCTCCTGTGCGTGACAAAAGAAGAGGCGGGCGGCTTCGGTGTTGAACCATCCCCGCTGAGGACCAGGGCCCTCCTCGACAAGTATGTCCCGTCTGCGCCGGTTCGCCCGGTCGATGCCGACGACTTCGCATAGCGGCCCTGACGACGTCCGCCGATACCGAATGTGAAGCGGAACGCTTCGTCGGACGGACATTTCGTGGGGCCGACGAGCGAGGTGGGTACCCCCTGCCCATGCCGTCTGCCAACCACACGGTCACCGCCGCCGACTTCCTGCCACCGAGCGACGACCTCAGTGATCTCTCGGCCGCGGCCCGCGGCTGCCGGGGCTGCGACCTGTTCGAAAACGCCACCCAGACCGTCTTCGGCGAGGGCCCGGCCGGCGCACGGATGATGCTGGTCGGTGAACAGCCCGGCGATCAGGAGGATCGCCGCGGTGAACCGTTCGTCGGTCCGGCCGGACGGCTGCTCGACACCGCGCTGCGCGAGGCGGGGATCGACCGCGAACCGCTCTACGTGACCAACGCCGTCAAACACTTCAAGTTCGTGCCCGCCGAGCGCGGCACCCGACGTATCCACAAGACGCCGAGCCGTACCGAGGTGGTCTCGTGCCGGCCATGGCTGCTCGCCGAACTGCGGGCGGTCGGCCCCGAGGTCGTCGTCTGCCTCGGCGCCACGGCAGCCAAGGCGTTGCTGGGCAACGATTTCCGACTCACCGCCCACCGCGGCGAAGAGTTGCGCCTGGCGGAGAGGGCCGATCCGGCTGCCGATCCCGCCGTCGTCGCGACCCTGCATCCGTCGGCGGTGCTGCGCGGCCCGGCAGAGGCGCGGGAGGAATCGCTGGCGTCGCTGATCTCCGATCTGCGATTCGCGGCGGGACTGCTGCACCGCTGATCGTTTGTCGCGACCCGCGGCGGGCACTCTGCCGAGATGCAGCCCAACAGATTCCGCGCTCTGCTCGACGCACCGGGGCCCTTCGCCTCCGTGTACGTGGACGACAGTCATGACACCGAAGATGCGAACAAGCAGACCGAATTGCGGTGCCGAGCCATCGAGGAGGACCTCACCGGCCACGGTGCTGACGACCGCCTCGTCAGTGTCGTCCGCGACGCGCTCACCGCGGCGCCGGCCACGGTGGGTCGCGGCGGTCGCGCGGTGATCGCGGCCCCCGATGGCGTACACCTCGACCAGCGGCTGATCCGCCCACCGGACTCGACGATCGTGCGGTTGTCATCCCTGCCGTACCTGGTGCCTGCCGTCGTGCGCGGCGTCGACGACCCGCCCTATCTGACGGTGGTCGTCGACCATGCAGGCGCCGACATCAGGGTGCACCGGGCCGGGCGCACCCACGAGGTGAGCGTCGAGGGTGACCGCTACCCCGTGCACAAGGCCTCGAGCGCGGAGAGCGCCGGCTACGGCGACCCGCAGCGGACGGCCGAGGGTGCCCGGCTGAAGAACGTGCAGGAAGTCGCCGAGGACGTCACCGCGACATTCGAGGATGTCGACCCGGACGTGGTGTTCGTCGTGGGTGAGGTCCGCTCGCGCGCCGATCTGCTGGCCAACCTGCCCGACCGGGTGACCGAGAAGGCCGTCGAGGTCACTGCCGGCGCTCGCGGCAGTGTCGACGCCGACGCACTCGCCCACGACATCGACACGCATCTGCGACTGCGCCGCGTCAACGCCATGGATGCTGTGGCGCAACGTTTCTCCGCTGAGATCAATCGTGATTCCGGGCTGGCCACCGAGGGTCTCGCCGGCGTGTGCGCGGCCCTGCGCGAAGGAGCGGTGGAGACGTTGATCATCGGCGACGTCGGCGAGGCCACCGTCGTCACGGGCGAGTCGCCGATGACAGTGGCCCCCACGGCCGCGGTGCTCTCCGAGCTGGGTTCACCCGTCACCCGAACCGTGCGCGCCGACGAAGCGCTCCCGTTCGCCGCCGTCGGGATCGACGCGGATCTGCTCGGCATGGACGAGCGGCTGAGCCCGCGCGACGGCATCGCCGCGGTGTTGCGCTACGCCCGGCGCACGCCAGCCGATTAGCTGCTCTGCTCGAGCACCTGCATCAGCAGCAGCGCCCCGTTCACCGCGCCGTCAGGGGCCCGGAAAGCCGTGCAGTGCAGGCGCACTCGCGCATCCCGGCCCCGCCGGGTGACGGCGTCGACGGTAACCTCCTCGAGTGCATCGGGATCGACGAAGACCTGACCGATCAACGGCTTCACCGCGTCGATCGGCAGCCCGACGTCCAGGGTCGACAGCGGCCGGCCGGTCACCTCGTCGGCACGCAGCCCCCACAATTCCTCACAACCGCGATTCCACACCACGACCTTGGTCTGCCGGTCCACCACGGTCAGGCCGAACCGGACGGAGGAGATCAGCGAGTCGAGAAACGCCGTGGTCTCGTTGAGTTCGAGGCTGCTCTCACGCAGCGCGTCGTTGATCGTGTGCAGTTCGTCGTTCGTGGACTGCAGCTCCTCGTTCATCGTCTCGAGTTCTTCGTTGGTGGACTGCAGTTCCTCGTTGGTGGTCTCGAGTTCCTCGACCGTGGACTGCAATTCCTCGTTCGTGGTCTCGAGTTCCTCGTTGGTGGACTGCAATTCCTCGTAGGCGGTCTCCAGCCGGCTGTTGGTGAGGACAACCTTGTCCAGCAGGGCACGGGTGGCCGTCACGTCGAAGAACACGATCGAGATGCCGACCAGTCCGTTCTGCCCGTCGACCAGCGGGTTGACGTGGATCTCGAACCACACGTCGTCCGTGCCGGGGCGCTGCCACGTGACGTCGGGGATGCGGGCGGAGCGGCGTTCCACCTTGGCCTGCTCGACGTAGCCGCGTAGCTCGACCGGCCGATAGGACACCTCGAGGTCACGTAGCAGCCGTCCGATGTCGCGGCCGGACAGCGCGAACGTGGCCTCGGCCTGCTGATTGATCATGGCGACGGTGTCGTCGCCGGTGACGACGATCTGCGCCACCGGGCTGGCGTGGAAGGCGAGGTCGCGGATGGAATCCAGCGCAGACACCTCGTAGCGCCGATCCCCGAATGCCGGGGACCGGTACGGCGAGACGGCGTCGGCCGACGAGGCCGTTTTCCGGAAGAAGCGGTGCTTGAGGTTGATCGGGGTGAAGCGATCGGTGTGGCTGAGCAGCATCTCGGCGTGCCCCAGGAACAGCACCCCGCGCGGGGCGAGCGAGAAGTGCAGCCTGCTGAGCACGTTCGCCTGGGTGTTGGCGTTGAAGTACATCAGCGTGTTGCGACACACGAGCAGGTCGACCCGGGAAATGGGGGCGTCGTTGACCAGATCGTTGCGACCGAAGATCACCGAGCGGCGCAGATCCTTGCGCAGCACGTGACGGCCGTTGCTCGGGTCGAAGTACCGTTCGAGCAGCCGCGGTGGCACCGACTCGACCGCGCGGGCGTCGTAGGACGCCATCCGCGCCTCGGTGAGCGCCTCTTCGTCGACGTCGGTGGCGTAGATCTTGACGCGCTGCCGGAAATCGTCGACCCCCATCGCCTCGGCCAGCAACATCGCCAATGTGTACGCCTCCTGGCCGGACGCGCAGCCCGCGCTCCAGACCCGGACGGGGTCCCCGGGGCCCCGCTGCGCCAGCATCGCCGGGATCACCTCCTCGCGGACGTAATCCCACGCCTCCATGTCGCGGAAAAAGCTCGTCACGTTGATCAGGATCGTGTTGAACAGCGCAGCGAATTCGTCGGCGCTGGCCTGCAATGCGTCGAGGTATTCCTCGAACGTGTCGTACCCGGCCTGCTCCATGCGGTGTCGCACCCGCCGCATCAGCGAGGTTCGCTTGTAGCCGGTGAAGTCGAATCCGCGCGCGTCACGTAGGTAGCGCAGCAGATCCTCAAAGGTCTCGGCCTCGTCGTGGCCACCGTCGTCGCTACTGCCGTTGCTATCGCTCACACATCACCTTGCTCGGAAACCGTGGTGGAACACGCGCTGGGACATCGAAGAATTTACTCGCCTCGCGACCGGGTTTGGCGTCGACTCGAGGGGGTACGGGTCGCGCACCGGCCGATACCGAGGTACCCATGCGCAACGAATTCCACGACACACTCGATTCCCTGGTCGCCGATCTCGCCGAGATGTGCGACCGCGCCTCGGCCATGATGCGCTCGGCCACCGTGGCGCTGCTCGACGCCGATGCCGCTCACGCTCAGCGGCTGCGCGCCGATCTCACTCAGTTGAGTGCCCTCGGCGGGTCGGTCAACGACCGCGCGTACCGGCTGTTGGCGCTCCAGGCGCCGGTGGCGCGCGACCTGCGCACCGTGGTCGCGGCGCTGCACATCGGTGCCGACGCCGACCGGATGGGTGCACTGGCCTCACATGTGGCACGCATCGCCTCGCGCAGTCACCCGGAGCGTGCGACGCCCGCCGAGGTCACCGATCTGTTCGCCGACATGGGAGCGACGGCCGTGCGGATGGCCGACGAGGCGCGCGACGCGGTCCGTTCGTTCGACGCCGCCCTGGCGGAACGGATCTGCACGGATGACGAGCGGGCGGACGCGTTGCACCGGCAGCTGTTCACCCGCGTGATGGCACCACAGTGGCAGTACGGACCCATGGCTGCAGCCGACATGGTCTTGCTGGGCCGGTTCTACGAACGCTTCGCCGACCACGCCGTGGAGATCGCCCGGCGCGTTTACTTCCAGGCCACCGGCGTGGCCATGGACAATGCCGCCCGACCGGCCTAGACGTGTTCAGAAGCCGTCGGCGCGGCCGTTGCCGAGGTAGCGCAGCCCTGCACCGGTGACGGCCGAGGGATCGAGCAGGTTGCGGGTGTCGGCCACCACGGCGCCGGGGGCACTGTCGGCGATCGCTGCCCAGTCGAGCTCCCGGAACTGGGGCCACTCCGTCAGCACGACGACGGCGTCGGCGGCCTTGGCGGCCCGGTACGGATCGTCGACGCCGGTGACCCCCGCAGCGTGCAGCACCGCGGGGTCGATGGCGCGCAGTTGCGGGTCATAGCCGTAGACGTGGGCGCCCGAGGCCGCCAGATGTGCGCTGACCGCCAGCGCCGGGGAGTCCCGGGTGTCGCTGGTCGCCGCCTTGAAGGTCAGCCCCAGCACAGTGATCCGGCAGCCGTCGACGGCACAGGGCATCGCCTGTTCCAGCGCGGCCAGCACGCGCGCAGGCTGCGCGGCGTTGGTGGTGCGCGCCGCCTCCACCTCGGCCACCGCGACTCCGCGTGCGCGTGCCGAATGCACCAGCGCCGCCGTGTCTTTGGGCAGACAAGAGCCACCCCAGCCGGGTCCGGGCTGCAGGAATCCTGGGCCGATGCGGGCGTCGGCACCCATGCACGCGGTGACGTCCTCGACGTCGGCGCCGTAGGAGTGACACAGTTGGGCAAGGGAATTCGTGTACGACAGCTTGACCGCGAGGAACGCGTTGCTCGCGTACTTGGCCAGTTCCGCGCTCTCCGGGCTCATACGCAGTACCGCGGCGGGATCGGCGCGGTATGCGGCGCACACCAGCGCGGCGTCGTCATCGGACTCCGCGCCGACGACGACGCGGTCGGGGTGGGTGAAGTCGGCGATCGCGCGGCCTTCGCGGAGGAACTCGGGGCTGGACACCACGCCGATGCCGCGCGGGCTTAACCGATCTGCGATGCGCCGCGTGGTGCCCACCGGCACGGTGGATTTCACGGTGACGACCGCGCCGGGACGCAGCACGTCGGCCAGCAGCGCGGTGGCGGCGTCGAGTGCGCGCAGGTCGGCGGCGCCGTCGGGTCCGCTTGGGGTGGAGACGCAGACGAACACCACGTCGCGGTCGGCCAGTGCCCGATAGTCGGTGCTGAAGGCGAGGCGGCCGGCGTCCAGCATGTCGGCGAGCAGTGCGGGCAGGTCCGCCTCGTCGATGATCGGCACGCCTGACGCGAGCGCCGTCACCTTGCGATCGTCGATGTCGACGGCGACGACGTCGTGATGGCGCGCCAGGCACACCGCGGTGGTGAGGCCGACGTAGCCGACGCCGACGACACCGATTCTCAGGGAAGAGGTCATCGGCTGGCCACCAGAGCGGACCGTGCGGCGTCGAGCACCCGCGGCACCGTCAGCAGCAGCAGGCCCGGGTCGGGGGTGTCGGCGTGCGGATCGCCGCAGTCACCGGCCCACAACGCGATGTGGCGGCCGTCGCCGCGGGGCCCCCACCGGGCGGGCGTAGTGGGGCCGAACAGCAGCACCGACGGGGTGCCGGTGGCGGTCGCCACGTGGCCGACGCCGGTGTCGCCACAGATCAGCAGTGCACAGTCACTGATCAGCGCCACCAGCGCAAGCAGCCCCGACTGCGGCCAGATGGCCGTCCGGGGCAGCCCCGCCTCTCTCACCACGGTGCGTACCAGGTCCGCTTCGGCCGGCGAGCCGGTGACCACGACGCGGTGACCGTCTCCGGCGAGGGCGGCGGCCACCGCGGCGAACCGGTGCGGCGGCCACTGCCGCGCCCGGGCGGCCGCGCCGGGGTGGATCACCACCACCCCCCTGTCGTCGCCGTACCCCTCCGGCGGGTCGATCGCGAGATCGTCTGCACGGCAATTGATTCCAGCCCAGTGCAGGAGCGCGCACCATCGGTCCACCTCGTGCAGGTCGGCCCGCCACGGCGGTCCGGCGAGATCGGGGTGAGCATCGTGGCGGTGGGTCAACAACCGCGCGGGCCGCAGCGCGACCAGCGCGCTGATGCTCTGCGGACCCTTGCCGTGCAAATTGACCGCGAGGTCGGGTTCGGGTGGTACGCCGTACAGTGGCCCCAGTCCCGGGGTGTCGAGCACGTCGTCGACCGCGCCGGAGAGCAGGGCGAGCTCGCGGTACTGCCGTGGTGCGGCGAGCAGGATGCGCGCCCCGGGATAGCGCCGGCGCAGCCCGCGCAGTGCGGGGACCCCGGTGAGCAGATCTCCGAGCCCGAGTGCCCGCAGCACCACGATGGTGCGCGGCTCACCGTTCGCGAATTCGACTAGGGCCATGAAGATTCCGTCGAGGCACAAACCACCAGTTCGCGGATCTCGCAGCCCGGCGGTTGGGTCAGCGCGAACAGCACGGTCGCCGCGACGTCGGCCGGCTGGTTGAGCACGGCGTCCGCGGGCGGCTTGTACTGCTCGGTGCGACCGTCGAAGAACGCGGTGTGCATTCCGCCCGGGATGAGCAGGGTGACCCCGACCTCGCCGGCCAGTTCGGCCGCCAGCGCGCGGGTGAAGCCGACCACGCCGAACTTCGAGGCGCAGTACGCGGTGGCGTCGCTGACCGCCTTGATCCCCAGCGTGGAGGCCACGGTGACGATGCGGCTCTGCCCGGTCTTCAGATACGGCAGGGCGGAGCGGATGACGGCCGCGGTGCCGAGCAGGTTCACTACGATGACCTGCTCCCACTCCTTGGCGGGCACGTCGCGCAGCGTGCCGCACGAGTCGATGCCCGCCGCGGTGAACACCCCGTCGATCTGTCCGCCTGCCTGTTCGGCCAGGCTGGCCACTGCGGCGTCGACGGCATCGGTGTCGGCGAGGTCGGCACACACGTGCGCGACGTCGCCGGCTGGGCGGGCCCGGTCCAGCACCAGTGGGGTACCGCCTTGCGAGGCAACGGCTTCGACGACGGCAGCGCCGAGTCCGGAGGCGCCGCCGGTGATCAGCACGGCACCGGGTGAGCGGGTGATGGGAGTGGTCATGAGCTGCCTTTCAGTGGGTTGACCGCGCGGCGGCGATCAGCGCGGACGAGGAGTAACCGGCGACCGTGGGCACGATCACGACGTCGCCGCCGTGGCGGGTCACCACGTCGGTCTCGGGCAGGGCGTCGGCGGTGTAGTCGCCGCCCTTGACCCAGATGTCGGGCCGCAGGCGGTCGAGGATGCGTTCGGGGGTGGGTTCGTCGAAGACGGCCACGGCATCGACGCATGCCAGTGCGCTGAGGACGCGGGCCCGGTCGTCAGCGGTCATCACCGGCCGACTCGGGCCTTTGAGCGCGCGCACCGAATCGTCGGAGTTGATGACGACGATCAGCGCGTCACCCAATTCCCGTGCCGTGCGGAGCAATCGGATGTGTCCGGTGTGCAGCAGGTCGAAACAGCCACCCGTGGCCACCACCGTGCGCCCGTCAGCTCGCAGGCGTTCGGCCAGCGCGATGGCGTCCGGTTCGGGGTCGGCGAGCGGGCTGCCGTGGGCGGCGGGGACGGGAGTGGACACGCCTGCGGCACCGCCGGCCGCGACGAACCGCGCGGCGGCGTCCACCGCGGCGGTCACGGCGCCGATCGTGTCGGCGCCGCCGGCCAGCGCGTCGGTGACCGCGACGGCGAAGCGGTCCCCCGCGCCGCAGGTGTCTTCGCGTACCGCTCCCGTCGCCACCAGTGCGGGCGTGCCGATGTGCGTGCGCGCACCGCCGGCGCCGAACACCCGGGCTCCGCGCGCCCCCAGCGTCACGCACACGGCGTCGACGTCCCAGCGTTCCCTCAGCACCTCGCCGGCGTTGCGGTTGCCGCCGCAGAAGTGCTGCGCCTCAGCCTCATTCGGGGTTACCACCCGACACCCGGGCACCGGGTCGGCTCCCCGCGGATGTGGATCCCACACCACCGGCGTGCTCGCCGCCGTGGCGGTCAGCGCCTCGCGCAGCGCAGGCAGGGCTGCCACCCCGCGCCCATAGTCGGCCACGCACACCGCGCCGGCCTGCGACAGCGCATCGGTGATACCGCGCGGCAGTGGACCCGGTACCGGAAGGGCGTCGCCGCGGTCGATGCGCAGCAGGGACTGCCCGCCTGCGCGCACCCGCGTCTTGGTGACGGTGGTTCCGCGCATCGGCAGGGCGAGCACTTCTACGCCGGCCGACGCCAACAGGTCCGAGAGCTGCCGGCCTGCCGCGTCGTCGGCGATGCCGGTGATCAGCACGACGTGCTCATGGGTGCGGGCGGCGAGTGCTGCGGCCAGTCCTGCGCCGCCCGGACGGTGCCAGCCCCGTTCGACGTCGACGACGGGCACGGGCGCTTCGGGGCTGAGTCGGGTTGCGGTGCCGTCGATGTCGACGTCGAGCAGGGTGTCGCCCACGATCACCAGAGGGGCGATGCTCATGATGGCACCGCCCCGAGGATGCGTTCGTCGACGGCCATGCACAGCGCGTGCACGAGCAGCAGGTGCACCTCCTGCACCGTCGCGGTCGACGGCGCGTCCACGCAGATCGCCTCGGCGCACGTGGCAGCGAGCGGATTGGGTGCGGGACCGGTGAAGGCCCACGTCGTTATCCCGATCTCGTGTGCGGCTTTGACCGCGGTGAGGACGTTCTGGCTGGTGCCACTGGTCGACAGCGCGATCAGGACGTCACCGGGGCGGCCGTGGGCGCGGACGCCGCGCGCGAAGATCTCCTCGCCGCCGTAGTCGTTGACCACGGCGGTGAGCGCCGAGGTGTCGGCGTGCAGTGCGATCGCCGAGAGCGGCTGGCGTTCGTCGGCGAACCGGCCGACCAGCTCGGCGGTCAGATGCTGCGCTTCGGCGGCGCTGCCGCCGTTGCCGCACGCCAGCAGCCGGCCGCCGCCGGTGAGGACGCCGGCCAGCTGCCTGCCCCACGCCTGCACCTGGCCGATGTCGCCGCTGGTGCGTCTGACGGCGCCGATCAGGTCGTCGAAATGCGTTGTGATCATCGCGGTCCTCCTTCGTGCGCGTGTGCGTGCACTGCGTCCAGCAGCGCGCGGTCGGTGATGTCGTCCAGGCACGTGTGGTGGTGCAGTGGGCAGACGCGGGCGCGGCTGGCGCGACACGGTGCGTCCTGATCGCCGAGGATGGTGACGGGCACGCCGTAGGGCGCCCACCGGGCGGCGGGCACGACGGGAGCGAAGAGCGACACCACCGGTGTGCCGACGGCAGCGGCCAGGTGCGCGGCTGCGGTGTTGGGCGCCACCACCACCCGGGCCCCGGCGAGGACGGCGGCCAGCTCGGCCAGCGTGGTCGCACCCCCGAGGTCGACCCCTTCGGCGCCGGCCACGTGCGCGGTGAGGTCGGTCTCGTCCGGCCCGCCGGTGACGACGACGCGGTGCCCGGCGGCGACGAGCGCACCGACCATCGCGCGGCTGCGGTCGGCGCCGGGCCGGCGAGGAGGCACCGCGGCACCCGGGTGGAACACCACGTACTCCCCCGCCCCGATGCGCCGCCGAAGCGGCCCGGGCATCGGCCCCACCCCGGATACCTGCAGCCCGCCCGTATCACCCTGCGGCAGAGCGCATCCGGCCGCCTGGCTCAGGGACAGCGCACGGAGCGGTTCCGGGATGTCGTCGGCGACGTGGTGGCGCAGGTCGAGCAGGCTGCCCGGGTAGTCGACACTGATCGCCCCGACCCAGCCGATGTCGGCCATCCGGCACAGCAGCGCCAACGGCAGCGGCGACTGGTGGAACGAGGTGAAGATGTAGGCCCGCTGCGGCGCGACGTCGCGCAACTGCTTGAGCAGGTCGTCGGCGTGGGCGGCGGTCAGGTCAGGCGAGTCGAAATCCACCCACGGCGCCTGCCATTCGATGATCTCGTCGACACCGGGCAGCAGTTCGGCGGCCGCACGGCCGCGGGGCCCGGCGAGCATCACCACCCTGTCGTGGCGGTGCGCGACCGCACGGATCGCGGGCCCGGTGATCAGCACATCGCCGGCACTGTCGAGGCGGGCCACCAGCGCGGTACTCATCGGGCGTCCCCCAGCACCATGTCGACGGCTGCGGTCAGCGTCGGCGCCACGTCGGCGCGCGGATCCGAGCGTGCGGCCGAGATCTCGGGGGCGAGTGTCCGTTCGGTGGGCACCAGGATGGCTCGCGCGCCCGCGGCCAGCGCCGCGCCGACGTCGCCTCCCGTGTCGCCGATCATCACGCAGCGCTGCGGCGGCACACCGAGCGCTGCGGCCGCGGAGAGAACCATTCCGGGCGCGGGTTTGCGACAGGCGCAACCATCGTCCTCACCGTGCAGGCACACCTGCCAGTTGTCGAACGGCCCGAGCCGGTGCGCCACTTCGGCGTTCACCTCGCCCAGCTGTTCGGGGGTGATGAGGCCGCGCGCGACACCGGACTGATTGGTCGCCACGGCGAGCAGAAGTCCGCGGCGGCGCAGCCGGTCGAGTGCGCGGCGGGCGCCGGGCAGCGGCGCCACCCCGCCCGGATCGTTCAGATACGGGCCGTCGGCGATCAGTGTGTCGTCGCGGTCGAACAGCACCGCCAGGGGCGGCTCCGCCACCGCGCTGCGGTGCTGCCATTCCCCGACGAGCCGATGCCATGTGGCCAGCGGCGGAATGAGCATGCTGGTCACCAGGATCGGACCGAGCTCAGCAGTCGTGCGCGAGCTCGCGCGGTACCGGCGGGCGGCGAACTCTGCGGTCAGGCCCGCCCATGCCAGCCCGGCGCCCGCCGCGGTTCGGTGGCGTCCCGCGGCCGCGGCCAGCACGGCGGTGGCGAGCGCGCCGGTGGTGGCGATGTGCGCCGGAAGTCGGCCGGGGCCCTCGCCGATGCGGTCCCGCCACCGCGGCCCGAATTTGCGCCGCATCAAGGCGTTGTCGCGGTTGCCGATCTGCACGCGCAGCGAGGTCCGCCACGTCGCGGTCGCGACCGGGTGCAGGCAGCGCCGGGTCCCGCGCACGATGCGGTGGCCTGCGTCGGTGATGCGGAGCGCGATGTCGGAGTCTTCCCGGTACGCGCGCGGGAAGCGGTGGTCGAACCCGCCGACCTCGACGAGCGCATCACGCCGGTAGGCCATGTCGGCGGTGATCCACTGGGCGGTGGCCAGGCGCAGGGTGCGCTGCTCATCATCGGTCGGCCGCCCGGGGCCTTCGCGCGGCACGTCGAGGCGGCCCTGCGAGCCGGCGGCGCCGGTCCGGTCGGCGGCCGCCAGATCGTCGCGTAGCTCGGAAAGCCATGTGGCGGTGGGTAACACGTCGTCGTCGAGGAAGCAGACCCAGCGCGTGTCGGCGGCGCGCCAGCCGACGTTTCGTGCTGCGGCCGGTCCCCGTCCACCGCTGCGCAACACGGTGACCGGCAGGCCGGAGCGCAGCTCGAGGTCGGGGGCGCCGGGACGGTCGTCGACGACGATGAGCCGGGCGGGCCGCGGGCCCCCGTCCCGGTCCAGGGCCGTGATCAGATGCTGCAGGGACGCCCGGCCGATGGTCGGGATCACGACGGTGGCGTCCAGCGTCATCGGGACCGCCGAATCACGAAGGGCCCCAGCACAAGAATGTCGATCGGGGCGCTGCCGAAGCACTCCAGCGCGTCGACCGGACTGTCGACCATGGGCCGGCCCGCAGTGTTGAAGCTGGTGTTGACCAGCACCGGCACGCCGGTGCGCCGGGCGAAGTGCGCGATCGTGGCGTGCAGCAGCGGCAGGCTCTCGTCGACGGTCTGCACGCGAGCGGTCCCGTCGACGTGGGTGACGGCCGGGATGCGGTCGCGCCAGGCGTCGGCGACGTCGTGGACGAACAGCATGTAGGGGCTCGGCAGCGGCCCGCGGGTGAAGATCTCGCCGGCCCGGTCAGCCAGCACCATCGGTGCGACGGGCCGGAACTGCTCCCGGCCTTTGACGTCGTTGAGCCGCTCGAGGTTGTCGAGTCGGCGCGGATCGGCCAGCAGTGAGCGGCCGCCGAGGGCGCGGGGTCCGAATTCGGAGCGGCCCTGGAACCAGCCGACGAGCTGGTTGTCGGCCAGCGCGTCGCCGACGGTGCGGGCGAGATCGTCGGGTTGTTCGTAGCGCACCGCTGCGCGGTCGAGGATTTCCCGGATCTCCCCGTCGGACCAGTCCCGCCCCAGTTGTGCCGACGCCATCGGGGCGATCGGTTCGCCGTGGTCGGCGGCGAGAGCCAGGGCGGCACCCAGGGCCGTGCCCGAATCTCCCGCGGCGGGTTGCACCCAGATGTGGTCGAAGCCGCTCTCGGCGTGGAGACGGGTGTTGGCAACGCAATTGAGCGCGACGCCGCCGGCGAGACACAGGCTGTCGGTGTCGACCCGCTCGCGCAGCCAGGACACCAGGTCGAGGAGCACCTCTTCGACCACCTGCTGCACACTGCACGCGAGGTCCGCGTGCACGGGTTCCGGTGTCGCGAGCGCAGACGCCCCGGCACCAGTGCCCGCGACCCGCACCGGCGCGAAATCGGTCCAGGTGATCGGCTCGGTCCGGAAACCACCGTCGGGGCAGGCGTACACCCGCTCGCGCATCGCGTCGATGAACCGCGGCCTGCCGTAGGAGCCCATCGCCATCACCTTGTACTCGTCGCTGGATCGGGTGAAACCCAGATGCTCGGTGAGGCTTTCGTAGAGCAGGCCCAGTGAATGCGGCAGATCCTGGGTGGCCAGCACATCCAGTTTGTGGTCGCGGTAGACACCGGCGAGCATCGACGTGCGCTCACCGCGGCCGTCGACGACCAGCACCGCGCTGTCGGGACACGGCGACGCCAGCGCGGTGGATGCGGCGTGGGCCACGTGGTGGCGCACATGCCGCACGACGGCCGGGTCGAGCCCCGGCAGCGCGGTCGCCAGGAAGCGGGGTGCCCGCTGCGCGTACAGCGTGCGCAGGTACTCCCAGTCGCGGTCCAGGCCGTCGGTCTGGCCCGTCTCGTCGGCCATCAGCGCCGGGTCGTAGGAGTAGCCGACCGTGTCCAGGTCGGCCGCCTCGATGCCGGCGTGCTCCAGGCACCAGCGGGCGGCAGCAACGGGCAGTTCCCAGGTCGAGAACGGGACGGCCTGCTTACCGTGCTTGCGGCGCGAGAACCGCTCCTCTTCCGCGGCGGCGACGATCTCGCCGTCGATCACCAGGGCGGCAGCCGGATCGTGGAACACCGCGTTGATTCCGAGGATTCGCATGTCTGGCTCCTTCACCTGGCCTGTGCGGCGGGCATGTCGGTGGGACGGACCATGGAGGCTGGAACGGAGTTGCGGAACCAGTCGACGGTCCGCGTCAGTCCGTCCTGATAGCTGACGGCCGGCGCCCAGCCGAGCAGGTCTCGGGCGCTGCTGATGTCGGGGCAGCGGCGCTGCGGGTCGTCGGCGACCGCAGGCCCGTGGTGGATCGGTACGTCGGCGCCGGCCAGATCACGGATGATCTCGGCGATCCGCTGGACGGGCAGCTCGACGGGGTTACCGATGTTCACCGGCCCCGCAACCGAATGCCGGGCCAGCGCGATCAGACCGTCGATGGTGTCGTTGACGTAGCAGAGCGACCGTGTCTGCGAGCCGTCACCGGCCACGGTGATCGGCTGACCGGCCAGGGCCTGTTGACAGAACGTGGGTACCGCGCGTCCGTCGTCGAGGCGCATCCCCGGTCCGTAGGTGTTGAAGATCCGCGCCACCCCGATGTCGGTGCCGAGCTCACGGTGGTGGGCGAACGCCAGCGCTTCCGCGTAGCGCTTGGCTTCGTCGTAGACGCTGCGCGGCCCGATGGGGTTGACGTTGCCCCAATAGGTTTCGCGCTGCGGGTGCTCCAGCGGGTCGCCGTACACCTCGCTGGTCGACGCGAGGATCACCCGGGCGCCGCATCGGTGGGCGAGGTCGAGCACCGTCTGGGTACCCAGCGCGCCCGTGCGCAGCGTCTGTAGCGGCAGACGCAGGTAGTCCGGCGGGGAGGCGGGACACGCCAGGTGGAAGATGACGTCGAACACGCCGTCCACCACGGCATTCGGAAGAGCATCGGCCACGTCGTGCGCCACGAACCGAACGCCGGGAGGCCAGTCCGTCGTGCGCGGCGCACTGGTCGACAGGTTGTCCAGGCTCACCACCTCCGCACCGTCGGCGGCCAGTCGCGCACACAGGTGCCGCCCCAGGAAGCCTTCTCCCCCAGTGACCAGCACGCGCCGCGCGGGTGTTTGGGGATCGGCGCCGCGGGTAGCACCATCGGCCATGGTTTCGCCGTCGCGAGGTGCCCGGACCTCGTTCGTCATCGCCAGTCGCAATCGATCCGCCGAACTGGCCGTCGTACTCCGTCGGCTTCTCGACACGACCGACTCTCCGATCATTCTGGTGGACAACGGCTCCGACGACGACTCGGTGCCGATGGCGCAACGCGTCGCGGAGGAGGCGGCGGGCCGGCTCTCGGTCATCGAACTCGGCGAGAACCTCGGTGCCGTCGGACGCAATGTCGGTGTAGCCGAATCGACGACGCCGTACGTCGCGTTCTGCGACGACGACTCCTGGTGGGATCCCGAGTCGATCAGCCGGGCGGAGTCACTGTTCGATGCATATCCCACGCTCGCGGTGCTGGCGGCCCGCACGGTGGTGATGCCCGACGGGCGTGACGATCCGATCGTGGCCGACCTGGCGTCGAGTCCGCTCGGGCACGACCCGTCGCTGCCCGGACCGTCGATCCTGGGCTTCCTGGCCTGCTCGTCGATCGTGCGAGCGTCGGCGTTCGAGGCGGTCGGCGGATTCTCCCCGATCATCCATTTCCGCGGCGAAGAAACGTTGCTGGCCTGGGACCTCGCCGCCCACGGGTGGGACCTGTGCTTCTGCGATCGGCTCACCGCGTTCCACCAGCCCTCGACCCACCGCGGCACCACCGCGGCGCAGGACGCCCGATCGATGCGCAACGCCGTGCTGACGACCTGGCTGCGCCGGCCACTGCGGCACTGTCTGCGCGCCGGTGCGGCGTTCGTGCGCGCCGCGGCCACGGACCGCGCCCACGCCGCGGCACTCGGCGAGGCGATCAGGGTGCTTCCGGCGGTGCTGACCGCACGCCACCGGCTGCCGGAGGACACCGAACGGAGTCTGCGGGTGCTCGAACGCGGCTGAGCGGTCATCACGACACCCCTGCCAGCCGGTCGTACACCGCGGCGGTCTCCTCGGCCACGCGATCCCAGGAGTAGCGCTGCTCGACGCGGGCGCGTCCGTTGCGGCCGAGCGCCGCTCGCAACCGGGTGCCGGCGAGGATCGGATTGATCGCGTCGGCGCACCGTTGCGGATCGCGCGGCGGCACCAGCCGACCGGTGACGTCGTCGACGACGGTGTCGAGCATGCCGCCCACCGCGCTGGCCACCACCGGAACCCCGCACGCCATCGCTTCGAGCGGGACGATGCCGAACGGTTCGTACCACGGCGTCGCAGCCACCACGTCTGCGGAGCGCAGCAGCATCGGCATCTCGTCGCGTGCGATCGCACCGTAGAGGTGCACCCGGTCGGCGACACCGCACTGCGCGGCAACGGAATTGAGTCTCTGCGCCTCGGCGTCGTGGTCCAGTTCGGACTTGTCCGGGCCGCCGACGATCACCAACTCTGCGGTCGGCATCTGCGGCATCGCGCGGATGACGGTCTCGAATCCCTTGCGCGGCACCAGGCGGCCCACCGAAACGATCCTTTGCGCGGTGCCGCGCGTGGCGGCCGGACCGACGTGGCTGAACTCGCGGGGATTGACCCCGCAGGGCACCACGGACATCGCGGCGGTGGGGCGGCCCAGCCGCTGCAGTTCGGCGACCTCGTCGGTGCATGTCGCGGCGACCCAGTCGACACTGCGCGCCAGGTCAGTCTCGAGGCGGATCCGGTCGTCGGGGCTGGTGTCGTCGCGGCCCTGATGACGCCGCTTGACCACGCCGAGCGCATGGAAGGTCTGCACCACCGGGATGCCGTGGCGGCGCGCCGCTCGCATCGTCGCCAGCCCCGACATCCAGAAGTGGGCGTGGGCGACATCGGGGCGCCACCGCGTCCACTCGTCGGCGAGAACCTCCCCGAACTCCGGCATGTACTGTGCGAGTTCGTCTTTCGGTATCCTCTTCGCAGGTCCGGCCGCAACGTGGACGACGGTGTAGCCGAACTCGGTGTGAACCCGGTCCAGCAGGTCGCCGTCGTCACGACGGGTGTACACCACCACGTCGTGACCACGAGCTGCGAGTGCGGCGGACAATTCGGCGACGGCCACGTTCTGGCCGCCCGCGTCGACACCTCCCAGTGCAGCCAGCGGGCTGGCGTGTTCGGACACCATCGCGATGCGGTGTCTGCGAGCGCTCACGTGCACACCTCCTCGATCAGGCGGTCCCAATCGGCGTGGAAACGATCGAGTCCGTAGTGGGTCAGGGCATGCTCGCGGGCCGCTTTGCCGGCGAGCTCGGCAGCAGCGGGATCGGCGACGAAGCGGGCAAGCGCTTCGCCCAGCGCCGCACGGTCCGCGCTGACCACACCCGCGTCAGGTGGGACGGCCAGTGGGGCCATCGTCGCGGCGACGGCGACGACCGGCATGCCCGCGCACATCGCCTCGAGCAGCGAGAGTCCGAGCGACGTCCACCGCGCGGTGTGCAGGTACACCCGGCGGCGTGCGACCTCGGTGAGGACAGCGGCACCGGAGATGTCCCCGTGTCCGGTCACCGCGCCGCTGCAGCGCGGATCCGTGTTCAGCTCTTCGGTTTTCATGCCCCACACCTCGACCGGTGCGTATCGGCTCAACGGGGCCAGCAGGTCTGCGCCGACCGTGCGCCAGCGTCGGATCGGTTCGTTGATCATCGTCGCCGCCGCGCCGATCTCGCCGGTGTACGACCTGCCCCGGTCGGCCACACCGTGTTCGATGACCCTGGTGCGGGTTGAGCCGTTGTCCCACATCATCTCGTTGAACGCGGTGACGTGCACGAGCATCAGATCGCCACGGTCGGCCATGGGATGCACACTGTCGACGGCCGCGGGCCGGGGCGCATTGTGCTCGACGAACACCGCCGGCATGTCGACGCCCGGCCGGCGGCCGAGATACCGCGCGGCCACCTCGAGATCGCGGGGCCGTTGCAGCACGACGAGATCGATGTCGGTGTCGTGCAGGTCCTCGAGCGGCACCTCACGTGCCCGCGGCCAGACGCGGCCGGCGAGCCCGCGTCCGTCGTCGTCGCGAGCGGCGTTGACCGGTATCAGATAGCGGTGCTGCCCCGCGACGAACGACTCCGTCCACGCACCGTGCACGTGCCAGATGAGCACGGTGCGTGATCCCTGAAGCGAAGGCATGGGGCGCCAAATACCCTTGAGAGAATTCGCCAAACGGAAGTTCGGAGAAAACTTGAAATGCTCGTGAGCTGCGAAAATGCCGGGCACAGCAGGCATTTGGAGCGGCGGCGGAGTTCCACGCCGCTCCGTGCGGGCGTTTCGTCAGGCGGATACCGCAGCCCGGCGGGCCGCCGCGGTCAACACCACTTCGGCGTCGACGGCCACGCGATCCCAGCAGTACCGCGACCGGGCTCGGGCACGGCCGGCCAGCCCCATGCCCTGCCGTAGCACGTTCTGCGTGAGCACCGAGCGCAGGGCTCGGCTCAGAGACTGCGGATGCCCGGGCGGCACCAGCAGTCCGGTCACCTCGGAGATGACGGCGTCACGCGGTCCCCCGGTGTCGGTGGCCACCACAGGCGCGCCGCACGCCATCGCGATCAGCGACAGCCGGGAGTCTGGATCGTAGGGCGACGGGCACACGGCGACGTCGGCGGAGCCCACCCAGGCGGCGACATCGGAGTCGTCGACGGCCGTCACCACGCGTATCCGCTCGCCCACGCCCGCGCGCTGTGCATGGGTCAGCATCCGGTGCACGGCGGGGCCATCGGGTGCGCCGGCACCGAGCACGATGACATCGGCCGACGGAACGGCCGGTAACGCCGCGATCAGGTGACCGACACCGCGTAGGTCCGCCAGATCGTCGACGAGCGCGACGATGCGATGTCGTGCGCTTGCGCGCTCCACCGGCGCTGCGGTGAAGGCGTCGACGTCGATACCGGAGGGCAGGACCGCCGCCCGTGCGCGGGGAGCGCCCAGCCGGACGATCTTCTGCATGTCGTCGGTGCACGCGGCCGTGACCATCGTGGCGTTGCGCGCCAGCAGCGATTCGATCTTGGTGGCCGCTTCCGATGAGCCCGGTGCAGTGCCACGGTCATCGGGCCCAGCGCCGGACACCCGGGTGAATGCCTGAACCGTTGCGACCGGGCGGCGGTTGGCCGCCAGCGCGGCTGCCATTCCGTAGGCCCAGCCGTGACAGAGCACCACGTCGGGTGAGTCTCCGGTGTACTCGTCCACCAGGAAGCGGCCCATCTCGCCGATCATCGGCATCAGCGCGTCTTGGTTTGCGGGCTCCGTTGTGGTGACCGGGACCCTGACGATGCGGAAGTCGGCGGCGGCTGCGGCATCGGTGCCCGCAGGCGAGGCGGTGATGAAACGAACGTCGTGGTCGCGCCGCGAGAGTGCGGCGGCCAAGCTCTGTGCGTCATAGGACCCCGGCGCGCGTCGGAAGTTCGTGTCCGCGAGTAACGCCACCCTCATACTTGTGGAGAGTCCACAAGTGCACGCAGCCAAACGCACAACCGCCGCACCCTTCGTTCGGTGGATCTTTCCCTTCGCCACATGGCTCGTCGGGCCCCGCCGGGGTTATCCGCAGCGTCGCGGGGTACGTGATTGCCATGACGATCGGGCACGAGCGCTCGCTTCGTGGCGTGGTGGCGATCGGTGGATCGGCAGGTGGCGTGGAAGCGCTGTCGCAAGTGGCAGCCGGTCTTCCCGCCGACCTTCCGTTCGCCGTGCTGATGGCATTGCATCTGCCGGCCCAGGCCCCGAGCGTGCTGGCCGACATCATCGCCAGGCACACTTCGCTCACGGCCGTTACGGCCGCGGATGGCATGTCGATAGAACCCGGCAAGATCTACGTCGCGATTCCCGGCCGGCATCTGCTGACCCGCGACCACCGCATCGTGCTCTCGGAGGGGCCGACCGAAAACGGCTACCGCCCCGCCATCAACGCGCTGTTCCGTTCTGTCGCAATCGCATTCGGAACCCACGCCGTCGGTGTCCTGGTGTCGGGCGTGCTCGACGACGGGGTGCTCGGCCTGGCCGCCATCCGCTCCCGCGGCGGCATGACGATCTGCCAGGACCCCGATGAGGCGACGTTTCCGGCGATGCCGCGCAACGCGTTACGTGCCGGAGTGGTGGATCGCACCGCGCGCGCGGCGAGCATCGGCGCGCTGCTCGCAGAACTTCCCCTGCGTGATGTTCGCCCGTCAGAATTTCCATCGGACCCGGCGATCGAGTCCGAGAACCGCATCGCTATGTCGGATCGGTTCGAGGTCAGCTCGGCGAGCGAAACATTCGATCAGCCAGCCGGTTTCACCTGTCCGGACTGCCACGGCTCGCTCCAGATCGCGAGCCCGGATCATTTCCGCTGTCATGTCGGGCACGCCTGGACGGCCGAGGCGTTGCTCGGCGCGCAGAACCAGGAGATCGAAAGAGCACTCTGGATGGCGATCCAGTCGCTGGGAGAGAAAAGCAGGCTCGCGCATCAACTCGCAGGAAAAGCCACCTCTGCCGCCGTCAAGCAGCGTTACATTGATCTGGCCCGCGATACCGACACGGCGCTGGCCGTGCTGCGCGACAGACTGTCGTGGGCACCGGAGGGGGTGCCACCAGCGGAATGATCGAGAGCTCGGTCCGTATCCGCGTGTCCCCGCGACCGGGATACGTGCTGGTGAGCATGGCCGGGACACTCGACAGCTGGACCTACCGCGACGTCCGCGACAGTGTCATCAAGGCGGCACTGGACCAGCACGACGCTGTCGTGGTCGACGTGTGCGATCTCGTTGTCCCGGCGATGAGCGCCTGGGCGGCCTTCACCAGCGCCCGGTGGCACGTCAGTGTCTGGCCCGACGTTCCGGTGATACTGATCTCCGCCGACGAGGCGGCGCGGGCGAGCATCAACCGCAGCGGCGTCACCCGCTACGTGCCGCTGGTGGCCGACGAGACCGAGGCCGTCGCGGCGATCGGGGTCGGCGACTTCCGGCGCCGCGCG
The DNA here is from genome assembly GCA_023404955.1 of Actinomycetes bacterium. Taxonomy (GTDB): domain Bacteria; phylum Actinomycetota; class Actinomycetes; order Mycobacteriales; family Mycobacteriaceae; genus Mycobacterium. Next base: position 30,950 of record JAEXZY010000028.1, read on the forward strand.
CGGAAAGAGCTGAACACGTCCCCGACCAGCGTCGGCGCGGGCCGCCGGTTCGTCACCGAATGTCTGGTCGCATGGTCTCGAAACGATGTGATCCTCACGGCGTCAGCTGTCGTCTCGGTGCTGGTCGAAAACGTCCTGATCCACACCCGCAGCCAACCCTCGGTGACGGTCGAGGCCGCAGGCGACCACGTGACGATCGCGGTCAGCGATGACGATCCGCGCGCCGCCGTCCGCCACGAGTCGGCAGACAACAGCGCCCACACCGTCTCCGGCCTCGCCGTGGTCGCGGCCCTGACCAGGGCCTGGGGCTGCATCCCCACGGCGGGCGGGAAGACGGTGTGGGCGCTCATCGGGCCGGAGAACCGGCTCTAGGGCTGCCTACCGCAGGTCGAACCGGTCGTTGTTCATCACCTTGACCCAGGCAGCGACGAAGTCCTCGACGAACTTGCCCTTGCTGTCGTCCTGAGCGTAGATCTCGGCGATGGCCCGCAGCACCGAGTTCGACCCGAACACGAGGTCGTTGGCGGTCGCTGTCCACCTGATGTCACCGGTGGCGCGATCGCGACCCTCGTAGACGTTCTCAGTGTTCACCGACGGCTTCCACTCCGTGCTCATGTCGAGCAGGTTGGTGAAGAAGTCGTTGGTCAGCGCGCCCGGGGTCTGGGTGAACACCCCGTGCTTGCTGCCGCCGTGGTTAGCGCCGATCACCCGCAGGCCGCCGACCAGCGCGGTCATCTCCGGCGCGGTGAGGTCGAGGAAGTACGCCTTGTCGACCAGCAGCTTCTCCACTGCGGTCTTCTCACCGGGCCGCACATAGTTGCGGAACCCGTCGGCGCGGGTCTCCAGCACCGCGAACGACTCCACGTCGGTCTGCTCCTGAGACGCGTCGGTACGGCCGGGCGCGAAGTGCACCTCGATCTCGAATCCTGCGTCCTTGGCGGCCTTTTCGACCGCAGCCGAACCCGCCAGCACGATCACGTCGGCCAGCGAGATCTTCTTGCCGCCGCCGGCGGAGGCGTTGAAGTCCTGCTGGATCTGCTCCAGCGCCGGCAGCACCTTGTCCAGCTCGGCGGGCTCGTTGACCTCCCAGTTGCGCTGGGGCTCCAGGCGCAGGCGCGCACCGTTGGCGCCGCCGCGCTTGTCGGTACCACGGAAGCTGGCCGCCGCGGCCCACGCCGTCTTGACCAGCTGGGGCACCGACAGACCCGAGGACAGGATCGTGCTCTTCAACGACGCGATGTCCGACTCGTCGACCAGTTCATGGTCCACCGCGGGCACCGGGTCCTGCCACAGCTGCGGCTCGGCCACCCACGGGCCGAGGTAGCGGCTGACCGGCCCCATGTCGCGGTGCATCAGCTTGTACCACGCCTTGGCGAACGCCTCGTTCATCTCCTCCGGGTGGTCCAACCAGCGCCGGGTGATCTGACCGTAGATCGGGTCGACGCGCATCGAGACGTCGGTGACCAGCATGGTGGGCTTGCGCGGCGGGCCGCCGAACGGATCCGGGATGGTGGCCTCGGCGTCCTTGGCCTCGAACTGCCAGGCACCGGCCGGGCTCTTGGTCAGCTCCCACTCGTTGCCGTAGAGGATCTCGAGGTAGCCGTTGCTCCACTGCGTCGGGGTACCGGTCCACACGACCTCGAGCCCGCTGGTGACGGTGTCGTTGGCGTTGCCGGTGCCGAACGGGCACTTCCACCCCAGCCCCTGCTGCTCGATCGGGGCGCCCTCGGGTTCGGGACCGACGTTGACGTCAGCCGCCCCATGGGTCTTGCCGAGGGTGTGGCCGCCGACGATCAGCGCGGCGGTCTCCTCGTCGTTCATCGCCATCCGGCCGAACGTCTCGCGGATGTCGTGGGCGGCGGCCAGCGGATCCGGCTTGCCTTCCGGCCCTTCGGGATTGACGTAGATCAGACCCATCGTGGTGGCGCCGAACGGCTCAGCGAGCTCGCGGTCGCTGTCGTTGGTCCCGCCGTAGCGCTTGTCGGTGCCCAGCCAGGTGTCCTCCTGGCCCCACAGCATCTCCTCGGGCTCGAAGATGTCCTCACGGCCGAACGCGAAGCCGAAGGTCTCGAAACCGGCCGATTCGAGCGCGGCGTTACCGGCGTAGGCGATCAGGTCGGCCCAAGAGATCTTGTTGCCGTACTTGCGCTTGATCGGCCACAGCAGACGACGCGCCTTGTCCAGGTTGGCGTTGTCGGGCCAGCTGTTCAGCGGGGCGAACCGCTGCGCGCCCTGACCGGCGCCACCCCGCCCGTCGAAGATGCGGTAGGTGCCTGCGGCGTGCCAGCTCATGCGGATGAACAGACCGGCGTAGCTGCCGTAATCGGCGGGCCACCAGTCCACCGAGGTGGTGACCACGTCACGCACATCGCGCTTGAATGCCTCGACGTCGAGCTTGGCGAACTCGGTCGCGTAGTCGAAATCCTCGCCGAGCGGGTTGCCCTTCTCGTTCTGCTTGTGCAGAACCGACACGTCGACCTGCTCGGGCCACCAGTCCTTGTTCGTCAGCGGCGCATGGACTTTCGGCTCGGGCGAATCGACGATCGGGTTTTCGCTCTCGCTGTGGCTGTGGGTCTTGGTGTCTGAATGCGGCGGGCGGGCATCGGACGTATCAGAGGACACAACATTCCCTTTCGGTGGTGGATGACGAGCTGATCACGGATGTGATCGGGGCTGCACGGTGCAGTCGGGGCACAGGCCCCAGAAGATGACTTCGGCTTCGTCGACGTCGAAGCCGAGATCGTCCGACGCGGTCAGACACGGCGCCTCACCCACGGCGCAATCCACGTCGGCCACCACACCGCACGACCGGCACACGATGTGGTGGTGGTTGTCGCCCACGCGGGCTTCGTAACGGGCGAGATGACCGGCCGGCTGGATGCGTCGCACCAGACCGGTGGCGGTGAGCGCGTTGAGTGCGTCGTACACGGTCTGGCGGGAGATGTCGGGCTGGCGATCGCGGGCCGCGGCGATGATGTCTTCGGTATCGGCGTGCGGGTGGTGCTCGACCGCGTGCATGACCGCCATACGTGGACGGGTGACCCGTAGTCCCGCTGACTTCAGCGCGTCTGCGTATTCGGGTTCGCCGGTCATCCTCTCGATCTTGGCCCGTTTTCTGGATCAGATCAAGATTCTGGCGAAACTTTTTCCCTGAAGTTTCCCGGCACGTCGCTGGGTGGCTGGTCAGCCACCACAGAGCCGGCGCGGCCGGCACTGACCCGGGCCGCGAACGCCGCGGCCACGAACACCGCCAACGCCAGCCACCCCGAGCCGGTGAGTCCCAGTTTGGCGGTGAACACGAGTGCAACGCCTGCCGTACACACCAGCGCGCCGGTGACGGTCGCGCGACCGCCGCGGGCCCCGGCCGGTCGGTCCCACCACGGCAGCGGGCGGTGCTCAAGCGGGGACAGCACCAGGAAGAACACGCTCATCACGACGGCGAACACCACGGCGCGCAGCGCCAGCAGACCGAGGAAGCCAGGCGCGTGCACATCGTAGGCGTCGAGGCCGACGGCGTGCAGCGCGAAGGCAGCCACCGCGATCGCCGGAATATGCCACAGATAAAGGGTCATCGCTCCGCGGTTGCCGGTGCTGACCACCCGCCACACCCGCGGCCGGTGCGCCCACCGCTGCAGCACGCCGGCGCCGAGCACGAACGCGCACGACATCCATGTGCAGTGCAGCGCGAGCAGCAGCGTGGGCGGCGCCACGTTGGACACGTGCTCGGCGCCGGTCACCACCAGCGACACGTCGTAGGGACCCGCCGCGGCGAGGCTTAGTTGGGCGGCGAAGGCTCCGATGCCGACCCCGGCCGCCCACCGTGCGCTGGTCAACCCGCGGGCGTAGCCGACGCCGATCACCACCGGAATGAGCCAGACGACGACGAAGTTGGTGACGCCGGCGGAGGGCGTGTCCAGAGCGAATCGGGCGGCGTCACCGAGCGCGGCGGCCACGAGCAGACCGGCGAGGACGGCGGTGACCGCGCGCGGGCGGCTCATGCGGACCAGCGCGGGTACGAAGGCGAGCGTCACCAAATACACGCCGAGGAACCACAGCAGCGCGACGCTTTCGCGGCCCAGCCGGGCAGCGGAGTCGGCGCCGAGCGTGAGTCGGACGGCCAGCAAGCCCACCGACCACACCGCCAGGTAGAAGAACACCGGCCGGCACAGCCGCTGCGCTCGAGTGAAAAGCCATGTCCCCCAGGGACTTCCGTCGCGGTATCCATAGCTGCCCGCGGCACCGCCGGCGAGGAAGAACAGCGGCATCACCTGCACGATCCACGTGACGGGCGCGATCGCCGGCAGGGCGCCGATCAGGTTGGCCACCCGCAGCCCGCGCGCGTCGATGGTCGCGAGCAGCAGCGCACAGTGTCCGAACATCACCACGACGAGAGCGGCGAGTCGGGCGACGTCGACCGCGCGGTCGCGCACGGGGGTCGTAACGGTCATGACGCCAGCATGCCCCGGGACGGGATCGAGCGGATGAGTACTTCTACCCCTCCGCGTTCACCGTCAGGGCAGTGCTTCGAGGAACGCGCTCAGGGGACCACCGGATGTCGGCTGCGCAGGCGCGCTCGGTGTGGCGGCGTTCGTCTGCGCTGACTGCACCGGCGCCGGGGCGACGACCGCCTGTACCGGTCCGGCGGCCAACTCCGACCCGGTGAGGTGCGGTTCGCCGATCATCGTGCTGATCGTCTGCGGATCGCTGGGAGTGATGCCGACGGCCGCGATACTCGCGGTGCCGGGCTGTTGGGACTCCTGCACGGTCCCCACCGGTGAGGTGACGGGCACCGCGAGGGGCAACGCCCCCGTCTGCGCTGCGGTGCCGGTCGGCTGGACCGTATCCTCAGTGGCCGCCACGGCGGTCGCCGCCGGAGTCGATGCGCTCACCGGGGCTTCCTGCGCCGGGGCCAGCTCGTCCGGGGCCGAGAACGCCTGAGCCGATTCCACCGGAGTGAAGGTCTCGGGAGCTGCCGCGGGCGCCGGGGCGACGACGGGGGCAGGAGCCGGCGCGGCGGCGGGGCTGGGCGCAGCCGGCGGCGCTGCAGCGGGTGCCGGAGCCGGCGCCGCCGCCTCCGTCACAGGCGTGCTGGCGGTGAATCCACCGGTGAGCGCGTAGATCCCGACACCGGCGACGGCGATCACCCCGGCGGCCGCCGAGACCGGCAACGGCACCCGGGACACCAGGCGTGACAGCACGTTGCGGTGCTCGTCACCGTGCAGATCGGCGCGCGCCGCACCGTAGGCGAGCACCAGGTGCGGGGCGATGTGGCGGGCCGTGCGGTTGCGCCCCTCCCGGGCCGCTTCCGGCGTCACCGTCTCGACCGTGTCGAATCCGAACAGGCGCAGCTTGGTCCGCAGCCGGATGCCGTGCGCCCGGGCATCGTCGCTCCACGTGAGGCGCACCCCGTCAATGTCGCGCTGGCTTTGCAGGGCGAACGCCTGAACGCTGCGCGCCGTGGCACGGGCAATCTCGTTCGCCGAATCGAGGGTCACCACCTCGTCGGCCAGGATGGTGCCGTCCTTGATGTCGACCAGCGCCCACACCGCACTCTTGGCGGTCAGCGAAAGACCCATAACCACACGCATAGCTACCCCTGACGACGGCCGGTGATGGCCCTATATCGGCGTATCCGTGTGGGATGTTACGCACACCACACCGAAATGTCGCCGAACGTGGCGAAACCGCAACAACCGGCTGCGGCGAATCGTCGGGTTTAGCTGAGCAGCAGCTGGGTCGGCTCAGCTCTGCAGCGACTCCAGGGCCGAGTTGAACGTCTTGCTCGGCCGCATGACCGCGGTCGTCTTCTCCCGGTCGGGGTAGTAGTAGCCGCCGATGTCGACGGCCTCGCCCTGCACGGCGTTGAGCTCGGAGACGATGGTGTCCTCCTGCTCGGCCAGGGTCTTGGCCAGCGGGGCGAAGTGTTCGGCGAGCTCGGAGTCCTCGCTCTGGTTCGCGAGCTCCTGCGCCCAATACATCGTCAGGTAGAACTGGCTGCCCCGGTTGTCGAGTTCACCGGTCTTGCGCGACGGGCTCTTGTTGTTGTCCAGCAGCTTGCCGATGGCGGCGTCGAGCGCCTTGCCCAGGATCGAGGCCTTCTTGTTGCCTGCTTTGGCGCCCATGTCCTCGAAGCTGGCGCCGAGTGCGAGGAATTCACCCAGGGAATCCCAGCGGAGGTGGTTCTCCTCCACCAGCTGGTTCACGTGCTTGGGCGCCGAGCCGCCGGCGCCGGTCTCGTACAGCCCGCCACCGGCCATCAGCGGCACGATGGACAGCATCTTGGCGCTGGTGCCCAGCTCGAGGATCGGGAACAGGTCGGTGAGGTAGTCCCGCAGGATGTTGCCGGTCGCCGAGATGGTGTCCTGCCCCCGGATCAGCCGTTCCAGCGTGTACCGCATGGCCCACACCTGCGGCAGGATCGTGATCTCCAGGCCCTCGGTGTCGTGATCGCCGAGGTACTTCTTCACCTTGGCGCGCAGCTCGTTCTCGTGCGGCCGTTCGTCGTCGAGCCAGAACACCACCGGCATGCCCGACGACCGCGCCCGCGTCACCGCGAGCTTCACCCAGTCCTGGATCGGGGCGTCCTTGACGATCGGCATGCGCCAGATGTCGCCTTCTTCGACGTTCTGGGTCAGCAGCACCTCGCCGGTTTCGTTGTCGACGATGTCGGCCACGCCGTCCTCGGTGATCTCGAAGGTCTTGTCGTGGCTGCCGTACTCCTCGGCCTTCTGCGCCATCAGACCGACGTTGGGCACCGTGCCCATCGTGGTGGGGTCGAACTGGCCGTGGGTCTTACAGAAGTTGATGACCTCCTGGTACATCCGGGAGAAGGTCGACTCGGGGTTGACGGCCTTGGTGTCCTTGGTGCGGCCGTCGGCGCCGTACATCTTCCCGCCGAGCCGGATCATCGCCGGCATCGAGGCGTCGACGATGACGTCGCTGGGCGAGTGGAAGTTGGAGATGCCCTTCGCGGAATCGACCATCGCGAGTTCGGGGCGGTGCTCATGGCACTTGTGCAGGTCTTCGATGATCTCCTCGCGCTGCGACGCGGGCAGCGCCTCGATCTTGTCGTAGAGATCAGACAGGCCGTTGTTGACGTTGACGCCCAGCTGGTCGAAGAGTTCCTGATGCTTGGCGAACGCGTCCTTGTAGAACACCTTGACCGCGTGGCCGAACACGATGGGGTGGCTGACCTTCATCATCGTGGCCTTGACGTGCAGAGAGAACATCACGCCGGTCTTGTAGGCATCCTCGATCTGCGCCTCGTAGAACTCGATCAGGGCCTTCTTGCTCATGAACATGCTGTCGATGACATCGCCCTCGTCGAGCTTGACCTCGGGCTTGAGCACGATGGTCTCGCCCCGCGTGGTCTTGAGCTCCATGCGTACGTTGCGCGCCTTGTCCAGCGTCATCGACTTCTCGCCGTGGTAGAAGTCGCCGCCCTTCATCGTCGCGACGTGTGTGCGGGAGGCCTGCGACCACTCCCCCATGCTGTGCGGGTGCTTGCGGGCGTACTCCTTGACCGCCTTGGGTGCGCGGCGATCCGAATTGCCCTCGCGCAGAACAGGATTGACAGCGCTGCCCAGAACCTTGGCGTAGCGCTCCTTGATCTTGCGCTCGTCGTCGGTCTTCGGGTCGCCGGGGTAGTCGGGCAGGTCGTAGCCCTTGGCCTTGAGTTCCTTGATGGCGGCGAGAAGCTGCGGCACCGAGGCGCTGATGTTCGGCAGCTTGATGATGTTGGTCTCGGGGAACTGGGTCAGCTCCCCGAGCTCGGTGAGATTGTCGGTGACGCGCTGGTCCTCGCTGAGCCGGTCGGAGAATTCGGCCAGGATGCGGGCGGCCACCGAGATGTCGCTGGACTTGACGTCGATGTCGGCGGCACCGGCGAACGCGCGGACCACGGGCAGGAAGGCGTAGGTCGCGAGCAGCGGCGCCTCATCGGTCAGGGTGTAGAAAATGGTGGGCTGCTCGGCGCTCATGTGGTGGCCTCCCGGCGTTGAGGTGCGGTCAGTGAACTGTCAGATTCGGGGCGGTTCAACCCTACCGAACCGGGGTGCTCCCCGGTCCGGTCACATCCTCGGTTGACCGGGCGCGGCCGCGGGCGTGGAATGGCAGTTGTGCAGAAGGTGTCGATCCAAGCGCTGGCCCGGCAACAGCTCGAGCGGGCGGCGTCGAGCGGCCGCAACGCCGCCGACACGGTGGTGGGCGGTCACGAGCGGATCCTGCGACAGACCGTGGTGGGGATGACGGCGGGATCGGAGATGAGCGAGCACGCCAATCCCGGGGAGGCCACGATCTACGTGCTCATCGGAGCGGTGCGTCTCGTCGTGGGTGACGATCAATGGGATGGCCGGACCGGGGATCTGCTGCTGATTCCTGACGCGCGTCACTCGCTGCTCGCGCTGGAGGACGCGGCGATTCTGCTGACGGTGGCCAAGCGGCCCTGACCCTCAGCTACTGGGGACCGACTCGTCGGCCGCGGCACCGTGGCGGCGGTGCACGAACACCCCGAGCGCGACGATGACGACGGCCGAGATCACCGAGAGTGCGATCGCCTGCTGCTGGTTGGGATCGAAGGCCATCAGCACCAGCACCGCGATGATCAAGCCGATGACCACCACGGTCAGATACGGGAACAGCCACATCCGCACCGGCGGGCGTTCGCCGGCGGCCCGCATCTTGCGGCCGAGGACGAACTGACTGATCGCGATCACCAGGTACACGAAGAGCGCGACGCCGCCGCTGGTGGCCAGCAGGTAGCCGAAGATCTTCTCCGGCAGAAGATAGTTGCCGATGACGGCCAGGAAGCCGACCGCCGTCGAGAGCAGGACCGCGACCCAGGGTGCCCCATTGCTGGCGATCTTGCGCACAGCCCGCGGGGCGTCGCGACGGTCGCTGAGCGAGAACAGCATTCGTGAGGCGGTGTAGAGCGCGGAGTTCAGGCACGACGCCACCGCAGTCAGGATGACGATGTCCATGATGAGCTTCGAGCCGGGAATGCCGATCGCCTGCAGCGTCGACTGATACGACCCGTCGGGCAGTTCGTTGTAGGGCATCAGCGAGACGATGATGAAGATCGAGCCGATGTAGAACAGCGAGATCCGCCAGATGACCGTGCGCACCGCCTTGGTGATCCCGTGTTCGGGATCGGGCGATTCGGCGGCGGCGATCGTGACGATCTCGGTGCCCATGAACGAGAACATCGTGATCAGCATGCCGGCGATGACGGCGCCGAACCCGTTGGGCAGGAAACCGTCGGGTTGCCACAGGTGGTCGATGCCGCTGACCTGTGAGTCGGGGATGAGGCCGAAGATCGCGGCCACGCCGACGCCGATGAACGCGATGATCGCGACGACCTTGATCAGCGCGAACCAGAATTCGAACTCGCCGTAGTTGCCGACGCTCGCGAGATTGGTGATGGTCAGCAGGAGCGTGACGGCCAGCGCCCAGATCCACTGTGCGCCACCGATGAGACCGGTCAGGATGTCGGCGGCGGCGGTGGCCTCGACGGGGATGACCAGTACCCAGAACCACCAGTAGAGCCATCCGATGGAGAAGCCGGCCCAGCCGCCGAGCGCGCGGTCGGCGTAGACGGAGAACGAGCCCGTGTCCGGGTTTGCCGTCGCCATCTCCCCCAGCATGCGCATGACCAGGACCACCAGGGTGCCGGCCATGATGTAGGAGAGAATGACCGCGGGGCCCGCCTCGGCGATCGCGTTCTTGGAACCGACGAACAGACCGGCGCCGATGATCCCGGCGATGGAGATCATCGTGATGTGCCGGGGTTTCAGGCTGGTCCCCAGCTTCCGCTCGGTACCGGCCTGCCCGGAATCTGTCCTGACTTCGCTCATCGAGCTCGCCTTTCCTCCGGGCCGCGCGCGACCCGCCCCACGAACAGGAACACAGCGTGCCCAACGTGACGCTTCTTCAAACGCGCCGTGCGCCAACATTGCCCGCGGCGGTGGCGCGCGGCGTTACAGTGCACCTCGTGCGCACGAAATTGTTAGCCAACGGCCGCGGCCGGTGGCTGGCGATCGCGGTGTCGCTGGTGGTCTCGGCCGGCATGTTCTATGCGCAGGACACCGAGAAGCTCGCGGCGCCGGCCTCCGAGCCGCCGGTTGCCGCCCCGGCAGGACCCTCGGCGTCACCGGCGGCTCCCCCACCGGACAAGGCCGAGCTCCTGGCTGCCAGCGCACCCATCGACGCGCGGGTCTTCGACTTGTCGCTGCCCCGCGGCGTGGCGCCCGAGGGGGGCCTGCAGGTCAAGACGATCTGGGCGGCACGCGCGATCAGCGCGATGTTCCCCGAGATCACCACCATCGGCGGGTATCGGCAGGACCCGCTGAAGTGGCACCCCAACGGGCTGGCGATCGACGTGATGATCCCGAACTACCACTCCGAAGAAGGCATCGCGCTGGGCAACCAGATCGCCGGGTATGCCCTGGCCAACGCCAAGCGCTGGGGTGTGCTGCACGTGATCTGGCGCCAGGGCCTCTACCCCGGGATCGGCGCGCCGAGCTGGACGGCCGACTACGGCAACGAGACGGCCAACCACTTCGACCACGTGCACATCGCCACCGACGGCGGCGGCTACCCCACCGGCAAAGAGTCCTACTTCATCGGGTCGATGCAGCGCTAGATCAAGCGTCAGACCGCGATACCCGGCGCCCCGCACCGCAGGAAGCTGGCGGAGGCAGGATCGTCACCGCACACCGCGAACAGGTCCACCAGCGTGGTGGTCTCGTCGGGCTGGGGCTCGATCGCCGGCGGGGCGGGCGGCCACAGCGGGAAGATGCGGGCGCCCTCGACGCCGGTGAGCTTGGCGACGATCTGCGCGGCCAGGTTGGTGGCAACGTAGATCAGGTCGCCACCCAGCTGGACGGGAATGATCGCGATCTTGGCGACTAGGCTGACCAGCGGGACGCCGAGGTCCACGAGGTCCTGCAGACCCGCGGTGAACTGTTGGGTCGCGCCGAACACGAAGTACGGCACCGAGGTCACGATGGTCCGGAGGTCCAGCCTGAGCTGAGTACCGATGTCGGGATAGCCGTACGAGGCGATGGCATCGAGGAGGTCGTCCCTGAGCTCACCGGGCTCGGGTAGGACGTTGCTGCCGTCCTGCTCCGTCAGGGACTCACCGTCCGATTTCGGCGAGGGTTGTCCCCCGAACAGGGTGAGCACCGTCGGGGTGACGTCGACGATCGAGTAGGTCGAGTTGATCGCGCCGGCGGTGAATCCGGCGCCGTTGGCGATCACGAACGTCGATGTCTCCGGCGGGGATTGGAATCCGTGCCCGATGCCCTGCTGCGGCTGGTGGCCGTGGTCGGTGACCAAGATGATCGTCCACTCCTGCCCGCTGTCGGCGATCGCGGTGAGGATCTCCCCCACGTTGCGATCGACGTTGGTGATGGCCGCCGCGTACTCCGGAGAGTCGCCGCCGTGCATGTGCCCGTTCTCGTCGACCCCGACGAAGTAGCTGAAGACGAAGTTGCCGACGTTCGGGTTGGCGGCCAGGATCGCGGCCTCCGTCGCGTCTCCGACCCGGTCGTCGGTCTTCGACCAGTCGGTGTCGCCGTCGACTTGGGTGAAGTAGATGTTGTTGTCGACCGTGGCCGGGCCGCCCCTGCCGGCGATACCGGCGATCACGTCCCAGTCGGAGATCGCCGTGGTCTCGATGCTGCTGTCGAACTGTTCGAGCTGGGTGAACAGGGTGGGCCATCTCGAGTAGGTCCAGGGCGTGAACACGTTGTTGATCACGCCGGTCTTCTCACCCCACGCCCCGGTCAGTATCGACGACCACGAGGGATTCGAGATCGTGGTGTGCCCCACGATCGTCGATGCCGCGGTCGTGCCGCCCTGCATGAGACCGAACAGGTTGGTGTTCGACTGGTTGGCCAGGATCTTGCTGAGGTTGGTGCCGTCGATGCCGATCACCAGAACGTTCGGTGTGTCGTCGGCGGCCAGCGCACTCACCTGCGGCACCACGGCGGCGCGCTTCGCCGCGATGCGTTCGTCGCGTTTCGCGGCGGCGGCCGTCAGCAGCGTGGTGAGGGCAAGTGGTTCCGCGGGCGGCGGATCGGCGGGAGCGTCGGCGCGCGAGGTCTCTTCATCCCTGGTGACTTTCACCGAGGTGAGGGCGCGCTCCGGCACGTCGGCGTCGCGGTCTGCGACGCGGGCGCGACGGGCTTCTTGGCGCTCGGCGCGACGTGTGGCCGCGGCTTCGCGTGCTTCTTGGCGGCGTTGTTGCGCAGCGGCCCGGCGCTCCGCCCCCTTCGAGGTGGCAGGTCCGGTCGCGATCTGCGAGGACGCCGACGACTGGGACGACGCCGACGTGTCGCTACCGGTGTCGTCGGCGTACGCGACGCCCGGAGCGGCGGTGGCCACCGCCCAGCCGACGCCCAGCGTCACGGCCAGCGCCCCGACGCGTCCGATGGTGGTGATCTGACCCATGAGATGTCCCTTCGCCGACCCCCGTGGCGTGTGTTACGGCAAAATTACGCCCCCGTCAGCGGATCGTGGCGGCATTTCGCTCAGATGCCCGTCGTGTCGCCCTAGAGTTGGCCCGATGACGAGCTCGTTGCGCCGCGCGCTCCGGCTCGCCGGCATGCGACCGCTCCCCCTTCCCTCGACAGTCAAGCCAATGTCATTGCAGGGCAAACGGATTCTTTTGACCGGAGCGTCGTCGGGCATCGGCGCGGCCGCGGCGGAGAAGTTGGCGGCCCAGGGAGCGACGGTGCTCGTGGTGGCGCGGCGGGCCGATCTGCTCGCCGACGTCGTTGCCCGGATCACGGCTCACGGTGGTCAGGCGGTGGCGATGCCGACCGATCTCGCCGATCTCGACGCAGTGGACGCGCTGGCGGCGGCTGCGGGACCGGTGGACATCCTGATCAACAACGCCGGCCGGTCGATCCGCCGGCCGCTGCTGGAATCGCTGGACCGATGGCATGACGTGGAGCGCACGATCGCGCTGAACTACTACGCGCCGCTGCGGCTGATCCGCGGTGTGGCACCGGGGATGGTGGCACGCGGTGACGGTCACATCATCAACATCTCGAGCTGGCGGGTGATGCCGGAGTCCTCGCCGCTGTTCGGGGTGTACAACGCGTCGAAAGCTGCGCTCAGTGCGGTCAGCCGGGTCATCGACAACGAACTGGCCGAGGCGGGGATCCGGTCGACGACCATCTACTACCCGCTGGTGGCCACTCCGATGATCGCGCCGACTCGGGCCTACGACGGCCTGGCTGCGTTGAGCGCGGACGAGGCGGCGGAGTGGATGGTCGAGGCCGCACGCCGGCGCCCGGTGCGCATCGCGCCGCGCAAGATGCTGCCGCTGCGGGCGCTCGACCTCGTGTCGCCGAGCCTGCTCAACGGCGTGATGAAGCGCTCCACACCGCAGCTGATCCGGACGGCCGGTCGCGGTGCCGGCTGACCGCAGCGGCTACCGCGCCGAAAATCTCGCTGCGGGAGCGCTTCTCACCACCGCGGCATTCTTCTGTGTGGCACTGGTGGGCGCGCTGGCGAAGGTGTCGGGACAGTGCACCTCGACCGGTGTGCTGCTGCTGACGCAGAACGCGATCTGCCTGGCGGCGGTCGCCCCGGTCGCGCTACGGAACGGTGTCGCGGCGTTGCGCACCCGCAGGATCGGATTGCATCTCTTGCGCGCTGTCACAGGCACCGGCTGCTGGTACGCACTGTTCTTCGCCATCACACAGATCCCGTTGGCCAACGCCACGCTGCTGACGTACAGCGCGCCGCTGTGGATGCCGCTGATCGCGTGGGCGGTCACCCGGCACCGCGTGGCGACGGCCACCTGGCTGGGCGCGGCGGTCGGCTTTGCCGGCGTGATGCTGGTGCTGCGCCCGCAGGGCCACGGCGTGAGCGTCGGTGAACTGTCGGCATTCGCCGGCGCGGTGCTGCTGGCGGTGGCGATGATGTCGGTGCGCTGGCTAGGTGCCACCGAACCGACAGCGCGGATCCTGTTCTACTACTTCCTGCTGTCCACGGTGATGTCGGTGCCGATCGCCGTGGTGGATCACCGGGCGGACGGCGCCGCGATCACCGCGGCGGCCTGGCCGTGGTTGATCGCCGTCGGCATCGCCCAGCTGTTGTCGCAAGTGCTGATCATCGTCGCCTACCGCTACGCACCGGCCGAGAAGCTGGGCCCGTTCATCTACTCGGTGATCGTGTTCACCGCGCTGATCGACTGGCTGGTGTGGCACCATCGCCCGGCCCTGTCCACCTACTTCGGCATGGCGCTGGTGATCGGCGGCGGCTTGCTGGCGGTGCGCGCCAAAGCCGCTGCGCCTCAACCTCTTCTGCCGCCTCCGCCGTCACGGTGAGGCCGATCCGGCCGATCGATGATGAAGGTCAGGCCCCAGCCGCCGTCGTTGCAGTACCAGCACTGATAGGGGTAGTAGGGCGTGATGGCCCCTGGCCCCTGGCCGGTGTTCGCCCCGCGTACGTCGCCCTGGGAACAGACGATCGTGCCGGCGGCACTGGTGCAATCCGCCAGGGCCGGCGCTGGGGCGATCAGTCCGGAACCGATCAGGACCGGCAGAATCGTCACGTGTGTGAGCCGCATATCGGCCTCCCGAACACGGTCGCGAGCTCGTCATCGCGGAACCGTACCCGTCGATGGTAACTCTCGGATTGCCCTGGTCAAAGGGCAAATGGTCAGCGGCGCAGCGTGGTGTGGGGGCTCTCTCCGTACTGCTCGCGGTAGTAGACGGCGAAGCGCCCCGAGTGCGCGAAACCCCAGCGCGCGGCCACCTCTGCAACCTGCACGCGAGACTGGTCGGCGGCCACCAAATCGGCGTGCGCGTGGGAGAGCCGGACCTGGCGCAGGTACTCGGTGGGCGTGCAGTGGCGGTGCTTGCGGAACATGTACTGCAACGCCCGCGGCGTCACGTAGACCGCATTGGCGATGTCGACCATCGAGATATCATGCGCGGCATTGTCTTCGATGAACGCGATCGCGCGCCGCAGAAGGATCGGCGTGCTGTCATTCCTGTCGACGGCGGTCGTCTCGAGCCGCGCGGTGCTGGGAAACGCAGAAAGCAGTCCCGCAGCGAGGTATCTGCGCAGGTTCCCGATGACCAGGGGGCTGTGCGCCGCATAGGGGTCGGACACCACGGAATGCTTGACGTGTCTGATCGCGTTGATCAACACGGCGCCGGCCATCGGCGACACCGGGGTGGTGCCGGTCAGTCGAACCTCTTCGCTATCAACCGATTCCGCCACTGTCGCGAGAAGATGTCCGTCCAATGCGATCGTGTCGCAGTGCAACGCGTGGGCTTCGCCGCTGAAACCGGCACCGTCGTGTGCGCTGACCGCGAGGACCTCCCCCGGGCCGGACATGCGCGCGTCGTCGTCACCGGACCGGTGCAGGACGGCGCCCGCTCGAATCGTGCACAGGACGACGGCGTCGGCCGGGTAGCTCTCGAACTCGAAATCCGTGCCGTAGACGAAATCGTCGAGAACCAGCTCGCCCAGCTGCGCGCGCTCCACCCGGGTCCGCGACGCGGTGCTCGAGGCCCCCGTCAAGCGGACCTTGTAGTAGTTGGCACTGACGAATCGCTCGACGTCATCGAGGTCCGCGGTGTCGATCAGGATGGTCATCGGCTACCTCGGGCATGCGGAGGGACGACGGCATCCTTGTTGAGCCAGTTGTCATTGTTCCCCCAGTTGCACCCCGGCCACAAGGCGGGCCGTTTAGAGTCGGCGGCAAATCCGATCTTGTGGAGGCAGTGGTGAGTCAATGGCTGGTCACGCACGTACCGCCGTGGTTGCTGCTGATCCTGATGGTCGTGGCGACGGCGGGCACGGCCGTTCTGATTCAAATGGTCGTGCGCCGACGCTTTCCCAATCTGCGCGGCGACGAGCACAACGACGTCACCAAATTTGCCTTCGGTGTCGTCGGGTTCGTGTTCGCGTTCTTCATCGGGTTCGTCGTGTCGGCGATGTGGGGACAGATCAGTCACGCCGACGGCGTGGTCCGCACCGAGGGTTCGGCGGGCGCGCAACTGGCGCGGGACTCTCATGTGTTCGATCCGCCGGACCGCGATCGTGTGCGCGCCAGCCTGCTGGCATACGAGCAGGCGGCGATCCGGGAGTGGGACGAGTCCAACGAGGGCCGGGTGTATCCCGAGGCGGATCGGGCTCTGAACGAGCTCTACGCCGCCTACGAGAACATCGCACCGCGCACGGAGGCTCAGAAAACACTCCTGTCAACGTCTTTCGGCAATCTCAATGATCTGAGCAAGAACCGCACGGAGCGCGTGTTGCAAGCCCGCACCGACACGGGCCCGCCGTGGTCGCTGTGGGCCGTCATCTTCGTCACCAGCGGCCTGCTGCTGGGCTGCGCGATCATCTACGGAGTCGAGAAGCCGGCCAATCACTATGCGATGGTGGCGATCATCGGCACGTTGGTGGGCGCGGAGCTGTTCCTCGTCGTCGAGCTGTCGCATCCGTTCATCGGCGCGGTGTCCACGGTTCCCGAACCTCTTCAGCAGGTCGTCAACACGCTGCAGAACCAGTGAGGCAACACCTTTCGTGGGGGGCCTCCCGGCTCATCTGCAACAGCTGGGGTCGAGCACCCGACACAGCGCCTCCAGCGCGTCGTGGCGTGCGCTGTGATGCACGCTCATCCCCCGGCGCTCAGAGGTTACGAAGCCGGCGGTGCGCAGCTGGCTGAGATGGTGGCTCACCGTGGACTCCGACAGCCCGACGGCGGCAGCCATCGACCCGGTCGTGCACGCCGTGTCGGCGGTGAACAGCAACGAGATCAACTTGACCCGCACCGGGTCGGCCAGTGCCTTGAGGCGCATCGCCACATCGAGTGCGGCCGCGTCGTCCGCTGGTCCGGCAGCGACCGGTGCGCAGCACACGGGCTCGGACATGTCGATCGCAGGCAGCGCCTTGGGCACCGGCCCAGTATGCCGACCCTCTTGACTTAAGTCAAAAAGGTGGGTAGACCACTACCTGTCCACCCTTTCGGCTTATGTCGCACACCTTGGAGGCCCAGATGTCCCGTATCCAGTTGGCGCTCAATGTCGACGATCTCACGGCCTCGGTCGCGTTCTACTCGACGCTTTTCGGCACTAGGCCCGCCAAGGTGAAGCCCGGCTACGCCAACTTCGATGTGCACGAGCCACCGCTCAAGCTGGTGCTCATCGAGAATCCCGGCTCGGGCGGTTCGGTCAACCATCTGGGTGTCGAGGTGAATTCGACCGAGATGGTGCGCTCAGAGATCGCCCGGCTCTCCTCTGCCGGTCTGTTCACCGAAGAGGAGATGAACACCACCTGTTGCTTCGCCACCCAAGACAAGGTGTGGGTGACTGCGCCCGACGCCGAGAAATGGGAGGTGTACACCAAGCTGGCCGATGCCGACACGTTCGGCGCATCCGAACCCTCCCGCGGCGCCGTCGACGCCTGCGCATGTGACTGCGGCCCGCAGGCCGCCGGGTGAGCGCACCGTCTGCCGCCGAGTCCACGCCGGTCGCCGCCAAGCTCTCGACGCTCGATCGCTTCCTGCCCCTGTGGATCGGCGCCGCAATGGTCGCCGGATTGGTGCTGGGTCGCGTCGTCCCCGGTCTCGATCGGGCGCTGGCTTCCGTCGAAGTGGACGGGATCAGCGCGCCCATCGCGGTCGGTCTTCTGGTGATGATGTACCCCGTCCTCGCCAAGGTGCGTTACGACCGCCTCGGCACCGTCACCGGCGATGTCAAGCTGTTGGTGGCCTCGCTGGTGCTCAACTGGCTGATCGGGCCGGCGCTGATGTTCGCGCTCGCCTGGCTGCTCCTGCCCGACCTTCCCGAGTACCGCACCGGTCTGATCGTCGTCGGGCTTGCGAGATGCATTGCGATGGTGATCATCTGGAACGACCTCGCCTGCGGTGATCGAGAAGCGGCCGCCGTGCTGGTGGCGCTCAACTCGATGTTCCAGGTCGTCATGTTCGCCGCGCTCGGATGGTTCTACCTGTCGGTGTTGCCCAGCTGGCTCGGACTCGAACAAGCGGTCATCAGCGTCTCACCATGGCAGATCGCCACGTCGGTACTGATCTTCCTCGGCGTTCCGCTGCTGCTCGGCTACCTGTCGCGCCGCGTCGGCGAGCGCGTCAAGGGTCGCGACTGGTACGAGAGCCGTTTCCTCCCGCGGATCGGACCGTGGGCGCTGTACGGGCTGCTGTTCACCATCGTGGTGTTGTTCGCACTTCAGGGTGCCGAGGTCACCTCTCGGCCGCTGGACGTCGCGCGCATCGCGGTGCCGCTGCTGGTGTACTTCGCCGTCATGTGGGGCGGCGGCTATGCGGTGGGCGCAGCCATCGGTCTCGGGTACGAGCGCACGACGACACTCGCCTTCACTGCCGCCGGCAACAATTTCGAACTCGCGATCGCCGTCGCCATCGCCACCTACGGCGCGGCGTCCGGCCAGGCGCTCGCCGGCGTGGTCGGACCGCTGATCGAGGTGCCCGTGCTGGTCGCCCTCGTGTACGTGTCACTGGCGCTGCGACGCCGATTCACCCCGAAAGTGGCCGCA
The DNA here is from genome assembly GCA_023404955.1 of Actinomycetes bacterium. GTDB lineage: Bacteria > Actinomycetota > Actinomycetes > Mycobacteriales > Mycobacteriaceae > Mycobacterium. The sequence continues at coordinate 49,487 of JAEXZY010000028.1, forward strand.
CCGTGATCGACAGACCGAGCGTGCTGTTCGTGTGCGTGAAGAACGCGGGTAAGTCGCAGATGGCTGCCGGCCTGATGCGCGAGATCGGGACCGACACCGTGGATGTCTTCTCTGCCGGTACCCGCCCGGGAGAGGCACTCAACGCGCTCTCTGTTCAGTCACTCGCGGAGATCGGCATCGACATCACCGACGACAGCCCGAAACCCGTTGATCGCGAACTCCTCCACCGCGTGAGCCGCGTCATCGTGCTCGGAACGGAGGCACGCCTCGAGGCGCCCGACGGCGTGAAGATCACCACATGGGTCACCGATGAACCCGCGATGCGCGGGATAGAGGGCATCGAGCGCATGCGCTTGGTGCGCGACGACATCGCCCGCCGTGTCGCGCACTTGCACGGCGAGTTGACGGCGGACACCCCGTGACCGTCTCATCTCGACCAACAAGGAGCCGAGGTCAGGCCGATCTGCTGGTCGACTGCGCCGCCGCGTGCTCAGCGCTGAACATGTCGTAGGCAGCCGCGATGGCCTCTGCTTCGGCGTCCGGATGGTCGTAGGCGATGGCGTTGATCGCTTCGACGGTGGCAGGGCCCAGGCCGCACTCACGCGACGCCGCCCGTCCGTGGGTGAGGGCGTTGTTGAGTAGAACTTGGAAGTTGACGCGCAACTCGTCGTTCGTTGGCGATGGGGTGGGCATTGACGCCAGCGTAGGGGCCGCAGTCCGGCCTGGAGGCGGCTGACGGAGGAATTTTCGCAGAGTTCATGTGTCGGCAATGACGCCTCGCCCGTCGGCGCGTCAGGTGCGCATGACCCGGCACAGCAGACCGAAGTGATCAGACGGGAAGACTCTGGGCAACGTGCGGGAGATCGGCTCGATACCAGGAGTTCGATATGCGCCGGTCTTCAGTGCTCACCCTTGACCAGGACGCGGTCGAACCGCTCCTGCCTGTGTTTGCGCTTGCGGTCGGCCAGCATGAGGTTGACAGATGTGTCTTCGGTGAACCCATCGACAAGCGGGTGCAGCGTAGGCCTTGCGTCGACGTAGGCCGGAGGAAGCCGGATGCTCTTAGCGTCACGCAGATTGAAATCGCCACTCAGCACAGCGTTTTCGGACTGATACCGGTCCGCCGCGAAGTAGTCTCTGAACCAGACGTTGAACGTTGCGAGAGTCAACTCGTCGCGCTCGACGACATCCGCGTTCTCGACGTCACCCCACCGTTGTATGTGAACGTCGAACCCGGCGATCGCAACGGTGCGACGCGGGCGCACCAGCCATGCCAGCCGCCGTCGCTGGTGGGCAACGAAGGCGCGCATCGCGCCATCGTGTCAGAGATCACCGCCACAACCCGGTGGCTGAGCTGCAGATCCCCGGAGAAGTCGGATCCGCCGTCTACCATTCCCCCGGCGCCCCATCCCACGGAGAGGACCAGACGTGAGCTACACCGCCGCTGACATCACCGAGCTCGATGATGTCCAGCACACCCGTCTACGGCCGGCGGTCAACCTCGGTCTGGACATACTGAACACGGCGTTGCGTGAACTGATCGACAACGCGGTCGAGGAGGTGGCTGATCCCAGCCACGGCGGCTCGACCGTCACGATCACCCTGCACGCCGACGGATCGGTCAGCGTCGCCGATGACGGCCGGGGGCTCCCGGTCGACACCGACCCGGCCACCGGCAAGAACGGCATCGTCAAGACCCTGGGCACCGCCCGGGCAGGCGGAAAATTCTCCGCCCATGCCGACGCCACCAGCACCGGCGCCGGCCTCAATGGAATCGGCGCTGCAGCAGCGGTTTTCATCTCCGCCCGGACCGACGTCACGGTCCGCCGCGGCGGCAAGACCTACCTGCAGAGCTTCGGCGGCGGCTACCCCGGTGTGTTCGAGGGCAAGGACTTCGACCCCGACGCGCCGTTCACTCGCGCCGACACCCAAAAACTGCGTGGCGTCGGCAACCGAAAGCCCGACGCTCAGGGCACGGAAGTGCGCATCCTGTTCGACCCGGCCGTGGTGCCGGATTCCACGATGGACATCGGCGAGGTGCTGCTGCGCGCCCACGCGGCCGCGCGGATGTCCCCCGGCGTCCACCTGGCCGTCGTCGACGATGGCTGGCCCGGCGATGAGGTACCGCCGGCACTGCTCGAGCCATTCGACGGCCCGTGGGGCACCGACACCTTGCTCGACCTGATGTGCACCGCGGCCGGCTCCCCCGCTCCGTCGGTGCGGGCTGTCGTGGAAGGCCGCGGCGAGTACACCACTGGTCGCGGTCCGACGCCGTTCCGCTGGTCGCTGACCGCGGGCCCGGCGGAACCCGCGACAGTGGCGGCGTTCTGCAACACCGTCCGCACGCCGGGCGGGGGTTCGCATCTGACCGCGGCGATGAAGGGTCTGTCGGAGGCCCTGGCCGACCGAGCCTCCCGCATCCGCGACCTGGGTCTCGCGAAAGGCGAAGAAGGTCCGGAGGCACAGGATTTTGCGGCGGTCACCGCCCTCGCAGTCGACACCCGCGCCCCCGATGTGTCGTGGGACTCGCAGGCCAAGACGGCGGTGTCGTCCCGGTCGCTGAACCTCGCGATGGCGCCGGATGTGGCGCGCAGCGTCACCATCTGGGCAGCCAATCCGGCCAACGGCGAGGCTGTCTCGCTGTGGACCAAGCTGGCGCTCGAGTTCGCCCGGGCGCGGCGCAGCGCCGAAGGCGCCAAGGCGCGGTCGCGGGCGGCGTCGAAGGCCAAAGGGCTCGGCACCAATCTGTCGCTACCGCCGAAACTGCTGCCGAGCAGGGAGACCGGCCGCGGTTCGGGTGCCGAACTCTTTCTCTGCGAGGGCGACTCGGCGCTCGGCACCATCAAGGCCGCACGCGACGCCACGTTCCAAGCGGCGTTCCCGCTCAAAGGGAAGCCGCCCAATGTCTACGGCTTCGCCCTGAGCAAGGCCCGCGCCAAAGACGAATTCGATTCGATCGAGCGGATCTTGGGCTGCGGCGTGCGCGACAACTGCGACCCCGAGCAGTGCCGGTACGACCGGATCCTGTTCGCCTCCGACGCCGACCCCGACGGCGGCAACATCAACTCGAGCCTGATCTCGATGTTCCTGGACTTCTACCGCCCGCTCGTCGAGGCCGGGATGGTCTACGTGACGTTGCCGCCGCTGTTCGTGGTGAAGAACGGGGACGAACGGATCTACTGCCAGGACGAGTCCGAACGGGACGCGGCGGTCGCGCAGCTGAAGGCGACGTCGAAGAAGCGGGTCGAAGTGCAACGCAACAAGGGCCTGGGCGAGATGGACGCCGACGATTTCTGGAACACCGTGCTGGATCCCCAGCGCCGCACTGTGATTCGCGTCCACCCCGACGACGGTGAGGCGAGGTTGCACCACACGCTGTTCGGCGGGCCGCCCGAGGGGCGTCGCACGTGGATGGCCGACGTCGCCTCCCGTGTCGACACCTCCGCGTTGGACCTCGACTAGGAGTATCGCGTGACTGCCACCCTGGACATCCCGGACCAGAACCCCGACCTGGTACTCGACCAGAGCGCCGACGACTACTGGAACCACTATCAGCTGACCTTCGCGCTGTACAGCGTCAGCGACCGCGCCATTCCGTCGGCGTTCGACGGCCTCAAGCCCGGCCAACGGCGACTGCTCTATCAAATGCACGATTCGCGGTTGCTGCCCGGCAACAAGCCGCAGAAGTCGTCGAAGGTTTGCTCGGCGGTGACCGGCAATCTGCACCCTCACGGGGGCGCGTCGATGTACGGCGCGGCCGCGCTGATGGCCGCGGAATTCCAGCGCGTCAAGGTCATTGACGGACAAGGTGCTTTCCCGCGCATCCAAGGAGACATCCCGGCGGCCGACCGCTACACCGAGATGCGGTTGTCCGCACCTGGAGCGGCGCTGACCGCCGAACTCGACGATCACGCGGTCCCGATGGTGCCGACGTTCGACGGTGAGTGGACCGAGCCGACGATGCTGCCGGCTCAGTGGCCGGTGCTGCTGTGCAACGGTGCTGTCGGCATCGCCGAGGGCTGGGCCACCAAGGTGCCCGCGCACAACCCCCGCGAGGTGATGGCTGCCTGCCGGGCCCTGTTGAAGACCCCGAACATGACCGACGACAGATTGGTCAAGCTCATTCCGGGGCCCGACTGGGGCTGCGGCGCCACCGTCGTCGGCACGGCCGGGTTGCGGGAGTACATCACCACGGGCCGGGGCGCGTTCACCGTCCGCGGCACCATCCATATCGATGGCAAGAACTGCGTCATCACCGAGCTGCCGCCCGGCGTGGCGAGCAACACTGTGCAGGAACGTATTCGGGCGCTGGTCGAATCCGGTGAGATGTCCGGAGTAGCCGACATGTCGGACCTCACCGACCGGCGCAATGGTCTGCGCATCGTGGTCACCGCCAAGCGCGGGCACAGCGCCGAGGACATCCGCACCCAGCTGCTGGCGCTCACTCCGCTGGAGTCGACGTTCGCCGCGAGCCTGGTGGCGCTCGACGAGAACCGCGTGCCCCGCTGGTGGTCGGTCCGCGAACTCATCAAGGCGTTCCTGACGCTGCGGGATTCGGTGGTGCTGCACCGCAGCGAGTACCGGCTGGAGAAGGTGACCGCGCGTCGTCACCTGGTGGCCGGTCTGATGACTATCCATCTGGACATCGACGCAGCGGTCGCGGTCATCCGGGGCTCTGAGACCGTCGACGAGGCGCGTCAAGGACTGCAGGAGCGGTTCGGAATCGACGCCGTGCAGGCCGATTATGTTCTGGCACTGCAACTTCGGCGTCTGACCAAGCTGGACGTCATCGAGTTGCGGGCCGAGGCGGAGAAGCTGGACGCCGAGTTCACCGCGTTGACCGAACTGGTGACCGACCCCGACGCGCGTCGCAGGGTGATCGACCAGGAGCTCGTCGAGACGGCGAAGCTGTTCAAAGGCCCGGAGTTCGACCGCCGCACCGTGCTGGACGCCGAGGCCACCCCCGTGACGGCGGGCGGTGACGAGGACGGTCCGCGCGAGCGCAAGGTCAACACCGCCTGGCGCCTCGACGACCGCGGGGTGTTCTCCGACAGTCACGGGGAACTGCTCACCTCCGGTCTCGGCTGGGCAGTGTGGGGCGACGGGCGCGTGAAGTTCACCAACGGAAGCGGTCTGCCGTACAAGATCCGCGACATCCCGGTGGCGCCGGACATCACCGGCCTGGTGCGCTCTGGAGTGCTGCCGGAGGGCTATCACCTGGCATTGGTGACACGGCGGGGCAAGATCCTGCGGATCGATCCGGCCGCGGTCAACCCGCAGGGCGCGGCGGGCAACGGCGTCGCCGGGGTGAAACTGGCCGGTGACGGCGACGAGGTGGTCGCCGCGCTGCCCGTGTCGTGCGCCAACGGTGAGGCGATCTTGTCGCTGGCCGAAAAGAGTTGGAAGGTCACCGAAGTCGCCGACATTCCGGTCAAGGGCCGCGGCGGCGCCGGCGTCGGGTTCCACCCGTTCATCAAAGGCGAGGACGCGCTGCTGGCGGCGTCGATCTCGGCGACGGGTTACGTGCGTGGCACGCGGACCGTGCGCGCGGAGAATCGCGCCAAAGCCTCGAACAAGGGATCCGGAAGCGACGTCACCCCGCGGGCCGATTAGTCGCCGTACTGCCAGGAGCGGGTGCGCACCGGCGTGACGTAGATGTAGGCGGCGCCGGGCCTCGGCTCGGTGGGCAACTCGTTCTCCGGCACGCCGCGCCGTCGTGCGCCGTGTCGCGCGAGCTCGACGGCTTCTTCGGCGTTGCGGACGACGCGCGCGTGGCCCTGGAACATGACACCTCGGATGTCGGACATCGTGGAGCCGTCCTCGAGCATCACGCTCACCTTCGGGTTGGCTTCGATGTTGGCGATCTTGCGCGTGCGGTCGCGCACACCCATGACGATGTCGTCTCCGACCCGGAAGTACCCCAGCGGCACGCTGTGGGGGAACCCGTCCTCGTCGATGGTCGTCAGCGTCGCCCAGCCGGGACGGCTGTCGACAAGGGCCTTGATCTCGTCGTCGGTGAGTGAGCGTGGCATGACACGAGGCTACTGGTCCGATTTCTCTTCACAGGCGCTTCCCAGAGTGCTTTGCTGAATGAGCCACGGGAGGTGCGCGATGGGGCGACAACATCACATTGGCCGAGTGGGGGCACTGGCCGTTGCGTTGGGAATTGGTTGGGCAATCGTCGGTTTGGCTGGGCAGGTGCAGGCCGAACCGGACGGGGCGACCGCATCGGCAGGCTCGTCACAGCGCGCCGACGCGCCCGCCGAGCGCGGCGGCAAGGTTGCCGACAGACCCTGGCGTAGCAGAGCCCGCGCGAGCACCGACACCGACGACGGCGCTTCCCCGAAGAAGCGCCGTTCCGTGACCAAGCGAAACGTCACGGCGGCCGACCCCGAGGATGTCGGCATCAATCGAATCGCACAGACGAAGCTGTTCTCACCGAAGCCGGCCCCGGGACCTGCCGACGCTCCCGAGGCCCCGGCCACCTCATCGCTGCTGTGGACGATGGTGGGTTCCGCTCGCCGCGACATCGACGACGTGCAGGCTGCCGTCGGATCCTCCGAGCTCCCCGGGGAGGCATACGAGTCACCGGTCGTCACCGCAGACGGGACCGTCTACCAGGTGACCCGTGAGGTGTTCAGCCGACGCGAGTCCACTACCCACGTCTCCGTCCTCGACGACAACGCCCAGGTCGTCGCGAGCGCCGACATCGACGGCTACGCCTACTTCCCTGCCGCACGCCCCGACGGGACGGTCATCGTCATCACCCAGGGAACCGGCGGTCGGCGCTCGACCGTCTCAACGGTTGACAGCTCCGGAACCGTCACCAGGATCGGGCGGATCACCGGGACACCCGATCAGCGGGTGCGCGTGGGGGCGGACGGCGCGCTGTACATCAGCACCGAGGTCCCCACCTTCGGCGTCATGGGCGCGACCCGCCCGCACCGGTTGGTGCGAATCTCGCCGAACGGCACGTCGCAAGTCCTGCCGTACGACACCGCGGTCGAGCTCAGGCCTGATGGGAGCGCCTACCTGGTGTCCACCCAGAACGGGTTCTCATCGCTACGGGTTTTCAGTTCAACCGGGGCCACGAGAACCATTGCCCTCCCCTACACCTCGGACCCGAGTGACCCGATCGTGGGTGACGACGGCACGGTCTACGTCACTGCCGGGGTGAAGGGGCTGTTCGGTAGCGAGACGACTCGCGTCTACACCGTGAGCGGGACCTCGAGCACGGTGCGCACCGTCGACGGACTGCCGGGGCGGACCGTGGTCGCGCCGGACGGCGTCTACCTGGAGACGTACAGCTATCCGGGCGCGAGCGACGACGGCACCGGAACCACCCTCATCTCGAAGATCACCCCGACCACGGTGGACACCTCCGACGTGATCGACGGCCGCATCGTCAGTTTCCTCATGCAGGTCGCGGCGGATGGCAGCGTCTTCGCGCCACTGGCGGTCCCGGCGTCCTCGACGACCACCCCGGTGGCGATCGTCGCTGCCGATGGCAGCGTCGCCGTCGTTTCGGTGCCGGGCACACCGACGCAGTCTTCCGCGACGCCGGGCCAGGCGAACTTCGTGTCTCCCGCGACAGCGACTGTGGGGTACGTCAACTACACCGCGGACGGTACCGAGCATGTTGCGGTGCTGAACACCGACGGCACGCTCGCTCGAACAGTCGACCTGCCGGCAGGTGCGTCCGGGAGCTCTGTGGTGTTCGGCCCCGACGGCTCCCCGTACCAGCTGCTGCGATACGCCGGGCCTGATGGGTTCATCGTTGCCAACCAGGTCCTCGCGCTCGCGACCGACACGTTGACGACCGAGGCGCCTGGGTCTGCCGGGTACATCGAGTTCGGCCCGGACGGCACCGGGTATCTGCTGGTGTCGGGAAGTGGCGGCGCGTGGAGCATCCTGGGCTTCGACGCGGCAGGAAATAACGTCATGCCGCTGAGCGAATTTAACAGCCTGACGGCGACCGTCACTGAGGACCTCGAGCAGCAGGTGTTCTCGTTCGGCCCCGACGGCACCGCGTACGTCATCAACAACGACGTCGGTCCCACCGCAAGCGTGTATGCGCTCACGCCGTCGGGCGCACAGAAAGTGTTGGAGGTCGATAGAGCTTCCAGCGCGAGAGCCTTCCTGTCAGCCTTCGAGGCGGACGGTACCGGATACGTCTCCGTGGGGACGACCGCCAAAGACACTGTAGTACAGAGCTTTTCGGCCCTGACCGTGCTGTGAGACGGCCCGGTCTCGAGCTCCGACAAGTTGGAGCACCGCAACTCTTCGTGCGTTTTTAGTGATCGAGGGCGGGTGCACGAGAACGGCATCAGGTGAGGCGCTCCGAAAGCTTGTGTGTTCCCGCGCCGCCGAGTTGCTTCAGGGCATCGGTCCGGCCGGCCATCGCCATGAGGAGCGCCTCGCCGGGACCGCGCACTTCCGGCCCTTTGCCGTGCGACCATTCGATGTCAGTGGCCACGAGCCGGACGCCGCGAGCCCGCCAGGCGCCGCGGACGAGCGGTGCGTAGAGGGCGAAGTTCAGCACTGCATAAAGGCGATCGGACGGAATCGTGCGCGGCATGTTCAGTGGCCGACGGATGTCCTGTTGATGGATCATGCCGTCGACCAACGCGATCATGCCGTTGAAGCCGGCTGTCAAGCCGCGCGGACGGATGTGCTCGCGGACCGACGCGACCAACTCGTCGGGCGAGCGCGATGCCAGGTCGCGTGCACCAATATCGTTGATTCGATTCACGATAAATGCACCGCGTACGAAGCGGGCCGCCAGACCGGCGGCACCGAGCTCGTCATAGCTGATGGCATGAGCGACGACGTCGCGCACGCGCCATCGGTCACACAGACTGTCTGCGTCCCACTGGTCCGGGCTCAGACCCGCGAGGAACTCCGCAAACTCGCGGCGCTCGTCACACGCCATCTCCATGGTGCTTGCCACGACGCCCTCCCACCGCAACACAGCGAGGCTATACCTCGCATGCGCGCGTCCGTTGTCGAACTCGGAGAGCGGTCGTCACCCCCGCCCACCGACCCCGGCGATCAAAGCCGTCGCCATCCGCGTCCCGGGGGCAACAGAAAGGCGGCCCTCCGAATTCTCGGAAAACCGCCTCTGACCTGCAAACATCTTGTCGGGCTGACAGGATTTGAACCTGCGACCACTTGACCCCCAGTCAAGTGCGCTACCAAGCTGCGCCACAGCCCGCGCGCCTCCCGGGATCGCCGGTCGGCGGTCGAAAGCTTACAGCAGGGTTACCCCCGGCTCCCAACCGCGTCGCTGAGCCCTTGGCGGGTATCACCGATTGATGAGTGACACTCCCCTGTGGCTGTTCGCCGATCAGCTCGGCCCGGCCGTCTACGGCGGCGAGCACGCCCATCGCGAGGTCCTCCTCATCGAAGCCACCTCGGCCCTGGCCAAGCGCCGCTACCACCGCCAGAAACTGCACCTGGTGCTCTCCGCGCTGCGCCACGCCGAACGCGACCTCGGCGACCGCGCGACGCTGCTCAAGGCCGACACCTACACCGACGCGCTCGAGCAGTTCGACCGTCCCGTCCTCGTGCATCAGCCCACCTCGCACGCCGCCGAACGCTTCGTCAACCGGCTGCAGAAGCAGGGCCTCGTCGAAGAGGTACTGCCGACGCCGACATTCGCTCTGCCGCGCAAGGACTTCGAAGAGTGGGCCGGCAACCGCACCCGCTTTCGGATGGAGGATTTCTACCGCGACCAACGCCGCCGCTTCGACGTGCTGATGAACGGCGCCGACCCCGTCGGCAAGCGGTGGAACTACGACGAAGACAACCGGGAGTCACCCCCGAAGAAGCAGAAACAGCTCGACGTACCGGCCCCGTACAAGCCTCGCGAAGACGACATCGACGAGCAGGTCCGGCGCGACCTCGACGCGATGGACCTCGACACCGTCGGCGCCGACGGCCCGCGCCTGTTCGCCGTCACCCCGACCGAGGCGAAGCGGGCGCTTAAGCGCTTCATCGACCACCGGCTGGAATTGTTCGGCCGTTACGAGGACGCCATGATGGGCGGCGACTGGGCGATGTCGCACTCGCTGCTGTCGGTCCCGCTCAACCTAGGGGTGCTGCATCCTCTCGACGCCGTCGAAGCCGCTGAGCAGGCCTATCGCGACGGCGACGCTCCCCTGGCCGCCACCGAGGGCTTCATCCGGCAAATCCTCGGCTGGCGCGAGTACATGTGGCATCTCTACTGGCACTTCGGCCCCGACTACACCAAGAAGAACGAACTGAAGGCGCACACGCCGCTACCGCAGTGGTTCGCCGACCTCGACGCCGACGCCGTCACCGCGGCCTGCCTGCACCACGCCCTCAAAGGCGTTCGCGACCGCGGCTGGTCCCACCACATCCAGCGTCTGATGATCCTCGGCAGCCATGCGCTGCAACGCGGCTACCGGCCCGACGAGCTGACCGAATGGTTCGCCACCGCCTACGTCGACGGGTTCCGCTGGGTGATGCCCACCAACGTCGTCGGGATGAGCCAGCACGCCGACGGCGGACTGCTGGCCACGAAGCCCTACACCTCGGGCGGCGCCTACATCAACAAGATGAGCGACCACTGCGGCGACTGCGCCTTCGACCCGAAGAAGCGCCTCGGCGAGGACGCGTGCCCGTTCACCGCCGGCTACTGGGCCTTCACACACCGGCACCAGGATCTGCTCGCCAAGAACATGCGCACCCGGCGCGCGGTGTCGTCAATGGAGCGTCTCGGTGACCTCGAGGCCGTCCTCGAGCAGGAGTCAGCGCGCGACCGGTTCTGAGTCCGGTTCCGAGACAGGCGCGGGAACCGTCTTGGGCGCCCGCGACACCCGCCACGCGTAGACGACCAGCGACACCCAAGCCACCACGATCAGCGTGTAGATGGCCGTCGACCACGGCCACTGGATGTCGAAGAAGTGCACCAGCTTCTGGCTGTTGGTCAGCACGATGACCCCGCCCACACCGGTCCCCAGCAGGGCCGGGCTGATCCGGCTCACCAACCACGCGGCGATCGGCGCAGCGATCACGCCGCCCACCATGAGCCCCACCACCACCGGCCAGTTCTGGAAGAACTCGTCGCGTAGGCCGACCAGGAATCCGAGCGACGCCGAGATCGACACGAGGAACTCCGACGCACTGACCGAGCCGATCACGGTGCGCGGTGCCGTCTTTCCTTGCGACAGCAGCGTGCTCGTCGTCACCGGACCCCATCCGCCGCCACCGGACGCGTCGATGAATCCGCCGAACAGACCAAGCGGGGCAAGGAACTTCGCCCCGTGCCGAGTGCCTCGCCCACGGACTGCGATCGGCGTGCGCAGCGAGAACCGCAGCAGGACGTAGGCGCCGATCGCCATCAGGATGGCGGCCATCAGCGGCGCGGCGTGCTCGGTCGACAGCGACGACAGCACCGTCGCCCCGAGGAACGCGCCGACGGCACCAGGCAGGCCCAGCTTGGCGACCAGCGGCCAGTCGATGTTCTTGAACCGCCAGTGCGAGAGCCCCGACGCGAGCGTCGTGCCCACCTCGGCGAGGTGGACGGCGGCGCTGGCTTGGGCGGCGCCGACGCTGGAGAGCACCAGCAACGTGGTGGCCGTGACGCCGAACGCCATCCCGAGCGCGCCGTCGACCAGCTGGGCGCCGACACCGACGAGGGTGAAGATCAGTAGGGAACGCATGGTTGCTTTCGGATGCGGTCACGCGGAGCGACCGGTCGGACGAGGGAAGCGGCGTCAGGAACGCCGACAACACCACTCGTCGAAAGCCATCAGGCGGCGCGACGGCCAGAAGGGCTCGAGCGCTGACGCGTCGGACGGGCACGCCGCCACCGTCACGTCTTCGACCATCGACAACCCCATCCCCTGATCAGATTCGGCCAGCCTACACAGCCAACAATCGGTAGAGCCCGATCAATCCCACGACGACGATCACCGCGCGCAGCGCGTTCGGCGAGAGTCGACGGCCGTAGTGCGCGCCGAGGAACCCGCCGATCAGGGAACCGAGCGCAATCAGCCCGGCAGCCAGCCAGCTGATCCGGTCGAACGCCACCAGCGTGTAAGCGGTCGCGGCGACGATGTTCACGAGCAGCGACAGCAGGTTCTTGGCCGCATTCATCCGCTGCATGTCCTCGGGCAGCAGCGCGCCCATCACCGCGACCAGCAGGATGCCCTGGGCGGCGGTGAAGTAGCCGCCGTAGACACCGACCGCGAAGGTCAGCGCGACCAGCGCGGTCATGCGCGCCGCGGAGACGTGGTCGGCGGACTGACCGGCCGCTTCGGCACGCCGGCGCGCCCAGGCCTGGATCCGCGGCCCGATGACCACCAACACCAGCGCCAGGATCAACAGCACCGGCACGACCTGAAGGAATACCTTCTCCGGCAGGTGCAGAAGCAGCCACGCTCCACCGCCCGCACCGAGCAGCGACGCAGGGATCTGCCAGCGCAACCGGCTCCATTGCCCACGCAGTTCTCGGCGGTACCCCCAGGTGCCCGACACGCCGCCGGCGACCAGGCCGACCGCGTTCGACATCGTGGAGGTCACCGGCGGATATCCGAGCGCCACGAGCGTGGGGAACGTGATGAGGGTGCCCGAGCCGACGAGCGCGTTGATCGCCCCCGCTCCGACGCCCGCGAGGGCGATGAGGATCATGTCGACGACGGGCATTCGAGGCACCCTATCGGCGCTTGGGACCCCTCTTCTCACGCACCCTGACGTTGATGCGGACCGGGCTGCCGTCGAAGCCGAACGTCTCACGCAACCGGCGCTCGAGGAACCGGCGATAGCCGGCTTCGAGGAAGCCGGACGTGAAGAGCACGAACGTCGGCGGCCGGGTCGCGGCCTGGGTGGCGAACAGGATGCGCGGCTGCTTGCCGCCCCGCACCGGCGGCGGTGTCGCGGCGACGACCTCTTTGAGGAACGTGTTCAGCTGGCCCGTCGTGATCCGCTTGTCCCACGAGGCCAGCGAGGTCTCCAACGCCGGCACCAGCTTCTGCACCGCTCGGCCGGTCTTGGCCGAGATGTTGACCCGCGGCGCCCACTGGATCTGCGCCAGCTGCAAATCGATCTCGCGGTCGAGCAGGTAGCGGCGGTCCTCATCGACCAGGTCCCATTTGTTGAACGCCAGCACCAGCGCACGGCCCGCCTCGATCACCATCGACAGCACCCGCTGATCTTGCTCGGTCAGCGGTTGCGAGGCGTCGATGAGCACGATGGCCACCTCGGCGGCGTCGATCGCGCCGTGGGTGCGCACCGAGGCGTAGAACTCGTGTCCGCTGGCCTGGCCCACCTTGCGGCGCAGTCCCGCGGTGTCGACGAAACGCCAGAGCTTGCCGTCCATCTCGATGAGCGAGTCGACGGGGTCGACGGTCGTGCCTGCCACGTCGTGCACGACGGAGCGTTCGTCACCGGAGAGCCGGTTGAGCAGCGAGGACTTGCCGACGTTCGGCTTGCCGACCAGCGCGACCCGGCGTGGTCCGCCGCCGCTGCCCCCTACCTCCGACAAGGCGGGCAGTTCCTCGAGGACGGCGTCGAGCAGGTCGGCGACGCCGCGGCCGTGCATCGCGCTGATCGGATGCGGCTCCCCCAGACCCAGCGACCACAGGGCTGCGGCGTCGGCCTCGCCGCGATCGTTGTCCACCTTGTTCGCGGCCAGGAACACCGGCTTGCCGGAGCGCTGCAAGATCTTCGCCGCGGCCTCGTCAGCGCTCGTGGCGCCGACGACCGCGTCGACAACGAAGACGATCGCGTCGGCAGTGCGCATCGCGACCGACGCCTGGTCGGCGACCAGCTGCTGCAGGCCCTTGGCATCGGGTTCCCAGCCGCCGGTGTCCTGCACGACGAAGCGTCGACCCAACCAGGACGCGTCGTAGGACACGCGATCGCGGGTGACGCCGGGGATGTCCTGCACGACGGCCTCGCGGCGGCCGAGGATGCGGTTCACCAGGGTCGACTTGCCGACATTGGGCCGGCCGACGACGGCGAGCACCGGCGGCGGCGCCGAGGCTTCCTCGACCGCCTCGGAGATCTCCTCGGTGCCGACCTCCCAGTCGCCCTCGTCGAACCAGACGCCGTCTCCGTCACTCATCTGATCGCACCGGCTTTCTGTTCGACCAGTGCGGTCAGATGGCCGATCACCTGGTCCTGGGTCATGTCGCTGGTGTCGACAACCAGCGCATCGTCGGCGGCGCGCAGCGGCGACACCGCCCGGGTGGAGTCGAGGTGGTCGCGGCGGCGCACGTCGGCCAGCACGGCGTCGTAGTCGTCGGGCAGCCCGGACGCGACGTTCTGGTCGTTGCGGCGGCGCGCCCGCTCCTCGGCGGAGGCGGTCAGGAAGATTTTGACGTCGGCGTCGGGCAGCACGACGGTGCCGATGTCGCGGCCTTCGACGACCACGGGTCCCGCGCCGTTGGCGAGTTCGCGCTGCAGGGTGACCAACCGGCTGCGCACCTCGGGCACCGCCGAGACCGCCGACACCGCCTTGGTCACCGCGTCGCCGCGGATCTCGGTCGAGACGTCCTCGCCGGCGAGGAAGGATCGGTCCTCGGCGGGGTCGTGTCCGACCGCCATGTCGGTGTCGCGCACCGCTGCCGCGATCGCCGCCGGGTCGTCGAGGTCGACACCCTGTCGCAGTGCGCTCAGCGTGACGATGCGGTACATCGCTCCCGTGTCGAGATAGCGGGAAACCAGCTCGGTCGCCAAACCCCTTGCCACAGTGGATTTCCCGGTACCAGCCGGGCCGTCGATCGCGATCACCACCGCCCGGGTCACAGTCCCACCGCCTTGTAGAGGTCGCCGATTTCCTTCTGCGTCAACACCCGGATACTGCCTGGCCGCTGGTCGCCGAGCGTGACGGCGCCGATGTCGGTGCGCACCAGCTCCTGGACCGGGAATCCAACCTCGGCCAGCAGCCGTCGCACGATGTGCTTGCGTCCTTCGTGCAGCGTCACTGTCACCAGCGATCGGCCCGGCACGGTGTCGACGACGGCGAAGTCGTCCACCCGTACCGGCCCGTCGTCCAGCTCGATGCCGCCGCGCAGTTTCTTGCCCAATCCCCGCGGAACACTGCCCATCACGGTGGCCAGGTAGGTCTTGGGCACCTCGAAGGACGGATGCATGAGCCGGTGCGCGAGCTCACCGTCGTTGGTGAGCAACAGCAGTCCCTCGGTGTCGGCGTCGAGCCGGCCGACGTGGAAGAGGCTCTTGTTGCCGCGCACCCGGTGCTCGACAAGGTCTCCGACACAGGGGCGTCCGCGATCGTCGGACATCGTCGAATGCATGCCGCGCGGCTTGTTGATCGCGAGGTACACCCGGTCGTCGTCGACGGCGATCCGCGCACCGTCGACCCGAATCACCGAGTTCTGCGGATCCACCCGCGTACCGAGTTCGGTCACGATGGCTCCGTCGACCTCGACCCGACCGTCGCGAATCATGTTCTCCGCCACCCGACGGGAGGCAATCCCGGCCTGGGACAACACTTTCTGCAGGCGTACACCCTCGTCGTCGCTCATCGTCACTCCCGTTCCGCGTCGACGTCGATCGCGGCGTCGGGCTGAGATCCAGCCGATGCCCCGTTGAGTTTCATGAAACGTGGCTCCTCGTCGAGGTTTTCGCTGATGTCGTCGATCACGTCGACATTGGGCAGCAGCGGTGCGATGTCGGGCAGGTCGGTCAGCGACGACAACCCGAGGCGTTCGAGGAACAGCTCCGTGGTGGCGAAGGTGACCGCCCCGGAATCGGGATCGGTGCCGGCCTCGGTGATCAACCCGCGGGCCATCAGGGTGCGGATCACCGCGTCGACGTTGACGCCGCGCACCGCGCTCACCCGCGCCCGGGTCACGGGCTGGCGGTAGGCGATCACCGCCAGGGTCTCGAGGGCGGCGCGGGTCAAGCGCGTCCGGGCGCCGTCGAGCAGCAGCTTCTCCACATACGGCGCGTACCGCGCGCGGGTGTACATCCGCCACCCACCGCCGGCTTCCCGCAGATCGATGCCGCTCCCCCGGGCGGCGAACCCGTCGGCCAGCACATGCAGCCGCTCGGCGACCCGTGTCGCCGGCATCGCGGTGGCCGTCGCCAGCGCGTCGACGGGGACGGGGGTGTCGACCACGAGCAGCAGCGCCTCGAGCACCGCGTCGAGCTCGGCGTCGTCTAGGTCAGCGTCGGAGTCGTCGGCCTCGACGTGGTCAGCATCGGGCTCGATGTCCGGCTCGGTGTCCGGCGGAAGTTGTTCAGTCATCGTTTTTCGTTCCCGCGCTATTCGGCGTCCGCGGTCGCCAACTGCTCACTGTTCGGCCGCTCCCCGGTCCAGGAAATCTGGAGCACGCCCAGCGGTTCTGACTGGTCGAATGCTACCGCCCGCGCGCGGAACAACTCGAGCAGCGCCAGGAAGCGCGCGACGATCTCCAACGGCACCTGGCAGTCGGCCACCAGGTCGGAGAACGACGCCCATTCGCCGATGCCCCGGTCTTCCAGCAGCGACATCAGGTTCGCGGCCTGTTCGGGCACCGAGACGGGGACCTGGTGCAGGTGGTCGAGCCCGACGGTGGGTACCGGGCGCGGGGTGAACGCTGCGGCCGCGATCTCCGCGAAGCGCGCCGCGTCGACGCCGAGCATCACCTCGGGCAGCAGATCGGCGAAGCGGTCCTCCAACGCGACGGCGCGCGGATAGCTGCGGAGCGCCGCGGACTCCAGTTCGGCGAACATCTCCGCGACGTGTTTGAACGCCCGGTACTGCAGCAGCCGGGCGAACAGCAGGTCGCGCACCTCCAGCAGCGCCAGGTCGTCCTCGTCGTGTACATCCCCCGCCGGCAGCAGCCGGGCCGCCTTCAGGTCGAGCAGCGTCGCGGCCACCACCAGGAACGACGTGGTCTCGTCGAGGCCGAGCTTGCTGCCGATCTCCTTGGTGTAGGCAATGAACTCATCGGTGACCTGATGCAGCGCGACCTCGGTGACGTCGAGCCGGTGCGCGAAGATGAGCTGCAGCAGAAGGTCGAACGGGCCCTCGAAATTGCTCAGCCGAACCTGGAACCCGGTGGGCTCGCTCACGCGCCGAACCGGTGGATGACCTCGCGCGCCAACGCTCGATACGCTTCGGCCCCATTGGATTTCGGCGCCCATGTGGTGATCGGCTCACCGGCCACGCTGGTCTCGGGGAAGCGCACGGTGCGGGTGATCACCGTGTCGAACACGAGGTCGCCGAAGCGCTCGACCACCCGGGCCATCACCTCGCGGGAGTTGACGGTGCGCGGGTCGTATCGGGTGATCAGGATGCCGCTGATGTCGAGCTTGGGGTTGAGCCGGTCGTGCACCTTCTCGACGGTGTCGGTGAGCAGCGCCAGACCGCGCAGCGAGAAGTACTCGCACTCGGTCGGGATGATCACGCCGTCGCTGCAGGCCAGCCCGTTGACGGTGAGCAGGCCGAGCGAGGGCTGGCAGTCGATCAGCACGTAGTCGTAGCGGTCGAGCACCGGATAGAGCGCCCGCGCCAGCGACTGTTCCCGCCCGACCTCGTTGACCAGCTGGATCTCGGCGGCCGACAGGTCGATGTTGCTGGGCACGAGGTCCAGGCCGGGCACGCGTGTCGTGATCAGCACCTGGTCGATCGACACCCGCGGTTCGACCAGCAGGTTGTAGACGGTGTTGTCGAGCTCGTAGTGCGGCACGCCGAGCCCGGCGGACAGCGCACCCTGCGGGTCGAGGTCGACCAGCAGCACCCGGCGGCCGTACTCGGCGAGCGCCGCACCGAGGTTGATGGTCGACGTGGTCTTGCCGACCCCGCCCTTCTGGTTGCACATCGCGATGACGGTGGCGGGCCCGTGCGACGTCCGCGGCGGCGGTTCTGGAATGTCGCGGGGCAGCCGGCCGGTCAACCCGGGCGTGGGCTCGGGCTCCGGGGTCGGTCCGGAGTCGGAGGTGGGTCCCGGGTCTGAGATGGGGAGGCCCGTGTCGTCGGTCATGCCGGACCGTCGCTGGTCAGGCAACGCTGCGGCATGTCGGACATCGCGGCAAGCTTAACGGGAGATGACGCGCCAGCGAGGCAGACCCGCACGCTAGCGTGCCCTCGGGTGCGCGCCCGCCCACACCTCGCGCAGCGCGTTGACGGTGACCATCGTGTAGATCTGCGTCGTGGTCACCGAGGCGTGGCCCAGGAGTTCCTGCACGACGCGCACGTCGGCGCCGCCGTCGAGGAGGTGGGTGGCGAACGAATGGCGCAGCACGTGCGGGGAGACGGCAGCGGTGATCCCGGCACGATCGGCGGCGTCCTGCAGCACCTGCCACGCACTCTGCCGGGACAGCCGCCCGCCGCGGGCGTTGAGGAAGATGGCGGGCGTGCCGCGGCCACGGCGGGCCAGGTCCGGTCGGGCCCGCACGAGATAGGCATCCAGCGCCGCGACCGCGGGCCGGCCGATCGGGATCAGGCGCTCCTTGCCGCCCTTGCCGTGCAGCAGCACCGAGCGGGCATGCAGGTCGATGTCGTCGATGTCCAGGCCGACAGCCTCGGAGATCCGCGCCCCGGTCGAGTAGAGGAGCTCCAGCAGTGCCCGGTTGCGCAGCGTCAACGGTCCGTCGGCGTCGCTGTCCCCACCCGCCGCCTCGAGCAGTGCCAGGACTTCGTCCAGCGTCAGGCTCTTCGGCAGCCGCCGGCTCGGAGTGGGCGGTTTCACTTCCCGGGCGACGTCGAGCGCCGCGATCCCCTCCGCGGCGGCGAAACGGTGCAGGCCGCGCACCGCGATCAGGGCGCGCGCGGCCGAGACCGCCGACAGCGCGGGCACACCGTTGTCCGGATCGCCCTGGCGCAGCGCGACGAGGAACTCGCTCACGTCGGGCTCGGTGGCGTCGGCCAGATCGGTGACCTCGCGTGACGACAGGTGCTCGACGTAGCGGCGCAGATCCCGGCGGTACGAACTGAGCGTGTTGGCGGCGGCGCCGCGCTCGATCGCCAGGTGGTCGAGGTAGCCCTGGATCTGGGCCTCGAGGGTGGAGCCGACAGACGAGAACGTCTGGGTCACGCGTGTCCCTTCCGCCGTGCGAACGCCGTGGGCCTGTCGGTCCAGGGCGCGTCGACGGCGCGGAGCGCATCGATGCCGGGCATCGCATGCGCGGCCAGGATGCCGGCGACGGAGATCGAATTGACGATCTCCCCCGAGTACACCTTGGCGACGGCGTCTTCGAGCGCGACACGCTCGACGACGAGGTCGGCTTCTTCGTGTTCGGCCTCGGGACGGCCGACCTCGCGCAGCCCGGTCGCCAGATACACCCGCACGCTCTCGTCGCTGAACCCGGCCGCGGTGTCGAGGTCGACCAAGGTGTGCCAGTTCTCGGCGGCCAGGCCGGCCTCTTCTTCGAGTTCCCGCGCCGCGGACACGTGCGGCGGCTCCCCACTCATGTCCAGCAGGCCGGCGGGCAACTCCCACAACCGGCGGCCGAACGGGTGCCGGTACTGATAGACGAGGACGACGCGGCCCTCGTCGTCGAGGGCGACGACGGCCACCGCGCCGTAGTGCTCGACGATCTCGCGGCGCGCCGTGGATCCGCCCGGCATGCGCACCTCGTCGGCACGCAGCGCGAAGATGTTGCCCACGTAAAGGGTCTCCGACGATGCCACCGAGAAGTCGTGGCTGCCGGCCCCGTCAGCCACGCGCGGGAGCGTCTTCCAGAGCGTGCTTGGCGCCGTTGGTCTCCCGCTCGGCCACCTCCGGGATGTCGACGGGCAGCCGCTCGGCATTCTTGTAGTCCAGCGACGCGCCGACGAACGCGACGAACAACGGATGCGGCCGGGTCGGGCGGCTCTTGAGCTCCGGGTGGGCCTGAGTCCCGACCAGGAACGGATGCACCTCGGGGTCGTATTCGACGAACTCCACCAGGTGTCCGTCGGGTGAGGTGCCCGAGAAGCGCAGGCCACTCTCGGCGATCTGGTCGCGGTAGCCGTTGTTGACCTCGTAGCGGTGCCGGTGCCGTTCGGACACCTCGGTTGACTGATACGCCTGCGCGACAAGCGAATCCGGGGTCAGCACGGCCGGGTAGGCGCCCAGGCGCATGGTGCCGCCGAGGTCCGCTTCGCCGGCGACGATCTCCTGCTGATCGGCCATGGTCGAGATCACCGGGTCAGGAGTGTCGGGGTCGAACTCGGCCGAGCTCGCCTCGGTCAGCCCCACCGACCGCGCAGCCTCGATCACGATGCACTGCAATCCCAGGCACAGTCCCAGCACGGGCAGGCCGCGCCGGCGGGCGTAGCTGATGGCGCCGATCTTGCCCTCGATGCCGCGGATGCCGAAGCCGCCCGGGATCAGCACGCCGTCGACGTCGGACAGTGCCGCCGCCGCGCCGGTGTCGGTCTCACAATCGTCGGAGGCGACCCAGCGCATCTCGACGCGTGCGTGGTGGGCGAAGCCACCCGCACGCAGCGCCTCGGCGACCGACAGGTAGGCATCGGACAGGTCGATGTACTTGCCCACCAGCGCAATCCGCACCGTCTCGCGCGGCTCGTGCACGCGACGCAGCAGATCGTTCCACTGAGTCCAGTCCACGTCCCGGAACGGCAGATTCAGCCGGCGCACCACGTACGCGTCGAGCTCTTCGCGGTGCAGCACCTTGGGGATGTCGTAGATCGACGGCGCGTCGGGGGTCGAGATGCAGCCGTCGATGTCGACGTCGCACATCAGCGCGATCTTGTTCTTGAGCCCCTCCGGCACGTCCCGGTCGCAGCGCAGGATCAGCGCGTCGGGCTGGATGCCGATGCTGCGCAGTGCCGCCACCGAGTGCTGGGTCGGCTTGGTCTTCAGTTCGCCGGAGGGCGCCATGTAGGGGATCAGCGAGCAGTGCAGGAAGAAGCAGTTCTCCCGGCCGACCTCGTGGCGTACCTGTCGCGCGGCCTCCAGGAACGGCAGCGATTCGATGTCGCCGACCGTGCCGCCGACCTCGGTGATCACCACGTCGGGGCGGTTGCCGTCGGCGTCGGGTTCGGCCATGGCCAGCACCCGGCTCTTGATCTCGTCGGTGATGTGCGGGATGACCTGCACGGTGTCGCCGAGGTACTCGCCGCGGCGCTCCTTGGCGATCACCGACGAATACACCTGTCCCGTGGTCACATTCGCGTACCCGGTCAGGTTGCGGTCCAGGAAGCGCTCGTAGTGACCGACGTCGAGGTCGGTCTCGGCGCCGTCCTCGGTGACGAACACCTCACCGTGCTGGAACGGGTTCATCGTGCCCGGATCGACGTTGAGGTAGGGATCCAGCTTCTGCATCGTCACCTGCAGACCACGTGCGGTGAGGAGTTGACCGAGGCTGGACGCCGTCAGACCCTTACCGAGTGAAGACACCACCCCACCGGTCACGAAGAGATGTTTGGTGGCGGTCTGCGGATGTTTACGCAGTGGCTTCGTTTGGCCTGGCACGGAACTCCACCCTAACACCGACTGCGATGCCGCGTTGCTGACACGCGGATCGGTAGGGGGCGCTACTGCGGGACGGTGACCGCGGTGGCGCCTTGACCGCTGCCGTACTGACCCGGTTTGCCGCCTCCGAGCAGCGCGCTCACCGCCAGCACGGTCGTGATCCGGCCAGATTCCCGGTCGATGTCGTCGACAGTGCTCACCGCGGTGGTGAGGGCGTTGTCCGAACGGGCCACGGCGACCGCCGACGTACCCGTGGCCGCACCGTCGCGGCCGGCGAGCACGACGCCCGCACCGTGGGGGGCCAGCCCGGCGGCGAAGCGTGCGACCGTCGAGCCCTGGTTGCCGGCATCGTCGCCGAGGCCCCCGCCGGTGACGACGACCGCGGCGTCGGCCGCACCGATGCGCTCGGTGCCGTAGGTGATGAAGCCGGTGTCGCGCAGCGCGGACAGCACGGTGTCGCGCTGGTCGTCGTTGACCGGCGGCGCCTTGGGGTCCCGGTTGGTCAGCAACGTGATGCCGAGCAGATCGCCGGCCTGGGAGCCCTGATCGACGGTCGTGGTGCTCAGCTGCGTGCCGGCCGGCAGGATCGGCGAATTCACCACCGAGAACAGCTTCTCGGCGGAGTTGGCGTCGACGAACTCCTGGGTCAACGCGACGGTGCCGCTGACGCGCCCGCCTCCCTCACCGACGAGCCGAGTCACCGCGTCGACGTCATCGTCGGCCGCGTCCGGGGTGCGGAACAACACCACCGTCTTGTCGGCCAAGCTGCCGCGCAAGATGCGCGGAGCCATCTGCGCGTCGAAATCGCCTGCCGCGCTGAGCTTTTCGTTCAACGCATTGCGGTCGGTGGTGAGCGTGTCGATCTCGGTCTGCATCTGCGCCTTGTCGTCGCGCAGGCCCGACAGCACGGTGTTGGACAGCAGCCCGGAGCCCAGGGCGATACCGAGCGCCAGCGCCAGGAACACGGCGGCCAGCGAGATGGCGTGCGAACGCAGCGAGATCATGTCGGCTGCCCTAGGAGACCAGACCCTGGACCCACAGCAGGAACTGGTTCCACGTGTGGGTGATCCATTCGAGCACTGCGGCATCGGCGCGCGACACCCACAGCGCGGCGATCACCGCGATCAGCATCGCGAGCACCAGCAGCGCGATCGCACCGCCGGAGACGCGGCTGCGGTACAGCGTCGCAACGGCTTTGGCGTCGACGAGCTTCTCCCCCACCTTCAGCCGGGTCAGGAAGGTGGACGGATTGCTGCGCTGACGGGTGCGATCGAAGAACTCCTCGATGCTGGCAGTGTGGCCGACGGTGACGATCAGCGAGGCACCGTGGTGGTCGCAGAGCAGCAGGGCCAGATCGGCGGCCGACCCCGCGGCCGGGAACGTCATCGCGCCGACGCCGAGGTCCTGGATGCGCTCGAGGCCGGCGGCGTGGCCGTCGGCGTCGGCGGGCAGTACCACCTGCGCACCGCTACGCAGCGCCTCGGTGCTGATCTTGTCCGGGTCGCCGACGATCAGCGCGGGCCGATAGCCGGCCTTGCGCAGGATGTCGGCGCCGGTCCCGACGCCGACGAGCACCGGCTGGTACTCCTTGATGAACGGCTTGAGCGCCTTCAGGTCGGCCGCGGCGTGGTCTTCCTCGGCGACGACCACGACGTGGCGGCGGTTGAGGTCCACGTCGATGTCGGGGATGCCGATGCCGTCGATCAGCAGCGGGCTCTCGCTGCGGATGAACTCGATCGAGTTGCCCGCGAAGGCCTCCAGGTGCGCAACGAGCCCGCCCTTGGCTTCCTGCATCATCTCGTGGATGTCGGCGTCGGTGCGCTCGGTGCCCAGGATCAGGCGCCGGTCACCGGAATAGACACCACCCTCGTTGATCCGAATCCGGGCGCCGTCCTTGACCTTCTTGAAGACCTCCGGTCCCGTGTCGTCGACGAGGGTGATGCCGTTGGCGACGAGCACCTCGGGTCCGAGGTTCGGGTAGCGCCCCGAGATCGACGACGACGCGTTGACCACGGCTGCGATGTTGGCCTCGACCAGGGCGTCGGCGGTGACGCGGTCGAGGTCCTGCGCGTCGATGACGACGATGTCGCCGGGAGTCACCCGGCGCAGGAGTCGATCGATGTCGCGGTCCACGCGGGCGGTGCCGGTGATGCCCGGCCGTGAACTGGCGTTTCGGGAGAGCAGCGCTGACATCTTCATGGGGGGATTCTGGCCAGCTACCCCGCGGATGTGTCGGAGGCGCGCCGTAACATCAGCCTCAGAAGTATCTTCTTTTCACACCAGTCACACCATCAGGCGGGTGCGTCACGCTCCTGCCGCGCCGCGTCCAGCAGCTCCCGCGCGTGCGCCCGGCCGCTGTCGGATTCCCCCAGACCGGCCAGCATCCGGGCCAGTTCAGCGACCCGGTCGTCCTCGTCGAGGCGGCGCACGCCGCTGGTCTTGGCCCGCGTCGACGTCGCTTCCGCCTGACCCTCGATGACCAGGTGCACATCGGCATAGGCGGCGACCTGAGGCAGGTGCGTCACGACGATGACCTGATGGGTGCGGGCCAGGCGCGCGAGCCGGCGCCCGATCTGCACGGCCGCACGCCCGCCCACGCCGGCGTCGACTTCGTCGAACACCATCGTCGTGCCCTCCGTGGACGCCGCGAGCACCACCTCGAGGGCGAGCATCACGCGCGACAGCTCGCCGCCGGACGCACTCTTGTGCAGCGGCAAAACGTCCGACCCGCGGTGCGCGGCAAACCCGAATTCCACCGCGTCCACGCCGTCGCGGCCGGCGTGCACCACATCGCCGGAGCTCAGCGTCAGCGGCGCGCTGTCATCGGGACGCGCCAACAGCGGGCTGACCGCGATGGTGAACTGCGCGCCGGCCATCGCCAGCCCGCCGAGCTCGGCGGTGACCGCCTTGGCCAACCCCTTGGCGGCCTTGACCCGCGCCTTGGTCACGTCGGCGGCCGCGGCCGCGACAGTGCCTGCGAGATCGTCGACGCGGCGCGCGAGGCCGGTCATCGCCTCTTCGGAGACGTCGAGCTGGGCCAGCCGCTCGCGAGACGTGCGCGCCCACTCCAGCACGCCGTCGACATCGGGGGCGTACTTACGGGTCAGCGACCGCAGCTCGGCCTGACGCGCCAGCTTGGTCTCCAATGCGCTTGCATCACTGGGCAATTCGGACAGGAAGTGGCCGAGTTCGGCGGCGACGTCGACCACGACCGTCAGGGCGCCGTCGAGCTGCCCGGCCAACGTCTTGAGCGCCGCATCGTCGGTGTGTTCCAGCGCGGAGCGGGCCTGCCCGACGGCGTCGACCGCAGACACTCCGTCGCCCCCGGGCTCGCTGTCGCCCGACAGCGCCGAGCGCGCGGTGTGCACCGCCTCACGCAGCGCGTCGAGTTCGGACAGGCGCCGGATGTCCGACACCAGCGACTCGTCCTCGCCCGGCTGCGGCGAAACCGCGTCGATCTCGTCGATGCCGAACTGCAGGCGGTCCGCCTCCTGCGCGAGTTCCCTGGCGTGGCGGCGCCGCTCCTCGAGATCGGCGCGAGCGGCCAGCCACTCATCACGTGCGGTCCGGTAGCGCTGCAGGTGCGCGGTGACCCCGGCATGCCGATCGAGAGCGCCGCGCTGCTGATCCGGCCGCATCAGGCGCAGCTGGTCGTTCTGACCGTGCAACGTGAGAAGCTCACCGGTGAACTCGCTCAGCGATTTGGCGGGGACGCTGCGGCCGCCCAGGTACGCACGGGAGGGTCCCTCACGGCTCACCGAGCGGGCCGCGATCACGCTGCCGTCGTCATCGCGGTCGGCGCCGGACGAATCGAGGATGTCCTCGACCCGCGCGACCGCGTCAGCTCCGAGCTCGGCGGTGACGAACCGGCCTTCGACGACTGCCTTGGGCGAGCCGGACCGCACCCGCGCCGGGTCCGCGCGGGCACCCCCGAGCAGATGCAGACCCGTCACCACCATGGTCTTGCCGGCGCCGGTCTCACCGGTGAGCACGGTCAAGCCACCGTCGAACTCCGCGGTCGCGGCGCTGATGGCGCCCAGCGACTCGATCCGAATCTCCGCTAGCACTACTGTCCGCGCCACCCCGTGACCGGCAACCGGAACTTGCGCACCAGCCGGTCGGTGAACGGCGCGCTGTCCAGCCGCACCCACTTCAGCGGAGTGCCGCACCGGGTCACCTCGAGCCTGCTGCCGGCAGGCAGCACCATCTCGCGGCGCCCGTCGCAGAACACGAGCGCGTCGTGGCCGCCCGCTTCGATCTCTATCGCGATCAGCGCGTTGGGGCTGGTCACCATCGGCCGGGCGAACAACGCGTGCGCATTGTTGGGCACCACGATGATCGCCTCGAGGTCGGGCCACAGCACCGGACCGCCGGCGGAGAACGCGTATGCGGTGGAACCGGTCGGGCTCGACACCAGCACACCGTCGCACCCGAACGCCGACACCGGGCGGCCGTCGACCTCCAGCACAACGCCCAAAACGCCGAGGCGTGGGCCTTTCTCCAGACTCGCCTCGTTGAGCGCCCACCCGCGGTCGAGCAGCTCCCCACCCGACCACACGGCCACGTCGAGCGTCATCCGCTCCTCGACGCGGTACTCGCGGCGGACGATGTGGTCGAGCACTGTGTCGATCGAGTCGGCTTCCGCCTCCGCGAGGAAGCCGATCTTGCCGAGGTTCACCCCGAGCACCGGTATCTCGACGTTGCGGGCCAGCTCGGCGGCCCGCAGGAACGTACCGTCACCGCCGAGCACGAGGACGAGCTCGCACCCTTCGGCGGCACGCTCTTCGGCGTCGACGACGTCCACGTCGACCCCCAGGGCGGCCATGTCGGCCGGCCGGCGGTCCGGCGATCCGCGGTCGACCGCCTCGGCGGAGAGCACGCGTAACGCGATTCCGTTGTCGTCGAACACCTTTGCCACCCGCCGCGCCACGTCGAGGGCGTCGTCGCGTCCGGTGTGCACCACCAGCAGAACGGTGCGTTGGGCTGTCATTGCGGTCCCTCCTCGACGGCGCGGCGGATCGCGGTCTCGAGCGCGTCGCCAGTCAGGGCATCCGTCGTGTAGGCGCGAAGATGCAGGAAGTACTCGACGTTGCCGGCCGGGCCGGGCAGCGGGCTCGCGGTGGCAGCGACGGTGTGCCAGCCCAGGGTCTGCGCGGTCGCGGACACCGAGCGGACAGCGTCGATGCGCAGCAGCGGGTCGGAGACCACGCCGCCGGCGCCCACCCGGTCCTTGCCGACCTCGAACTGCGGCTTCACCATGGGAACGATATCTGCGGTCGATGACGCGCATGCAGTCAGCGCCGGGAGCACGGTCGCCAGCGAGATGAAGGACAGGTCGGCGACGATCAGGTCCACCGGCCCGCCGATCGCCTCAGCGGTCAACTCGCGCACGTTGGTCCGCTCCATCACCGTGACCCGATCGTCGGTGCGCAACGCCCACGCGAGCTGCCCGTAGCCGACGTCGACCGCGACCACTTCCCGCGCGTCCCTGTCCAGGAGGACCTGGGTGAACCCGCCGGTGGAGGCGCCGGCATCCAGGCAGCGCCGACCCTGGACGGCCACGTCGAACGCGTCGAGCGCCCCGATCAGCTTGTGCGCACCACGCGACACCCAGCTCGGCTCGTCGGTGTTCTCCACGGTGAGGTGGGCACTCACGTCGATGGCCGTGGCGGGCTTGGCGGCCCGCATGCCGTCCACACTCACCCGGCCGGCGTCGATCAGCTCGGCCGCCTGCTGCCGCGAGCGGGCCAGCCCGCGCCGAACCAGCTCGGCGTCCACACGAGCGCGCCGCGTCACGCGGATCAGCCTTTCTCGACCGATTCCAGTGCGCGCACCAGCAGGTCGTGCGCCTCCTCGAGGCGGGCGGCGACTGCGTCCAGATCAGCATCGCCGGGTTCCGTCGAGTCTCCGAGGAGCTCGGCAACCTGGGCGCGGATCTGGTCGGGTTCGGTACTCATGTCGGGTGCCACGCTAGTCGATGTCGGGGCCGAGCAGCGACCACCGCTGCGTCGCCTCGCGCGCCGCGTCGTCAGCCGCGACGATCGGGACCCGGCCCGACTCGGTGTCTGCTGCCCACACCGCCGCCGCGACCGCGCGGACGATCGACAACGCGTTTCCGGGGTCCTCGCCCGTCGCGGACACCACCACGGCGTCATCGCGGCACTCGACGCGCCAGGCGGGGTGCGACCCGACTCGCAGCGCCTCGGCATCGTCGGTCAGTGCGCGTAGATCCTCTGCGATCATGTCGGGCCGCTGATCGGCCACCGCGAAGATGGCGTCCGCCGCATCGTTCACGCCGCACAGCACCATCAGGCTGGGCAGCCCGGCGGCCTGGGCGCCCGCGATGTCGGTGTCGAGCCGGTCGCCGATCATCAACGGAGCGTCGAAGTCACCGCGCGCCAGGGCATCTGCCATCAGGGCGGGCGCGGGCTTGCCGGCCACCTGGGGTTCCTGATCGGTGGCTGCGCGCAGCGCGGCGACCATCGAGCCGTTACCCGGCAGCAGGCCCCGCTCCGAGGGCAATGTCTTGTCGACGTTGGCGGCCACCCACAGCGCCCCGGCCCGGACAGCGAGTCCCGCCTCGGCGAGATCAGTCCATGCGGTCTGGGGTGAGTGACCCTGCACGACGGCGACCGGCTCGTCGGCGTACTGACGCACCGGCTGCAGGCCGGCGGCCCGCACCTCCTCGGCGAGCGAATCAGTGCCGACGACGAGGACTTTCGCCTGCGCCGGGAGCTGCTCGGCGAGCAGCCGGGCCGCCGTCTGCGCGCTGGTCACGACATCGTCGGGGGCGGCATCGAAGCCGAGTTCGCGCAGGTGCTCGGCGACCTGGCCGGCGCTGCGTGAGGCGTTGTTGGTAACGAACAATCTGCGGGCCGTCAGCGAGCTGAGCGTCTCGACCGCGCCGGGCGTGGGTTCGTGTCCGCGAAAGACGGTGCCGTCCAAGTCGAGCAGCAGGCAATCATGTTCTTGTGCAAGGCTTTTCACGTCAGGACAGTTCCGTGATCCGCTCTTCGGCGTCGGTGACACCATCAGTATCCGCGGCCGCGGCCTTGAGGAACCACTGCAGCGCTTCGTCGCGTCGGTCGAGCGCCAGCAGCGTATCGGCGTACACATAGAACAACCGGGCCGCGGTCTGTCCCGTGCGGGTGGGGTCCAGTGCCGGAGTGGACAACACGGCGAGCGCCTGCTCGTGCTGACCGAGATCGGAGCGGGCACCTGCGACGACGATGCGCAACTCGTCGGCGTCATCGCCCGTCAGTTGCGCCGCCTCCGGACCCCGGGCCAGTTCGATCGCCCGCTCGGGACGGCCGACACCGCGTTCGCAGTCTGCGATCATCGCGAGAAGTGCTGAGCGACTTCCCATTCGGCGAGCGGCCCGCAGCTCGGAGAGCGCCTGCGCCCAATCGCCGCAGGCGTACGCCGCGATCCCGACGGCCTCACGCACGGCGGCGATGCGACCCGACCGCGCGCGAGCGGCCCGAGCGTGAGCCAGCGCCGCCTCGGGATCCTCGTCGAGTAGTTCGCCGGCTGCCACGAGATGGCGGGCGACAGCATCAGCGGTGGCCTTGTCCAGGGTGGTCAGTTCTCCGCGAATTTCCGGCGAGAGCTGACGGGCCTCGATCTCCGGAGGTATCGGCGGACCCGCGGGCTTGGACTCATCATCCTGCGTACGCGGTTGCGCGGCACGCGCACGATGCGGACCCGAGCTACGCGGCGCCGACCGTTGATCGCGGCGCGGACCCTGCCTGTTGCCGGGCGCACCGCCGCGCTGGGGCCGACGGTCACCGCGGCCGGCCTTATTGTCTTCGGGCACGACAAAAGGATACGGCCACCTAGGACGACACCACAATTACACCGATTTTTAATCGAATATCTTCGAATATCCGCGTGGAAAAAATGCGCCAGAAATAGGAAATCGCCCCCCACAAATGTGGGGGGCGATTCCAATGTGTGTTCGGCGGTGTCCTACTTTTCCACCCGGGTGGGTAGTATCATCGGCGCTGGTAGGCTTAGCTTCCGGGTTCGGGATGGGTCCGGGCGTTTCCCTGCCGCTATGGCCGCCGTAACTTTATTCACCCTTTTCTGGGCGCCCCCACGCGTGTGGTGGGGGGAGTGTGTTTTGGTGGTGGAGTGTGTCGGCCAGTGTTGGTCGATACGTGTTCCGAGTGTGGTGTGGTTGCGGGCGTTTGCTTGGTGTGCGTCATTTGTTTCTTACACGGTGTTTATCTGCTTACCCATGGTTGGGTGTGTGTAAGTTTTCGGCCGGTTAGTGCCAGTTCCCTAAACCTATTGCTAGGTGTACAGGTCTGGTCTATCGATCCCATGGTCTGTGGGGGGCCTTATCCCTCTAAAAGGGTGAGAAGCCTGGTCTTGGAGAAGGTTTCCCGCTTAGATGCTTTCAGCGGTTATCCTGTCCGAACGTGGCTATCCAGCCGTGCCCCTGGTGG
>JAEXZY010000096.1 GCA_023404955.1 Actinomycetes bacterium
CTTACAAACGGGAAATCCGAAGCAGACATTCTTATGTCTTGTTGGCTAAGTTGCTGGCAGAAGAAGAAAAACTTAGGTGCAACATCAGTAAATGCAATGAGGATGGTACAGGAGAAGTGTATCTTGGGTTACCGGAAGGGATAGTAAAGGTGTTTTCTCTTGGAAATGGTAGATTTGCTATTTCTCTTGTTGGGGCTGTTATTATAAATGACTTGCATGTAGACATGGCTCGTGAGATTTGTAAGGATTTGAACACTAAGGAAAGTAGAGTAAGGTATAGCGTTGGCTTTGAACCGGCTTTTTCCAAAACAGGAATTTCTATTACTTGTGACTTTGAGGAAGATGGCGACGATGAAACTACCGAATACGATATTCTTAGTTATGCCAAGACTTATTTTGAGCCAAAGCAACAAGAACTACAAACAATATGGACTCATAAAATGAAAGAAATACAATAATACAA
Organism: Actinomycetes bacterium; assembly: GCA_023404955.1. GTDB lineage: Bacteria > Actinomycetota > Actinomycetes > Mycobacteriales > Mycobacteriaceae > Mycobacterium. The sequence goes on from JAEXZY010000096.1 coordinate 464, forward strand.
AAATAAAAAAGATATGAACACAAATAAATACTTCAAGTCAGGCTTAATCACAATGTTTTTAGCCTTTTTCGGACAGTTGTCCTTCGCCCAAGAAGTGATAGTGGCTGACACTATTGACGCAGAAGAAGCATTTGGCAAAAAGCCCATCACCCAAGTACCATTGGAACAATGCGAACAGATAGACACCTGTAGCATTGCCAAGTTTGCCGTTGTTTCAAAAGGTGGCAAACAGGGTATCTATGACTTGGAGAAGCATGAGAATGTAACGGAGATAGATTTAGATGTTGCAGGTTTCTCACGTCGTTATGTGTCAGAAGATGGCATTGAGGTATTCTACTTCTATGTAGAAAAAGGGATTGAGCGTGGCACCATTGGCGTGGTTGGAGAAAACAATCAAACTGTTGGTGTATGGATGGACAATCCTGAATATGTCGCTAAACTTGATGAATGCACGACAATAGATAGTGTGATGACTCAGAAATGCCAAGATGTTTTGTCTGAGGGGTTGAAAATGTTGAATGGAACATACGGACAGATTGCTGTTATAGATGCACAAACAGGAAGACTGAAATCATGGGTTGCATTGGAGAAAGATAGAGATGATTATTCAGAGGGTAAGCTATTGAAACAAGCATGTAGTCCTCGCATTTTGACACTTGTAGGCATTACTCCTATGTTAGCAGATATTAATGGTTCACTCAATGACAAGATGGATTTGTGCGGTGGCATATATAATATAGGTGACAGCATCAGCATTCGTGACCATAACTGGCGGTCTGGCGGTTATGGTGTAATGACTTGTCGCCAAGCATTGACACATAAATCTAACGTGGCTATGTTCAAGATACTCTTGGTAAATCATGGCGAAAATGCTTTTGGTATATGGAAGAAAATGACAAGTGACGAAAAGCAAACAAACTCCATGGAATTGGCTGCGCTCTTTAATGGTGTCTATCAGAAGAACACTCTGACATTCCCGACTTTGCAAGGGGACTCAGTTACAGAGGAAACTTACAATAATATTACGCCTTTGGGACGTAAATATCTGCAAGAGGTATTGATTGGTCTGAACAAAGGGAAAGGCATACAAGCATCTTATGCCCCAAAGAAAGTGGATATAGCAGGAGTATATGGCAACTATCAAGGCAAAGAACTTGAAAACGGTGAACATGAATTGGCAGAAATGTCCTTTGTCGGAGTTTTCCCACGCAAGAAACCTCGCTATGCCTTGGCTGTATTCATCAATAGACCGAATGAACAAACTCATGGTCCAAAGGATTTAGCCAATGGCATCGTGAATAATCTTGTGGAATGGTTGTCTAAACATTAACACTTGGAAATTATGGAAGAGGTTATCTACAAACATGAAACGAATGGTGAGTTCACAGGAATCTATGCGCAAATAGAAGATGGCAAACTCACCATTACCGAGCAAGATATGGGTGAATTTGAGAAAGAATATTCAAGAGACGGCGAGGTTGAGTTTTTCGTATTCTTTGATGTGGCAAATACCAATCGTCTGATGAGGTCTTTGCACGCATCTGACAACTATAGTCTTATCGAATCATTAAAAAAGAAGTTCAAAAAACATGGGAGTTGCATGAAAAGCGAGATCTGCTATTATTGCGATGAACATGACATCAAGTATCAAACACAAGTATATTATTGATAGAACAATGTGACACAGCAAGCCAAGAATCCCATATTATTGAAATAATATTGTCGGAAATATTACGTTACAGATAGATTAGAGGTTACATTTGCCTCTATACTATCATAAACTAAAAAGAATCGTAACATGGAGATAAGATATGCAACAATAAGTAAGACTGGTAGAAGGCATAATAACGAAGATGCTTACAAGGTCATTGATATGCCACAAAACAACCGATTTATGGGAATAGTCTGTGATGGCATGGGCGGTCATTCCTTTGGAGAGACTGCCAGTGAAATGGTATGCAATACTATTTCTGACTTTTGGAAGAAGCATATCAGTACGCCCGATTGTGACTCAAAGGTAAAACTTGCTTGCAAGAAAGCAAGTTGTGCCATTGACCAAAAGGCATTTGAGCTTCATCATGCAGAGATGGGTACGACTATGGTCATGGTAAGTATTGAAAACGATGTGGCAACCATTGCGCATATTGGTGATAGTCGTTGTTATGTACAAAGACCTGGTGATGGATTACTTTATCAGACAAAAGACCATATCCGGCTTGATTTTGGATGGGAGATTGTTGCCAAGTGCTTCTTCTCTTACCGCCCAGAAGTGGCAGTACCAGACATCCGACAAATCAAACTACAGACTGGTGACAGAGTTTTTCTTTGTTCGGATGGACTATACAAAAGCATGGCTCCTGACATTTTGCAAGCAAGGATGATGGATGACAAATCCTTGGAAGAGATACTTGACGTTTATGATTTCCTTTGTAAGAAACAAGGAGATGACAATTATACGGCAATATTGATTGAATGTATCTGAATCTAGGGAAAGAATTATGAAGACTCGTTATACATTGTTTGTATTGGGCGTTGCACTGTTATTGATAGCTTCTTGTAATAGAGAAGATATAAGCATAACCTATTTCAAACAACTGCAAAGTACTTCTGACAATACCAACAAGGAAGACTCCTTGATGATGCCTTGTGGATTTATAGAATATGACTCCGTTCGATTCTCGGATGGTTCATATGCTGTACATCGTTTGCAATATGCACCGCAGAACAGTCTGACGGAGTTCTTTGATAACAAGGGACGAATGATTGCCACGATAGCAAGGGCATCGGAATGTTATGCACAAACTCTTGTGTATGATTACGATGATGAAGGACGGTTGTCTCATCTCCTCCAATATAAAAGTGAAATCTTTGAAGGCTTGGATTCAGACAGCGCAAGTTATGGAAGGAATAAAGATGGGTATCTTGGCTTTCGGCAAATGATAGCAGATATGGTTTATGAACATCCTGACACTGCAAAATACCAACAGACGAACATTGAATATGATAAAGATGGCGATGCTATAAAAGCCTATATGGTATATGGCAATGATAGCATAGTTGCGCCAAGCGGATATAAGTTGACCATAGCGGTAAAACCTTGCCTGAGTTTTTGGCAAAGCGACTTGCATGGTGGCTTTTATATCTTCCATGTGACAATGGATCCTAAAAGAAAGGATTTGCAAAATTATAAGGTTTGCCGATTTGCAGATTATCTGCCCTCAATGGAATCGGAATATCGGAA
>JAEXZY010000004.1 GCA_023404955.1 Actinomycetes bacterium
GAGGGTGTGTCATAAGTCCATGACGCACCCTTTTTCTATCTATTAATTTCCATAAATCTTATCTTGACTTAACAGCTACCAGTAACAGAATGTTTATAATATTTACTTTTTAGTTTCCTTAGATATAGATTTCTCAGTTTAGTTCACAATAGGGCATAGTTATCCCTTACAGCTTCATCAGCTGTTTTGAGTTTTACAACTCATGTCGCTTTATTCCTAACATTTTTTTCAAGTTGGCAGATATGGCATAAACACCGAAGTCCATATAAACCTTCTCTTTGCCAAAATGTCGGAATCGTTTATACCCCATATCAAACTTCATTTGCCCAAAAAACGCCTCCGGCTCTACCGGTCTTTTGCTCCGGTGTTCCAAACCTTGCTCAGATGTCAACAAGTCAAAGGCTTCCTTTTTGTAGGCATTAAGGCGATGATTAATTCCGACAACCCTGTCTCCTTTGGAAGTCTTGCACATACTAGCCAATGGACACCCCTTACATCTCCTTGCCTTGTAAAGGGTTATGACGGAAACATATCCGGAATCACTAGTTGTCTGTCGCTGCCCACATTCTTCCATATGTTGCCCCATAGGACAAACCAGGTAGTTTTCCTCCTTGTTATAATAAAGATTTGCCTGGTTAAAAGCATCTTCCTTGAATGGTCTGTGCTGCTCCTTATGAAACCAGTTGTACTTAACGTAACCTATCATGTTCTCTTCTTCTATGAACTCATAATTCTCTAAGGATCCATAGCCGGAATCTGCAGTGACGGTTTGGGACTGTCTGCCGTGTCGCCATTTGAATTTCTGCATGAAAGGCTTGAAAGTAAGTGTATCTGTTGGATTTGAATATAAGTCAAAGTTCGTGATATACTGATTTTCGGTGGCTATCTGCAGGTTGTAGGCAGGCTTGGTCTGTCCATTATTCATGGCATCCTCTTTGAGGCGCATGAATGTGGCATCTTTGTCTGTCTTGGAATAACTGTTTCTGCTGCCAAGAATCTCCAATGAAGACTCATATTCGCGCATTTTATTGCTATTGTCATACAAGTGTTTAATCCGAGTGCCAAGTTTGTTGCGTTCTCTTTTTGAGAGTTTTTCCTCCGGAATAGACTGTAGTTGTTGCTCATAACTTCTTATAGTGGAGTCTATGTCGTACGATTTTTCCAGCACACTCTCCTTGTTCTCGTCATATTCGTTTCCAGAAAGGTACTTTATCTTTTCTTTTAGCTGCCTGAGAGCTATTGCTGTCTTTTCCAAAAGCTTCTCACGGTTTTTCTGCACGGTTTTCTTCCAAACAAAAGTATACTTGTTGGCCTTTGATTCTATCTTCGTACCATCAACGTATTGTTCCTCCAGGGTTATAACACCCTTTTCTACAAGGATATTCACCACCTTGTCGAAATAGTAATCGATACATTTGAGAAGATGATCAGAACGAAATCGGTTAATCGTTGAATATGATTGGCGTTGACCGCCACAAATCCACATATAGCGGATATCATAGCGTAGGCAACTGGCTATACCTCGGCAGGAATATACACCGTTGATATAGGAATAAATCACTAGACTAAGTAACATCATCGGGCTATATGGAGGAGCCCCTGTGCCTTCGTAAGTGCTTAACAATGGCTTGCTGTCCATACTGCGAACAATGGAGTCTACCATACGTACCTTATCATCTTTTGGAATATAATCCTCGAAAGATGAAGGAAAAAAGCTCAAATCTTTCCTTGTTTCGGATTTTATTTGTATCTTTGCCATATTCTATAAAAGTGTTCTGCAAAGATACAACTTTTTTGCAGAAAGACAAAGCCCGAGCTTGTGAAAGTTTGGGCTTTGTTGTAAATAAAACAGAAAACTTTCTTAAAGAACAAGACAAAAGTTTGCAAGTAGGCGTTTTTTGCGAAAAAGGGTGCGTCATGGACTTATGACACACCCTCTTAAAAAATAGCTATAACCTGCTCTTTTCTTCATTACCAGCACCCGTACCCTTGTACTTGCTCTTGGTGGCATTGAAGTTATAAGTTACATTGACCAAGAACATGCGGGTATTATCTATACCAGTTCTGGTGAAGTGCGCATACGAATTATGATATTGCCAACTCTCGTTCTGACCATGAAGCAAATCCTCTGCTTCCAATCTTACAACCAGTCGGTTGTTCAGGAACGACTTGGAAATAGACGCATCCAGGGAATTCCATGCATAGTTGACACCCAATTCGCTATAATTACGCGACTGGTAAGCGTATTCCAATCTAGCCTTCCAATGATGTGGCAATACCCAGGTATTCTCCAAATCCAGATAGAGAGAAGGACGGTTGGCATTATAGTCGCTGACGTATTTGCTGGCATCAAAGAACTGATTGACCAGACCTACCGTATAGTCAAGATGCCATAAGCCTATCACCGGAGTAGCCTCAAGATAGAACTTCAGGTTCTGAATCTTATCTACATTCTCGTAATATGACAGGGCTATATCCTTATTGCCCTGGAAAGGTTTCATCATATATACCGAGGCATTCTTGTTGTAGATATATTCAGCAGAGAAACTCAGCCAGGAATATTGCGCATCCCATTCCAGATGAAAGGCATCCTTTGGTCGCAAGTTAGGATTACCGCTTTCATAGGAATGACGACTCGTATATCGGGTATAACCGGAAAGACGGAAGTAACTTGGTCGATAGGTCTTCGCCGTGAAACTCAACGAAGAATGCCACTTGCCCTTGTCATATCCCAAGGATACATTAGGAAATACATTATCATACTTTCTGCTCATATCCGGATTGAGCACTCCTTCGGCATAATAGTCTGATTTTACATGCTCATATCTCACACCGGCATTCAGGGAATAATCTCCCAACGACCATGCAGCCTCAGCAAAAGCAGCTATGTTCTGTTCCTTGATTCTGGAATCATTGGATGCAGCCACACCACCCTCGTTCTTGTTGTTGGTATGACTATCAGAATTTGTGTATTCCGAACCAAAGTCTATGTTCAACTGGTCGGTCAAAGGATAAGAAACAACCAATTTACCGGCAAGCAACTTTCCTTTGGTATGGCTATCTGAACATACAATCTGGTCGCCCAACTCAGTACTGGTTTCTGTGGCTTTCTGTATCTGGTCTTTCGTCCGCCACATAGCAGATGCATTCAGGTCTATACTCCACTTGCCTATCTTACCATCATAATAAAAGTCAGCCTGATGAAAAGGAGTCTGCCTGGAATCTGACTCATCGTTGAGATAATTTACATCTCCCTGGTGAACTCCATCCTGAAAGATGGAATAGTTCTGCCTAACAGTAAAATACTTGGTATAGCCAGAACCAAACTTATATTTCAGACCGATGGTATGATTTTCGTTGAATTCATAATTGAAACCCAGATTGGCATCAGGTCCATAATTTCTAGCATCTATGCGCCCTGCAGATTTTTGATATATCTGATGCTGATTTCCATTGATATATTCATCCAATCCCAACTTATCATAGAAATACGAATCTGACCACATCAATCCACCGAATATATCCAGTCCACCCACACGGTAATTGAGATTAGCCTGCTCTTGCCAGGCATTCTTCATGGCAAAACCATATTTTGCCTGGAAATTACCACTCCATCCATAACCTTGCTTCTTGAC
>JAEXZY010000095.1 GCA_023404955.1 Actinomycetes bacterium
CCCCCCGCGGGGCGCCCCCGGCCCACACCAGCGCCACCGCGATCAGGATCACCGCGACCAGCCGTCGCATGTTGCGGGCCGGCCGCTCGACCACGAGGACTTCGGTGCGCGCCAGCATGTCGGCGAACGTCCGCCGGCGGCGATCCCACAAGGGCCACAGCCAGCCGACGAACACGGCCAGCGTGTCCAGCAGGTGCGCCAACTCCCGCAGCGCTAGCCGACCGATGCCCACACGGGTTCCGGCATCGGTCCCGTCACCAGCTCCCTCTCGATGGCGCACCGCGACCCCGCACAACGCCCGGCCCAGCGTCCACCCCGTCGCCGCCGGAAGGATCAGCCGGTTCACCGCCGTCGCGAACAGCGCCACCGCGGCCGCGCCGGTGAACGCCCAGCGCGCCCACCCGTCGGCGGGCGAGGCGAGAGCCAGCAGACCCATCGTCGCGATCACGGCCGCACCGGGCAGGACGTCGACGAGCAACGCGGCGGCCCGCGCCGACCACGACGCTCGGACGACCTCCGGCACTGCGGTGTCGGGTGCGGAGTCGGCGAGCGGCAGCACCATGGTCACGACGTGACCTGATCGAGCTTGGCGATCCGGTACTGGCCCTCGTCGAACGCCATCGTCGCGCGCAGCCGGTAACCGACCTGCTGATCGGCGGCTTGGGAGTTGGTGATCTTCACCCGGACGGCAACGAGCACGTTGATCGACCCATCCGGATTGTGGCGCTCGACGGCCGCGCGCAGATCGTCAACGGCGACCTTGGCGTTCGCGGCCTGGTACGCCTCGGCGATCACACTGCCGAACAGGCCGGCCTGCACCCCGAAGTCGCCGGTCGAGCACTGCAGGATCTTGGACTGGGCCACCGTCATCGCCGCGGTGTCGGGCGCATTTGTCGCCGCCACGCAATCCTTGGCGGCTGCCAGCGCGGCGTCGTCGCTGCGGGCGATCGCCGCGGCGCGCTGATCGGCTTTCCAGGCGTAGTAGCCGCCCGCAGCTGCGCCGCCGGCCAGCAGCAGCAGTGCCGCGGTGAGACCGGCGACCCAGCGGGTGCTCAGGCGCGACGGTCGACGCGGATCTGTCGGCGACATCGCGGCATCACCGAGGGACTCCTCGGCGACCGTCGTCTCCTCGGCAACCGCCTCGTTGTCGGCGGCGCCGTCCTCCGGGGTGTCGATGGGGGGGTTCAGCCGGCTGGTGCCAGCATCTCCTTCCATCCGTCATCTCCTGGGTTACTCGAATTCTTCACGTTGTATCGCACCCCATCGGGTCCGACCACCTCGCCGCTCTGGGGGCTGTATGCGGCGGTGCTGCCGGGCGGGCCCTGCGCGGGAGTGTAGATACACGGGTTGGGCTGTTGCCCACTGCAGCTGACGGTACCCGAGCCCGGTCTGCTGATCGGATCGCTGACCGGTGAGGTGCTCAGCGGCGGCGGCAGCTGGTCGGCGGGCAACGGGTTCATGCCGTTGTTGACCGAAGGCGCCGGAACCACCCGACCGGGAGTGACACCCTGGTCACACCGGGCGGCCGGGGCGGGGCAGGACAGCACCTGGTTCGGGTCGCCGTACCACGGGTTGGTACCCAGCGGCACGTACGGCTCGGTGCTGTGGCATTCCTTCGGCGAGGCGGCGCGCTTACCCGGCACATCCGCGCACGGGTAGTTACGGGCGCCACGAACGACGTTGCCCTGGTAGTCCTTCGGGATCTTGCAGTAGGTGCCGGTCGGCAGCGGCGCCATGCTGGTGTCAGCGGGCGAGCGCCACTCCGACGCCGGCAGGAACCCGGTCAAACAGGGGGGCGGCGAATTGATCGAGAGGGAGAGGTGCACCAGGCCCTCGTTCTCGAATATCGTGCCCGCCTGCGTCAGTGACGCGCCCTGCGGCAGGATCACCAGCGCCTGCTCGAGGCCTTTGTTGTAGCGCTTGAGCATGTCGATGACCACCGACAGGTTGGCCAGCGTCTGCGGCAGCGAGTCGCGCACATCGGAGAACAGCGCGTTCACCTGATCCAGCGTCGGCGCCGCCTGCTGCAGACCGCTGCGCAGCGCGCCGTCCTGCTCGGCGGTCTGGCTGGCGATAACGTTCAGGTTGCGCGCCCACTGGCCGATCGCGTCGCCCGACTGCACCTGGCTGTTCAGGATCGGCGCGGAGTTCGCGATGATGTCGTTGACCTGCGGCAGGTTGTCGCGGAACCCCTCGGCGAGATTGGTCGTCGACTCGACCAGCCGCTGCAGGGACGGACCCAGCCCACCGACCGCGGCCGACGTCTCTGTCAGCAGCGAATCGATCTTCTCCTTGGGCAGCACGGCCAGTCCGCGGTTGGCCGCGTCGAGCGCCGGACCCACCTCGGCCGGGACCGTGGTCTTCGTGATCGTCTGCCCCGGGCTGAGGTACTGCTTGGTGTCGGCGGCAGGCACCAGATCGAGGTACTGCTCACCGATGGCCGACACCGAGTGCACCTCGGCCGTCACGTCGACCGGGATCTTGTAGTCGTTGCTGATGCTCAGCGTGGCCCGGGCGCCGTTCTCGGTGGGCTCGACCTCGGTCACCTTGCCGATCTGCGTGCCTCGGTAGGTCACGTTGCCCGTGGCGTACAGACCGCCCGAGCGCGGCAGCTCTGCGTAGAGGGTGTACTGCCCGACGCCGGCCAGGCTCGGCAGGCGCAGGTAGTACAGCCCCAGCACGGCGACGGCCGCGACGGTGAGCACCGTGAAGATGACCAACTGGATCTTGATGAAGCGGGTCAGCATCGCTCACTCACCCCTTTCCACCAGCGGTCCGCCGGGTGCGTCGTGTGGGTTCGGCGTGAATCGGACATCCGGGATCATCGTGGCCGGATCGCGGCCCCACGACTGCTCGAGGGCGCGCAGCATGCCAGAGACACCCGTGCCGCTCAGGAAGCCGTTGTCGATGGCCGACAGCGTCAGATCAAGCGTCAGCGACACGTTGAGGTAGTCGCCGCGGATCGCCTTCGGCACATTCTCGATGCTGAATGGTGCGGTGAAGATCAGCTTCAACGCGCCGATCAGGTACGGCGATGCCTTGCCCAACTCCCGCAGCGGACGCTGCAGATTGGCCAGGTTCGTGTTCAGGTCACCGCTGGCCGGCGACAGCGCATCATCGGCGGCGTTGCTGATCCGGCCCAGCGCCTCGACCGCGTCGGCGAACAGATCGCGGGTGTCGGCGAAGTGCTTGATCAGCGGCGGAAACTCGGTCAACACCTGGTCGAGCGTGTCGTTGCGCTGCTCGACGATCGTGAGCAACCGGTTCGTCGAATCGATGGCCCGGGTGATGTCGCCGCGCTGCTGGTTCAGCTCGTCGGTGAATGTGTCGAGCTTGCCCAGGAACTCGCGGATCTGATCGGACCGGCCGTTGAGGACGTTGAAGATCTCGCTCTGGATGGTCTCCAGGTTCGACACCCCGCCGCCGGTGAGGATCGAGGCGATGCTCGCCAGCACGCGCTCGGTGGTCGGGAACGCCGACGCGTTCTTCAAGGGGATGGTGTCCCCGTTCTGCAGCTTCTCCGGGGACGGGTCCGGCGGTGCGTCCAGTTGGACGTGCTGCGAACCCAGGAGGCTGGTCTGGCCGATCTTGGCCAGCGTGTTCTTCGGCAGCTGAACCGTGTTGTCCAGGTCCAGCGTCAGCGTGGCGACCCAGTTCTTCAACTCGATCGACCGCACTCGGCCGACGTACACGTCGGCCACCCGCACCCGGCTGTTGACGTTGAGCGCCAACGTATCCGGCATCTGCACGTAGATCGTCGTGTGGCCGGACCCGGTACCGGGACCGCCGGGCAGCGGCACGTTCGCGATGCCCTTCCACGAACCACACGAGGTCAGCACCACGGCCGCCGCGCCGAGCGCCACCGCGCGTCGGCCCAAAGTCGCCAAACGTCCCACGGTCAGCCTCCCGACTCAGCCGGCAGCAATGGACCCGACGGAGCGGCGGGCGCAGGGCCGGCCGCCGGTGCCGCCGGCGTGATGGCCCCCAGCGGATCGCCCGGGATGACACCCGGTGCAGGTGCCGGCGGGGGACCCGGCTGCGGGTACCACGGCGGGGGCAGCGGGTTGTTCTCGTTGTACGCATTCGGCGGGCCGGGCAGCCGGCCGTTGTTCACACCGAAGGCGGGCGGAGCCGGCGGGGCCACGATGTCCGGGCCACCCATCAGCTCGGACAGCGATTCCGGGGTCAGCATGTTCTGGGTGAACGGCTGCACCTCGACGCCCTGCATGCCGGGCGCGACGACCCAGCCGGGCTCGTGGTTGCCGTGGGAGAACAGCGTGTCCCTGGAGAAGATGCCGGGCACGGTGGTGTCCTTGTATCCCGGCGGCGGCTGCAGCCGCGGCTCGGAGTACGCGATCTGCTTGGGCAGCGTCATTGCCGCCTGCAGCTGGTTCGCACCGAACGGCAGGTAGTTGAACTTGATCGCGTCCAGGATCGGGCCCAGGTATTGCGCGCACAACTCCGAGGACTCCTGGTAACCCAACCGGCTGCCGGCCTGGATCGCGCTGCAGATGAACTGCATCGGGTTCGCGAAGTTGTTGATCACCGGCACGCTCATTATGCCGCCTGCGTTCGGCGCCGAGATGTTCACGACGTTGGCGCCCAGGTTCGGGAACACGTGCAGACCCGTCTCCAGACCGTCACGGGGCTCAGGCTGCAGGATCGCGTTGGTCACGTCGGCCAGGTTGTCGACGTCGTGGGCCAGTACCTCACCGTTCTTGCCGATGAAATCCCGTGTGGTGGCCAGCAATTGGTTGAGGTCCTGTAGGGCGTTCGCCACTTCGCGGTCGGTGTTGGTGAACGCGTTGGTGAACTTGGCGAGGTCGTTGTTGAGCGCCACGAACTGCTGATCGCTCTTGTAGAGCGCGTTGACGAACAACGCCAGGCTCTTGACCACGCTGAACAGATCGCCACGACCCTCGTTGAGGGCGTAGAGCGCATCTGAGAGGCCCTTGAGGGTCTTGTTCAGCTGCTCGCCCTTACCGGCGAAACCGTCGGCGGCCGACTCGATGATGTCGCCGAACGGACCCTTGGGCTGCGCAGGCGTGGGCCCCAGATCGGTCAGCAACTTGTCCAGGGAGTCGCGCAGGTCGTCGTACTCGACCGGCACCTGGGTGCGGTCCAGGTTGATGACGGCGCCGTTCTCCAGCACCGGGCCGCCCGTGTATGGCGGGGCGAGCTGGATGGTGCGCGAGGCGACCAGGCTCGGGTTCAGGATCGAGGCGGTGGCATTGGCCGGGACCTTGAACTTCTTCTCGTAGTTGAAGGTCACCTTCATCTTGTCGCCGTCGGGCTCGATCTTCTCGATCTTGCCGACCTGGACGCCCATGATCTGCACCTTGTCCCCCGGGTACAGCGCCAGGGTCTGGGTGAAGTACGCGGTCACCGTGTTCTTGGTCAGCCGCTGATAGGCCTTCCACCCGAAGAACGCGGCCACGATCGCGGCGATCAGCACCACGGTGCCGATCACCAGCGCCGTTCGGGACACGCCCGGCACCTTCAGGTTTCGCACGTTGAAGATCGTCGACATCTAGCTCTGCACCCCCTTAACCTTGCGAGCCCGGTGGCAGGAACGGTGGATTGCCCGGCAGCACCGGCTGACCCGCCGGGGCCGGCTGCGGACCCGGACCGGGCGGCGGCGGCGGTCCGTTGAGGGCCGGTGGCAGCGGCGCGATGCCGGGCGTGAAATCCGGTGGCGACGGTTGCGGCGCCAACGGCACCGTGCGAGCGCCCGGCGGGGCGGGCGGAAGCGGCGGCATCGCCCCGGGCACGTTCGGGGACAGCTGACCCGGGATCGCGGCGGCAGGCACGCCCGGAGCGGGCTGAGGCCCGTTCGGGTTCGGCGCCGACGTCGCGACGTTGGGTCCCTGGCCTTCGTAGTTCGGGCCGTACGGGTTGTCGCCGAAGGGGCCGACGGACAGACCGGCGCACGGGAGCGGGTTCTCCGGGCGGGGCAGCCCGTCCGCGGGCGGGGTGTACGAGCACGGCGAGCCGGCCACGACAGCCGGACCCGTCTGACTGTCCGGTGTGCCTTCCAGCGGCGTCGGCGACGGCGGCGGAGCGCCGTTCGGGAAGCCGGTGCCGTTGGGATCAGGGAACCGGAACGCGGGCAGGCCGGCGTTGCGCCAGAACTGCTCGGGATCGATGCCGCGCTTCTTGAACGCCGCGTCGACGTAGGGCTGCAGAATCCAGTACGGGGCCAGGTTGGCCAGCATGACCTTGAAGTACGGGCCCGACGCGATCGCCTCACCGAGCGACGCGGTGAACTTCGAGAGCGTGGTCAGCACGTCGACCAGATCGAACTTGCGCTCGTTGAGCACGTCGCTGATGGTGCGCAGCTGCTCGAGCACATGGTTGAGGTTCGGGTTGTCGTCGATGAAGCCCTTGACCTGCGCGGAGAACTTGCCCACCCGCTCCAGCAGCTGGCTGACCGCGTAGTTGCGCTCGTTGACCGCCGCGAGCAGCGTCTGCGCATTCACGAACAGCGCGTTGATCTGCTCGCTGCGGTTGCCGAGCACGCCGGCGACCCGATTGGCGTTGTTCAGCAACTGCTTGACCTGGTCGTCGCGCTTGCCGATGGTGTCGGAGAACCGGGCCACCCCGTCCAGCGCGGCGCTCAGGTGGGGATAGGTCTGGTCGATGGTCTCCGACAGCACGTTGAGCGAGTCGCGCACCGTCTTGGTGTCCCAGTTCGACGCCGAGTTGCTCAGGTCGAAGAACGCGTCGTAGATCTGGTACGGCGTCGAGGTCTGGCCCAGCGGAAGCGTGCCGTTGGCGCGTAGTGGCTCGTCACCGCGCGGCTCGATCTCGATGTTGCGCCGGCCCAGGATGGTGTCGGTGCGGATCGCGGCACGGCTCTTGGTGCCGATCTCGGTGCCACCGAGCGAGTAGCCGATCACGACCTTGTCGCCGGAGATCTCCGTCGACTCCACGAGTCCGACGTCGACACCGGCGATCCGCACCTTGTCGCCGGCGTTGATGCCGCCGGTGTCGGAGAACTCGGCGTAGTACGTCGGCTGCGCGAACAGCATCGGCACATTGGTGAAGCTCTGCCCGACACCGATGACGATGACCAGCAGGATGACGCCCATCAACCCGCTGCGGACGCGGTTGGAACCCTCGAGAACTCTCATTGTGGCGTGCACCTACCCGAGGGCTGGCTCCACACCTTGACCGTGCGCACCGGCCCGCCGGGCTGCAACCCGTTGAGCTTCAGCGTCACGTCGCAGGCATAGAAGTTGAAGAAGTCACCGTAGATGCCACCGGCGCGACCGATGATCTTCAGCGCGGTCGGTACCCGGACCAGCAGGTCGTTGAGCTGATCCTTCTGATCGACCAGCGGCTGCTGGAGGATCTCGAGCTTGCTGGTGGTCTGCTGCAGCAGCGGCCGGTTGTCGGCCAGCAGATCGGCGATCGTGCCCGCGGCGTCGCTGATGTCGGCCACCGACTTGGCGATCGGATCGGCCCGGTTCTTCAACCCGGTGATCAGGGTCTCGAAGTTCTTGACCGTGTCGTCGAACTGCTGCTGGTGCTTGACGGTGGTGGCCAGCACGGTGTTGAGGTTGTTGATCACTTCCCCGATGGCCTGGTCGCGGTCGGCCAACGCGGAGGTCAGCGACGCGGTCTGGTCCAAGATGTCGCTGATGGTGCCGCCCTGGCCCTGGAACACCGTGACGATCGACTGCGCGATCGTGTTGACCTTGTCGGGATCGAGCGACTGGAACACCGGGCGGAAGCCACCGATCAGTGCATCGAGATCGAGTGCCGGCTCGGTGCGCTCGACAGGGATGGTGCCGCCGGGCTGCAGCCGCGTGTTGCTGTCGCCGCGCTTGAGCTCCAGGTAACGGTCGCCGATCAGGTTGAGGTAGCGCACCGATGCGGTGGTCTCGTCGAACAGCTCCAGCGAGCGGTCCACGTCGAAGTCGACCTGGGCCTTGGTGCCGCCGTCGATGATCTTGACGTCCTTGACCTTGCCGACCTCCACGCCCGAGGCACGGACGAACTGCCCGGAACGCAGGCCACTGGTGTTGGTGAAGACCGCCGAGTAGCTGGTCGTGCGGTCGAAGCGCATCTGACCGAACACCACGATGATGATCGCGGTGAACAGCAGCAGCACCAGGGAGAAGGCCCCCAGTTTGATCGCGGTTCCGGTGATTTTCATGGGTTGATCGTGTGCTCCCCGACTTGGCGGCCCCAGACGTACTCGGTGAGCAGCGGCTGGCCCAGTTCCAGGTGGTTGTACGGCGCGATCGACGCTCCGGTGTCCATCACCAGGTACGGCGCCGGCCACAGATCGCGGGTGATGGGCTGCCAGCAGCCCGGACGGCCCTCGGGTCCGCCCTTGGCGTTCACCCGCGGCAGATTGTCGGGGTAGACGTAGGCGTTGCCTGAACCGAGCCCCAGCAGCTCGGAGTGCAGGCGTAGCGAGTAGCCGTTGCCGCCCAGCGACGCGGCGACCTTGGGCTCGACGTCGTGGTAGTTGCGGATGGTGCAGAACAGCGCGGGGCTGTACTCGTCCAGCAGCGCGGAGGTGGGCACCAGGTCCTTCAGTCCGCGCTGCAGGTAGGGACCGCCACGCTCGAAGATCTCGCCGCCGTTGTTGCCGAACCCGACCGCGGCCATCAGCGCCTGGTCGACGTTGCCCTGCTGCTCGTTGAGGGTCCGCGCGGTGGTGACCGCGTTCTGCAGCCCGTCGAACAGGTCGGGCGCGGCGTCGGCGTACACCTCACCGAGATCGGCGAGAAGCTGGTTGTCACGGCGCAGCTGCGGCATCTGCGGGTTGATCTCGCTGAGGATCTGATTCCCGTTGATGATCGACTGGCCGAACCGGTCGCCGAGCCCGTCGAGCGCCTGCGCCGTCGCGGTGAGAGTCTGGTTCAGCTTGATCGGGTCGACCTGTCCGGCGACCGACACCACGGTCTCGAACAGCGTGTTGAACTCGGTGGTCACCTTGGTGACGTCGATGACGTCGGAGCCGTTGATCCGCTGAGGCGACGGGTCCTTCGGCGACGAGAACGACACGTACTTGTTGCCGAACACCGTGGTGGCGCTGATGTCGGCGTTGACGTTCTGCGGAATGAGGTCGAGGTACTTGGGGTCGACCTCGAGCACGATCTTGGCCCGGGGCTCGTCACCGACGGTGACCTGCTCGACCTCGCCGACCCGGCCGATCTCGACGCCGTTGTAGGTGACCTTGGCGCCCGGGTCCATGGACAGACCCGAGCGGGCCGCCATCATCGTGAGCTGGGTGCGCGGCAGGAAGTCGCCGCGGAACTGGAAGAAGACCAGCACCAGCACCACGATCGTGATGAGGGCGAGCACGAGGCCGGCCAGCTTGTAGGGCGGGGTGCGCTTGCTGTTGACGGGAGCTGTCATCGCTACACCGTCAGATTGAAGTTCGGGTCGACGCCGTAGAGCGCCAACGAGGCGAACAGGACCACACAGACGATCGCGATCAGCGAGGCCCGCATCGAGCGGCCGACGGCCTCACCCACGCCGACCGGGCCGCCGCTGGCATAGAAGCCGTAGTAGCAGTGGTTGAGCATCACGATGACCGAGATGATGACCGCCTGCACGAATGACCAGAACACGTCGTCCGGCCGCAGGAACGTCCGGAAGTAGTGCTCGTAGGTACCGGTCGACTGCCCGTAGATCAGTGTCGTGGTGACCTGGGCCGACAGGAAGCTCATGATGATCGCCATCGCGTAGAGCGGGATGATCACGATGAATCCCGCGACGATGCGCGTGGACACCAGGTACGAGATGGACTTGATGCCCATCACCTCGAGGGCATCGATCTCCTCGCTGATCCGCATGGCTCCCAGCTCGGCGGTGGCGCCGGCGCCGACGGTCGCCGCCAACGCCTGCCCCGCGACCACGGGTGCGGCGATCCGGACGTTGATCAGGGCCGCGAAGAAGCCGGTGAACGCCTCGACACCGATGTTGCCCAGGGACGCGAAGCCCTGGATGGCCACCAGCGACGAGCCCGACAGCGTGACGAAGCCGACGATGGCGACCGTGCCACCGATGACGGCCATCGCACCGGTACCCATGCCGATCTCGGCGACCAGGCGCAGCATCTCTTTGCGGTAGTAGCGAACTGCGTGGCCGATGGAGCCGACCGCGGTGACGACGAACCACGCGACGTGGCCCATCGAGTCGAGCCCGCGGGCGGGCGCCCCGGCCAGCTTCTGGGCGGTGGCGACCCCGCGGGGAAAGCGAGAACGCAAAACGGCAGCGGTGGACATGTCAGCTCCCCGTTCCGAATTTCACGCCGATGGTGGTCAGCACGACGTTGACCGCGAACAGCGCGATCACGCAGAGCACCAGGGTCTCGTTCACGGCGGTTCCCACGCCCTTGGCGCCGCCGGCGCACGTCAGCCCGCGGTAGCAACCGACCAGCCCGGCGATCAGGCCGAACGTCAGCGCCTTGACCAAGGAGATGAGCACCTCCGGCAGGCCGGTGACCAGGGTCAGCGTCGACACGTACGCACCTGCCGACACGTTCTGCAGATACACACCGAAGATGAAGCCGCCGACCAGGCCGATCGTGATCACCGCACCGTTGAGCAACATCGCGACGAACGTGGAGGCGATCACGCGGGGCACCACCAGGCGGTGGATGGGGTCGATTCCGAGAACCTCGAGGGCGTCGATCTCCTCGCGGATGGTCCGGGCGCCGAGGTCGGCGCAGATCGCGGTCGATCCTGCACCGGCGACCACCAGCACCGTCACCAGAGGGCCGAGCTGGGTGACCGCGCCGAGCGCGGCACCGGCGCCGGAGATGTCCGCCGCGCCGAACTCGGTGAGCAGGATGTTCAGCGTGAAGATGAGGAGCACTGTCAGCGGAATGGACACCGCGACGGTGGGCAGGAACGCGACGCGCAGCAGGAACCAGCTCTGCAGGATGAACTCGCGCCATTGGAACGGCGGCCGCAGCGTGGCCTTGCCGACGAGCACGCACATGCGGACGAATCCGCCGACCGCGGTCAACGCGGGCCTGGCCTGATCGCGCACGTAGCCCGTCAGGTTGGAATCGGTCGTCACCGCGAAGTCTCCGCGACGAGACCATCGGACATGTAGCGCACCGGCAGCACCTGTCGCACGCTCCCTTCCCGGCCCGACCCCAAAGATGTGAGGTCTGTCTCCCTACCGGTCGGTAGTAAGACGGACCACCGGACTGTACCCGATGGCGGGGACGCTTCGTACCGCATCGGCGCGATTGCGCACTCAACCGTTAGCAATGGCTCCCCCTCGTGCTGATCTCACCGCTGCCCCGTCGAAATCGTTGTCCGCGTGGAACTTTCGCCAGCGTCAACTCCGGGCGCCGCGGCCGCGCCGGAGCCGAACCGAGCCCGCAGCTCCGTTTTGAGCACCTTGCCGGCCGGGTTGCGGGGTAGTGCCTCGACGATTTCGAGGGCTCGGGGGTGCTTGTAGCGGGCCAGCCGCTCGGTCAGGAAGCCGTCGAGATCAGCGAGGGACAACGCCGTGTCCTCCTGAGGTGTCAGCGAAGGCCGCAGGGCCACCACAGCTACCGGCACCTCGCCCCACTTCGGATCCGGCCGGCCGATGACGGCCGCTTCGGCGATGTCCGGGTGCGCGGCGAGCGCGTTCTCCACCTCGGCGCAGTAGATGTTCTCCCCGCCCGAGATGATCATGTCCTTCTTGCGATCGACGACCCAGATGTAGCCGTCGGCGTCCTGGCGGACCAGGTCTCCGGAATGGAACCAGCCGCCGGCGAAGGCGTCGGCGGTGGCCTCGGGGTTGTTCCAGTAACCGGCCATCAGCGTCGGCGCGCGGTAGACGATCTCGCCGACCTGACCCACCGGAACGTCGTTCATCTCGTCGTCGACCACACGCGCCGACACCGTGGGGATCACCCTGCCCACCGAACCGAGCTTGCGCAGCGCGTCCTCGCCCGAGAGCATGCACGTCACCGGAGACATCTCCGTCTGTCCGAACGCTGCCAGGATCGCGGCGCCCGGGAACGTCTCGGCCATCTCCCGCAGCAAGGTGTCCGAGGCGGGTGCGGCACCCCAGGACAGCACCCGCAGCGCCAGGTCGCGGGGGCGGGCGCGCTGCGCCGCGCACACCGCCTGCCACTGGGCCGGCACCAGGAAGATGCCGGTCACCTTCTCCGCGGCGAGCACGTCGAGCAGTTGGTCGGGGTCGAATGCGCCCAGCGGATAGATGACCGTCGGCCGGCCGAGGAGCAGTCCGACGATCGTGCTGCCCACGCCCGCGATGTGGAACAGCGGCACCCCGACGAAACCGACGTCGTGGCTGAGGTCCACCCCGTTGGTGAACAGGTGCGTCATTGCCTGACCAGCCAGGTTGTTGTGCGTCAGCACCGCACCCTTGGGTCGACCGGTGGTCCCGGAGGTGTACATGATCAGCGCCGGAGAGTCGTCCGGGACGTCGACAGTGGGACACGGGACAGCCTCGGCGACCAGATCCTCGTAGCCGAGTACCGCTGCATCGGTATCACCGCCTGCGACGACGACCGTCTGCAGCGTGGCGTCGAGGTCACGTACCGCGGTGGCCACCCCGGCGAGGACGGGTTCGGTCACCACGATCGCGGCGCTGCAGTCCGACACCAGGAACGCGATCTCCGGCGGGGTCATCCGGAAATTCACCGGAACGGCGATCGCACCGAGCTTGTTGACCGCGATCATCGTCTCGATGAACTCGGGCCGGTTGAGCATCAGGATCAGCACCCGATCACCGACACCGACACCCCGCTGATGCAGCGCGCCGGCCAGTGCGGACACGCGGCGATCGAGGTCGACCCACGTGGTGGTGGCGTCGAGGAACCGCAGCGCGGTGGTCTGCGGTTGCATCAGTGCATGCCGGGACAGCTGATTGGCCCAGTTCTGCCTGCGGGCCAGATTCGGCTGCTCCACGTCGGTGGTCACCAGGATCGCTCCGTCGTCCTCGAGGTCGGTGGGAAGTCGCGAGTTGCGCGGTGATGATATTTGATCAAACATTGTGTTGCCTCGGTCACACTATGGCTCAGGCGGCGCCGGGACAACCCGTCGCACCCCGGGGGAAAGGGCGGCGCCGCGATGTCAGCTCCGGCCAGGCCAGCGTCGTCAGGCAGGGTTCGACGGGAGCAGCTGTCCGACGAGGTTGCCGCCCGGTTGCGCACGGAGGTCATGACAGGCGCGCTGCGGCCCGACACCTACATCCGACTGGACGAGACGGCGGCCCGCCTCGGCGTGAGCATCACGCCGGTGCGGGAGGCGCTGCGGACGCTGCGCGGCGAAGGCATGGTCGAGCTCGAGCCGCACCGCGGACATCGCGTGATGGCGTTGACGCGCACCGACATCGAGGACATCTTCTGGATGCAGTCGACGATTGCGCAGGAACTGGCGGCCACCACGGCCCGCAGGATCACTGATGCGCAGATCGACGAGCTCGTCGACCTCAACGCCGCACTGGCCGACGCCGTGCAACGAGAAGACGCCGACGCGACCGCGCGAGCCGAGTTCGCGTTTCACCGCACCGTCAACCGCGCCTCCGGCCGGATCAAGCTGGCCTGGTTCCTGCTGCACGCCAGCCGCTACCTGCCGCCGCACGTGTTCGCCTCCGACCCCACGTGGGGCAACGATGCGGTGACCGGACACGAGGAGCTGATCGATGCGCTGCGCCGGCGCGACGTCGCCACGGTGGTGCGGCTGACCGAGGGCCAGTTCGCCGACGGGCTGGCGCGTCTGCTGGCGTATCTCGACCGCATCGGTCGGTGGGGCCCGCCGCGCTAGGTCGCGGCGAGCTGCTCGGCGCGTGCCTTGAGGTTGTCAGCGAGGTAGTCCAGCGTGTCGCTGATCGCCTTCTTCACCATCGGCTTGGGCAGCGGCAGCGTGGTCTCCACGTCGAGGTCGACGGTCAGCAGCGACGTCGGCCCCATGGCGACCACGGAGAACTTCTGCTCCTGCTTCTCGAAGTGATCGCCCTGCTGCAGCATCGTGAAGATCTGGTTCTCGCCCGGGTAGTAGACCGCGGTGATGAACGTGCCCGCCTGGCCCTGCACGACGACGTCGAGCCGTAGCTGGCTGGGCCTGCCGTCGGGGTAGCGGGCGAGGATCCAGCAGCCTTTGATCTCCTCGTTCCACTGCGGGTAGGCCTCGAAGTCGGCGACGATCGCCATGATGGACTCGGCGGGGGCTGCGACCTCCACGGTCTTACTCACCAGCGGCATCGGCTGAGCATAGCGAGTCAGCGCATGGCCTCATGCCGGCGCGGCGATGCCCTCCCGGCGCAGCGCAGGCAGCACCAGCGCCCGGAGCTCGCGGCCCACTTCGAACTGCTTGCCCGGCAGCGTGCGCGCCACCATCCGCACGTTGATCGTGTCCACCTGAATGCTCTCCACACCCATCACCTGCGGCTCGTCGAGCAGGAGGTGCGCAAGGTGGTCGGTCCGCATCGCCTGCGCCGACACGTCGCGCAGCACGTCGTTGACGGCGATGATGTCCGCGGTCGCGGGCAGCGGGATGTCGACTACGGCGCGTGCCCAGTCCTTGGACAGGTTGAGCGCTTTGACGATGGTGCCGTTGGGGATCGTGTAGACCTCTCCGTCGCCGGTGCGCAGCCGGGTCACCCGCAACGTGACCGCCTCGACCGTGCCGCGCGCGGTGCCGCCGCCGGTGATCGTGAGGTCGACGAGATCGCCGAAGCCGTATTGCTTCTCGGTGATCACGAAGAAGCCGCTGAGGAGATCTCCGACGATGCGTTGCGCACCGAAACCGAGTGCGCCGCCCAGCACAGCCGCGGGCGCGACCAGGGAACCGATGGGAAAGCCCAGCTGGGCGGCGACGTCGAGTGCCAACCCGATGTAGAGGAGGGTGATGGCCACCGATGCGAACACCGACACCAGGGTTCGCCGGTGTCTGGAGCTCTCCGAGCCCGTCATGTCGTCGCGGGCGTCGAGCCGGCGACCGATGCGCCGTGCGATCGCGCGGATCGCCCGGGCGGCCAGCACGGCGAACACCACCGCGAGCGCAATGTGCAGTCCGGTGGTCAGCAGCCACCGGACGACGGTGTCGATCAGCGCCCGGCGCTCCTCGCCGACGGGGGAAGCAGCGCCAGCGCCGGGCAGTAGCCGTGCCGCGGAGCGGCGGAGGGGTAGCCCGTGCGCACGAAGGCGCGCACCCGGGTCAGAATCCGTGGGGCCTTCATGGCCAGGTGACCTACCCCCGCATCGAGGCAGTCAAACCCAGAGCGGTCTTCAGATCCCGGGCATTGCGGACGGCGTTGCCGCCGAGATCGTTGTTGAAGTAGACGAGGACGTCGCGGCCCTGGGCGTCCCATTCCCGCACCCGGTCGGCCCACCAGCGCAGGTCGTCGTCGCTGTACGAGCCGCCGTAGAGCGCGCCGGCGTCGGGGCCGTGCAGCCGCACGTAGACGAGCGGTGCCGTGGCGCGCAGTATGCAGGGCAGACCTGAACCGCTCATCACGACGTAGGCGGCGGCATGCCGTTCCAGCACGTCGAATGCGGCCGGCTCGTGCCACGATGGATGCCGGAACTCGACGGCGACGGGGATCGCGGCGGGCATGACGTCCAGGAAGTGATCGAGCCGCTGGAGGGTCTCCGCGTCGCGCTCCATCGTCGGCGGAAGCTGCACCAATAGTGGGCCGGCACGGTCGCCGAGCTCGCCCCACCCGCGGTGTATCCGCTCGACCCAGATGTCGGGGGACCGCAGCCGGCGGGCGTGCGTCAGGCCCCGGGGCGCTTTGACGGCCATCAGGAAACCGGGCGGCAGCTGGTCGCGCCAGCGGGCGAACCAGGCGTCCGGCGACCATCGATAGAAGCTGCCGTTGAGTTCGACGGTGTCGAACTCGGCGGCGTAGCGCGTCAGGCGCTGCACGGCGGGCAGGCCCCGTTCGTAGAGCACCCCGATCCAGTGGTTGTACGACCACCCCGAGGTGCCGATGCGGATCGTCACGCCTGCGCGTGTACCCCACCGGTTGCAGATCAGCACTGTTTGAAGTGCACCGCATCGGAAATCGCTACGCGGTGACCGCACAGACCCCGACGAACGAGTACCGACCGCTTCTTCAGGAGCTGCTGTTCGCCTACGGGCCGTGCGGTCAGGAAGACGCGGTGCGCAATGTCTGCCGACGAGAGCTCACTCCCCTGGTGGACGAGGCGTGGACGGACCCGGCGGGCAACCTGATCGGGCTCATCCGGGGTGATTCGCGAGACACTGGGGCGCCCGCGGTGCGGGTGATGGCCCATATGGACGAACTGTCGATGCTGGTCAAGCGGATCGATGCGGACGGCATCATTCATCTGACCCCGCTGGGCACCATGTACCCGGGGAACTTCGGGCTCGGGCCGGTCGCCATTTTGGGCCGGCACACGACGGTCTGCGGCGTGGTCGCGCTGGGCTCCGAGCACACCACGCAGGAGAGCCCCCGGATCTGGCAGACCAAGCCCGACCAGGGTGACAAGGCGCTGGACTGGCCCGACGTGTACGTCTTCACCGGGCTGGACGGGGACGCGCTGCGTCAGGCCGGCATCGAGCCGGGCACCCGGGTCTGCGTCGACCGGACCAGGCGCACCCTCCTCGACGTGGGCAATGATTATGTCGGCTGCTACTTCCTCGACGACCGCGCTGCCGTCACCGCGCTGCTGTGCGCCGCCCGGGAACTGCACGCCGGCCCACCCCCCGCCAGTGACGTGTACCTGGTTTTCACCACCGACGAGGAGGTCGGCGGCATCGGCGGGGGCTACGCAAGCCGCACACTGCCGGGCGAGCTGACCCTCGCGCTGGAGGTCGGTCCCACCGAACCGGAGTACGGCACGCGGGTGAGCGGCGGTCCGATCGTCGCCTACAGCGACGCTCTGTGCGTCTACGACAAGGACGTGGCCGACCGCCTGATGGACGTCGCGGACGGGCTGGGGCTCGCGCCGCAGGCCGCGGTGCTCGGAGCCTTCGAGTCAGACGCCTCCCACTCCAAGGCCGGCGGGCACACTCCCCGTGCCGGGCTGCTGTGCTTGCCGACGCTGAGCACGCACGGCTACGAGGTGATCGCCGCGACCGCGATCCCGGCGATGGCGAACGTGCTGACGGAGTTTCTCCGCACGACAGGCTAGGCGCCCGAGCGTGCCTGCGCCTGGTCCATGCCGAGTGGGGTGGTCTCGCGCACCGCCTCGTCCCGGATCAGCCCGCGCAGTAGCGCCGTGCTGAACTCGACGGCGATCTCCTGGGCGGTGCGGCGGCCGTGCGGGCGCAGCCAGCGGTAGGACCCCAGGGTCATCCCGATGTAGCCGAGCGCGAGCACATGGGAGTCGCAGTCGTAGAACTCGCCGCTGGCGATGCCCCGGTCGATGACGTCGCGCACGTGTTCGTAGACCTGTGTCTCTTTCTCCCGGATGTAGACCACCTGCTCCTCGGTGAACCACTCGGTGATGTACGGGCCTTCTTGGAAATACACGGCGGCGCGTTCGATGTCGCTGGCTATCCCGACCAGCAGGCGCCGGGTGAAGTGGTAGATCGTCTCGCGTGCCGACGCCGAGGGATCGTCGTGGAGTGCATCGACGGTGAAGTCCGCGGCGCCCTTGTAGATGTCGTAGAGGATCAGCGCCTTGCTGGCGTAGTAGTGGTAGACCGTCGCCTTGTTCAGCCCGACCGCATCGGCGACGTCGTCCATCCGGGTGCCGTGGTAACCGCGTGCGGCGAACAGCCGGGTGGCGACGGCCAGCAACTCTTCGCGACGGGACATCCCGTTGCCCGACGGCGCAGCGGTCTCTGACATGGTGACTCACTCTAGAAGGGACCAACCGGTCCGTGCTCCACTAACTGGTTGGTTCAGTCTAGGTGGTTGCCCTGTGACCGCGGTCTCGTCCGGTCTAGACTCGTCGTCAGCGTGCACGCCCAGGCCGACGGAGGTATTGCGGTGGACCCGAATCCCGATTACGACGCGAGCGACGAACTCGAGTACGGCTTCAACTGGTTCGCCTGGATCCTGCGCGGGGTGTACCCGCCACCGTCCTACCCGCCGGTCTAGTCCGCTGCCACCATTCGCCCGAACCGCCCTTTAGGCGCCAGCTTGGGCGCCAAGGTGCGGCTGCGTCGCACCATTTCGTCCAGTTCGGCCCGGCTCCACAGCACCGCGGCGGACACATGTCCCCGAATTTCGGCGGCCCAGTCTCTCGGCGGCACCGGTTCGCGGTCCGGTGGCCACAGCAGCGGACGCTCCACGCGCACCAGCTCGGCTCCGGGCTTCGGCCAGATGTCCTCTTCGTAGCGGTCGCCGCACTTGCGGCACCGCACCTCGTACCGCATTCCGTGCGGCGCGGATTCGATGAAGACGTAATCGGCCATCGACACGCACCGCGGGCATCTCGCCAGACCCCGCTCCACCACCATGCTCACGCCGATATCGTGCGGCTCGGAGCCCAGCGGGCGCACCGGTCCGGTCGATGTCGATGCGGGATCGGTGCCGTTTCGAGACCGGCGGACGACGATCAAGCGGCGAGGGACGAGCCGCGTTGTGGGGGCACCTCCCGCTTGCGGGGGAGAGTCCGCCCGAACAACCCGGCGGACGACGATCAAGCGGCGAGGGACGAGCCGCGTTGAGAAGTCCGCCCGAACAACCCCGCGGACGTCAGGCAGCGGCGGCTTTGACCGCCCGGCCGACCTCGGCCCGCAGCCGGCCGTACTCCGGCGATCGCCGCAGCTCGTCGGGATCGACTCCCGAGCGCGGGAGGTCCACCGGGATGTCGAGAGCCACCTGCCCGGGTCGGCGGCTGAGCACAATGATCCGTGAGCCCAGGAATGCCGCCTCGTCGGCGCTGTGCGTGACGAACACCGTGGTGCGACCGGATTCGGCGCTCACCGCGCGCACGTCCTCTTGCAGCCGCTCCCGCGTCAGCGCGTCCAACGCGGCGAAGGGCTCGTCGAGCAGGAACAGCGGCGTCTCGGCGGCGAGCGCCCGGGCGATCGCGACGCGCTGCTGCTGTCCGCCGCTGATCTCCCAGATGCGCCGATGTGCCATGCCGGAGAGCCCCACTCGGTCGAGCAGTTGTTCGCGCCGCTCAGTGCGTCGCTCGCGGGGCACCTTGGCGTAGGTCAGCGCCAGATCAACGTTGCCGCCGACCGTCCGCCAGGGGAACAGCCGCGGCTGCTGGAACACCACGCCCGCGCTCACGCCGGGAGTCGGTGGCACGCCGCCGATCTCGACCGAGCCCTGGGTCGGCGACTCGAAGCCGGCGAGCAGCCGCAGCAGCGTGGACTTGCCACACCCCGATGCGCCGACGAGCACCAGGAAGGAGCCGGGTTCGATGGTCAGGTCCACCGGGCCGACCGCAGTCACCGCGTTGCGCCCACTGCCGTACCGGTGCGAGACCGCGTTGACCCGGATTGCCGTGTCAGTGGTGGCGGTCATGGAGCGAGAACATCCGGCAGACCTTTGGTGTAGATCGCATCCTGGAAGGTCTGCAGGCTCGCCGCCGACGGGATCTGCTTCTGCTCGGCCAGGAACTGCGACGCGCTCTGCAGGTTCACCGCGATGTTGCCCGGTTTGCCCTCTGCGCCAAGCCATTCCGGCGACGCAACCTGCTGGGGCGTCAGGTACACGCCCTGCTTGAGCTGCCCGGCAACCGCATCGGGGGTCAGCCCGATCTCGGCGGCGATCGCCGTGGCGGCCGCCTGGGGATCGCTCTGGATCAACGACAGCGCACGCGCCTCCTGCTGACGCCAGACGTCGACGACGTCCGAGTGCTTGGCTGCGAAATCGTCGGAGACAGCGCCGAGGTCCAGGGTCGGCTTCCCGTCCTTGGCCAGCTGGCGGCTGGTGATCAGGTCCTTGCCGGTCTTGCGCAACTCGTCCAGCGTCGGCAGCCAGGTGTAGGCCGCGTCGATGTCCCCGCGCTCCCAGGCCGCGAGGATGGCCTGCGGTTGCAGGTCGACGAGCTGAACGTCGTTGGGCGACAACCCGTTCTGATTCAATGCTGCGAGCAGGCTGTAGTGCGCGGTGGACGCGAACGGCGTGCCGATGCGCTTGCCCCTCAGCTGTGCGATCGTGTCGACGCCGCTGCCGTTGCGGGCGACAAGCGCCTCGTTGTCACCGGCCACGTCGAGCACGAACGCCACCTTGTAGGAGATGTTGAGCGGAGCCGAGAGGCCGCGCGCCACCGGGCTCGACCCCAGCGCGCCGAAATCGAGTTCCTTGGCGATGAACGCGGTGTTGACGTCGGCGCCGGAGTCGAACTTCGTCCACTTGATGTTGTAGTCGGGCAGCGCGTCCTCGAGCCAGCGCTTGTTCTTGACGATCAGGTCACCGCTGGGGAAGGCCTGGTAGCCGATGCGGATCGTCTCCTTGGACGCATCCTGCCCGCTGTTGCCGACCGAGCAGCCGCTCAGCGTCAGCACCGAGATCAGTGCCGTGATCAGCACGGCCAATGACCATTTCAGCTTCATACTTTTCCTCTCCAGGGGACCGCGCGCCGCTCCAGGGCGCGCAGAAGACCGTCGATGACCAGACCCGAGAAGCCGATCGCGAAGATGCCGACCAGCACGACGGGGGTGTTGTTGTAGTTGCTCGCGTCTTTGACCAGGCCGCCGATTCCGGGGATGCCGTTGAACAGCTCCGCGGCGACGACCGACGAGTAGGCCATCCCGACGGCCAGCCGGATACCGGTGAACGTCTCGGGCAGCGCCGACGGGATGACGACGTCGCGGATCACCTGCCGCCGTGTCGCGCCGAGGGCGCGGGCGGCTTCCTGCAGTGCGACGGGCGCGGCGACGACGGCGGCCGTGGTGGCCACCGCAGCCGGTGGTAGGGCAGCCAGTGCCAGCAGCGTGATCTTGGGTGCCTCGTCGATGCCGAGCCAGATGATCAGCAGAAAGAAGTAGGCCAGCGGCGGCAGCGCACGCAGGAACGTCAGCCACGGTTCCAGCACGGAGCGCAGCCAGCTCACCGAGCCCATCAGCAACCCGAGCGCGACACCGAGCGCCACGCCGATCACGACGCCGGCGAGCACCCGGCGCAGGGTCATGTAGAGGTGCTCCCACAGCAGGTATCCGGCGTACCCGCGGGTGCCGTCGTGCGTGGTGGAGACGTCGAGGAACGCGCGCCACACCGTGGCGGGGTAGGGCACGAACGTCTGGTTCCAGATGCCGCTGGCCGCGGCGAGCTGCCACACCACGCCGAAGACGACGACGGAGAGCAGCGGCAGCGCGGCCCGGGTCAGCCGGGAACGCCACCGACTGCCGCCTGGGCGCGCATCAACGACCGGGGTCGCGGTCTCGGCGCCCTCGGGCGTGATGTCGACGAAAACAGACACCGGCAGATGCTGACGGACACGTCAGCATCTGAGAAGCCCTGAGCTCAGCGCGAATTTAAGTGCTGCTCACCAGGTGAGGACGGGTTTGACGACGTCGCCGCGGTGTTGTGCGGCCAGCGCGTCATTGACGTCCGTGTGCGGGAACGCGGTGACCAGCCGGTCGATCGGCAGCCGGCCCTGGGCATGGAGTTCGAGCAGCTGGGGGATGAACGTGGCGGGAACCGAATCACCCTCGAGGCAGCCGTGCACCGTCTTACCGCGCAGCACGAGGTCCCCCAGATCGATCGCGGGGACCCCGGCGCCCAATCCGACGGCCACCGCCGACCCTCCGACCGCCAGCGCGGCAACCGCGTCGGCGAGGACGTCGGGCCGGCCGGTGGTGTCCAGAGCGTGGTCGGCGCCGCCGCCGGTGAGGTCGCGCAGCGCGCGGACGACGTCGTCGCCGGGCGCCAGGCTGGCGTGGGCTCCGAGGCTTTCGGCAAGTGCGCGTCGGTGCGGGGACGGTTCGACCACCACCACGGTCTGCGCATCCGCGGCCAGGGCGGCGAGGACCCCCGCCAAACCGACTGCACCACCGCCGAACACGACCACAGCGCTGCCCGGGCGGGGTCGCATCAGGTTCAGGACGGCGCCGGCCCCGGTCTGGAACCCGCACCCGAGCGGCGCCGCCACCACGGGATCGACATCGGTGCCGACGACCACGGTGTTGTCGGGCGTGGTCAGCGCGAAACCCGCGAGGCTGGACTGGCCGAAGAAGCCGTCGAGCACACGCGTGTCACCTGCGGTCACTCGCGCAGAGCCATCAGAGCGTTGGCCGAAACCGTTGAGGCGCAACGCATCACGACAGTACGCCGGCCGCCCTGCGACACAGTTGCGGCAGCGGCCACAGGACCGGAACGTCAGGACCACCCGGTCACCCGGCCGCACCGTGTCGACCGTCTCGCCCACGGCCTCGACGATGCCGGCGCCTTCGTGACCGAGCAGGATCGGCCGATCTGCCGCTCCGGCAGCGCGATTGACCAGATCGGTGTGACAGATACCCGACGCTTCGATGCGCACCAGGATCTCGTCTGCTCGGGGTTCGTCGACGAGGACCTCGGTCAGGACGAAGGGATCGGCCGGGTCGTAGGACAGCGCCGCGGTGGTCGTCGGCATCAGAACATCGGCCGTCGAACAGCGGAAACAGGGGCGTGGCGGATCACTGCGCGAGGGTATCCCCCGCCCCTCCCCCGTCCGGGGGATACCCCGCATCGGGTTGTGAGCAGCGCGGGGAGTCTCTTTACACTGTCATCCCAATGTCCAGCGACGTGCCATCGGCGGCACGGTGCGCGAAGCCTAGATCGGATCGACATCGATGATCATCGGGATACCGAGAGAGTCCCTGCCTGGGGAAACGCGCGTCGCCGCGACTCCGCAGACAGTCGCGCAATTGCTCAAGCTCGGCTACGAGGTAGCCGTCGAGTCCGGTGCGGGCGCCGCGGCGAGTTTCTCTGACGCCGCGTTCACCGAGGCCGGCGCCACCATCGGTGACCCGTGGACCGCCGACATCGTCCTCAAGGTCAACGCCCCGTCCGACTACGAGATCGCGCTGCTGCGCAACGGCGCGACGCTGATCAGCCTCATCTCGCCGGCACTCAAGCCCGAGCTGGTGGAGAAGCTGTCCGCGCGGCCGATCACGGTCCTGGCGATGGACGCGGTGCCGCGCATCTCGCGGGCGCAGTCGCTCGACGTGCTGTCCTCGATGGCGAACATCGCCGGCTACCGCGCGGTGGTCGAGGCCGCGCACCGCTTCGGCCGGTTCTTCACCGGTCAGGTCACGGCCGCGGGCAAGGTGCCCCCGGCCAAGGTCCTCGTCGTCGGCGCCGGCGTGGCCGGCCTCGCCGCGATCGGCGCGGCGGGCAGCCTGGGCGCGATCGTGCGCGCCACCGATCCGCGGCCCGAGGTCGCGGACCAGGTGAAGTCCCTGGGTGGTGAGTACCTGGCGGTCGACCCGGCCGCAGCCGAGGTGTCCACGACCGGTTACGCCAAGGAGATGGGCGACGACTACAAGGCACGCGAGGCCGAGCTGTACGCCGAGCAGGCCAAGGACGTCGACATCATCATCACCACCGCGTTGATCCCCGGACGGCCCGCGCCCCGCATCATCACCGCCGACATGGTGGCCTCGATGCGGCCGGGCAGCGTGATCGTCGACATGGCCGCGGCCAACGGCGGCAACGTCGAGGGCACGGTCAAGGACCAGGCCGTCGTCACCGACAACGGCGTCACGATCATCGGCTACACCGACCTCGCCGGCCGGCTGCCGGCCACCGCGTCGCAGCTCTACGGCACCAACCTGGTCAACCTGCTCAAGCTGGTCACCCCGGAGAAGGACGGTCAGTTCACGCTGGACTTCGACGACGTGGTCCAGCGGTCGGTGACCGTCGTCCGCGACGGTGAGGTCACCTGGCCGCCGCCTCCGGTCCAGGTCTCGGCCGCGCCCGCCGCGAAGGCGGCCGAGCCGGTGGCGCAGAAGCCCGCCAAGGAACCGATGTCGATGGGCCGGAGGCTGGGCATCACGTTCGCCGCCGCGGCCGTGCTGTTCGCGCTGATCGCGCTGTCCCCTGCCGCGCTGCAGGTCCACCTGACGGTGTTCGCGCTGGCGATCGTGATCGGCTACTACGTCATCGGCAACGTGCACCACGCCCTGCACACCCCGCTCATGTCGGTGACCAACGCGATCTCCGGCATCATCGTCGTCGGCGCCCTGCTGCAGATCGGGCACGGCAATCCCGTCATCACCGCGGTCGCGTTCGCCGCAATCCTGCTCGCCAGCATCAACGTCTTCGGCGGCTTCGCGGTGACCCGCCGCATGCTGGCCATGTTCTCGAGGAGCTAAGGCCATGTTCACTCTCGAAACAGCCGCGACCGCGGCCTATGTCGTCGCCGCACTGCTGTTCATCCTGGCGCTGGCCGGCCTGTCCAAGCACGAGACGTCGCGCGCCGGGAACTCGTTCGGCATCGCCGGCATGGCGATCGCGCTGATCGCGACGATCGTGCTGGCACTCGCCCGCCACATCGAGCCGCTCGGGCTCGCGCTGCTGGTGGTCGCGATGGCCATCGGCGCCGCGATCGGCCTGTGGCGCGCCAAGGTCGTCGAGATGACGGGCATGCCGGAGCTGATCGCCCTGCTGCACAGCTTCGTCGGCCTGGCCGCGGTGCTCGTCGGCTGGAACGGTTACCTGCACGTCGAGCGGGACCTCGCCGGGGCCGAGGCGGTGCAGTTGGGCAGCGAGGGCATGCTCGGCATCCACTCCGCCGAGGTCGTGATCGGCGTGTTCATCGGGGCGGTGACGTTCACCGGCTCGATCGTGGCCAACCTGAAGCTGTCGGCGCGCATCAAGAGTGCGCCGATGATGCTGCCGGGCAAGAACGCGCTCAATGTGGGTGCGCTGGTGCTGTTCGCGGCGCTGACGGTGTGGTTCGTGATCGACCCGCAGCTGTGGCTGCTGATCGCGGTGACGGCGCTGGCGCTGCTGCTGGGCTGGCACCTGGTGGCCTCGATCGGCGGCGGCGACATGCCCGTCGTGGTGTCGATGCTCAACAGCTACTCGGGCTGGGCCGCGGCGGCGTCGGGCTTCCTGCTCGGCAACGACCTGCTGATCATCACCGGCGCGCTGGTCGGTTCCTCGGGTGCCTACCTGTCCTACATCATGTGCAAGGCGATGAACCGGTCGTTCATCTCGGTGATCGCCGGCGGTTTCGGCATCGAAGCGGGGCCGGCCGACGACAAGGACTACGGCGAGCACCGCGAGATCTCCGCCGACGGCGCCGCGGAACTGCTGGCCAACGCGTCGTCGGTGATCATCACGCCGGGCTACGGTATGGCCGTTGCGCAGGCGCAGTACGGCGTGGCCGAGCTGACGCGCAAGCTGCGCGACCGCGGGGTCGAGGTCCGCTTCGGCATCCACCCCGTCGCCGGCCGCCTGCCCGGCCACATGAACGTGCTGCTGGCCGAGGCGAAGGTGCCCTACGACATCGTGCTCGAGATGGACGAGATCAACGACGACTTCGACGGCACCTCCGTCGTGCTCGTCATCGGCGCGAACGACACCGTGAACCCGGCGGCGTCGGAGGATCCGGGGTCACCGATCGCCGGTATGCCGGTGCTGACGGTGTGGAACGCCGACAACGTCATCGTGTTCAAGCGGTCGATGGCCTCCGGCTACGCCGGCGTGCAGAACCCGCTGTTCTTCCGCGAGAACACGCAGATGCTGTTCGGCGATGCCAAGGACCGGGTCGACGCGATCAACGCCGCTCTGGGAGCTACCCAGCCGGTCTGACCCAGCCCGTCTGACTCAGACCGTCTGAGGTTCGCGCGGCGACGTCGCGACGATGCGGCTGCCGCGCCCCTCGGCCGACTCGATGTGCATCGATCCGCCCATCGCGTCGAACCGGGCCTGCAGTGAGCCCAGCCCGATGTGCCCGGCCGCCAGCGACCTGCCGACCACGCCGGGGTCGAAGCCGCAGCCGTCGTCGGCGACGGTCAGGATGACCCGGTCGCCGCGACGTACCAGGTCGACGTGCACGGTCGTGGCGCCCGCGTGCTTGCCCACGTTGGTGAGCAGTTCGCGGGCAGCCCGGTACATCAACGACTGCGAGACCGGATGCCCGACCTCGTCGAGCTCGGCGATCACGTCGACCTCATGCCGAGTCTGGAACTGCCGCAACAGCTCTCGCACCCCCGCGGTGAGGCCCAACTGGGCGAGCACCTGCGGGTGCAGCTCCGACACCGTCGAGCGCAACCCCGCGGCCGTCTCCTGCAGCGCGGAGTACACGAGGTCCAGCGCGGGGTCGGGGTGACGCTCCCGTGCCTCGTCGAGTTCCAGCCGGGCGGCGAGCAGCGTCTGCAGCGGTCCGTCGTGCAGGTGCTCGGCGACCTCACGGTTGTGTCGCTCATCGGACTGCATCGCCTCGGACACCAGCTGCCTGCGCACCTCTTGCAACGCGGTCAACCGGGCCGCCCGCCAGGCCAGTACGAGGCTGAGCCCGGTGGTCGCGACCGCCATCCACACCATGAAGCCGAAATGTGTGTAGACCATGTTCGGCAGTCCGACGCGATCGTCGCGTTTGGAGTAGAAGATCCACACCGCGAGGTAGCCGAGCGCCGTCACCCCGCCGATCAGCGCCGAGAGCCCCGGCCGGTCCTGGAACGCCACCGAGATGGGGAGCAGGAAGAACACGGGTAGCAGCGCGGCGGTCGCGCCGCCCGACACCAGGCACAGCGCGATGATCACCGTCAGGTCGATCACCGTCGACGTCCAGTCCGCCCACCGCGGTACCGGGCCGCGCACCACCGCGACCAGCCACACCACGGCTGCGATCGCGTAGCAGCCCAGGATCGCGGCGTAGAGCTGCGGTAGCCAGTGGTCGACGTCCCAGATCCACACCAGCACGCCGATCAGGGCGATCAGCGGCAGCCGCAGCAGGGCCGAGACGCGCACTGGTTCGGCGGCCAGGAAGTCCCGCCAGACGCGCACCCGCTCCATGCCTATCCCGGTCACTCCAGCAGCTTGCGGCGCATCGCCTCGGCCACCGCGGCCGCCCGGTCGCTCACGCCGAGCTTCTCGTAGAGC
The DNA here is from genome assembly GCA_023404955.1 of Actinomycetes bacterium. GTDB lineage: Bacteria > Actinomycetota > Actinomycetes > Mycobacteriales > Mycobacteriaceae > Mycobacterium. The sequence goes on from JAEXZY010000095.1 coordinate 26,905, forward strand.
CGCTGCACGTGCGTCTTCACCGTCGACGGGGCCAGGAACAGTTCCTTGGCCATCGCGGGGATGCTGGCGCCGCCGGCGATCAGGACCAGCACCTCACGTTCCCGCGGGCTCAGGGCCGGGGCGTCGGGTTCGGCGCGTCGCCGGATCTCGCCGGCGAGCCCCGCGGCCAGGCTCGGCGCCACCACGTCGCGTCCCTTCGCGCAGTCCAGCACCGCGTTGACCAGTTCGCTGCGGGTCGATTCCTTGGGCAGAAATCCGGCCGCCCCGTCCTGCAGCGCCCGGTACACGATCGCCGACTCGTCATGGGCAGAGATCAGCAGCACCCGGGTGGGCAACGCATCGCGGACCACCGCAGCCGCGACGGCCGCGCCGTCCATCCCCGGCATGCGGTAGTCGAGAAGTGCGACCTGGGGCCGGTGCTCGCGGATCGCGGCCAGCGCAGCGGTCCCGTCGTCGGCCTCGGCCACCACGTCGATGGTGCCGCAGGACTGCAGCGCCCGGACCATGCCGTCACGGAACATCGGATGATCGTCGCCGACCACCACGCTGACCCGCTCCACCATGGCGATCAGCATTCCACAGCTAATCGCCGCCACGTCCGATTTACTCACGTGGTCCTGGGTAAACTGGCGCGAAGGTAAGGGGGCGAAGCCATGGCCCCGCGGCACCGCTGTCAGTTGGCGGGAGGCTGTGTTGGGCATTCAGCACGAGGATCTCGATTTCGAAAGCCGGGATCTCGCGGCCACCGAAGATTTTCTGGTCCGCGCCTACACCAAGATGTCGATCGGTGCGGGCGACGGTGAGACGACGTCCGCCCGGATCGAACGTCGCTGGCTGGGGGAGATCAGCTACGACGAGCTCGAACTCGACTTCTCGATGTCCTATGACGCCGATCCGTTGGGCCGCATCTGTCTGTGCCGGGTGCACGACGGGCGGATCGAGGAGAACTTCATCGACGAGCCGACCGACGTGTTCGTCCCCGGTGACGTCACCTTGTTCTCCCCGCCCGAGCTGCCCTATTCCGGCCGGGTGCTGAGTGCGCGATATGACCTGACGATGTTCGACACCGGTCTACTGGACCGCGTCGCGTCGACGGGCCGTGCGGGCACGAGCGTGCGTTTGACCGGTCACCGGCCCGTTACTGCCGAGGCGCAGCACCGCCTGGACCGGGCGATCTCGTACGTCCGCGATGTGGTGATGGCCGACGACGTGGCGGTGACTCCGCTGGTGGCGTCGACGACGGAGTCGATGCTCGCCGCCGTGGTGCTGGACACGTTCCCGACGACTGCCGCTGTCGAACTCACTGCCACGGATCGGAACGATGCCAAGCCCGAACTATTGAGGCGTGCAATGGCTTTCATTGACGGCAGCGCAGGCAGTGACATCGCGGTGACTGACATCGCCGAGAGCATCCACGTGACGCCGCGGGCGCTGCAGTACATGTTCCGCAGACATCTGAACATGACACCGATGGAGTACCTGCGTCGCACGCGGCTCGACCACGCTCACCGGGACCTGCTCCGCTCCGACCCGGCGGACACCACGGTGTCGATCATCGCGGCCCGCTGGGGGTTCGCCCACACAGGCCGCTTCGCGGCGATGTACCGCAGGGCCTACGGGCAGAATCCGTCGGATACGTTGCACCGCTGACTTATTAGGATGCCGTCAGCCCGCGTGTGGCCGGCCCTTCGATGAGCGCGCCGTCGGGGGCGAAGCGGGAGCCGTGCAGCGGGCACTCCCAGGCGAGGTCGGAGTCGTTCCAGTTCACGATGCCGCCGAGGTGGGGGCAGACCGGTGACACCGTGCGCTCCACGCCGTCGACGACACTGGTAGCTCTCATGTGCCACGGTGCGCCGTGCACGATCCCCTGCCCTTCCCCGGGGGTGTCGGATGACGCGGTGAGCGGGGTGATCCAGCCTTTCGCGAGGTTCAGGCCCACCTGCATGTTGAGCTGCAGCGCGGTGGGGATGCCGGTGAGTTCGTGCGGGCTCCAGCTGGCGAACGCCGTGGCCCAGTCCATGCGCCCGCCGAGGATGCGGGCGGACAGGGCGAGCGCCGCCGCCACCCCGTTCGTCATCCCCCACTTGTCGAATCCTGTTGCGAAGAGGATGTTTTCCATCTTCGGCAGCAGTGGCCCCACGTAGGGCAGTTCGTCGATCGGGTGGTAGTCCTGCGCCGACCAATAGTGGGTCTGCACGGCGCCGGGGTAGTGCAGGGTTGCCCAGTGCGCCAATTCGGTGACGGCGTTCTTCGGGTGGGATGACCGTCCGACGGTGTGACCGGCGCCGCCGACGATGAGCTTCTCACCCGTGCTGCTGGGCGCGTACCGCACCGAGCGACTCGGCGAGTCGACAGATAGGTACATCGATCGGGTGATGTCGCCGGGCACGTCAAAAGCCATGCAGTAGGAGCGTTTCGGCTCCAGGCGAGCGAAGAAGAAGCCCCGGTCCAGCACCGGTATGCCGGTGGCCAGGACCACGCGCTGAGCGGTGATGGTGTGCTCGGCGGTGCGGATGTCCTGCGCGTCGGTGGTGCGGCGCAGGTTCACCCGCAGCGGCCCTGTGCCCGACACCGTGGTGGCGCGTACTCCCTGCAGCAGGGTGCCGCCATGGCGTTCGAGTTCGGTGACGAGGCTGGACAGATACGGGATCGGATCGATCTGCGCTTGCTCGCGAAGTCGCACTCCGCCGGCGAACGGGAACGGGACGTCGGCCTCGTCGACCCATTGCGCATCCAGTCCGGCGTCGCGGCAAGCCGCCAGGACATCACGCACGGTGCCGAGTCCCTGGGCGTTCTGGGCATACGCGTGGTCGTCCTCGCGCTGGAAATCCAGCCCGTGGTCCTCGCAGTGCCGCACCAACCAGTCGCGGCCCTCGGTGTTGCCGGTGACGTAAGCGCGCAACACGTCGGTGCCGTGCTTGCCGGCGATGCTGGCCAACTTGCTTCCTTGCAGCACGCTCACCTTGCCGGTGGTGTTACCGGTGGTCGCCGCGCCCACGTGGCGCGCTTCGACCACCACCACGGATTTCCCCGCCCGCGACAGCAGCAGCGCGGTGGTCAGTCCCGTGATGCCGGCACCGACCACCACGACGTCCGCGGTGGTCACGTTGTCGATCTCGCTGGCCGAGGTGGGGGTTTCCAGACGGCCGTCGGTCCACAGTGAAGGCATGGCGCGCGGTGTACCCGTGGGGTGTGTGGTCAAACGCCGCGCGTTTGTCGGCAATGCCAGCGGGAAGGCGGTGTTCGTGGACCACTCGCACGCCCCGATGCTCGACGCCCTCGCCCGCTATCACGCCGAGGACCGGTACGGATTCACCCCGCCCGGGCATCGGCAGGGTCGCGGCGTCGACGAGAGGGTGACGGCCGTCCTCGGCGTCGACCCCTTCCACAGCGACGTGCTGGCGAGCAGCGGTCTCGACGACCGCCGCTCCAGCGGCGGATACCTCTCCGCCGCAGAGGATTTGATGGCCGATGCCGTCGGCGCGGAGTACGCGTTCTTCTCGACCTGCGGGAGCTCGCTGTCGGTGAAGGCCGCGATGATGGCGGTGTCGGGGGGCGGGGACGGTCTGCTGCTCAGCCGCGACAGCCACAAGTCGATCGTCGCGGGCCTGATCTTCGGCGGCCTGGAGCCTCGCTGGATCACCCCGCAGTGGGATGCCGAACGGCACCTGTCGCATCCGCCGTCACCGCAGCAGGTGGACGAGGGATGGCGCCGGTACCCCGACGCCGACGCAGCGCTGGTCGTCAGTCCCAGCCCGTACGGCACCTGCGCGGATCTCGAAGGGATCGCCGAGGTGTGCCACCGCCGCGGCAAGCCCCTGATCGTCGATGAGGCGTGGGGCGCACATCTGCCCTTCCACGACGGCCTCCCCACCTGGGCGATGGACGCCGAAGCCGACGTCTGCGTGGTCAGCGTGCACAAGATGGGCATGGGTTTCGAACAGGGCTCGGTGTTCCACGTGCAGGGCGACCTGATCGATCGTGACCGGCTGTCCGCGTGCGCCGACCTGCTGATGACGACGAGCCCCAACGTGTTGATCTACACGGCGATCGACGGGTGGCGCCGCCAGATGGTCGAGCGGGGCCATCAGATGCTGGGCGCGGCAATGGATCTCGCCGGGTCGGTACGCGAACAGCTGGGAAAGCTGTCCGATGTCACGGTGATGGACGACGAGCTGCTCGGCGAGCAGGCGTCGCACGATCTCGACCGGTTGCAGATCCTGCTCGACGTCGCCGACACCGGCACGTCGGGCTACCAGGCCGCTGACTGGCTACGGGAGCATCGCCGTCTGGATGTGGGGATGAGCGACCATCGCCGCATCCTGGCGACGTTCTCGGCCGCCGACGACGCGGACACCGCGCAGCGCCTGATGGACGGGCTCACGGCGTGGCGGGACGCGACGCGTGACATGCCCGCACCGCCGACCATCGAGTTGCCCGACCCCGGCGATCTGCAGCTCCACAGCGTGATGCTGCCGCGCGACGCCTTCTTCGGCGCCGTCGAGATGGTGCCTGCCGAGCACGCCGCGGGGCGAATCGCGGCGGAACAGATCACGCCGTATCCGCCCGGGATCCCCGCAGTCGTCCCCGGCGAACGCCTCGACGAGGCGGTCATCGACTATCTGCGGTCGGGCGTCGATGCCGGCATGAACATCCCCGATGCCACCGACCCGTCGGTCAACCAGTTCCGCGTGGTCGCCTGACCGGTTTGGACGCCTCCGATCGGGGCAGACATCTGGGGTGAGCCTCTCCGACCTGACCACGCTGCCCCTCAAGGCTGGTTCCGCTCTGCGCGATCGGCGCGTCTTCCACCCCACGGGGGTGCTGTGCGCCGGCACGGTCACGCGGGTGGCCCCGGACGGCGAAGGTCTGCCGCTGGTCTCCGGCGACGTGGTCGGCCGGATCTCCAAGGGGGCGGGCACCCCCGGTTCGCTGCCCGACTTCGCCGGATTGGCGTGGCGGATGCAGCGCGACGCCGACGCCCAGGTCCCGTGGGACGTGCTGATGGTGTCGTCGACGGCGCGGGTGGTGCTGCGCCCCACGCGGTCGTGGCCGGCGGCGCAGTACTCGACACTGATGCCGCTCGGCTACCGCGGCGGGGTGTTCTGGCTGCGGGCTCAGATGATCACCGACCTCGACCACGACGGCTTGTCGGTAGAGGCGATACGCACCCGGCTCGCGTCGGGCGCGGTGGAGTTCTCCGTCGAGCAGGCTCGGGGCGGCGGGGCCTTCGTGCCGCTGGCGACGCTGCAGTTCGATCGTGCGCTGTGCGGTGACGAGCCCGAGTGCGATCAACCGTTCGACCCGACGCAGCGCAGCGGCTCCGAGGTGGTGCTGCTGCCGGAGTGGCTCACCTCCCTGCGCAGGTCCGCGTATCGCAACAGCCGGGAGGGCCGCGGCGCGCAATAAGACACGTGTCATATCGTGGCGGGCATGGACTTCGCGATGTCTGCCAAGGGGGCCGAGTACCACGAGCGATTGACCGAATTCATGGTCGACCGCGTCATCCCCGCCGAGGAGTCCTACGAGCAGTACCGGCACAAGGCGGGGCCTGACGACCACACGGTGCCGCCGGTGGTCGAGGAGTTGAAGGCCGAAGCGAAGAAGCGCGGGTTGTGGAATCTGTTCCTGCCCTCCGAATCAGGGTTGACCAACCTCGAGTACGCGCCCCTGGCGGAGTTGACCGGCTGGAGCATGGAGATTGGCCCCGAGGTCACCAACTGCGCCGCGCCCGACACCGGCAACATGGAGACGCTGCATCTGTTCGCCACCCCGGAGCAGCGCGCCCAGTGGCTCGAGCCGCTGCTGGCGGGTGAGATCCGCAGCGCGTTCGCGATGACCGAGCCTGCGGTCGCCTCCAGCGATGCGCGCAACATCGAGACCACGATGCTGCGCGACGGGGATGACTACGTCATCAACGGCCGGAAATGGTGGATCTCCGGTGCCGCCGATCCGCGGTGCAAGATCCTGATCGTGATGGGCCGGACCAACCCCGATGCGGCGAGCCATCAGCAGCAGTCGATGATCCTGGTGCCCGTCGACACTCCGGGGGTGTCGATCGAGCGGTCGCTGCCGGTGTTCGGCTGGCAGGACCAGCACGGCCACTGCGAGGTTTCTTTCGACAACGTGCGGGTGCCGTCGTCCAATCTGCTCGATCAGGAGGGCAGCGGGTTCGCGATCGCGCAGGCCCGGCTGGGCCCGGGCCGCATTCACCACTGCATGCGCGCGATCGGCGTGGCCGAACGTGCGCTGGCGCTGATGATCGACCGGGTGCAGAGACGCGTCGCGTTCGGTAAGCCGCTGGCCGAGCAGGGTGTGGTGCGGGAGTCGATTGCGTTGTCTCGCAACCAGATCGATCAGACCCGGCTGCTGTGCCACAAGGCCGCGTGGACCATCGACCAGCACGGCAACAAGCACAAGGACGCGCAAGTCCTGGTGGCGCAGATCAAGGCGGTGGCGCCGAAGATGGCGTGCGACGTCATCGACCGCGCGATCCAGGTCCACGGCGGCGCGGGCATCGCCGATGATTTCCCGTTGGCCCGGATGTACGGCTGGCATCGGGCGATGCGGCTGTTCGACGGGCCCGATGAGGTGCACATGCGCACGATCGCCCGTGCGGAACTGGGTAGGGAGAAGTCGGCGCTGGCGGCAGCAGCGGTGGCGCGATAGTGACATCGGCCGGGAACGAACTGTCTGGTGCGTGGAACTTTCGGGATGTCGCCGAGCAGACGGGAATCGTGCCCGGTCGCTTCTTCCGTGCCAGTGAGCTGTCGAAGCTCGACGACGCCGGCCGTGCCGCGTTGCGCGGCTTCGGCGTGACCGATGTCGCCGACCTGCGCACGCTGCGCGAGTTGGAGCGGCACGGTCCCGGGCTAGTGCCCGACGGCGTGGACATCCACCACCTGCCGTTCGTCGAGACAACAGTTTCTGACGACGAGGCGCCGCACGAGCACGCGTTCAAGCGGATGATGACCGAGAAATCGGCCGACGAGTCGGTCGCTGACGCGGCGGCGCGCTACATGACGGAGGAGTACGGGCGGATCGCGAGTGCTCCGCTGGCGCAGCGGGCAGTTCACGAAGTGGTGACGCTGCTGGGATCGGGGCGACGCGTGTTGGCACACTGCTTTGCAGGCAAGGATCGCACGGGCTTCACCACGGCGGTGGTGCTCGAGGCGGCCGGGGTGGACCGCGACGCGGTGATGGCCGATTATCTGCGCAGCAACGAGGCGGTGCCCCAGCTGCGGGAGAGCATTCTGGCGAACCTGCGCGAGCGGGCGGCGGAGGCGCCGGAAGTGTTGGAACTCGCCGAGGCGCGGCTCACCGATTCGGTGCTGGGGGTGCGCGAGCAGTACCTCGCAGCGGCGTTGGACACGGTGGATGACCAATTCGGTTCTCTGACAGGCTATTTGGAGGCCAGCGGGCTCACGACGACGGATCTGGACCGGTTGCGTACCCAGCTGCGGGGTTAATCGAGGTAGATCGCCACTCTGTCCCAGAAGTGTTCGTCGTCGCGGCCGGCGGCGATACCGGCGCGGGCGCGCAGTTCCATGGCGCGGCGGTGGAGGCGCTGTTCAGTCGTTCGGGGCATTTCCGCGGGGCCGTACTTGCCGCGGCGGAGTCGACGGACGCGGCCACGTTCACGCTCCCAGCGCAAGGCATCGGAGACGGTCTTGGCGGGGCGGCCGGCGACGGTGAAGCCTTGGTGCTCGAGGGCGTCGAGAAGGTCGGGAATGGTCTGGGGGCCTACGCGGAAGAGATGGTCGGTGATCACGGATCGCAAGCCGATTCCGCGGATCTCGTAGAGCTCGGACATGACGGCAGGCTCGCACGGTGCACCGACATGGAGCGCCGCCGCGCGCGGGACGGAGATGCTCAGCGGCCCACCCCGAGCGACACTGTCGGCGGAAACCCAGCCCACCTAACCAACAACCGGCTTTGTCGCTGTCGCTGGGCCGCCGGCAGCCATGCCCTTCGAAACCGCCGCGTCGCCCGACCACCCACACGCCAGCACGCCGCAACGGCCGGGAACAAGCAGGGGTCACGCGCGGGACCGAGATGCTCGGCGGCCCACCAGTAGCGACAAAGTCGGCGGATACCGAGCCCGCCTAACCAAGCACCGACTGTGTCGCTGACGCTGGCCCGCCGGCACACTTGCCCCTCAGATCGTCAGATACACCCCGACCGCCCACGCCACCGTCGCCAGCAGCGCTCCCGTCAACTCCACCCCCACCGACAACGCCACCCCTTTGACCGCATGCACCGTCGAGACCCACGCGCGCCTCAGATTGCCCCGCGATGCGAGCTCGGCGCAGAACACCCCGCCGATGAACCCAATCACCAGCCCGACAACGGGGATCACGAAGAACCCGACGATGCCGGCCAGCGCTCCGACCGCCAGCACCGACGTCCGCACCTGGGCGTCGCGCATCCGCCGCGCCGGCCACACGTACTTGATCACCGCCGCCGCTGCGAAGCACGCCGCCGCGATACCGAACGTCACCCACGCGACCGCCCCGCTTTGGACGAACGCCCACACCCCGATCGCCGCGATCACCAGGATGCCGCCCGGCAGGATCGGCACCAGGATGCCCACCAGGCCCACCGCGATGACCAGTCCGACCAGGACGACGCCGCCGGCACTCACGCCTGATCAGCCCGCCATCGGGGTGTTGACCTTGTCCGCCTCGATCGTCACGATCAGCCGCGTCTCGTCCGGGTTGCCACTGAAGTAGGGGTACGGGATGCCCAAGTACTTCTGCGACAACTCGTCGATGTGTTCTTTGCCGCCCTCGTCGGTCATTGACGTCACGCGGCCCCGCACCTCGTAGAAGCGCGAGACGTTGTCGGGATCGGCGACGTTGACCGCGATGCGCGGATCGCGGCGCAGGTTCTTCTCCTTCTGCATACCGCCGACGATGTTGAGGACGACGTTGGTGCCGTCGGTGGTCACCCACGTCTCGGTGAGCTGCGGTGACCCGTCGGCCATCAGCGTGGCCACGAAGCACGGGCTCGGTTTGCCGAGCAGGTCGATGAGATCGTCAGGCAGGGAGACGGCCATGGGCACAATCCTCTCAGGATCCGAGTTGGTCGGCGAGATCGCCGAAATCATCCGCCAGTACGTCGAATTCGCCCTCGGCGGGCTTGGGGATGGTGCGTTCCGGACCGTACTCGGTGGGCCGGAACACGAACCCGGTGCGCAGTCCGGCGTCGCGCGCCGCCCGCAGGTCCGACGGATGCGCGGCCACCATCATCAGCTCGTCCGGCGCCACGTCGAGGATGTCGGCGCAGCCGCGATACGTCTCGGGGTCGGGCTTGTAATGCCGGAAGATCTCCGCGGAGAGCACGCAATCCCACGGCAGCCCTGCGTGTTTGGCCATGTTCGTCAGCAGGGACACGTTGCCGTTGGACAGCGTGGTGATGACGAATCGCTCCTTGAGCCGCGTCAGCCCGGCCACCGCGTCCGGCCACGGGTCGAGCCGATGCCACGCTCGATTCAGGTCGTCGATTTCCGCATCGTCGACGTCGATCCCGCGCTCGGTCAACAGCTCCACGAGCCGTCCGCGATGCAGGTCGTCGATCCGCGTCCACGGCAGTTCGCCGCGGCGCACGCGGTCCATCGCGGGCGCGTAGCCGGCCCGCCAGTCGTCGGCGAAGGCCGGCCAGTCGTCCGAGATTCCGTGGCGCGCGCCGAACGCTGCGAGCTCACGCGCCACGCTCGAGCGCCAGTCGACGACGGTGCCGAACACGTCGAACGCCAGCGCCCGAACGGTCACGCTTCCAGGACCAGCTTTCCGTGGATCGAGCCGTCGGCGAGCTTCTGCAGCGCCTCCGCCCCGTCCGAGAGCGGGAACCGCTCCGGCTCAGGCGGTCTCAAGCCCTGGGACACCAGCTCGGCCAGCCCGGCACCGACCTCGGCCTGGGCGCTGGGAGTGCGTCTGACGAACTCACCCCAGCCGACGCCGACCACGCTGACGTTGCGCAGCAGCAGCCGGTTCACCTTGATCGTCGGGATACCGCCTGCCGCGAAGCCGATCACCAGCAGCCGGCCCTCGGGTGCCAACGCGCGGACTGCGTCGTCGAACGCGGACCCACCGATCGGGTCCACCACGACGTCGACCCCACGGCCGTCGGTGTGCTCCTTGACCGCGTCCAGCCAGCCGTCGGTCAACGGCAGAACGACGTCGGCACCGAGGGATTCGACGAATTCAACCGCCGAGGGTCGGTGCACCATCGCGACCACGCGAGCGCCCAGACCCTTCGCGATCTGCACTGCCGCCGTTCCGACGCCGCCGCCCGAGCCGAGCACCAGCACCGTCTCACCGGCGCGCAGAGCCGCACGGCGCTGCAGCGCGAAATACATCGTGTAGTAGTTGCCCAGCAGGGCCGCCGCGGAGGCGTCATCCACGTCGGGCGGAGTCGGCACCACGCTGCCTGGATCGACGGCCACCTGCTCGGCATAGCCACCGAGCATCGTGAAGGCCGAAACCCGTTGTCCGACAGCAAGAGACGAGCCAGCCGGTGCGGAACGCACGGTGCCCGCCACTTCCATGCCGGGCACGAACGGCGGGTCCAAGCGCAGCTGGTACTCGCCGCGCAGGAGCAGCAGGTCGGGGAAGCAGACCCCGGCGGCACGGACGTCGATCACCACCTGCCCGTCACCCGCGGGGTCGGGAATGTCCGTGAAGGACAACCCCGCGGGTCCGGACAGTTCCTGCGCGACGAGCGCTTTCATACAGCGGTCAGCCGAGGTTGAACGATGCGCGCTCGGCGGCCGACAGGTCGGTAATCTCGCCCCACTTGCCGGCGACGTCGTCGACCGACGGCACCTCGGTGAACGTCACACCCTTGTTCTGGAACAGCGCCACCCGCTGGACCTTGCCGCCGCCGACGATGAACACCGACGCGGTGTCGGGCACCTCCTCGGTGCACAGGTAGGCCACCACGGGCGCCACGTACTCGGGCGTCAGCTTCTCGAAGACCTCGGGCGGCAGGATGTCCTGCGTCATGCGGGTCGCTGCGATCGGCGCGATCGCGTTGGTCTTGATGTTGTACTTGGCGCCTTCCTGGGCCAGCGTGTTGATCATGCCGACGAGGCCGAGTTTGGCCGCACCGTAGTTGGCCTGGCCGAAGTTGCCGAACAGCCCGCTCGTCGAGGTGGCGACGACGACGCGGCCAAAGCCGTTCTCGCGGAAGTGCGGCCACGCAGCCCGGACCACGTTGTAGCCGCCATAGAGGTGCACCTTGAGCACGGCGTCCCAGTTCGCGAACTCCATCTTGTGGAACGTGCCGTCGCGCAGGATGCCCGCATTGCTGACCACGCCGTCGACCTTGCCGAACTCGTCGACCGCGGTCTTGATGATGTTGGCAGCGCCCTCCGGCTCGGCGACCGAGTCGTAGTTGGCGACCGCGCGCCCACCGGCGTCGGTGATCTCCTTGACGACCTCGTCGGCCATGTTGTGGCCGGCGCCGGTGCCGTCACGCGCACCACCGAGATCGTTGACCACCACGCTGGCGCCCTCGCGGGCCAGCGTCAGCGCGTACTCGCGGCCGAGACCGCCTCCCGCGCCAGTGACGACGACGACGCGATCCTGCACTCCTGGCATGTATATCCCCTTTCAGAACAACCGACGGGCGAGCTTCCAAGCCTTCTCTGTATACGGGGGATAGATGAAGCCGCCGACGTCGGGTCGGGTCGTCTTGGTCATCACCGTCTTGCGGTGGCTGAACGTCTCGAAGCCGTACTTGCCGTGGTAGGCGCCCATGCCGGAGGGGCCGACGCCACCGAACGGCAGCTTGTGCGTGGCGAAGTGGAACAGCAGATGGTTGATCACCATGCCGCCGGCGGCGACGTCCTTGATCACCCGCTCGCGCACGGCCTTGGTCTTGGTGAACAGGTAGGCCGCCAACGGCTTCGGGCGGGCATTGACGAATGTGATTGCCTCGTCAAGGGATTCGACGGTGACCACGGGCAGGATGGGACCGAAGATCTCGTCGGTCATCAGCGGCTCGGCCGGGTCGGGATCGACGACGACGGTCGGTTGGATCCGGATGTCGACCGCATCCGAACCGCCGCCGACCGCCACCTTGCCCTTCGTGGCCGCCAGCGCGTTGACCAGTCGGTTGAAGTGACGTTCGTTGACGATGCGCTTACCGCCGGGGTTCCCGGCCTCGAACTCGTCCACGGCCTGGCGCAGTTTGTCCACCAGCTGATCGCGGATGGGCGCCTCGGCGAGCACGTAATCCGGTGCGATGCAGATCTGCCCGGAGTTGATCAGCTTGGTCCAGGCGATGCGCTTGGCGGCGACGTCGATGTCGGCGTCGGCCGACACGATCACCGGGCTCTTGCCGCCCAGTTCCAGCGTCACCGGCGTCAGATGCGCGGCGGCGCTCTCGTAGACCTTACGGCCGATCTCGGTGCCGCCGGTGAACAGCAGGTAGTCGAAGCCCTGCTCGATGAGCTCCTGGCTGACGGCGCCGTCGCCCTCGATGACCGCGATCGCGTCGTTGTCCAGGTAGCGCGGCACCAACTCGGCCATCAGCGCCGAGGACGCCGGCGCGATCTCCGATGGCTTGAGCACGACCGTGTTGCCGGCCGCGATCGCACCGACGGCGGGGCCCAGCGTCAGCGCGAACGGGAAGTTCCACGCGCCGATGATCAGCACGGTGCCGTACGGCTCGTACTCCACCCAGCCGCGGCCGGGCAACTGGGAGAATTCGAGCATCCGGTAGCGCCGCTTCATCCACTTGCCGACGCTCTTCGCGGCCGACGCGGCCTCACCGGCGGTGCTCGCGACATCGGCCAGCCACGCCTCGAACGGCTTGCGGTCGAGGTCCTTCGCAAGTGCGTCGGCGATCGCGGCCTCGTTCTCGGTCATCAACCGCTCGAGCGCCTGCAACTGCTGTTTACGCCACTCGACGCTGCGGGTGCGGCCGGAGGCGAAGGTGTCCCGGAGCCGACGGACGGTGGCCGGGATGTCGGGGGTGTCGGCGCCCAGGTCGACGGGCACGGCGGAATCGGTGGTCATGAAGGGTCTCCTTGATCTGACCGGCGAGTACCCCGAATCGTAGCCAACCATCCAGTTGGTGAACAGGAGCTCCGGTCAGTCCCGTACCGCGGTGGTGAACGTGGAGAACGACTCGCCGTCGCTGTCCTCGATCTCGACATAGCGGTTGAGCCGTCGCATCTCGTCCTGCGACGAGAACGCCTGCGCATGCCACCCGTGCTCGGCCAGCCACTCCGCGACGTCAGCCCGGTCGGCGTCTTCGTAGGTGAGGTCGGTGATGTCCATCGGCTGGACGTCGAACTGGGCGGTGATGCGGGCGAACCGTTCCCGCATCCGTTCCCGGCGGTCCTCGGCGTGCAGGCCCATCGACTCCGCGGCCACGCGGCTACCAGCGGCGCTGAGTTCGGTCACGCGGGCGAAAAGAAGGTCCTGCGCCTCGGCAGGCAGGTACATCAACAGCCCTTCAGCCAGCCACGCGGTGGGCTTGCCGGCATCGAAGCCGGCGCCGCGCAGCGCGGCGGGCCAGTCCTGCCGGAGGTCGATCGCCACGGCGCGGCGATCAGCGGTCGGCTCGACCTGGTGCGCTGCCAGCGTCTCGGCCTTGTACTCGAGCACCTTGGGCTGGTCGAGCTCGAAGACGGTGGTCCCGGCCGGCCACGGCAGCCGGAAAGCGCGGGAGTCCAGACCGGACGCCAAGATCACGACCTGCCGAATGCCGGCGTCGACCGCCTCGGCGAAGAAGGTGTCGAAGAAGCGGGTGCGCACCGCCTGATAGCTCTTCATGTTCTCGAACATTGCGGCGACCTCCGGATCGGAGGTGGTGACCTTGGCGACGAAGTCGTCGTCGAGCATGAGCGCCCAGACGCCGTCCCCGGCCTCGGCGATCAGCATCTCGGCGTACGGGTCCCGAATCAGCGCGTCGGCCCGGCGCGTCTCCGCCGCGCGGGCGGCGGCGACCATCACGGCCGTCGCACCGACGCTCGAGCTGATGTCCCAGGTGTCGTTCTCCGAACGCAGACCGCTCATAGTTCGGCAGTCTATCTATCGATTTGCGCGGGGCTCTACGAGCCGAGATGCCACAGCTTGTTGGCCAGCAGCAGTTCGAGTTTGTGGACCACCGCGCCCAGCGCGGCTCGATCGCCGACGAACCCGGCGTAGAAGCCCATCCCCCACAGCACGGCGACCAGCATCTCGGCCAGATGGTCGACGTCGGTGTCGGAGCTGAGCTCGCCACGAGCGATCGCGTCGGTGACCGCCCACGTGACAAAGGAGCGGGAGTTCTTCAGCGGATCGTGCTCGTCGCTGATGAGCTCGGGATGTCGCTGGGTCTCCAACACGGAGGTGACCAGGAACGCAGCTGCGGAGCGGTCGTCGGTGTCCACCTGGGTGGTGGCCGACAGGAACGCCGCCAACCGATCGACCAGACCGGTGCGTTCCCGGGCGCGTGACATGCCGGTGCTGACGATCGTCGCGTTGGTCTGCTCGACGACTTCGCCCCACAGCACGCGCTTGCTGGCAAAGTAATGATTGATCGCCGGTCGGGTCAGATCGGCCCGGATCGCGATGGCCTGGAACGTCGCCGCGTCGTATCCCAGCTCGCTGAAGACCTCGCGCGCAGCAAGCACGATGCGCTCGCGCGTCTCGGCGGCCTTCGCCGCCGGGGGGCGACCTGGGCCTCTACTCGCCGTGTAAGGCACCCCGAAATTGTGCCACACGTCACCGGAGGCTCCCGCACGCTGTCTTTTCTGGTCCCGAAATCGTCATTCGAGCAAATGCGGAGCCGCGTTTCCGGGGGCATGACGGCCATGCCCGCGCACGTCGAATTAGAGTTTGAACATGGGGGCAACGGGGTCACGGGAATTGTTTTTTCAGGCGGGGTTCGATGTGTTGGCCGAAGCCGGCTACGGCGGCTTGAAGCTCGCGTCGGTGTGCGGTCGGCTCGGCGTCACGAGCGGGTCGTTCTACCACCACTTCACCAGCTGGTCGGAATACACGCGTCAGCTCGTCACCGACTGGCGGGACAGGATGACGGTCCGCGTCGAAGAGGTGGGCGACGATCCCGATCCGCGACGCCGGCTGGACCGGCTGATCGAGGGCGGGTTGACGCTGCCGCACGGCGCAGAGGCGGCGATACGCGTCTGGGGGTCGATCGATCCGCTCGTGCGCGACACTCAGGCCGCGGTGGACCGTCACCGTTTCGACGCGGTGTTCGAGTCGGCTTTGCAAGTATTGGGACACAGACGGCAGGCTGAGCTGTTCGCGTCATGGTCGATCTACCTGCTCGTCGGGTACGAGCAGGCGCTTCTGCCCCGGGACCCGGAGGGATTGGAATGGCTGGTGACCCAATTGCTCGAGAGTCTGGACGCCGGACGGTTCGCGTCGGTGCCAGATAGTGACTGACGGTGACTGACACTGCCGGCCGCGAGACCGAGGCGGCGCCCGTCGAGCATGTTGTGGCGATGCTGCGGGAGCGCCTCTACGGGGCGATCTCGTGCCTGGCCACGCTGGTGGTCCTGAGCCGGTACACCGCCGAGGAGGGCACCGCCTGGATCCTGATGGTCGACGTCGCGGTGACGATGGGCGGGCTGTGGGCAGCCAGTCTGCTGGCCGACTTCGTCGCCCATCTGGCGGTGCATGAGCAGGCACCGTCGCGCGCGGACCGCTGGCGTGTGCTGCAGGCCTCCGGCCAGATCCTGCAGGCCGCGGTGCTCCCGTTGGCGGCGCTGGCATTCGCCGGTATCGGTGTGCTCGACACGGCCACCGCGATGTGGGTGGCGATGTGGATCCTCGTCGGCGAACTCGGGCTCATCGCATTGCTCGCGGTCCGCCGCACCCGGTTGCCGTGGTGGCAGCAAATCGCGACCATCGCAGCGCTGATCGTCATCGGATTGCTCGTGATCGCCGTGAAGGTGCTCACGCATTGACGACCGCGCCGACGCTCGACGTACGCGCACGCATCGTCCGGCGGATGCATCAACGCGATCCGGACAACGATGCGCTGCGCCGCGCGGTGCGAGCGGCGACCGTGGTCCCGCTCTCCGCAGGCACGAGCTTCCTTGTCGGCGGCGGCAATCCGCAGACGGCGCTGTTTACGCTGTTCGGTTCCGTCGCGTTGCTGGTGTTCTCCGATTTCCCGGGCAACCGTCAGAACCGTGCGGTCGCCTACGCCGGCCTGGGACTGAACGGCTTCGTCCTGATCACCCTCGGCACGCTCATCGCGCCGTACCCGTGGCCGGCGGTGGCGCTGATGTTCGCCCTGGGTGTAGCGGTGACGTTCTCCGGGGTGTTGAGCGAGACGGTCGCTGCCGGGCAGCGGGCCACGCTGCTGACCTTCGTGCTGCCGGCGTGCACACCGCCCGGTCCGATCGGCGAGCGCCTGGCGGGCTGGGCGATCGCGTTGGCAGTCTGCGTGCCGGCGGCGTTGTTCGTCCTGCCGCCGCGCCATCACGGGCAGTTGCGCCGCCGGGCCGCGCGGGCGTGCGCGACGCTGGCCGACCGCATCGAGGGCACGGCGAGCGCGGCTGATGTGCGTCGTGCGATGGACCGGCTGCGAGAGACGTTCCTGGGAGCCGATTTCCGACCGGTTGGGCTGACCGCGGGCAGCAGGGCGCTCGTCCGGGTGGTCGACGATCTCGAATGGGTGGCCGATCGGGTCGGCGAGGACACCGGGGTCACGCTGCGCGACCGGAACGCGGTGGTGCATGTGCTGCGAAGTGCCGCCGCCGTGCTGCGCATCTCGCGGCCGACCGACAGGGACGTGGCGCGCGACGAACTGGAGACCGCGCTGACGGTCCTACGCACCACCGCGCGGGGCCGCTGGCGGGAGGACCTCGACGAGATCCTCAGCGCCCCCGACGACGACCGCGCCGTCGCGTTGGGCCGTGCACTGCTGCGTCGGCGCACGATCGCCGCCACCGTCGGCGCGACGGGGCGGATCATCGCGGCCGCGGCGGCCGCGGACGCGCGGCCGGTGTGGGCCCGAGCGCAGGGGCTGCGACTACCACCGACCCGCGCGTCGGACCGGCACCA